>NZ_JBFUAC010000006.1:0-303042 GCF_056406475.1 Massilia sp. P1_C10
AGCTTGAAGTCGGCGCTATACGGGCCGACCTGATTGCCCGCGATGAACGTGCCATGAGCCTGGAACCAGCTAATCCAACGATGGACCATCGAATGCGCAAGCCCGCGCTGCCTGGCCAGCTGCTTGTAGCCTATATCGCCATCAAGATACTGACGGACGACGGCCAGCTTGAATTGCTCGTCATACTTTGTCATAAACCACCTAAAAGTTGGCGTCCAACTTTTAGGTGGCACTTCAGACCAGACCCCGATATTCCGGCGCCGCGTTCCGTTTAGATACCGAGCGACTGCTTCTGCAGCTTGATCAGGTCGGCGATGCCGGCCTGCGCCAGGTCGAGCAGGCGGTTCATGCCGGCGCGGTCGAACGCTGCGCCTTCCGCCGTGCCCTGCACTTCGATGAAGTGGCCGGCCTCGGTCATCACCACGTTCATGTCGGTGTCGCAGCCCGAGTCTTCGACGTAATCGAGGTCGAGCACCGGCATGCCCTGGTACACGCCGACCGAAATCGCGGCGACGAAACTCTTCAGCGGGATCTCGGCGATCATGCCACGCTGCTGCAGCTGGCGGAAGGCGTCGTACGCCGCCACCATCGCGCCGGTGATCGACGCGGTGCGCGTGCCGCCATCGGCCTGGATCACGTCGCAGTCGAGGTGCAAGGTGCGCTCGCCGAACGCTTCGAGGTCGAACGCGGCGCGCAGCGAACGGCCGATCAGGCGCTGGATCTCCTGGGTGCGGCCGGACTGCTTGCCGCGCGCGGCCTCGCGGTCCATGCGGGTGTGGGTCGAGCGCGGCAGCATGCCGTATTCGGCCGTCATCCATCCCTGCCCTTTGCCCTTCAAAAAGCCCGGCACCTTGTCTTCGATGCTGGCGGTGCAAATGACCTTGGTGTCGCCGCACTCGATCAGCACCGATCCTTCGGCGTGCTTGGTGTACTGGCGGGTCAGGCGAATCTCGCGCAGCTGTTCGACGGCGCGCCCGCTCGGGCGATTTGCAAAAGTCATGGAAGTCCTTGAAGTGAATTGTTATTTGAGTATCTGGGTGGAGCGCTCGATGGCGCCGCGGATCTCGGCGATCGCCTTCTCGATTTCGTCGTCGTTGAAGGCGTCGACCTCGGTCGCCGCGGCCGGCTCGGGCTCGGCCTGGATCGTGGTGCTGACCAGGTTATCGGGCAGCATGTCGGTGGTGATCACGGTCGGCTCGCCCGACAGCGGCGAGGCGGCGTCGGCATCCGAGCCCTGCCACATGATCGCAAGCGCGGTCGTATTGTCGCAGGTCGGGCCGCCGACCGACACGGCCAGTTCGACCAGCTCCGGAATCGCCCGCACGATGGTCTGGGTCGCCAGCCGGTTCGTGATTTCCTCTTCGTCGAGCGGGCCCCACAGGCCGTCCGAGCAAAGCAGGATCACATCGCCCGGCTGCAGGCTCGCCTGGCGCGCCACGTCGACCTTCGGCAGCGACGAGGCGCCGATGCAGTTATACAGCTTGTTGCGGTCGGGGTGCGTGGCGCGCTCGGACGGATCGGCCAGGCCGCGCGCAATCAGGTGCTCGATGTGCGAATGGTCGCGCGTGCGCCCGAGCACCTGGCCGCGCCGCATCCACAGCAGGCGCGAGTCGCCGCAATGGGCCCAGATCGCGGTGTTGTGCTGGATCAGGCAGGCCACCGCGGTGGTGCGCGGCGTGTCCGGCATGTTGTTCTCGGCACGGTAGCGATGGATCTCGTGGTGCGCTTCGAGGAAGGCCTCCTCCAGGAAGCGCTCGGGCTTCTTCACGTAGGGCGTGGCCTGCTTCTGGAACAGCGCCGACATGGTCTGCATCAGGATCGTCGCGGCCATTTCGCCGCGCAGGTGGCCGCCCATGCCGTCGGCCAGCACCAGCAGCAGCGCGTCGCGGGTGAAGCTGTAGCCCATGCGGTCCTGGTTGACCTTGCGGCCGCCGATATGGCTTTGCTGGTAGACGGAAAATTGCATCTGCGCGCTCCGGGATCAGTTGATTTTCTTGCGGCCGATGGCGCCCAAACGCCCGACCAGAGTGCGCAGCTGGCCCGACAAGGTGTCGGCCGCGGCCGGGGCCGCTGCCGGCATCGGGGCCTGGAGCAGCTTCTGCAGCGCGAACACGCTCTGCGGGCGCGCCAGCGGATCGAGCTCCAGGCAGGAGCGCACCATCGCCACCAGCTCGGGCGAGTAATGCGGCGCCAGCCTGGCGTAGTGCGGCTCCATCTTGTCCTCGGTCTTGCGCTGGTCGGCCGGCTGCGGCGGCTGGCCGGCCATGCAGGCGAACATCGAGGCGCCGATGCTGTAGATGTCCGACCAAGGCCCCAGCGCCGCGGCCTTCGAATACAGGTCCGGCGGCGCGAAGCCGGGGGTATACATCGGCGTCAGCTTGGGCACGTCGGCGTTGATGGTCTGGCGCGCGGCGCCGAAGTCGAGCAGCATCGGGCTGCCGTCGCTGGTGCGCAGGTAGATGTTGGCCGGCTTCAGGTCCAGGTGCAGCAGCTTGTTGGCGTGAACTTCGCGCAGGCCGCTGCATACCTCGGTGAAGACCTGGCGCACGAACGCCTCGCCCACCTTGCTGCCCTTGGCGTTCAGGCGCGCGATGTGCTCCTGCAGCGAATGGCCCGATTCGTAGGCCATCACCATGTAGACAGTCTCGTTGGCGCGGAAGAAGTTCAGTACCCGCACCACGTTGGGATGGGCGATCAGCGCCAGCGCCCTGCCCTCTTCGAAAAAGCACTTGAGGCCGATGCGGAAAACCGGCAGGTTCTTGCGTTCGATGACGGGAATCAGCTCGCCCGGCTGGCGCAGCGCGAGGGCGCTCGGGAGGTATTCCTTGATGGCCACCGCGTTGCCCTCGCCGTCATACGCCAGGTAAACAATACTGAACCCACCGGACGCAATTTTCTTTACAATGCGATATCCAGCAATTTCCAGCCCATCGGGCAATGGGGCGTTGTTTTGTGCAGCCATGAAGGGTTCCTTGCTTAACACGGCGATTGTGTGGATAAATCACAGCTTTGTAAAGAAAAGATAAAAACCGGGGACTCCATTGAGCATTTCAAGCATGACAGGCTATGCGGTCGCGACCAGCGAAGGCGCGGCAGGAACACTGACGATTGAGATCAAGAGCGTCAACTCGCGCTTTCTCGACCTGCAGTTTCGCATCAACGACGAATTGCGCGCACTCGAACCGGACCTGCGCGCGGCAATCATGGCCGCCATCACGCGCGGCAAAGTTGAAGCGCGCCTGAGCTTCGGCCGCAAGGTCGCCGGCGGCTCGCAGGCGCTGAACGCGTCGCTGCTGTCCGACCTGGCCCGCCTGCAGGAGGAAGTCACCCGCCACTTCGCCTCGGCGCCCGTCATGACGGTGGCCGAGCTGCTGCGCTGGCCCGGCGTGATCGAAGAAGCGCAAGTCGGCCAGGAGTCGCTGCAGGCCGACGTCGCCGCCCTCACCGCGCGCACCGTCGCCGCCTTCGTCGACAGCCGCCAGCGTGAAGGCGCGGCGCTGCAAGCCATGCTGGAGTCGCGCATCGACGCGATGGACGTCATTGTCAAGCGCATCACGCCCTTGATCCCGCAGGTGATCGCGCAGTTCCAGCAGAAGGCGATCGAGCGCATGCAGGACGCGCTGGGCCTGGCCGGCCACGGCGCCCCGTCGACCCTGTCGCGCCAGGAAGCGTTCGAGCGGATCCGCCAGGAAGTGACCTTGTACGGCATCCGGATCGACGTTTCGGAAGAGCTGTCGCGCCTGACCGCCCACCTGACCGAAACGCGCCACATCCTGAAAAAAGGCGGGCAGGTCGGCAAGCGCCTCGACTTCATGATGCAGGAACTGAATCGCGAAGCGAATACGCTGGGCGCCAAGGCCTCGGTCAAGGAACTTGCCGACGCCTCGATGGAATTGAAGCTGCTGATCGAGCAGATGCGCGAGCAGGTGCAGAACCTCGAATAAAAACCGCGGCGCCGACAAGAACGGGCTCAGGTCCGCCGGACCTGACCCCATGTTTTGACGCCGCCGCTGGCCGTAGGATTAACACTTAGGATTTTTTTATCATGAATACCCATACCGCCTTCGCCGGCAGCCTGTTCATCGTCGCGGCGCCGTCGGGCGCCGGCAAATCGACCCTGGTCAACGCCTTGCTGGCCCAGGAGCCGGCCATCAAGCTGTCGATCTCGACCACCACGCGCCAGCCGCGCCCGGGCGAGCAGGACGGCCGCGAATACCACTTCACCACGCCCGAGGACTTCGTCGCGCGCGCCGACGCCGGCGAATTCCTCGAGTGGGCCGAGGTGCACGGCAATTACTACGGCACCTCGCGCCTGGTGGTCGAAAAGGACATGAAGGCCGGCACCGACGTGCTGCTGGAAATCGACTGGCAGGGCGCACGCCAGGTGCGCAAGCAGTTCCCGTCGGCGGTCGGCATCTTCATTTTGCCGCCCTCGATCGCCGCGCTGGAAGAGCGTTTGTACAAGCGCGGCCAGGACGAACCGCACGTCATCACCAAGCGCCTGCTGGCCGCCGGCGGCGAGATCGCTCACGCTCCCGAGTTCGACTATGCTATTATTAATGAAGAGTTCAACGTCGCCTTGTCCGAGATGAGTGCGATTGTCAAAGCGACACGTGCCCGGTTTCCTCAGCAAGCCGCGCGTAACGCCTCGCTATTTGCCCAGTTGGGCATCCATGCGCAGCAGTCGTAATCCCCTCTCAGCCCCGGCAAATTCACACTATTTGGAGTAACTATGGCCCGTATTACCATTGAAGATTGCTTGAAGAATATTCCTAACCGCTTCCAGCTGACCCTCGCCGCGACCTATCGCGCACGCCAGCTGCTGCAGGGCCATACTCCGAAAGTGGACGCCAAGGACAAGCCGACCGTGGTCGCGCTGCGCGAAATCGCCGCCGGCAAGGTGGGCATCGAAATGCTGAAAAAGGTGCCGATGTAACAGGCGCTCCGCCTAATGTGTCAACCCGCCATTCTGGTATCCTTTCATCACACTGCGGCTGATTGACCAAGCGTATGAACCTGACTACCCCGGATTCGACACATTCAGGCACCCCCAAGACCCGAGACAGGCGCTCGGCGTCGAAGCCGCAAGAAACCGAACGGGCCGCCGCGCCCGCGGTCGCCTCGTTCACCGCGCTGTCTGCCCGGCTGTCCGAATACCTCACCCCCGCCGAACTGAAGAAGGTCAAGGAAGCCTATCGTTTTTCCGACGAGATGCACCTGGGCCAGGTCCGCAAGTCGGGCGAGCCTTACATCGTCCATCCGATCGCCGTCGCCGAAATCTGCGCCGACTGGAAGCTCGACGCGCAAGCCATCATGGCCGCGCTGCTGCACGATGTGATGGAAGACCAGGACGTCAAGAAGGAAGAGCTGATCGAACGCTTCGGCGCGCCGGTCGCCACCCTCGTCGACGGCCTGTCCAAGCTCGAGAAAATCGAATTCCAGAGCCTGATCGAGGCGCAGGCCGAGAACTTCCGCAAGATGCTGCTGGCGATGGCGTCGGACGTGCGCGTGATCCTGATCAAGCTGGCCGACCGCCTGCACAACATGCGCACGCTCGAGCACATGGCGCCGGTCAAGAAGCGCCGCATCGCCGCCGAGACGATGGAAGTGTACGTGCCGATCGCGCACCGGCTTGGCCTCAACGCCATCTACCGCGAGCTGCAGGACCTGTCGTTCGCGCACCTGTACCCGATGCGCTACCGGACCCTGGCCAAGGCCGTCAAGGCGGCGCGCGGCAACCGGCGCGAAGTGGTCAAGAAGATCCTCGAGTCGGTCAAGACCACGCTGGCGGTGGCCGAGATTCCGGCCGAAGTCTACGGCCGCGAAAAGACCCTGTACGGCATCTACAAGAAGATGCGCACCAAGCACCTGTCGTTCTCGCAGGTGCTCGACGTGTATGGCTTTCGCGTAGTGGTCGACAGCTTCGCCCAGTGCTACGTGGCGCTGGGCACCCTGCACGGCCTGTACAAGCCGATGCCGGGCAAGTTCAAGGATTACATCGCGATCCGCAAGCTGAATGGCTACCAGTCGCTGCACACCACCCTGATCGGCCCGTACGGCACGCCGGTCGAATTCCAGATCCGCACCCAGGAAATGCACCGCACCGCCGAATCGGGCGTGGCCGCGCACTGGCTGTACAAGAACAACGAGTCGAACCTGTCGGACCTGCAGCAGAAGACCCACACCTGGCTGCAGTCGCTGCTCGACATCCAGCAGCAGACCGGCGACTCGGCCGAATTCCTCGAGCACGTCAAGGTCGACCTGTTCCCCGATTCGGTTTACGTGTTCACGCCGAAATCGAAGATCATCGCGCTGCCGCGCGGCGCCACGGCGCTCGACTTCGCGTACTCGATTCACACCGGCATCGGCGACCACACCGTCTCGGTCAAGATCAACAACGAGCCGGCGCCGCTGCGCAATGAGCTGCATAACGGCGACATCGTCGAAATCGTCACCGACCCGTCGTCGCGCCCGAGCCCGACCTGGCTGGCGTTTGTCCGCACCGGCAAGGCGCGATCGGCGATCCGCCACCACCTGCGCACGGTGAACCTGGGCGAGTCGGTCGAGCTGGGCCAGGAACTGCTGGCCCAGGCGCTGTCCGCGCTGAATATCAATCCCGAGCTGCCGCAGGCGACGATTGAAAAGCTGCTCAACGAATCGTCGGCCAAGTCGATGGAAGACCTGTACGCGGAAATCGGCATCGGCAAGCGCATGGCCGCGCTGGTCGCGCGCCACATCTTCGGCCTGATCGACGACGACCAGGGCAACCTGCCGTCCGAGCACCACCTGATCCCGGCGGAGCTGGACCCGGTGACGATCTACGGCAGCGAAGGCGTGTCGGTGCAGCTGGCGCCGTGCTGCCTGCCGATCCCGGGCGACCAGATCATCGGCCAGCTGCGGCGCGACCAGGGCCTGATCGTGCACACCAGCGACTGCATGCCGGCCAAGCGCCTGCGCATCAAGGAGCCGGACCGCTGGATCGCGGTGCAGTGGGGAGCGGAGCTGAACCGCCGCTTCGACTGCCGGATCCGGGTGTTGATCAACAACGAAAAAGGCATTCTCGCGCGGGTCGCCGCGGAGATCGGCGAATCCGACGCCAACATCAGCTACGTCGGCATGGACGAGGACCTCGAACACGTCATGACCCAGCTGCGCTTCACCATCCAGGTCAAGGATCGGGTACACCTGGCGCACCTGATCCGCAATCTGCGGCGCGTGGCCGGCGTAACGCGGGTCGAGCGCGAGCGGGCCTAATCGGCAGCGCGGTTGACACATGCCCATTTTGGGTATTAACATACCTTTTATGGGTATTTACGCTGATGCATTATTCACGAAGACACAACAGCGCGTGCTGGCGGTGTTGTTTGGTCAATCCGAACGCTCTTTCTACGCCAATGAAATAATCGCTTTGGCGGCATCCGGGTCCGGGGCCGTGCAGCGAGAACTAGCCCGATTGGAAGCGGCTGCGCTGGTGAGCGTACATTGGGTCGGCAACCAGAAACATTACCAGGCAAACCACGCCGCACCGATCTTTGCGGAGCTACGTTCAATCGTACTCAAGACGTCTGGTGTGACGGATGTGCTGCGCGCTGCGCTTCAGCCACTGTGGCCTCTCATCGATGCGGCCTTCGTCTACGGGTCGATCGCCAAAGGCACCGAACATGCCGGCAGCGACGTCGACCTGATGGTGATTGGATCGCTGCAGTCGAACGCGCAGTTGCTGGAAGCCCTGCTGCCAGCAACTGCGCAATTGGGCCGGGTAGTCAATCCGACGTTGTATACTTCGGAGGAGTTTGCGCAGCGCGTGCGCGATGGCCGATCCTTCATTGCGCGCGTTCTGGAGCAGCCGAAACTCTTTGTAAAGGGGACTGAAG
Organism: Massilia sp. P1_C10; assembly: GCF_056406475.1. Classification (NCBI taxonomy): domain Bacteria; kingdom Pseudomonadati; phylum Pseudomonadota; class Betaproteobacteria; order Burkholderiales; family Oxalobacteraceae; genus Massilia; species Massilia sp. P1_C10. The sequence goes on from NZ_JBFUAC010000006.1 coordinate 7,875, forward strand.
ATGGCATCGCCCGAATCGGCGGCACTGACGAACCTGGAACGCATCGGCAAGCTCAAGGCGGAACCGTTTGACGCCAGAAAACCCGTCCTGACATCAAGATCGCCCTCATATTCGGCGAGATTGCGTTTCCTGTGCGCTTGAACTGATTGACCAATTCGATGCCTTGATTACCGCAGCGCGAGCAATTACGTCCGCTGGGATTGCCTGATCGCCGGGGGGCTGGTCCCAGGACCAGCCCCCGCTGTTATTGTTGCGATTGAACCTGGGCGCGCTGGCGCTCTTCCTGCTCGCGCAGTTCCGGCGTGAACTCGGCGCCGAAGTCCTCCGCCTCGAATATCTGGCGAATCTCGATGTCGGCCTTGCCACTGGCCATCGGCATCGGCACCTTCTTGACCCACTCGATCGCCTCCTCCTTCGACTTGCACTTCCAGAGCCAGAAGCCGGCAATCTGTTCGCCGGTCAACGGGAACGGGCCTTCGGTTACGCTGACCTTGCCGCCGTCGAAATGCACCTTCGCGCCCTTCGAGGTCGGGTGCAGGCCCTCGCCCGCCTGCATGATGCCGGCGTCGATCAGCGACTGGTTGTACTTGCCCATGTCGGCCAGCAGCTGCTCGGTAGGCATCACGCCGGCTTCGGTATCCTTGTCGGCTTTCAGCAAAATCATGAATCGCATCGCGGTCTCCGTTTGTGAGGGTATGGGTGATCGAAATTACCATATTTTCGCTGTTGCGGCGACGGCGGACCAGACCCCGACTGCGCGGCCATCTGAAAGACTTGAGTATGGGTGTGGCGAACGCTCATCGCGTTTCGACAAAAAAGCGACAGTGACAATTGAATAGTTTCCATAAGGAAAAAGAGCGTATTGTTTATACATCTACCCTTAAGGAAATATCATGTCCATGACCCTACTCCTGACCTGCTTCGCCGCCGTTGTGATGGCCGCGCTCGTAATGGCAGCGAAGGGCGCCGCGGGGCGACAATCCACCGCGTTCAAGGCCCGGCCCATGCTCACTGCGAACGAACTCGAATTCCTCGGCCGGCTCGAACGCGCGGTGCCCGAATACCGCTTCCACGCGCAGGTTGCCATGGGCGCCCTGCTGGAGCCGGCGATCGCGAAGAAGTTGAATGGCCGCGAATACATGCGCGCGCGCGGCATGTTCAGTCAGAAGATCGTCGATTTCGTCGCCCAGCGGCGCGACAACGGCCAGATCGTGGCGATCATCGAACTCGACGACCGTACCCACAACGCCGAAAAGGACGCGAAACGCGACGCCATGCTGCAGCAGGCCGGCTACCGCGTCATGCGCTGGACCTCCAAAGCGAAGCCGGCAACGTCCGAGATCCTCGACTCACTGGTCGGCTCACCCGCCGCTCAGTCCGGCTCCGGCGCCGGGTAACTGACGCCGAGGATTTCCAGCTCTTCGGTCCCCAGCGGGGTCTGCAGCGTCACCAAGTCGCCCTCGCGCGCCTTGGTCAGCGCGCGCGCCACCGGCGACACCCAGCTGATCTTGCCCTTGAGCGGGTCGAGTTCGTCGATGCCGACGATGGTCACGGTGTGCTGCTGGCCGGCGCCGTTCTGGTAGTGCACGGTGGCGCCGAAGAACACCTGGTCGTTGCCGTGATGGACGGTCGGATCGACCACGGCTGCCGAGTCCATGCGCTTGGTCAGGAAGCGGATCCGGCCGTCGATCTGGCGCAGGCGCCGCTTGCCGTAGATATAGTCGCCGTTCTCCGAGCGGTCGCCGTTCGACGCCGCCCAGTGCACCACCTTCACCACTTCCGGCCGCTCGACGTCGATCAGCTGCAGCAGCTCGTCCTTGATGCGCTGGTAGCCGGCCGGCGTGATGTAGTTCTTGGCGCCGGCGGGAATCGCCTGCGCCAGGGCCAGCGCTTCCGCTTCGTCCTCGTCGTCGGACTCTTTGACAAATGCTTTATTCATAAGGGGTATTGTAGCGGGTCGCCGCAAAATGAGGTCAGGTCCGCAGGACCGGACCCCGCTGTGCGGCCGCCCTGTTAAGGTATGATGGCCGCAATGAAACGATCCCGCACACTGCGCAACCGGCTGCTCTCGCCCCTGGTCTACCTGGGCGCGCTGATCCTGCTGCTGGAAGAATGGTTCTGGGACGTCGGCTTGCGCCTGGTGCGCCTGGTCGCCAGCTGGCCGCCGCTCAAGGCGATCGAGCGCCACGTCGCCGCGCTGCCTCCCTACGCCGCACTGGCCGCCTTCGTGCTGCCGGCACTGCTGCTGCTGCCGGTCAAAATTCTCGCGCTGGTCGCCATCGCCAGCGGCCACCCGATTTCCGGTATCGCCGTCATCGTCGTCGCCAAGATCGGCGGCGCCGCGCTGGTGGCGCGCATCTATTTCCTGACCCGCCCCACCCTGCTCACCCTGGCCTGGTTCGAGCGCTGGCACAGCCGCTTCATCGACGTGCGCGACCGCTGGATCGCGACCCTCAAGGCGACCGACGCCTATCGCCGCGCCAGCATGCTGTCTGCGCTGATGCGCGGCGCGATCCGGACCGCCTTCGCCCGCCTGCGTCCGCGCGTCAAATTTGGCGCGCGCGCCGCGAGCCGGCCGGCGCGCATGCTGCGCCGTTTTATCGCGATCTGGCGCGCACGGCGGCGCTGACCCATGACGACCAATTCCGCCATCGACTACGAAGCCCGCTTCAACGCCATCGTCGGCCACATGCCCGGCATGGTGGTCCAGCTGGCGCAGGACGGCGCCGGCGCCGTCTCCTTCCCCTACCTGAGCGAAGGCTGCGCCGCACTGCTCGGCCTGTCCGCGGCGGAACTGCAGCGGGACCCCGGCCTGTTCCTGCGCCTGATCCTTCCCGAGGACCGCAAGGGCTACCTCGATTCGATGCAGGCCTCGGCCGCCGCGCTCTCGGCCTGGAACTGGGAAGGCCGGATCTGGATCGACGCCTGGAAGGACGTCAAGTGGATCAACCTGCGCGCCACGCCGCACCCGGCCGAGGGCGGCGTGCGCTGGGACGGCATCATGACCAACATCACCTCGGGCAAGCTGGAGCAGCAAGAGGCGGCCAACTCGCGCGCCGGCCTGGCCGAGCTGACCGCACACATCGAGGAGGTCAAGGAGCAGGAGCGCACCCGCATCGCGCGCGAGATCCACGATGACCTGGGTGGCAACCTCACGGCCATCAAGATGGCGCTGGCGATGCTGTCGAAGCGCCTGCCGCCGGACCAGCCGCAGCTGGCCGACAAGGCCGCCTACGTCGACTCGCTGGTCGACCGCACGATCGAGGCGGTGCACCGCATCTCGCTAGACCTGCGCCCGCCGATGCTCGACTTCGGCATCGTCGCCGCTTTCGAATGGCAGGTGCGCGAATTCGAAAAGCAGAACGGCATCGCCTGCGGCTTCAGCACCAACGAGAAGGACATCGAGCTGTCGCCCGACCACGCGATCGCGCTGTTTCGCATCTTCCAGGAAGCGCTGACCAACATCGCCAAGCACGCGCGCGCGAGCCAGGTGACGGTGTCGCTTCAGCGCCAGCGCCAGCACATTTCGCTGAAAATCTGCGACAACGGCGCCGGCGTCGCCCAGGCCGACCGCATCAAACCCGGCTCGTTCGGCCTGCGCGGCATGAGCGAGCGTGCGCGCGCGCTGGGCGGCACAATGGCCTTGTCGGCGGCGCCCGGAGGTGGCACCATGGTGGCCATCAAGATCAAGCTCGCCCCGCCGGCTACGGAACCGCAACAATGACCGAAAAATCCACCATCCGCGTTTTCATCGCCGACGACCACGCCATCGTGCGCGAGGGTCTCAAGCAGATCCTGGCCGACTCGCGCGACATCGTCGTCGCCGGCGAGGCAGAAAACGGGCTGGACGCGATCAAGCTGTTCCGCAAGGCCAAGTGCCACGTGATGCTGCTCGATATTTCGATGCCCGACCGCAGCGGCATCGAGGTGCTCAAGCAGGTCAAGAAGGAGCATCCGGAAATGGCGGTGCTGATGCTGTCGATGCACCGCGAGGACCAGTACGCGATCCGCTCGCTGAAGGCCGGCGCGGCCGGCTACCTGACCAAGCAGAGCGCGCCGCGCGAGCTGGTCGACGCGATCCGCCAGGTCGCCGCCGGCCAGAAATACGTCAGCGCCGCGCTGGCGCAGGAACTGGCCAGCCAGCTGGGCGACGGCCACGAGGCGGCGCCGCACGAGGCGCTGTCGGACCGCGAGTACCAGACGCTGACCATGATCGCGTCGGGCAAGACGGTCAGCGCGATCGCCGGGGAACTCAAGCTGTCGGTCAAGACCATCAGCGAATACCGCGCGCGCCTGCTGGTGAAGATGAAGCTCAAGAACAGCGCCGAACTGACCCACTATGCGATCAAGAACCAGCTAATCGAGTGACATTTCGACCAACGTTTTCAATGCGTTGAAGTAGGCGGCTTTTCCCATCCCTTTCCGAACGATGACTTTTGATGAAGTCGATTATCATTCCTTCATCAAATTGCTTTCCGTCTGTTCCAACATGTCCACCCCGCTGCCCAATCCCGCCGACATCGCGCGCGAAGCCTTTCGCAGCCTTGCCACGCGCCGCATCGCTCCGACGCCGGACGCCTACCGCGACATCTACAACGAGATCGCCGGCGTGGCTGCCGCGCCGGCGCCCGCGCCTGTGGTGGAGCAAACCGGCGGCGCCGAGCTGGTGCTGACCGGCTTCGCCGACAAGCTGACCGGCACCCCGGGCGACCTGGCCGACTTCGGCCGCCGCTTCAACCGCGCCGTCAAGGTGCGCGACTGGGACGGCTACGCGCGCGGCCTGTCGCAGCTGGTCGAGAAGCACTTCCGCAAGGCCAGCACGATCGAAGTGGCGGGCGACGAGAACGCCGAATCGAAGGCGCTGCGCGACCTGCTCAGCCGCACCCTGACCTTCGCCGTCGCCTCGCTGCTGGGCGGCCATCCGGCGCTGGTCACCGAGGCCGAGTCGCTCGGCGCGGCCGTCAAGCTGGCCCACACCGACGAGGCGCTGGGCGAGATCGCGCTGCGCCTCAAGCAGCTGTGCTACCAGATCGAGATCAAGGGCGGCGACGTGGCCGAGCAGCAGGAGCTGCTGCTGCGCCTGTTCAAGCTGTTGCTGGAGAACGTCAGCGGCCTGCTCGACGACGACAGCTGGCTGCGCGGCCAGATCGAATCGGTGCAGGAGCTGATCGCCGGCCCGATGGACCAGCGCTCGCTGGAGGACGCCACGCGCAGCCTGAAGGACGTCATCTATAAGCAGAGCAAGCTGAAGCACAGCCTGTCGGACGTCAAGGTCACCGTCAAGAACATGATGATGACCTTCATCGACCGCCTCGGCTCGGTGGCCGCGAGCACCGGCGACTTCCACGAAAAGATCGGCGGCTTTTCCGAGCGCATCAGCCGCGCCGACAAGATCGAGGACCTCAACGACGTCGTCGCCGAGGTGCTGCGCGAAACCCGCCTGGTGCAGACCGAGGCGCTGACCGCGCGCGACCGCATGGTCGCCGCGCGCCAGGAAGTTGAGGAAGCCGAGGGCCGCATTGCCGCGCTCGAGGCCGAATTGCGCCACATGAGCGAACTGGTGCGCGAAGACCAGCTGACGGGCAGCCTGAACCGGCGCGGCCTGGACGACGTGTTCGAGCGCGAAACGGCGCGCTCGGACCGGCGCGGCACGCCGCTGTGCGTCGCCCTGCTCGACCTGGACGACTTCAAGCGCCTCAACGACACCCACGGCCACCTGGCCGGCGACGGCGCGCTGCGCCACCTGGTCAAGATCGTCAAGGAGACGCTGCGCTCGATGGACGTGATCGCCCGCTTCGGCGGCGAGGAATTCGTCATCCTGCTGCCCGAGACCACGATCGAGGCCGCGGCCCAGACCATGACGCGCCTGCAGCGCGAGCTGACCAAGCACTTCTTCCTGCACGAAAACGAGAAGCTTCTGATCACCTTCTCGGCCGGGGTCGCGCTGCGCATCCCGAACGAGCAGCAAGCGGCGCTGATCGGGCGCGCCGACAAGGCGATGTACCAGGCCAAGACGAGCGGCAAGAACCGCGTGGTCGTGGCCGAGTGATCCGACACGGACACCGCGCCGACCCGTAGTGCGGGTCAGACCCGGGCTTACGCTGAACGTGCCGACATCGTTTGGTAGCGGTCCGCTTGCGCCGTATCGCCGAGGCAGCGATAGAACACGGCGAGGTTATGCGCCGCCAGGTGACTGCCGCGGCCGACGACCGAGCCGCTCAAGGTTGGCTGGTCGCCGATCTCGAGGCAGCGCAGCCAGCTCGCTTCGACCATGATCAGCAATTCCTCCACCTCGCTGGCCGGGTTCAGATTGGCCCAGTCGAGCAGCAGGTCCCCCAGCGCGAAGAAGAAATCGGGCGAGTGCTGCCAGTTCGGCATCTCCGTTTCGGCCAGATGAATGGCCGCTTGATGCTGTTGCGCTTTTTTCATGGAAAAAATCGCCCGCACCACCAGGTCATGGCGGCATGCATCGCCGGCACCCGACACCGCCAGCGCCTCCTGGTAGCGGACGCTCGCCAGTTCATAGTTCTCGTAGACCTCGTAGTTCTTGCCGAGCTCGTACAGAAGGTGGGTATCGCCCGGCGCCTCGGCGAGCGACTTCAGCAGTAGCGCCTCGTTGCGTCCGGCTTTCTGGTCGAGGAAATGCTGCCGGTAGCCATCGTGCATGATCGGCAGTTGCAGCCGGCGGCGAGGCAAGCCGGAAGCCGGCTGTTCGTGGATGCGCCCTTCGTAGCGCACGCCCCGCGGTAGCAGACGGGGGATCCACGACGACGCCACGTCGACGCCGCCGTGCAGGTCGAACTGGCTGGCGATGGGCAGCAGGCCGAGAAACGGCGCCGCCCGGGCGATGGCGCTGCGCAGGACACTGTTGACGGCCGCCGGGTCGATCCACTCATCGGCATCGAGCACCAAGTTCCAGCGCGCGGTCGAGCAGTCGAGCGCAGCGTTGCGGGCCGCTGAAAAATCATCGTTCCAGACGAAATGCGCGACTTGCGCTCCAGCGCGTATGGCGATCTCTGCGGTAGCGTCGGTGGAGCCGGTGTCGAGCACGATCATCTGGTCGATAAATCCTTTAGCCGACTGCAGGCAGCGCTCGATGCAACGCGCTTCATCGCGCGCGATGACCACCAAGGCAATGTCGACAATCGCTTGTGTGTCTGTACTGCGCATAAGTCTCATAAAGATGACATGGTTCGGGCCGGCATGGAGTGCCTTCAGGTGGCGGCCGTGGCTTTATGTTGCCACGGTAACACTAAAGTATCAAAAAGCCTACTCTTCAGGACCACGCCCGACCATGAAATTAAAATTTTTTTCGCCCTAAAGAAAGAAAAAAATCGGCCGTCTAGCGGGACGCCGCCGCTAAATTGAAGACCAAATAAATGAATTTATAAGCGATTCTCACCATCAACTTTTGGGAACACCCACCGTTACCAGACTCAACTGCGGTCTGATTGCTTCGTAACAGGGAAGCAGACCAAGGTGAACCGCGGCACGTCGCCCACCTCGAAATACAAGTTTTGGAGAAATATCATGGCAGCTTTTATCAACACCAACACCGCATCGCTGAACGCACAACGTAACCTGAATTCGTCGCAAGGCGCACTGGCCACGTCGCTGCAGCGTCTGTCGTCCGGTCTGCGCATCAACAGCGCAAAAGACGACGCCGCCGGCCTGGCAATTTCCGAGCGTATGACGTCGCAGATCCGCGGTAGCGACCAGGCAGCACGCAACGCCAACGACGGCATCTCGCTGGCTCAAACGGCCGAGGGCGATCTGGCCCAGATCGGTTCGAACCTGCAGCGTATGCGTGAACTGACGGTTCAGTCGTCGAACGCTTCGAACAGCTCGAGCGACCGCGCCGCGCTGCAAAACGAAGTTGACCAACTGCGTCAGGAAATCGACCGCGTTGCTTCGAGCTCGTCGTTCAACGGTGTCAAACTGCTCGACGGTACGTTCTCGAACCAGACCTTCCAGATCGGCGCGAACAACACCGCGAACGACAAGATCACCATCGCCAACATCGGCAGCTCGCGTACTTCGGCCCTCGGCGCCAGCTACAGCGCTTCGGCCACCTCGTCGTCGCCGAACACCACCGCTTTTGCCGCGGACACCCTGATGATCAACGGCGTGGCAGTTGGCGCCTCGACGGCGGCGATGGACACCAAGTCCACCTCGAACGCGGCAGGCAGCGCGATCGCCAAGGCAGCAGCGATCAACGCCGCTTCGACCGGCGTGACCGCAACCGTCAATTCAAACTCGAAAAGCGGCGTCGGCGCAAGCGCGTTCACGGCGACCACCGACGATATCGCCGCCGGCGATCTGACCATAAACGGCGTGAACATCGGTGCAGTGACCGCTGCCGGCTCCGCTGCCGCACAAGGCTCGGCGCTCGCTACCGCGATCACCGCCCAGTCCGCAGCAACCGGCGTCACCGCGACGGCCGACGCCACCACCGGCGCGCTGACGCTGTCCGCCGCCGATGGCCGCAATATCACCATCGGCCAGGCCGGCACCGCCACCACTAACCGCACCGGTCTGACCGCAGGCACCTACGCCGGCACCTTCACGCTGTCGTCGACCTCGAACAGCGGTTTCACTTTGGCTTCGGGCGGCAGCGGCACCTCCGCCGCCGACGTCGGCATCAGCATGGGCAACAAGGCGGCGAGCGCCACCGGCGTGGCTATCTCGGCGATCAACATCAGCTCGGTTGCCGGTTCGTCCGCTGCGCTGACCTCGATCGATTCGGCCCTGACCGCAGTGAACAGCTCGCGTGCTTCGCTGGGTGCTTATCAGAACCGTTTCGCTTCGGTTGTGACCAGCCTGCAGACCTCTTCGGAAAACTTGTCGGCTTCCCGTAGCCGTATTCAGGACACCGACTTCGCGCACGAAACCGCCGCGCTGACCCGCGGCCAGATCCTGCAACAGGCAGGTACCGCCATGCTGGCACAGGCTAACTCGCTGCCAAACGGCGTGCTGGCCCTGCTGCGCGGCTAATCCAGCCGCGTTCTAATCACGTCCTAACCTGGCCCGGACCTTCCGGGCCAGGTTTTTTCGTTTAAGGAGAAAATATGGATGTCCGCCCGTTTGGCAACAGCCCCGCCGCCCTGCCGAAGCCCGTCGAACGCGCCCAGCCGGATCCCGTCCTGCAAGCAGCCGGCCGGACGAGCGAGGCCGATGCCGCGCCCGCCTCCGGCGCTGGCCCGGCGCCCAAGCCGCACGCCGAGGAAGTCACCCAGGCGCTCAAGAGCATTAACGCCCTGCTGCAGTCGCGCTCGCCCGACCTTGAGTTTTCGGTCGACCACGACAGCGAGCGCACCATCGTCAAGGTGGTCGATACCAAGACCCACGAAGTGATCCGGCAGATGCCGACCCGGGAAGCGCTGGACATCGCCAAGGCGCTAGACCGGCTGCAAAGCATGCTGATCCGCCAGAGCGCCTGAACCCGAACAGACGGGTATTTCCCTGTCTAAAGTACGGTTAGATCGGGCCGATAACAAGATATATTCTAGTCTTTCGCGGGAGTCAAAAAGTGGGTCTTTCCTCAGCCGGTATCGGATCGAATCTGGATGTCGATGGCATTGTCAGCAAGCTTATGTCGGTTGAGCAACAACCGCTGCTGAAGCTGACATCGCAAGCGGCCAGTTATCAGGCGAAGCTGTCGGGGTTTGGCACGCTGAAAGGCGCGATTTCGTCGTTCCAGACCGCGGTCAAGGGATTGTCCGACATTAGCAAGTTCCAGAGCGTGAAAGCCAGCACCGGCGACGCCACGATTGCCAGCGCCAGCGCCGGCGCATCTGCCGCGCCGGGCAATTACGCGCTGAAGGTCAGCCAACTGGCGCAGGCCCAGAAGCTGGTCGCCACCGGCGTCGCCAGCGACGCCGCGCCGATCGGCAAAGGCGTCATCCGCATCGACTTCGGCACCGTGGCCGGCGGCACGCTCGACCCGGCGACCGGCAAATACAGCAGCGCCAGCTTCACCAGCGCTGGCGCGGGTCTCAAGAGCATCACCATCGACAGCAGCAACAACACGCTGGCGGGCATTCGCGACACCATCAACAAGGCCGACATCGGCGTTTCGGCCACCATCGTCAACGACGGCGGCAGCAGCCCGTACCGCCTGACGTTGACGTCGACCGCGACCGGCGCTCCATCGAGCATGAAGATTTCGGTCGCCGATACGGCGCCGGACACCGGCCTGTCGGCGCTGCTGAACCAGGATCCAGCTGGCTCCCAGGCGTTAACCCAGACCAGCGCGGCGCAGAACGCCAAGTTCAACATCGACGGCATCGAGATCTCCAAACCGAGCAACACTGTCAGCGACGTCCTCACGGGTGTCACGCTCAACCTGCTCAAGACCAATCCGGACACTGCGACCAATGTGTCCATCACGCGCGACACCGCTTCGGTCACCACCTCGGTTAACGCATTCGTCAAGGCATATAACGACATCAACCAGACGCTAATCGACGCCGCCGCCTACAACCCGACCACCAAGCAGGCCGCGATCCTGAACGGCGAAGCGACAGTGCGTTCGATGCAGACCCAGATCCGTGCCGTCCTGATGCAGGCAGTGGCCGGCGGCGCGGGCGACTTCGCGCGCCTGTCCGATATCGGTGTGGCGGTGCAGAAGGACGGCAGCCTGGCGGTCGACAGTGCCAAGCTGTCGAAGGCGATCAGCACCAATTTCAGCAGCTTCGCCGGCCTGTTCGCCGCCGCGGGGAAAAGCAGCGACAGCCTGGTCAGCTACACGGGTTTCACCACGGCGACCAAGCCGGGCGCTTATGCGGTGAATGTGACCCAGCTGGCCACCAAGGGGAGCAGCACCGCCACCGCGCCGGCCGGCACCGTCATCGACGCGACCAACGACACGGTCAACGTCATGCTCAACGGCCTGACCGCCACCATCAGGCTGACGCAGAAATCGTACGCCAGCGCCGCCGAACTGGCGACCGAGTTGCAGTCGAGGATCAATGGCGCCACCGAATTTTCGTCGAACGACGCCACCGCCGCAGTGACCGAATCGGGAGGCGTGCTGACGGTGACGTCGACCAGGTTCGGATCGGCCTCGAGGGTATCGATCACCGGCGGCAACGGCCAGACCAACCTGAATTTCGCCACCGGCGGCCCGACCGAGCTCGCTGGCGTCGATGTCGCCGGCACGATCAACGGCGCTGCCGCCACCGGTAACGGCCAGTCGCTCACCAGCGCGTCCGGCGATTCGACCGGCTTGGCGCTGACCGTTTCTGCCGGCGCGCTGGGCGCGCGCGGCACGGTCAACTATTCGCAAGGCTACGCCTACCAGTTCGACAAGATGGCCACTGCGATGCTCGGCGTCGGGGGCGCGCTGGCGGCGCGAACCGACGGTATCAACGCATCGATCAAATTGCTGACGCAGCGGCAGACCGCACTGAACGCGCGCCTGGCCGAGACCGAGAAGCGCTACCGCGCGCAGTTCACGGCCCTTGACGTCACCATCAGCAAGATGAGCACCACCAGCACCTACTTGAGCCAGCAGCTGGCGCAGATAGCGGCCATGAATACGCAGTAAGCAGTAACAGATAAACGAAAGGAACGCCCATGTTTGGATCGTCGCAAAGAGGAGCAGGCGCTTACGCCAAGGTTGGGCTGGAGACCGGCGTGGTCGCCTCCAGCCCACACCAATTGATCGGAATGCTGTTCGACGGCGCCATGGTCGCCATCCGATCCGCGGCCGTGCATATGAAGGCCCGCGAGATCGAAAAGAAGGGCAACGCCATTTCGAAAGCGATCATGATCATCCAGCACGGCTTGCGCGCCAGCCTCGACAAAAAAGCCGGCGGCCAGATCGCCGTTAACCTCGACGCGCTGTATGACTACATGGGCCGGCGCCTGACCACAGCCAATCTGAGCAATGACGTCGCCATCCTTGACGAGGTGCTTGGCTTGCTGGCCGATCTGAAAGGCACATGGGAAATGATCGGCAAGACCGAAGCTCCCGCTGCCGCGCCAATGCCGCGCGTCATGCCTGCCTACGACAGCCTTGCCCCTCGTGCCCCTTCTTTCGTGAGCGCCGGATGATGAATAGCGATGATGTGATTTCCCTGTACCAGACGGTGTCCGACCTGACCGGCAAGATGCTGGTCGCCGCCCAGGAGCGCGACTGGGAAAACCTCGCCGAGCTCGAGTCGCACTGCGCCAGCCATATCCAGTGCCTTAAGGACGGCGAACCAGTGGTCGCGCTGACCGGCCCGGTGCGCGCGCGCAAGGTCGCGATCATCCACCAGATCCTCAAGCACGACCGCCAGATCCGCGACCTGACCACGCCCTGGATGGCGGAGCTGTCGGCCCTGATCAACAGCACCGGCACCTCGCGCAAGCTGTCGGCTGCCTACGGCGCCTGACCGGCCGCCATCCCATGCCCGCCAGTGCGCTCACTGACGCCGGCGGGCGGTTCAAGCTGACGGCATGATTCCCGGCGCCGACCGCATCACCGTGGGGCCAGTCGGCCGCATCGCCGCGACGCCCGCCGCCGAAGCGGTGGGCGACCTGCGCCAGCAGGAATTCCAGCGCGCGCTGTCCGGCCAGGTCGGCAAGACCATGCAGGCCGCGGTGCTGGCCCGTCTGGCGGACGGCAGTTTCCTGGTGCGCGTGGCCGACAACCCGGCGCGCATGATGCTCCCGCCCGGCGCCCAGCCAGGAGCCGAAGTGCCGCTCACGCTGGTATCGTTGTCGCCCCGCCCCACCTTCCAGGCCACCGCCCTGCCTGGCGCCGCTCCCGGCCCTGCCGCCCCCGCCACGTTCGAAGCGCTGGCCGCGCCGCTGCCCGAGGGCGCGCCCTTCGGCACGCCGCTGCGCGCCTACGCCCAGGGCGCCCTGCGCGCCAACCCGGCGCTGGCCACGTCCGTGCCGCCGGCGGCGGCCGATGCCGACACGCCGCACGCGACGCTGAGCGAGGCCGCGAAAGTCATCACCGGCGTGCTGGCGACGGCGATGAAGGCGCCCCACGCGCCAGTTGCGGTCAATGCGCCGGCGCCGCTGCTGGAGCGTCCCGCGGCCGATCCCGCCAAACTGGCCGGCGCGCTCAAGCATGCCATCGACAGCAGCGGCCTGTTCTACGAATCGCACCTGCGCGAATGGTCCGAGGGCGCGCGCCCGCTGGCCGACCTGGCGCGCGAGCCGCAGATGCAAAAGCTGCTCGACGGCGCCGCCGCCAAGCCGGGCGCCGCCCTGAGCGACCCCGCCACCGCCCAGTTCATCAACCTGCAGCTGGCCAGCCAGGAGCAGGGCCGCGTCGCCTGGCAGGGCGAACTGTGGCCGGGCCAGCCGCTGCAATGGGAAGTGAGCCGCGACGCCCCCGAACGGCGCCCCGGCGGCGCCGCGCCCGAGCCGGCTTGGCGCAGCAGCGTGCGCTTCCGCTTTCCCCTGCTGGGCGAGATCGCCGCCAACGTCGTGATGGCGGGCGGCGAGTTGCACTTCCAGGTGCAGGCCGGCAGCAAGGACATCGAAACCCTTCTGCGCGCGCATGCCGCCACCTTGACCGACGCGCTCGACGCGGCCGGGTCGCCGCTGTCCTCGCTCACCATCCACGCCGGCCATGACTGACGCCGCCAGCCGCAAGCAGCAAAGCGCGGTCGCGCTGGCCTACCTGGAAGGCGACGGCGCGCCCAAGGTGGTCGCCAAGGGCAACGGCATGGTCGCCGCGCACATCATCGCGCGCGCCCAGGAGGCCGGCGTGTTCGTCCACGAGTCGAAGGAACTGGTGGCGCTGCTGATGCAAATCGACCTCGACAGCCAGATTCCGCCAGCCCTGTACCGGGCGATTGCGGAACTGCTGGCCTGGCTATATCATGTTGAATCAGCGCAAGTAAACGGCAAACCAACGCCTCCTGCGCCGGATGCAAGCCGACTCATCGAATCTTAGAGAAATTTTGGCCAGGACAGATGCAAGCAACTAACGATACGAGTTTGGAAAACTGGCACGATTTCGAGATCGGCTCGCGCCGCGAAATCATCGCGCTGCTGCGCAATATCCGCGACAAGAACCAGCTCATCCGCATGCTGATCCAGGGCGAGTCCGACGTCTGCGTGACCTCGATCCTGGACGTCGATCCCGACACCGATACCGTGATCCTCGACCGTTCGATCAACCGCGAGCAGAACGAGCGCATCGTGCGCGCCCAGCGCATCTCCTTCGAAACCTCGCTCGACAAGATCCGCATCCTGTTCGCCAGCGACGACATCTCCGAGGCCACGTTCGAAAACGGCGCGGCGCTGAAGATGGCGCTGCCCGTGACGATGATCCGGCTGCAGCGGCGCGAGTTCTACCGGATGGCCACGCCGGTGAGCAATCCGGTGCGCGCGATCGTGCCGATGCCAGAGGAAATGGGCGGCGGCACGGCGATTTTCCCGCTGGCCGACATCAGCTGCGGCGGCATCGCTATCCTGGACAACAAATTGGTGCTCGGAAACACCATCGGCGCCGATTACGAGAACGTCCGCATCGACCTCCCCGAAATCGGCACCGTCACCACCACGCTGCAGGTGCGCAACTCGGTCGAACTGACGCTTCTGAACAACAAAACCAATCGTCGCCTGGGCTGCTCTTTCGTCAACATTTCGCGCGCCAACTTGGCGATGGTGCAGCGTTACATCACCAAGCTCGAGCGCGAGCGCAACGCCCGGATCGCCGGCCTGAGCTGATACCTCCGCGGCGCGCTTACCAGTTGGATTGGTCCGGCCCCGGACGATCCACATGCTGATCGAGATACCAACGCAGGTGCTCGATGAAGTAGGCGACCTTGGCCGACAGATTGAGGCGCTCCAGGTAGACGGCGTACACGTCGGCCGGCGGCGTCTCGAAATCGGGCAGGACCCGTAGCAGCCGGCCGCTGCGCAAGTACTTGGCCAAATCCCACTCCGCACGCATCAGGATGCCGTGCCCTTCCAGCGCCCAGTTCAGGGCCACCTCGCCATCGTTGGTGCTCAGTTTGCCGCGTACCTTGACAGTCTCGGACTGCCTGCCCCGGCTAAGCCGCCAATTGCCGTAGGCCGATTCGTTCTGGCGCAGCAAGATGCATTGATGCTGCGTCAGGTCATGCGGATGGACCGGTTCGCCGGCGCTGCGCAGGTAGGCCGGCGACGCGCACAAGAGGCGCCGGTTGGCGGCGATTTTCTTCGCGATCAGGCGCGAATCCTGCATATCGCCAAAACGAATCGACACGTCGATCGCCTCGTCGGGCAGCGCCACGGGGCGGTCCGTCAGGTGCAACTGAACGTCGACGTCCGGGTATTTTTTCGAAAACGCTGAAATCGCGGGCGCGATGTAGGACCGGCCGAACCCCAGCGGCGCATTGACCCGCAACAATCCTTTCGGCGCCGCCCTGCTGCTCGACACGCGTCGCTCCATGTCGCTGATGTCACTGAGAATGCGCTGCGCACTCTCGAAATAGACCTCGCCTTCGCTGGTCAGGCTGATCCGCCGCGTGGTCCGGTTGAGCAGCCTGACGCCTAGCCGTTCTTCCAGCTGCGACAAGCGGCGCGAGACCGCCGGGGGCGTGAGGTTGAGCTCACGCGCCGTGGACGACAGGCTGCCATGCTTGATCAGCATGCAGAAGAAAGCCAGCTCGGAATCGACGCTCATTAGTAAGTTTTCCGCAACAATGAATTCAGTTTATATCGATTCATGTTTTTGGCCAAACCCTTAATCTTTGCCCTGGCTGACACGCCGCGCAAGACGGCGACTCGTCAAAGACTTTGACTGACAAAACCTGGAGACAACATGGAAAACGATATCGAACAGCGGACCTTGCGGCGAATCACCTGGCGCATCGTGCCGTTCATCATGCTGCTGTACTTCATCGCCTACATCGACAGGGTGAACATCGGTTTCGCCGCGCTGTCGATGAAAAGCGACCTGGGATTTACCGCGTCGATCCTGGGATTTGGCGCCGGCATCTTCTTCTGGGGCTACTTCATCTTCGAAGTTCCCTCCAACATTATCTTGCACAAGGTCGGGGCGCGACTCTGGATCACCCGCGTGATGATCACCTGGGGCATCATTTCCGCCGGCATGGCCTTCGTCACCGGCCCAAACAGCTTCTACATCATGCGCTTCCTGCTGGGCGTCGCGGAGGCCGGATTCTTCCCTGGCATCATTCTTTACCTCAGCTACTGGTTCCCGGCGCGCAGCCGGGCAGGCGTGACGGCGTTTTTCATGGCTGCCGCGCCGATCTCGACCGCCCTCGGCTCGCCGCTGTCGGCAGCCCTGCTCGAGATGAACGGCGTCATGGGCCTGGCCGGCTGGCAGTGGATGTTCGTCCTCGAAGCCGTGCCCGCCGTGATCCTGGGCTTCGTCGTGTTCTTCTACATGACCGATCGGCCGGAAAACGCCAGCTGGCTCAAGGACGACGAGAAAGCCTGGCTGGTCAAGACCATGAACGCGGAAGCGGCCGGCAAGGCCGGCAAAGCCAGCCACAGCATCCTGAAGGCGCTGGCGAACCCGCAGGTACTGGCGCTCTCGCTGATCTATTTCGGAACGTCGGCGGGACTCTACACCCTGGGTATCTGGGCGCCGCAAATCATCAAGCAGCTTGGCGTGTCGTCGCTGACCGTCGGCTACCTGAACGCCATCCCGCCGGTCGTCTCGGTGGTGGCGATGGTCTTGTGGTCGCGCCATTCGGACCGCAGCGGCGAGCGCACCTGGCACGTCATCCTGGCATGCCTGACCGCCGCGGCGGGACTCGCCTTCGCCACCGGGGCCCACAGTATCGCCGGGCTGATCCTTGCGTTGACGGTCGTCAACGTCGGCATCAGCTGCGCCAAGCCGCCGCTGTGGAGCATGCCGACCAGTTTTCTCAGCGGCGCCGCGGCGGCGACCGGCATCGCCGCCATCAATTCGCTCGGCAACCTGGGCGGATTCGTCGGTCCGGCCATGATCGGATGGATCAAGGACCGCACCGGCAGCTTCGATGGCGGACTCTATTTTGTCTCGGGCCTGCTGGTGGTTTCGGCATGCACCACGCTGCTGCTGGCCCGCTCGCAAAAAACCAAGGTGGCGCCGTCCGCAGTGGCGGCCCTTTGATCGAAATATTTCTAGGAGAATACGCATGAACACCGAAGCAATAACGATGGACAAGGACGCGTCCATCCAGTCCCTGACGGACACCATGGCGAAATTCACGTCCTACATCGGCAAGCGCTTGCCGAAGGACGTGAAGGTCAAGCTGGCGGAACTGCGCACGATGGAAACCAACCCGCTGGCCAAATCGATCTACGACTCCATGCACGGCAACCAGCAGGCGGCGGATCGGCTGAACCGTCCAAGCTGCCAGGACACCGGCGTCATTCAGTACTTCATCGAAGCGGGCGCCAACTTCCCCCTGCTGGCCGAACTGGAAGAGATCCTCACCGACGCCACCATCGGCGCCACCGAAATGGGTCCGTTGCGCCACAATGCCGTGGAAACCTTCGACGAGAAGAACACCGGCACCAACACCGGCACCCAGATTCCCTGGCTGGACTGGCGCATCACGTCCGCATCGGACAGCTGCGTCATCGACGTCTACATGGCTGGCGGCGGCTGCACCCTGCCCGGCGCCGCCAAGGTGCTGATGCCGGGGCAAGGCTACGAGGGTGTCGCCGAGTTCGTGATGGATGTCATCACCGAGCGCGGCGTGAACGCCTGCCCGCCGCTGCTGGTCGGGGTCGGCGTGTCGACCTCGGTCGAAACCGCGGCGCGCCTTTCCAAGCTGGCGATTCTGCGTCCGGTCGACTCGCGCAGCCCCAACGCCAAGGCGGCGCTGATGGAAGACCTGCTCGAGCAGGGACTGAACGAGATCGGCATCGGTCCGCAAGGCCTGACCGGCAACAACAGCGTGATGGGCGTGAATATCGAATCGTCCGCGCGCCATCCATCGACCATCGGCGTTGCCGTCAACACCGGCTGCTGGGCGCATCGCCGCGGCAAGATCCAGATCAACGCCGATATGTCCTACGAAATCCTGTCCCACGAAGGAGTGGTGCTGTGAAAAAAATTCTGACTACGCCCATCAGGGACGAAGACCTGCAAGAGCTCAACGTCGGCGACGTTGTGTATCTCACCGGCCGGCTGGTCACCTGCCGCGACGTGGCGCACCGCCGCCTGATCGAGCAGGGCCGCGAATTGCCGGTCAACCTGGAAGGCGGCGCCATCTTCCATGCCGGACCGATCGTGCGCAAGAAGGACGACGGCAACTTCGAGATGGTGTCGATCGGCCCGACCACCAGCATGCGGATGGAAAAATTCGAACGCGAATTCATCAAGCAGACCGGCGTCAAGCTGATCGTCGGCAAGGGGGGCATGGGGCCTGAAACGGCCGCCGGGTGCCAGGAGAACGTTGCCGTGCACGCTATTTTTCCGGGCGGCTGCGCGGTGCTGGCGGCGACGCTGGTGGAAGAGATCGAAGATGCGCACTGGCAGGATCTGGGGATGCCGGAAACACTGTGGGTGAACCGCGTGCGCGAATTCGGCCCGCTGATCATCTCGATCGACACCAAGGGAAACAACCTGATCGCGCAGAACAAGGTCGGCTTCAACGAAAAGAAGAAGCCGGTCCTCGAACGCATCAGCAAGCAGCTCAGTTTCATCAAGTAGCCGGGGAAGCGCGACGCACGATGCTGCGTCGGCCGTCGCGCCTTCCCCCACTCAATCATGCGATGCCAGCTTCCACTTCGATCAAGATGCACGCTCCCCTGCCCTGCCGGCCGCCATTGCCGCGCGTACCGGTCATCGACTTGCTCTACACGCAGGCGCTGGATCACCGGTTTCAACTGTTTCTCAACGGGCTAGGGTTCCGCGTGCGGCCAGTGTCGACCTTGAGAAAATTGCTGGAATCTCCCACTGACGGGTCCCGCGCAATCGTCATCGTCGACGTGGCGGCCGAACTGGAAAAAGGCGCGGACATCGTGGAGGAACTGATCTTCCATCTGCGGCAGGCGCTGGTCATTCCCGTGTGCGCAAACGGATCGACCGAATTTTTCAGGCGCTGCTTCAGGGCCGGCGCTGTCGACGTGCTGGATAAATCGTTCGGCGATCAGCGCCTGGTCGGGGCACTGCAAGGAATCCAGGCGCTCGCGCCCTCCCCAGCATCGTTCGCTTCCCAGCGCCAGCGGCAAACCAGGTTCCAGTCCCTGACCGGCAGGGAACGCCAGGTCTTTCGCTACCTGATGGACGGTTGCACGAATCGGGAAATCGCTCGGCTGCTGACCTTGTCGCCCCGCACCATCGAAGTCCATCGGGCGCATTTGCAGGAAAAACTCAGCGTGAAAAATGTCGCGCAGATGGCCGCCGATTACAATGGCTTGCGGTAATACCACCGCATCCATGTCATTTACGGATCGCCTGCGCCTTGATCGTCGCCCGTTTGCTTCTTCCGCAAGGAACCCATTCCTCCGCGCTGCCGATTCTCATGGCGCGCGCGCTGCGGGCGTTCGCCGACGGTTATGTGGCGGTCCTGTTGCCCGTGTACTTGCTCGCGCTGGGATTCGGCGCATGGGAAGTGGGCGTGCTGGCGACCGCCACGCTGCTTGGCTCGGCGTGCGCGACGATCGCCGTGGGCGCGTGGGGCCACCGCCTGCACCACCACCGCCTTATATTGGGTGCGGCGGCGCTGATGGCCGTTACCGGCTTTGCCTTCGGCCTGGCCTCGCATTTCTGGCCGCTGCTGCTGATCGCCTTCGTCGGAACGCTCAATCCCAGTTCCGGCGACGTCAGCGTGTTCCTGCCGCTCGAGCATGCCAGCCTGGCCGAGTCGGCCGACGGGGATGCACGCACCTCGCTGTTCGCCCGATACAGCCTGGTCGGCTCGCTCTCGGCCGCATTGGGCGCATTGGGCGCCGCCCTTCCTTCCCACATTTCGACGGCCGCCGGACTCACGGCGCTCGATGGCTTGCGCTGCATGTTCGTCCTGTATGGGATGGTCGGGTGTGCGGTGTGGATGCTGTATCGATCCATTCCCGTTTCCCGCGACGCGGCTCCCGGGCCCAGGGCCGCGCTCGAGCAGTCGCGCCCCACCGTGGTCCGTTTGGCGGCCCTGTTCTCTGTCGACTCGTTCGCCGGCGGGCTGGTCGTCAACGCCTTGCTGGCGCTCTGGCTGTTCCAGCGATTTCACCTGTCGGCCGCTTCCGCCGGCCAGTTCTTCTTCTGGTCGGGACTGTGCGCGGCCGCGTCGCAACTCGCGGCGCCGCCGCTGGCGAGGAAGATCGGCCTGGTCAACACGATGGTGTTCACCCACATCCCTGCCAGCCTGTGCCTGATCGGCGCCGCTTTTTCGTCCTCGCTGCCGCTCGCCCTCGGCCTGATGCTGGTCCGTGCGCTGTTGTCGTCGATGGACGTACCGGCGCGTGGCGCGTTCGTCATGTCGGTCGTAACGCCGGCCGAGCGCACCGCGGCCGCGAGCTTCACCGCCGTGCCGCGCAGCCTGGCAGCCGCCGCCGGCCCCGTCATCGGCGCCGGGCTGTTCGCGACCGGCTACCTGGCCGCTCCGCTGGTGGTGTGCGGCGCGCTGAAAATCGCCTACGATCTCGCCATCTGGCGTTCGTTCAAGGACACAGAGCGCTCGCAGTGAGCGCGCCATCGCCCGGCACGGAAATTGCATTCCGAAGGGCATGAACACTCCCTTACGCATCGTCGTCGCCACCAGCGTCGCCCACCCGGGCGAGGCCGATGACGCCACCGTCGCCGCCCAGCAGCGGCGCGGCACGGCCTTGCGCATCGGCCTGCTCGAAGCGGGCTACGACCTCATCGCCACCCTGCCGGCCGACATGTTCCTGCCCGAGCGCATCGCCCAGCTGCAGCCCGACCTGATCATCATCGACGCCGAGTCCGACGCGCGCGACGTGCTCGAGCACATCGTCATCGCCAGCCGCGACGAGCGCCGCCCCATCGTCATGTTCACCGAGGACGCCGCGCCGGCCAGCATGGAAGCGGCGATGGCGGCCGGCGTGTCGGCCTATATCGTGGCCGGCCTGCAGGCCGAGCGCGTGCAGCCGGTGCTCAACGTCGCGATGGCGCGCTTCCGCCAGGAACAGAAGCTGCTCGACGAGCTGGCCGACACGCGCCACAAGCTGGCCGAACGCAAGGTGATCGAGCGCGCCAAGGGCGTGCTGATGGCCAGCCAGCACATCAACGAAGAGCAGGCGTACCAGAAGCTGCGCAGCATGGCGATGAACAAGAAGATGAAGCTGGCCGACATTGCCCAGCGGATTCTGGACGTCGAAGACCTGCTGGGCTGATCCCGTTTTTTCGCTGCACCGCATCATTTTCGTGCACGCACGCCCCGCCATGATGCAAATACAGCGCAATTGTCACGGCCGCACGGGCTGGACGCTCTGGCACGCTTCCTGCTCATACCCAAGCAAGGGTCAACGGCGATCCCACCGAATTACAGCAACGCTGGTCCAACGACGGACATTACACGGACAACGGCGTCCGCCCAACCTGGTCACCCGGCCAGGATTGCGCGGACGCCATTTTGTTTTCAAGGGATTCGACATGGCCACCAAAGCAAGCAAGATTCAGCTGTTCTCCTTCTCCAGCGCGCCGATGCGCGCCTTCCACCTGACCTGGATGGCGTTCTTCGTCTGCTTCTTCGCCTGGTTCGCCTGCGCCCCGCTGATGCCGGTCATCAAGGGCGAATTCCATTTGAGCGTCGCGCAGATCGCCAACATCAACATCGCCGCCGTCGCCATCACGATCCTGGTCCGCCTGATCATCGGCCCGATGTGCGACCGCTTCGGCCCGCGCAAGACCTACACCGGCCTGCTGCTGCTCGGCGCGATTCCCGTGCTGGGCGTGGCCATGGCCCAGAGCTACGAGAGCTTCCTGATTTTCCGCCTCGGCATCGGCGCGGTCGGCGCGTCCTTCGTCATCACCCAGTATCACACCTCGGTGATGTTCGCGCCGAACGTGGTCGGCACCGCCAACGCCGCCGCAGCCGGCTGGGGCAATGCCGGCGGCGGCGCCGCGCAGGCGATCATGCCGCTCTTGATGGCCGCGATGATCATGCTGGGCGTCTCCGAGACCCTCGGCTGGCGCGCCGCCCTGCTGGTGCCGGGCGTGCTGATGATCGTCATGGCCGGCGTCTACTACCGCTACACCCAGGACTGCCCGCAAGGGAACTACGCTGACCTGCGCAAGGCCGGCATCGCCATCGACGGCGGTAAGAAAGGGGGCTGGGCGAGCTTCAAGGCCGCCAGCGCTAACTACCGCGTGTGGCTGCTGTTCGTCACCTACGGCGCCTGCTTCGGCATCGAGATCTTTATCCACAACATCGCCGCCGTGTACTACGTCGACCACTTCGGCCTGTCGCTAAAAGCCGCCGGTTTTGCCGCCGGCAGCTTCGGCCTGCTCGCCCTGTTCGCCCGCGCCCTCGGCGGCTGGCTGTCCGACAAGCGCGCCGCCGGCGGCAACCTGAATAGCCGCGTCACCGTGCTGTTCGTGATGATGATCGGCGAGGGCCTCGGCCTGCTGTGGTTCGCCAACGCCGGCACCGTCACCTACGCGGTGATCGCGATGCTGGTGTTCGGCCTGTTCACCCACATGGCCTGCGGCGCGACCTACGCGCTGGTGCCCTTCATCGACGGCAAGGCCCTCGGCGGCGTCGCCGGCATCATCGGCGCCGGCGGCAATGTCGGCGCGGTGGCCGCCGGCTTCCTGATGAAAGGCACCGGCAACATCCAGCAGACCCTGGCGATCCTCAGCGCGCTGGTGATCATCTCGGCCATGTGCGCCATCGCGGCCCGCTTCACGATCGACACCGCCGCCGACGCCGCACCGGCCGCCGCGGCGGCATAAGGAGAATTCACATGAAAATCGTCGTCATCGGCCACGGCATGGTCGGCCACAAATTGCTCGAAACGCTGGCCCTCGACGGTGCACCGCAGCTCGAAGTGACTGTGCTGTGCGAGGAGCCGCGCCCCGCCTACGACCGCGTCCACCTGTCCGAATTCTTCGCCGGGAAATCGGCCGACGACCTCTCTCTCGTGGCGCCGGGCTTCTTCGACAACGGCAACGTGCTGCTCAAGCTGAATGCGCGCGCCGTCGCCGTCGACCGCGCCGCGAAAAAAGTGACCGTGTCGACCGGCGAAGTGCTGGCCTACGACAAGCTGGTGTTCGCCACCGGCTCGTATCCCTTCGTGCCGCCGCTGCCCGGCAAGGACCGCCAGGACTGCTTCGTCTACCGCACCATCGAAGACCTCGAAGCGATGCTCGAATGCGGCAACCGCTCGAAGACCGGCGTGGTGATCGGCGGCGGCCTGCTGGGACTCGAGTGTGCCAAGGCGCTGCGCGACATGAACCTGGCCACCCACGTGGTGGAATTCGCGCCGCGCCTGATGGCGGTGCAGGTCGACGACGGCGGCGCGCGCGTGCTGCGCAAGAAGATCGAAGACCTGGGCGTCACCGTCCACACGCAGAAGAACACGCTGGAGATCGTCGACGGTGAGGAAGGCACGCACCGCATGCGGTTCGCCGACGGCAGCCACCTCGACGCCGACATGATCGTGTTCTCGGCCGGTATCCGCCCGCGCGACGAACTGGCGCGCGCAGCCGGGCTGGCCATCGGCGCGCGCGGCGGCATCGTCATCGACAACAGCTGCCTGACTTCCGACCCGGACGTCTACGCGATCGGCGAATGCGCCGCCTGGAACGGCAACGTCTACGGCCTGGTCGCGCCGGGCTACGACATGGCGCGCACTTGCGCCCGCCACCTGCTCGGCACGCAAGCCGAATTCACGGGCGCCGACATGAGCACCAGGCTCAAACTGATGGGCGTCGACGTGGCCAGCATCGGCGACCCGCACGCAACCGCCGAAGGCGCGCGCTGCTATCAGTTCACCGACGAGCGCAAGCAGGTCTACAAGAAGATCGTCGTCTCCAGCTGCGGCACCTACCTGCTGGGCGGCGTGCTGGTGGGCGACGCCGCCGAATACGGCACCCTGCTGCAGATGATGCTGAACCGGATCGCGCTGCCGGAGTCGCCCGAGTTCCTGATCCTGCCGCAGGCGGATGGCGCCGCGCGCCCGATGCTCGGCGTCGACGCCCTGCCCGACGCGGCCCAGATCTGCTCCTGCAACGACGTCTCGAAAGGCGCCATCTGCGTCGCCGTGCGCGACGGCGCGACGACGGTCGGCGCGCTGAAAAGCTGCACCTCGGCCGGCGCCAGCTGCGGCGGCTGCGTGCCGCTGGTGACGCAGGTGATGAAGGCCGAAATGAAGAAGCAGGGCCTGGCCGTCAACAACCACATCTGCGAGCACTTCGCCTTCACGCGCCAGGAACTGGCGCACCTGGTGCGGGTGGGCGGCATCAAGACCTTCCCCGAGCTGCTGGCGCAGCACGGCAAGGGCCTCGGCTGCGACATCTGCAAGCCGGCCGCCGCCAGCATCCTCGCCTCGACCTGGGCCGAATTCGTGCTCACGCCGGTGCACGCGGCGGTGCAGGACACCAACGACTACTACCTCGGCAACATCCAGAAGGACGGAACGTATTCCGTGGTGCCGCGCATGCCGGGCGGTGAAGTCACCGCCGACGGCCTGATCGCGGTCGGCCAGGTCGCCAAGAAGTTCGGCCTGTACACCAAGATCACGGGCGGCGCGCGGGTCGACCTGTTCGGCGCCCGCGTCGACCAGCTGCCGCTGATCTGGGAAGAGCTGATCGCGGCCGGCTTCGAGTCCGGCCACGCCTACGGCAAGTCGCTGCGCACGGTGAAGTCCTGCGTCGGCTCGACCTGGTGCCGCTTCGGCGTGGGCGACAGCATGGGCTTCGGCATCGCGCTGGAGAATCGCTACAAGGGCTTGCGCGCGCCGCACAAGATCAAGTTCGGCGTGTCCGGCTGCACCCGCGAATGCGCCGAGGCGCAGGGCAAGGACGTCGGCCTGATCGCCACCGAAAAAGGCTGGAACCTGTACGTTTGCGGCAACGGCGGCATGAAGCCGCGCCACGCCGAGCTGCTGGCGTCGGACCTGGACGAGGCCACAGTGGTGCGCTACGTCGACCGCTTCCTGATGTTCTACGTGCGCACCGCCGACCGCCTGCAGCGCACCAGCGTCTGGCGCGACAACCTCGAAGGCGGCCTCGAATACCTGAAGCAGGTGATCGTCGACGACAAGCTGGGCATCGCCGCCGAACTGGAAGCGGACCTGCAGCGCGTGGTGGACACCTACACCTGCGAGTGGAAGGCCGCGGTCGAGGACCCGGAAACGCGCAAGCGCTTTCGCCACTTCGTCAACAGCCCGGAGCCGGACCAGAACGTCGTTTTCATGTCCGAGCGCGGCCAGATTCGTCCGGCCACATTCGAAGAACGCCAGCGCAAGATCATCCCGATCGCGGCGCGCACCGCCTGACCCCAAGGAGAACACCATGCACCGCGACCTGAAACTCGAACAATGGATTCCAGTCTGCGCGATCGACGAGATCATGCCAAACACCGGCGTGTGCGCCCTGCTCAATGGCGAACAGGTGGCGGTGTTCCACGTCGACGACGGCGCCCAGCGCGTGTTCGCGATCGGGAACTACGACGCCAACTCCGGCGCCTCGGTGCTGGCGCGCGGCCTGATCGGCAACCTGGGCGAGCGCATCGTCGTCGCTTCGCCGATCTACAAGCACCATTTCGACCTGCAGACCGGCGAATGCCTGGAAGCGCCGCAGCACTCGGTGGGCACCTTCCCGGCGCGCATCGCCGACGGCAAGGTGTGGGTCGGCGCATGAACGCGCCGGCCGCCAGGCAGTCGCTGGTCGTGATCGGCAACGGCATGGCCGGCATGCGCACGGTCGAGGAGCTGCTCAAGCTCGAGCCCGAGCTGTACGACATCACCGTGTTCGGCGCCGAGCCGCACGGGAACTACAACCGCATCCTGCTCTCGCCGCTGCTGGCCGGCGAAAAAAATGTGGACGACATTATGATACATACCAGGCAATGGTATGCCGAAAACCGTATCACATTATTCGCGGGCGACCCGGTAGTCCACATCGACCGCCGGCGCCGCATGGTGCGCTCGAAATCGGGCCGCGAAGTCTGGTACGACCGCCTGCTGCTGGCCACCGGCTCGACGCCCTTCATCGTCCCGGTGCCCGGCCACAAGCTCGTTGGCGTGATCGGCTTTCGCGACATCCAGGACGTCGACACCATGCTGGAAGCGGCGCGCGCCGGCGGCCACGCGGTGGTTATCGGCGGCGGCCTGCTGGGACTCGAAGCGGCCAACGGCCTGCTCCGGCGCGGCATGCAGGTGACCGTCGTGCACATGATGGACAGCCTGATGAACCAGCAGCTCGACAAGCCGGCCGCGCTGCTGCTCAAGACCGCGCTGGAGGCCAAGGGCCTGCGCTTCCTGCTCGACGCGCACACCGTCGAAATCGCCGGCAAGAAGCGCGTGCAGGCAGTGCGCTTCAAGGACGGCAGCGAGATCCCGGCCGACCTGGTGGTGATGGCCGCCGGCGTGCGTCCCAACATCGCGCTGGCGCAGGAGGCCGGCCTGCACTGCGAACGCGCCATCGTGGTTGACGACACCTTGCAGACCTACGATCCGCGCGTCTACGCGGTAGGCGAATGCGTGCAGCACCGCAGCGCAACGTTCGGACTGGTCGCGCCGATCTGGGACCAGGCCAAGGTGTGCGGCGCGCACCTGGCGAACAAGGGCCATCGCCGCTACGTGCAGACCGCGACGGCCACCAAGCTCAAAGTGACCGGGGTGGACCTGTACTCGGTGGGCGACTTCATCGGCGGCGAGGACAGCGAAGACCTGGTGCTGCGCGACCCGCGCCGCGGCATCTACAAGCGCCTGGTCCTGAACGGCAACCGCATCGCCGGCGCGGTGCTGTACGGAGACGTGCAGGACGGGCCGTGGTACTTCGACCTGATCCAGAAGCGCACCGACATCTCCGCCATGCGCCACCACCTGCTGTTCGGCGAGGCGCTGTGCGCCCAAGCCGCCTGACGAGGAATATCATCATGAACATGGCCCCCGTTCCCCTTTCGGTGCGCACCACCTGCCCATACTGCGGCGTGGGCTGCGGCGTCACGGCCACCCCAAGCGGCGACGGCACGGTGGACATCGTCGGCGATGGCAGTCATCCGGCCAACGCCGGACGCCTGTGCGTCAAGGGTTCGGCGCTGGGCGACACCGTGGGGCTCGACGGCCGCCTGCTGTATCCGACGGTGCGAGAAGACGGCCAGCTGCGCCGCGTGTCGTGGGACGCGGCGCTCGACAAGGTCGCGCGCGGCTTCGCCGACATCATCGCCGAGCACGGGCCGGATTCGGTGGCGATGTATGTGTCGGGCCAACTGCTGACCGAAGACTACTACGTCGCCAACAAGCTGATGAAGGGCTACATCGGCAGCGCCAACATCGACACCAACTCGCGCCTGTGCATGTCGTCCTCGGTGGCCGGCCACAAGCGCGCGTTCGGCGAGGACATCGTCCCCGGCTGCTACGAAGATTTCGAGCAGGCCGACATGATCGTGCTGGCCGGCTCCAACACCGCCTGGTGCCATCCGATCCTGTTCCAGCGCATCACCCGCATCAAGGAGGCGCGGCCGGATTTGCAGCTCGTCGTCATCGACCCGCGCCGCACCGCCACCTGCGAGCTGGCCGACCTGCACCTGCCGGTCAAGCCGGGCACCGACGTCTGGCTGTTCAACGGCCTGCTGTGCTACCTCGCGCGGCACGGCGCCGCCGATGACGCCTTCGTGGCCGCCCACACCGCCGGCTTCGACGACGCGCTCGCGGCTGCCGAAGTGGACTGCGCCGATCCGCTGGCCGTGGCCAAGGCCTGCCGCGTCGATCCCGACAAGCTGCTGGCGTTCTTCCGCGGCTTCGCGGCCACGCGCAAGGTCGTCACCGCCTACTCGCAGGGCGTGAACCAGTCGTCGGCCGGCACCGACAAGGTCAACAGCATCATCAACTGCCACCTGCTGACGGGGCGCATCGGCCATCCGGGCATGGGGCCGTTCTCGCTGACCGGCCAGCCGAACGCGATGGGCGGGCGCGAAGTGGGCGGCCTTGCCAACACGCTGGCCGCGCACATGGAGCTGGACAATGCCGCGCATCGCAATATCGTGCAGGGCTTCTGGAAGTCGCCGCACATCGCCAGCAGGCCGGGGCTGAAGGCGGTGGACCTGTTCCGCGACATCGAAGCGGGCAAGGTCAAGGCGGTGTGGATCATCGCCACCAATCCGATGGTCAGCCTGCCGGATGCGAACCAGGTCCAGCGCGCGCTCGAGAAATGCGAACTGGTGGTTGCCAGCGACATCGTCATCGGCACCGACACCAACGGCTTCGCGCACGTGCTGCTGCCGGCTCTCGGATGGGGCGAGAAGGACGGCACCGTGACCAACTCGGAGCGCTGCATTTCGCGCCAGCGCGCCTTCCTGGCCGCGCCGGGAGAGGCGCGCGCCGACTGGAAAACGATCTGCGACGTAGCGCGGCGCATGGGTTTCGCCGGCTTCGACTACGCCGGCGTGCACGAAATCTTCGACGAGCACGCACGCCTGTCGGCCCATCGCAACGCCGGCGAGACCACCCGCGTCTTCGACCTGGCGCCGCTGGCCGGCCTGGATGCGCGCGCCTACGACGACCTCGAACCGGTGCAGTGGGCCGGCGCGCGCCTGTTCGGCGACGGCGTCTTCGCCCATGCCGACGGCAAGGCGCGCTTCATCGCCACGCCGCCGCGCGCGCCGGTGCACATGCCCGACGACGAGTATCCGCTCACGCTCAACACGGGCCGCGTGCGCGACCAGTGGCACACAATGACGCGCACCGGCAAGGCCGCGCGCCTGGCCGACCACACCGCCGAATCGTTCATCGATCTGCATCCGCAGGACGCGCTGCTGTGCGGCGTGCGCGAAGGCGAACTGGCGCGCGTGACCAGCAAGTGGGGCGCGATGGTGGCGCGGGTGCAGCACGGGGGCGGCATCGCGCGCGGCGGCGTGTTCATCCCGATTCACTGGAGCGGGCAGAATGCGTCGGACGCGCGGGTCGGCACCGTGGTCAATCCGGCGGTGGACCCGGTGTCGGGCGAGCCGGAGTTCAAGCACACGCCGGTGAAGGTCGAACGGTTTGGCGTGTCCTGGCACGGATTTGTGCTCTCCCGCAGCGAGCTCGCGCTGGAAAACGTGGCGCACTGGACGCGCATTCAGGGCAAGCACTTCGCCAGGTACGAGCTGGCCGGGCGCGGCGCGATCGCGGATCATGCCGCGTGGGCGCGCGCGATGCTGGGCGTGACCGAAGGCGATGACGTCGACTGGCTCGATTACGAAGACAAGGGCGGCGCCGTGTACCGGGCGGTGCACCTGGTGGACGACCGCATCGAGCAATGCGTGTTCGTCTCGCCGCGACCCGACCTGCCCTCGCGCGCCTGGCTGGCCAGCCTGTTCGGCAAGGAGCGACTGGGATTGACAGACCGGGTGGGATTATTGAGCGGGCAGCCGATCGAAAAAGGCGTCGATGCGGGGCCGACGGTGTGTTCCTGCTTCGGCGTCGGCCGCAACACGATTTGTTCGGCGATCCGAGACAACGCCCTGACCAGCGTGGGTGCCATCACGGCCTGTGTCAAAGCCGGCGGCAACTGCGGCTCCTGCGTGCCGGAGTTGACACAACTGCTGGCCGAGGCGCTCCAGAGCGTTTGACGATCAGCCGAACCGAGCGAACCGGTTGCGAAAGGTTGCAAGTGGCAGCATACTAAACCCCACATTAATGAGGTGTAAACATGCCCACGGCCTTGAAATTATCCGATGAACTGATTGAAATGGCGAAGCCACATGCAGCTGCAGAGCATCGCTCCATCCCCAAACAAATCGAGTATTGGGCTCGGCTCGGCAAGGCAGTTGATGACAATCCAGATCTGCCGGTCCAGTTCATCAAGGACACTCTTTTAGCTGCGCAGGAAGCAAAAGCTGGAATGCTTGAGCCATACGTGTTCGGAAGCTGACCGTGTTGGCTATCCTTGTTACCCCAACGTTTACAAGGGCAGTCAAAAAATTACACACCAAAGACAAACGTGTTGTTGACGAGGCTGTCAAAGCAATTGCTGGCGACCCATCGATTGGCGACGAAAAAAAAGGCGACCTGGCAGGAATTTTTGTCCACAAATTCAAGATCAACAAACAGGAAGTGTTGTTGGCTTATCAGCTTCATCCGGACAAGATATCGCCCTTGTCCGTGCTATTGCTCAGCCTCGGGCCGCACGAGAATTTTTACGCTGAACTGAAACGCCGGATCTAGGGAATGCAATTGCGGAGCGCCGACGGCAAGGCCGCGCCTCGCGCATCGTTATCAAACCTGCATGTTCATGATGTCGTGATACGCCGACACCAGCTTGTTGCGCACCTGCACCGTTGCCTGGAAGTTAATGCTGGCCTTCTGCATCGAGATCATCACGTCCGACAGGTTGACCTTGTCGTCGCCCATCGCGAACGCCTTGCCCATCTCGTCGGCCTTGATCTGGCTGCTGCTGACCGACTCCAGCGACGACTTCAGCGCATCCGAAAAGTTGACCTTGGTCGCCGACGGCGCCTCGCCGACGCCCGTCGGCGCGACCGGGCTGGCGGCCGGCCGGGTCGCCGCCGCCTTCATCTGTTCCATCATCGCCTGGATGCGGCTGCTGTCGATGCCGCCGATTCCGCCTATGCTCATATTCGCTCCTTTTATGCTGCGCCGCACACGGGTACAATGTGCGTACAAGCAGACTCAGGCTGTCACAATAGCACCGCGCCTCCCGCATTTCCCGTCGAGCAGGGCACCAAACCCGCTTCTTATCGACCGATTGATTCCGGCCCGGCGCCGCCATACTTGTGGTTAAGCCCCACTCCTTGTCCAGGGACTGGGAAAAATTCACACCTTCGGCGAGTACTTCTCGAAAAATCAACATGGCAGCAGCGGATAACCTGGTCACCACCACCACCATCGAACAGAAGACGTTCCTCCAGACTTCGTTTGGACGCAACATCGTGCTGGGCGTCGGCGCGGCGATCGTGGTCGCGGTCATGGTGGCGGTGTGGATGTGGAGCCAGCAGCCTGAATACCGCGTGCTGTTCGCCAATTTCACCGATCGCGACGGCGGCGCCATCACCGCCTCGCTCGACCAGATGGCGGTCAAGTACAAATTCTCCGAGGGCGGCAGCGCCATCCTGGTGCCGGCCAACCAGGTCCACGACATTCGCCTGAAGCTGGCGGCCCAGGGCCTGCCGAAAGGCGGCAACGTCGGCTTCGAGCTGATGGAAAACCAGAAGCTGGGCGTGTCGCAGTTCCTCGAACAGGTCAACTACCAGCGCTCGCTCGAAGGCGAACTGGCGCGCTCGATCCAGTCGCTGGCCGCGGTCAGCTCCGCGCGCGTCCACCTGGCGCTGCCGAAACCGCAGGTGTTCGTGCGCGACCAACAAAAGCCCACTGCCTCGGTGTTGCTTAATTTGCAGACCGGCCGCACCATCGAACCGGGCCAGGTCAGCGCCATCGTCCACCTGGTCGCCTCCAGCGTGCCCGAACTGCCGCCGTCGAACGTCACCGTGGTCGACCAGGCCGGCAACCTGCTGTCCGACACGAGCAAGCAGAACGGCCCGAAAGCGCTCGACCCGAACCAGCTCAAATACGTCACCCAGCTCCAGCAAGGCGTGGTGCGCCAGGTCGAATCGCTGATCGCGCCGCTGGTTGGCCAGGGCAACGTGCGCGCCGAGGCGACCGCCGACGTCGACTTCGCCCAAGTCGACACGGCCGCCGAAATGTTCAAGCCGAACTCGCCGCCGGCGCCGTCGGCCATCCGCAGCCAGCAGTCGTCCGAAGCGGCCCCGCCGGGCGCCGCCGCCAGCGGCGTGCCGGGTGCGCTGTCGAACCAGCCGCCGGGCAGTGCCACCGCGCCGATCACCGCCGGTGCCGGCGCCCCTGCCGCCGCTCCCGGCGCCGGCCCGGCCCGCAAGGACAGCACTACCAATTACGAAGTCGACAAGACGGTGCGCTACGAGCAGAAGCCGATGGGCGGGATCAAGCGCATGTCGGTCGGCGTGGTGGTCAACTACCGCCGCATAATCGACCCGAAAACCGGCAAGGTCACCATCAAGCCGCTGACGGCCGCCGAAATCGCGCAGATCAACGACCTGGTCAAGGAGGCAATGGGCTACTCGAAAGAGCGCGGCGACACCGTCAACGTGACCAACGCGCCGTTCGACGGCGTCGACAAACCGGTCGATCCGCCGGCGGCGGTCCCGTGGTGGAACGACCCGGACACGATCGCCCTGGTCAAGGAAATCGGCAAGATCGCGCTGGCCGTGATCGTGCTGGGCTACCTGTTCTTCCGCGTGCTGCGTCCGCTGATGCGCCCCGTTCTGCGCAAACTCGACCAGATCACCGCGGTGCCGGCCGCGCCGGTGCGGGTCGCCAGTCCGGAAGAAGAAGAGCGCGCGATCATCGAACGCACCCAGCTCGAAGAAATGGAGGCGCACCAGGCGCAGGGTTACCGCGAGAACCTGCAGATGGCCAAGCTGCTCTCGAAGGAAGATCCACGGGTCGTGGCAAACGTAGTGAAGGCATGGGTAGGCGCAAATGAATGATAACGGCATCCACAAAGCGGCGATCCTGATGCTCGCCATCGGCGAAACCGAAGCGGCCGAAGTGATGAAGTTCCTGGGCCCGCGCGAAGTGCTCAAACTGGGCGCCGCAATGGCCACCATGAAAAGCGTGCAGCACGAGCAGGTGGTGGTGGTGCTCGACTCGTTCCGCAAGCAGACCGAACTCAATTCGACCGTCGGCCTCGACTCGGACGAGTACATCCGCCAGGTGCTGACCAAGGCGCTGGGCGACGACAAGGCCTCGGTGCTGCTGTCGCGCATCCTGGGCGGCAAGGACGCGTCGGGCATCGAAAGCCTGAAGTGGATGGACGCCTCGTCGGTGTCCGAACTGATTCGCAACGAGCACCCGCAAATCATCGCCACCATCCTGGTCCACCTCGAGCGCGACCAGGCTTGCGAGATCCTCGGCCACTTCACCGACCGCCTGCGCAACGACGTGGTGCTGCGCATCGCCACGCTCGACGGCGTGCAGCCGGCCGCGCTGCGCGAACTGAACGACGTGCTCACCAAGCTCCTGTCGGGCAACGAGAACATCACGAAGTCCACGCTGGGCGGCGTGCGCGCGGCCGCCGAAATCCTCAACTTCATGAGCGGCGAGCAGGAAGGCTCGGTGATGGACAACATCAAGAACTACGACAACGACATGGCGCAGAAGATCATGGACGAGATGTTCGTGTTCGATAACATCATCGACATCGACGACCGCGGCATCCAGCTGCTGCTGCGCGAAGTGCAGTCCGAGATGCTGATCATCGCGCTCAAGGGCGCCTCGCAGGACCTGCGCGAGAAGATCTTCCGCAACATGAGCCAGCGCGCCAGCGAGATGATGCGCGAGGACCTCGAATCGAAGGGCCCAGTGCGCCTGTCGGAAGTCGAGGCCCAGCAGAAGCAGATCCTGCAGATCGTCCGCCGCCTGGCCGACGAAGGCCAGATCGTCCTGGGCGGAAAAGGCGAGGATTCGTTTGTCTGATACCCCGAAAGAGCTGCAAAGCGCCTACCAGCGCTGGGAGATGAATTCGTTCGGCGACGATCGCCCGAGCGCGGTCGCGCGGCGCGCGCCGGAACAGGCCGCGCCGGCGTTCCAGGGGCCGACGGAAGAAGAACTGGCGGCGATCCGCGAACAGGCACGTATTGCCGGCCACGACGAAGGCCACAACGCCGGCTATGCCGACGGCCTGGCGATCGGGCGCGCCGAAGCGGCCAAGGAGCTCGAACACCTGCAGTCGATCGCGCTCGAATTTTCCGGCGCCGTCGCGCACGCCGACGAAACCATCGCCACCGAAGTGCTGGACCTGGCGCTGCACCTGGCCAGGACCATGCTGCGCAGCGCGCTGGAAATCAAGCCGGAGCTGGTGCTGCCGATCGTGCGCGAGTCGATCGAATACCTGCCGGTGCTGCAGCAGCCCGCCCTCCTGATCCTGAACCCGGCCGACGCCGAGATCGTGCGCGAGGCGCTCGGCGAGGAACTCGACAAGGGCGGCTGGCGCGTGGTCAAGGATCCGGCCATCGCGCGCGGCGGCTGCAAGGTCGATACCGCCACCAACCAGATCGACGCCCAGGTGGCATCGCGCTGGGAACGCCTGTCCCACGCGCTGGGCAAGAACACGGAGTGGCTCGGGCCATGACGGCCGGCGCCGACCGCCACACCGCGCGCTGGAAAGCCTACCTGCGCGACTGCGATTCGCTGGTCAACTTCGTCGAGCCGATGCAGGTGTCGGGCCGCGTGACCCGCGTCGCCGGCCTGGTGATGGAGTGCGTCGGCCTGCGCCTGGCGGTCGGCAGCGCCTGCACCATCCCGATGGCCAACGGCGTGCGCGTCGAGGCCGAAGTGGTCGGCTTCGACGGCGACAAACTGTTCCTGATGCCGCAAAGCGACGTCGAAGGCATCGTGCCCGGCTCGCGCGTGTTCCCGGTCGAGGCCTCGGTGCCGCGCCCTGGCACGGTGGCGCATCCGCGCCGCCGTCCGAGCGACCGTGCGCGCCACCTGCCCGTTGGCGAAAAACTGCTGGGACGCGTGGTCGACGGCGCCGGCCGCCCGCTCGACGGCCTCGGCCCGCTGGGCAGCGACGAGATGGCGCCGATCAACGCACGCCCGGTCAATCCGCTCGACCGCGCGCCGATCACCGAAACGCTCGACGTCGGCGTGCGCGCGATTAACGCGATGCTGACCGTCGGCCGCGGCCAGCGCCTCGGCCTGTTCGCCGGCACCGGCGTCGGCAAATCGGTGCTGCTCGGGATGATCGCGCGCTACACCACGGCCGACGTGATCGTCGTCGGCCTGATCGGCGAGCGCGGCCGCGAGGTCAAGGAATTCATCGAGCAGATCCTGGGCCCGGTCGGGCGCGCGCGTTCGGCCGTCGTGGCGGCGCCGGCCGACAGCCCGCCGCTGATGCGCCTGCAGGGCGCCGCCTACGCCACCGCCATCGCCGAGCATTTCCGCGACCAGGGCAAGAATGTCCTGCTGATCATGGACTCGCTGACCCGCTACGCGATGGCGCAGCGCGAGATCGCGCTGGCGATCGGCGAGCCGCCGGCCACCAAGGGCTATCCGCCGTCGGTGTTCGCCAAGCTGCCGGTGCTGGTCGAACGGGCCGGCAACGGCCTCGAAGGCGGCGGCTCGATCACCGCCTTCTACACCGTGCTGTCCGAGGGCGACGACCAGCAGGACCCGATCGCCGACGCGGCGCGCGGTATCCTCGACGGCCACATCGTGTTGGACCGGCACCTGGCCGAAGCCGGACACTACCCGGCGATCGACATCGAGCAGTCGATCAGCCGCGCCATGCATGGCATTACGTCAACGGCGCACCAGCAGGCGGCGCGCAAACTGAAGCAGCTGTATTCGCGCTACCAGCGCTCGCGCGACCTGATCAGCGTGGGCGCCTATGCGCCGGGCAGCGATCCGGTGCTCGACCAGGCCATCGCGCTGCACGAAAAGATCGAGGCCTTCCTGTGCCAGGAAATCCACGACAAGGAAGACATGCTCCAGAGCTTGGGCCAACTTACCTCTCTGTTCGGCTGATAGGGCCGCGCAGCGCCCCCCTATAATCCGAACATGGCCGCACCTTCCGCACTTGACACCCTGATCGAACTGGCCCAGCGCGACACCGACGACGCGGCCAAGCGCCTGGGCGCGGCACTGCTGGCGGCCGAGGAAACCGAGCAGAAGCTGCAGATGCTGATGAACTATCGCGAGGAATACGCGAAGAAGCTGGAAGCGGCGCAGATGGCCGGGATCACGCCGCAGGCGTACCACAATTTTGTCGCCTTCATGGGCAAGCTCGATAACGCGGTGAACGGCCAGCGCGAAGTCGTCAAGCACGCGCACCACAAGGCGGCGGCGGCCAAGACCGCGTGGCAGGCCAGCGAGCGCAAGCGGCTGTCCTACCGCACCCTGTCCGAGCGCGCGGCGGCCGAAACGCTGCGCGTCGAAAACAAGCGCGACCAGAAGGCGATGGACGAACACGCGGCCCGCCAGGCTTATTACAAACGTTGACCCGGTCAACGGCAACCGGAACGAACATGCAGACCACTTCACTCCCGATCCAGGTATCGACCCCAAGCCCGGCGCCGCAGCGCGCGAACGCCGCGCCGCAGGCCGACAACGCGCAGTTCTCGCAGGCGCTGTCGCGCGAAATGGCGCAGCGCCAGGACAGCCCGGCGCCCGCCGCGGCCAGGCCGCAGGCCGCCCCCGCGCCGGCGCAAGCGAAGCCGGCGAGCGCAAAAACAAACGAGGCAAAACCACAGGGCGCCAAAACCGACGACGCCAAGCCGGCCAGCGCCAGCAAGGACGAGACGCGGGACGACGGCGCCGACGCCGCGGCCGTCACCCCCGTGGCGGAACTGATGGCGATGATGGCCAGCTTCAACCAGGCGCCCGCGGCAAGCGCGCCGGCGGACGATCCGGTCGCGGCCGAGGCGGCGGCCGCCATTGCGGCCAGCGGCATGGGCAAGCAGCTCAAGGCCGATCCCGACGCCGCGCCTGGCAAGGCGCCGGCGCTGCCGCCCGCCGATGGGGCGATTGCTCCCGGCGGGAAGGACGCCGTCGCCGCCATCGAAGGCGCCGCGCGCTTTTCGGTGACGGAACTGGCAGGCGCCGCCGCGAAGGCAGCGCGCCCGCAGGCCGGCGAACCGGTTGCGGCACACGCTGCCAATTCCGCGCACACCCGGGATCTGCTGGCCGCGGGCGCGCCCAAAGCCGACCTGGCCGATGCGCCAGCCGCGCCGCGCCACGCACAGGCCGAACCGGCCGCGGCACCACTGCACGCCGAGCCGGCGCCGCGGGTGCGCGACGCCGACGTCGCAGTCCTCAAGGATCAGGCGCCGGCCGCGCCGGTTTCCGCGCCCGTGCAGCAGGCGGCGCTGACGCTGGCGCAGGCGGTGCACGGCGCGCCTGCAGCCGACCGCATCGCCGCGCGGGTCGGCACGCCGGCCTGGGACAACCAGGTTGGCCAGAAGATCATCTGGATGGTGGCAGGCAAGGACCAGAGCGCGACGCTGACGCTGAACCCGCCCGACATGGGACCGATGCAGGTGGTGCTGAACGTGCACAACGACCAGGCCAGCGTTACCTTCAGCGCGGCCCAGCCGGAAGTGCGCCAGGCGCTGGAAAACGCGATGCCGAAGCTGCGCGAGATGCTGGGGCAGTCCGGCATTGCGCTGGGCAACGCCACGGTCGATGCCGGTTCGCCGAACCAGCAGCAGGCCCAGGGCGAGTCGCCGCGCGGCAACCGCCCGGACGCCCGCTTCGGCGTGGACGCCAAGCCGGAAGCGCGGAGCGGGGCCACACTCCTGCGCAACGGGGGCGGCCTGGGGCTGGTCGATACCTTCGCGTAAGGGGCGCCGGTCCGCTTGGAGCGCTTGCCGCCTCGCAAAAACGACGAGGTGGGAGCGCTTGTTCCCTCTTTTCAACGCATGAGGCCGCGCACTTATTCCCGATAATGACATAATGACGGCGCAATCCATGAATTCAGGCAGAGTACCTTGAAAGCAAACGCAAAAATGAAAGCTGATACGAAGGCAGAACCCTCCGCGGCACCGGCCTCGACCAAGAAAGTTGTGCTCCTGATCGCCATTTCTGCGCTGGTGGTCGGCCTCGGCGGCGGCGGCGCCTGGTATTTCCTGCGCCCACATGAGGCGGGCACCGAACACAAGGTCGCCAAGGCCGAGCCGCCCGAATACGTGCCGCTCGAACAATTCGTGGTCAACCTGCAGCCGGAGAACGGCGAGCAGTACCTGCAGATCGCCTTCACGCTGCAAGTGCCGACCCAGAAAGATGGCGAAGTCATCAAGGCCAACATGGCCAAGGTTCGCAGCCGTATCCTGTTGCTGCTGTCTGGCCACAAGGCCTCGGAAATTTCCTCGGTGGACGGCAAGAAGCTGCTGTCGAAGGAAATCTTGGCCGCCGTGAACCAGCCGTTCGTCGACAAGGGCGAGCCGCAGCACGTCAGCGACGTGCTGTTTACCGCATTCATCATTCAGTAAGAACACCATGGCCGATAATTTCCTCTCCCAGGAAGAAGTTGATGCCCTGCTCAAGGGCGTCAACGGCGATCAGGACGACACGGCTGCGCCTGAAGAAACGACGGGAGTGCGCACCTACAACCTGGCGACCCAGGAACGCATCGTGCGCGGCCGCATGCCGACGCTCGAGATCATCAACGAGCGCTTCGCGCGCCTGTTGCGGGTCGGCCTGTTCAACTTCCTGCGCCGCAGCGCCGAAGTGTCGGTCGGCTCGGTGCGGGTGTCCAAGTACAGCGAATTCATCCGCAACCTGGTGGTGCCGACCAACCTGAACCTGGTGCACATGAAGCCGCTGCGCGGCACCGCCCTGATGGTGTTCGACCCGGGCCTGGTGTTCCTGCTGGTCGACAACCTGTTCGGCGGCGACGGCCGCTTCCACACCCGCGTCGAGGGCCGCGACTTTACCCAGACCGAGCAGCGCATCATCATGCGCATCCTCGACATCGTGTTCGAGGCCTACACCAAGTCGTGGGAGCCGGTGTTCCCGGTCGAGTTCGAATACATCCGCTCCGAGATGAACACCCAGTTCGCCAATATCGCCACGCCGAACGAGGTGGTGGTGTCGTCGACCTTCACGGTGGAGCTGGGCTCGGTGTCGGGCCAGATCCACTTCTGCATGCCGTACTCGATGATCGAGCCGATCCGCGACGCCCTGACCTCGAGCCTGCAGGGCGAGGCGCTGGAAGTGGACAAGCGCTGGATCCGCCTGATGACGCAGCAGATCCAGGTCGCCGAGGTCGAGCTGGTCGCCACGCTGGGCACCGGCAAGGCCTCGTTCGACGACATCCTGAACATGAAGGTGGGCGACATCATTCCGCTCAACGTGCCGGAGCAGATCCAGGCCACGGTGGACGGGGTGCCGGTGATGGACTGCACCTACGGCGTGCTCAACGGACAATACGCGCTGAAGGTCGAGAAGCTGCTCGCCAACACCGATTCCAAATAATTTCACGGCGGCGCCCGGCGCCGCACCATTGCAACACAGGAGAGCAACATGGCCGATAATCAAGACGACCAAAGCATGGACGACGACTGGGGCGCGGCGATTGCCGAACAGGCCCGCGCTGAAGCGGCCGCCCTGCAGAACCAGGCCGCCAGCGCGGCCGTGTTCAAGGACTTTTCCGGCAAGAGCACCAAGACCGACACGCCGAACGACATCGACTTCATCCTCGACATCCCGGTGCAGCTGACGGTCGAGCTGGGGCGCACCAAGATCGCCATCAAGAACCTGCTGCAGCTGGCGCAGGGCTCGGTGGTCGAGCTCGACGGCCTGGCCGGCGAGCCGATGGACGTGCTGGTCAACGGCTGCCTGATCGCCCAGGGCGAAGTGGTGGTGGTCAACGACAAGTTCGGCATTCGCCTCACCGACATCATCACGCCGTCGGAACGGATCCGAAAACTCAATAAATGATGGCGCGCCTCCTGCCCGCCCTCGCGCTCGCCGCCTGTCTCGCGGGCGGCGCGGCCGAGGCGCGCCAGCAGCCGGCGCCCGCGCCGGCGGTAGTCGAACCTGGGGTCAGGTCCGCCGGACCTGACCCCGCCTTGGTCGCCGCCAGGCCGGCCGCGCCGGCGCCGCAGCCCGCCGGTCCTACTGCCGCCGGCAGCCTGCTCCAAACCATCTCCGCGCTGTGCCTGGTGCTTGGCCTGCTGGCCGTGCTGGCCTGGTTCATGAAACGCTACGGCCCCAGGGCCGTAGCCGGTTCGGCCAACGTGCGCCTGGTCGGCGCCCTCAACCTGGGAGGACGCGAGCGCATCATGGTGGTCGAAGTGGGCGACCAGTGGATCGTGGTGGGCGCCTCGCCCGGCCGCGTGAATGCGCTGGCGACCATGCCGCGCCAGCAAGAGGCCGAACCGGCCGCGCTGCTGCATCCGCACCAGCCGCCGGCATCGAGCTTTTCCGACTGGCTCAAACAGACGATCGACAAACGCAATGCGAAATAAGAAACTCCTGCTGGCGCTGGCCGCCTTCGCGATGCCGGCCTTCGCCATGGCCGCCCAGGGCATCCCCGCCTTCACCAGCGCGCCCGCCCCGGGCGGCGGCACCGCCTACTCGCTGCCGGTCCAGACGCTGATCCTGATGACGGCGCTGACGTTCCTGCCGGCGGCGCTGCTGATGATGACGGGCTTCACCCGCATCATCATCGTGCTCGGCCTGCTGCGCCAGGCGCTCGGCACCCAGTCGGCGCCGCCCAACCAGGTGATGATCGGGCTGGCGCTGTTCCTGACCTTCTTCGTGATGGGCCCCACCTTCGACAAGATCTACACCGAGGCCTACCTGCCGTTGCAGGAAAACAAGATCCAGATGGCCGAGGCGATGGAAAAAGGCGTGCAGCCCTTGAAAGCCTTCATGACCAAGCAGACGCGCCAGTCGGACCTGGCGCTGTTCGTCAAGATTTCGCGCTCGCCGGCGCTGCAGGGGCCGGAAGACATTCCGCTGCGCGTGCTGATCCCGGCCTTCGTCACCAGCGAGCTGAAGACGGCGTTCCAGATCGGCTTCGCCATCTTCATCCCCTTCCTGATCATCGACATGGTGGTGGCGTCGGTGCTGATGTCGATGGGCATGATGATGATGTCGCCGGCGGTCATTTCGCTGCCGTTCAAGCTGATGCTGTTCGTGCTGGTCGACGGCTGGCAGCTGCTGCTCGGCTCGCTGTCGCAGAGCTTCTACTAGGGAGCGCGCGATGACTCCCGAAACCGTCATGACGATGGGCCGCAACGCGATGGAAGTGACCTTGATGGTGGCCGCGCCGATGCTGCTGGTGGCCTTGATCATCGGCCTGGTGGTCAGCATCTTCCAGGCCGCCACCCAGATCAACGAAGCGACCTTGTCGTTCATCCCGAAACTGGTCGGCATCTT
Source organism: Massilia sp. P1_C10 (assembly GCF_056406475.1). Taxonomy (NCBI): domain Bacteria; kingdom Pseudomonadati; phylum Pseudomonadota; class Betaproteobacteria; order Burkholderiales; family Oxalobacteraceae; genus Massilia; species Massilia sp. P1_C10. The sequence goes on from NZ_JBFUAC010000006.1 coordinate 48,822, forward strand.
CGTCGCGCTGGTGGTGGCCGGGCCGTGGATGTTGTCCGTCATGCTCGACTACATGCGCCAGGTCTTCACCGGCATTCCCGGCATGATCGGCTAAGCACGCATGCTGACGCTGACCAGCGGCGAAATGAACACCTGGATCGCCGCGCTGCTGTGGCCGCTCACGCGCATCCTCGGCCTGATCGCCACCGCTCCCCTGTTCGGCAATACCGCGGTGCCGGTGTCGGTCAAGGCCGTGCTCGGCATTTTGCTGGCGATGATCATCGCGCCGGCCATCCCCGCCCTGCCGGCGGCCGACCCGATGTCGCTGGCCGGTTTCATGATCCTGCTGCGCGAACTGCTGATCGGCCTGGCGATGGGGATCGTCATGCGCATCGTGTTCGCCGCCATCGAAATGGCGGGCGAAGTGGCGAGCATGACGATGGGCCTGGGCTTCGCCAGCTTCTTCGATCCGCTGACGGCCGGCCGCTCCTCGGCGGTGAGCCAGTTCCTGGTGCTGGTGGCGACCATGGTGTTCATCGCCGCCAACGCCCACCTGGTGCTGCTGCAGGCGCTGGCCGAAAGCTTCATGACGATGCCGGTGGCGGCCACGCCGATCGCCGGCGGCGCGCCGCTGGAACTGGCGCGCTGGGGCGCGCGCATCTTTTCGGCAGGACTGCAGCTGTCGCTGCCGATCGTCGCCGCCCTGCTGATCACGAATATCGCGCTGGGCATCCTGACCCGCGCCGCGCCGCAGCTGAACCTGTTCGCGCTGGGCTTCCCGATCACGCTGGGAGTGGGCCTGCTGCTGGTGAGCCTGTCGCTGCCCTACCTGGCTACGCCGATCCAGAACCTGTTCAACCAGGGGATCGAAGCTGCGCGCCTGCTGCCGCGCAGCGGCGCCGCGCGCGTGGCGCCGCCCGCCGTTCCGAACCGCTAGCTTGTCGTCGTGGGGTAAGGGTCCGACCGCGGACGCCTGGTCCGACGGGTCAGACCCGGATGTCGAATCAGCCGATGTAGTTGAACAGCGACAGGCTGGTGACCGACTTGAACGTCTTCTGGGCCGCCTCGAGCGTGGCCTGCTGCTGCGAGAACAGCGAAATCGTCTTGACCAGGTCCAGGTCCTGCAGCGTCGACAGCGTTGCCGCGTATTGCACGTCGGCGTCGCTGCCGATGGTGTCGAGCGTGTCGAGCACCTTCTGGCTCGCGCCGATCGACGAACGCACCGACAGCACGTTGTCCAGACCGGCGCCGAGGTTGCCGATCGCCTCGGAGATGCCGTTGCCCAGCGCCTGCCTGTCGGCGGACGTGACGACCGGCGCGCGCAAGGTCGAGATGAGGTTGCTCAGCGTGGTAAACAGCGACTGGCGCTGGCTCGGCTGCGCCGCAAAGGTGTCGCCGTCGGACGGGGCGCCGGCAATGTTGAACTGCATGCCGGCGACCGTGATCGGGGCGTCGCTGGTGTAGGGCGCGACCGCCACCACCTGGCTCGGCGGCACGGTGGTCTGGTCGGTGATCGTGTAGGTGGTCGGATTGCCGGCCACGACGCTGAAGGCGATGCTGTAAGTGTGATTGTCGAGCTGGGCCGGATCGCTGACCACCCCGGCCGAGATCGTGGCCTTGCCGGTATTGGCGGCGCCGACCGACGTGGCGAAGGTGCCGTTGCCGGTCGGGATGCCCATGAAGATCGCGCTGCCGGCTTCATTGATCGCCACCTTGCGCGACGACGACACCTGCACCTGCACCTGGCCCTGGTCGCCCTGGTAATCGACGCTGCCGTTGTTGTTGACGAACGGCATGGTGGTGGAGCGATAGCCGGCGAACAGGTAGCCGCCGTTGCCGTCCGACGAATTGGCCAGCGCGACCAGGTCCTCCAGCCGGCCCTGCAGTTCGTTGGCGTAGGTGGCGCGGTCGCTGGCCGAATTGGCGCCGCTGCCGGCCGCCACCGCGATCGTCTGCACGTCCTGGATCAGGTTCTGCACGCCCGTCACCGCCACTTCCTGCTGCGCCAGCGCCGAACGCGCGTTGGCGCGGTTGTCGCCGTACTGGGCGTTGACCGCCTGCGACTGGGTCACTTCCAGCGCGCGCGCCGAGGCGATCGGATCGTCCGCCGCGCTGAGCATGCGGCGGTTGGTCGACAGCTGCTGCTGGGTGCGCGCCAGTTGGCTCTGCAAGGTGCCGACCTGGCTGCTCGACTGCGAATAAATCGTGTTGGTGCTGATACGCATGGGAATCCTTGGTTATCGTCCGAGCGACAGCAGCGTGTCGAACATGGTGCTGGCGATCTGCATCACCTTGCCGGCCGCCTGGTAGGCCTGCTGGTACTTGAGCAGGTTGGCCGCCTCTTCATCGAGGTTCACGCCCGACACGCTCTGCTGGACATTGGTCGCCTGCGCCAGCATCGCCGCGCTCGCTTCGCCATTGACCTGCACTTCGCGCGCCTTGTTGCCGATCGTGCTGACGATCTGGGCGAAGGCGCTCTGGTAGGTGCTTTGATGGTTGTCGAGGATCGGCTTGGTCTGCAGCTCGCCCATCTTCAGCAGGTTGCGGTTGTCGTTGACGCCGAGCGCGGTGCGCGCCACGGTGAATTTGTCGCCGTCGGCCGGCGTGCCGGTAAACGCCACCGTGACGCCGCCGAAGGCGTAGCTGGCGCCGTCGACAAACGGAATCGTCGCCGCGCCCGCGGTGTAGCTGGCGGTGGTGGCCGGATTGCCCGGCGTCGTGACCGTCACCGTCTGGCCGGCCGGAAAGCCGGTCAGCTCGCCGGTGGCGCCCTTGAAGGTCAGCGTGGACGGCGTGAAGCCGGCCGCCGCGGCCGGAAAAGTCGCATCGACCGAGCCTTCGCTGATCTTCGCCTTGCCGTTGTTGGCGGCGCCCGGCAAGGTCATGATCGGGCCGGCGGCGGCGATATCGGCAATGCTGCGCGCGGCCACGGTGAACTGGGCGGCGCCGTTGGCGGTCGGGCGCACCAGGAAGGTGTCGCCCGGCTGCTGCTTGCCGGAAATGGTGAACGCCAGGCCGTCGATCACGACGCTCTGCGGCCCGGGCTGGGTGTAGGCGCCCAGCACGGTCGGCGGCGCATGCGGATCGGACAGCTTCTGGACCGAAAACTTCGACGTGGCCTGGTCGAAACTGACCTGGTAATCGCTGGTGGTCAGCTGGCTCGGGTCGACCAGCGTCGCCGTCACCACGCTCGGCGCGCTGGGGTCCGCCGGCAGCTTGTTGGCGTTGACGCCGAAGGCCGGCGCCGCCGGCGCGAACAGGTCGCCGCCCAGCTTGCCCGTGCTGTCCTGCCCCAGGTGGTTCTGGGCGTTGAAGGTCGCGCCCAGCACCATCGCCATCCGGCCGAGGGCGTTCTGGGCGGTGTCGAGGGTGTGGCTGCGGAAATCGAGCAGTCCGCCCAGTTCGCCGCCGCTGACGGACGACTCGGCCAGGATGGTGGTCTTCTGGCCGCTGACGTAGGCCACTTCGATGCGCGACGGGTCGCCCGGCGCCTGCACCGCGGCGAGCTGGAAGGCTTTGGCGCCGACCACCAGCGGCTGGCCGGCGCCGATCGACACGGTCAGCGTGTTGTTATCGCCTGGCATTGCCGTGGCCTTGACCTGCTTGTTCAGGTCGAGCACCAGCTGGTCGCGCGAATCGAGCAGGTCGTTCGGGGCGTTGCCGGTGGCGTTGGTGAGCGTGCTGATCTGGTCATTCAGCTTGGCGATCTGGCTCGCGTAGGAATTGATCAGCGTGACGTTCGAGCTGATCTGGCCGTTCACGCCGGCGCGGATGTCCTGCAGCTGGCCGTTCAGCCCCTGGAAGCGCGAGGACAGCGATTCGGCGCTCGACAGGAATGCCTGGCGCGCCGGCGTCGAGGCCGCGTTCGCGGTCATGCTCTGCACCGAGCGGAAGAAATCCTGCATCGCCGGCGACAGGCCGGTGGTGGTGTCGGCCATCAGGTTGTCGACCTGGCTGGCCTGGGCGTTGTAGGAGTTCAGTGCGCTGGTCGCCGCCTGGGCGCTGCGCACCTGGGCGTTGAGGAAATCGTCGGAAAAGCGCTTGATCTCGGCGATCTGGGTGCCGCTGCCGACGAAACCGTAGCCCTGGTCCTGCGCGGTATTGGTCGACTGCACGACGGTCTGGCGGCTGTAGCCGGTGACGTTGGCGTTGGCGATGTTGTGGCCGGTCGTGGCCAGGCCCGCCTGCGCGGCGTACAGTCCGGTCTTGCCGATATTGAGGAGATTTCCAGCCATGATCGTTGTGCTTTCTATGCTGCGGTATCTACTCTACGGCAGATTCCGCCAAAACTTGACTTGACGAAACGTCAAGCCAGCGAATGGGTGATGATCCGGCTGAGCTTTGCGGCATAGTGCGGATCGGTCGCGTAGCCGGCCTTCTGCAGGCCGTGGGCGAATTTCGACGCATCTCCGGCGCTGGCCAGCACCTTCTCGTAGCGTGGATTGTTCGACAACATCCTGGCGTAATCCTTGAAGCTGTCGGCGTAGGAATCGTAGGCGCGGAATTTCTCGACGCGGGTCTGCGGCACGCCGCCCACGTACTCGGTGGTGACCGCATTGACAACCTTGCCTTTCCAGCCAGGACCGGCCTTGATGCCGAACAGGTTGTGGCTGGCGCTGCCGTCGGCGTGCTTGATTTCGCGCTTGCCCCAGCCCGACTCAAGCGCGGCCTGGCCCAGCATGAACTTGGCCGGGATGCCGGTCGCCTTGCTGGCCAGTTCGGCGTCGGCGCCCAGCTTTTCCTGGAACGAGCGGATGTGCGGCGCCTGGTTCTTCGACGAGACCGGGGAAACGCTTTCGGCCGACTTGACCGGCGCGGACGCCGCCGCCGGCAGCGCCAGCGCAGCCGGCTGGACGCCCTGCTCGCCGCCGATCGCCAGCGCCTGCGCGTTGGCGGCGTTGGCGCCCAGCTGGCGCACCAGCACGTCGGCCAGCCCGACGCCGCGCTTGGCCAGGTTCTGGCTCATCTGCTGGTCGAGCATGGTGGTGAAGGTCCTGGTCTGCTGGCTGTCGAGCATGCCGTCCTGCGGCGTGGCGTCGCGCATGCTCTTCATCATCATGTTGATGAACATCGCCTCGAACTGGGTCGCGGCCTGCTTCAACGCCTCGGGCGAACCGGCCTTGGCCGACTGCTTCAGGCCGGCGACGCCGTTGGCGTCGAAGGCGAGCCGGCTGGTGAGGTCGTTCGATTGGATGGCCATGGTCAGATGATTTCGAGTTCGGCGCGCAGCGAACCGGCGGCCTTGAGCGCCTGCAGGATAGCCAGCAGGTCCTGCGGCGAGGCGCCGATCGCGTTCATCGCCTTGACCACTTCGGCCAGGTTGGCGCCGCCCTTGACCAGCACCACCTTGCCCGGATCCTTCTTGACTTCGATCTGGGCCGACTGCGTGACCACGGTCTTGCCTTTCGAAAGCGCGTTCGGCTGGCTGACCTGCGGCTCGTTGGAGATCGTCACCGACAAGTTGCCGTGCGAAATCGCGCACTGCTCCAGCGTCACGGCCTGGTTCATCACGACCGAGCCGGTGCGCGCGTTCATGATCACCTTGGCGGCCGAGGCGGCCGGCGACACTTCGAGGCCCTCGAGGATGCCGAGGAAGGCGACGCGCTGGTCCGACGAGGACGGCGTCATCACGCGGATCACGCGGCCGTCCAGCGCGGTGGCGATGCCGGGGCCGAAATGGTTGTTGACCGCTTCGACCACGCGGCTGGCGGTGAGGAAGTCGGTGGTGTTCAGTTCGAGCTTGATCTGGTTGCCGGCGCCGAGGCTGTTGGCGACCGCGCGCTCCACGGTGGCGCCGCCGGAAATTTTGCCGACCGAAAGGTGGTTGACCTGCACCTGCGAACCGCCGGCCGATGCGCCGACGCCGCCCACCAGCACGTTACCCTGGGCCATGGCGTAGACCTGGTTGTCGGCGCCTTGCAGCGGCGTCATCACCAGGGTGCCGCCGCGCAGGCTCTTGGCGTTGCCGATCGACGACACCGTGATGTCGATGGTCTGGCCGGGCTGGGCGAAGGCCGGCAGCGAAGCCGTGACCATCACCGCGGCGACGTTCTTCAGCTGCAGGCTGGTGCCGGCCGGCAGGTTAACGCCCTTCTGCTGCAGCATCGCGACGATCGACTGCACGGTGAACGGCGTCTGGGTGGTCTGGTCGCCGGTGCCGTCGAGGCCGACGACGATGCCGTAGCCGGACAACTGGTTCTGGCGCACGCCGCCGATGCTGGCGAGGTCCTTCAGGCGTTCGGCCTGCGCGGCCGGCGCGAGGATCAGCGCGGCGCACAGGGCGATGAGAGGTTTGGAGAAGCGCATCGTCATCCCGATCAGAACGGCAGCAGCGACTGGAAGAAGCGCGAGGCCATCGCGGTCATCTCGGCGCGGTCGATCTGGCTGTTGGTGCGGTACTCGACGCGCGCGTCGGCCACCTGGGTCGACGACACCACGTTGCCCGACTGGATGGTGTCCGGGTTGATCATGCCGGAGAAGCGGATGAATTCGACGCCCTTGTTCATGGCGACCTGCTTCTCGCCGGCGACGATCAGGTTGCCGTTGGCCAGCACCTCGGTCACGGTCACGCCCATGGTGCCGGTGAAGGTGTTGCTGGCGCTCTGGTTGTCGCCGTCGGAAAACTTGGTGGCGCCGTTGGCGGCCACGGTGGCGCCGAGGCGGCCCTGGGCGATGCCGGGCGCGGCGAAGCTGACCGAGCCGGTCTTGTTGCCCGAGCTGGCGCCGGCCTTGACGGCGGCGGTCTTCTCGGTGATCTGGATGGTGAGGATGTCGCCGATGTGGCGCGCGCGGCGGTCTTCGAACATCGGCCGGTAGGTCGACGCCTGGAAGATCGCGCCTTCGGAGGGCGGCGCGGCTTCGACCAGCGCCGGGCGGCTGCTGGTCGGACGCTGGACGATCGAGGTCGGGGTGGTCGAGCAGCCGGCCAGCGCCAGCAACCCGAGGAAAGCGAGCTTTTTCATAATTGGGACAGTTTCTGCAGCATCTGGTCGGACGTGGTGATCGCCTTGCTGTTGATCTCGTAGGCGCGCTGGGTCTGGATCATGTTGACCATTTCCTCGACGATGTTGACGTTCGAGGTTTCGACATAGCCTTGCATCAGCACGCCGGCGCCGTTGGTGCCGGGGGTGTTGGTATTCGGGCTGCCGGAGGCGCCCGTCTCGACATACAGGTTTTCGCCCTTCGACTCGAGGCCGGCCGGATTGACGAAGGTGGTCAGCTGCAGCGTGCCGATCTGGGTCGGCGCACTCGATCCGGGCACGGTGACCGAGACGGTGCCGTCGCGGCCGATGGTGATCGATTGCGCGTTGTTCGGCACGGTGATGGCAGGCTGCACGACGAAGCCGGAGGCGGTCACCAGCTGGCCGTTGGCGTCGCTCTGGAACGAGCCGTCGCGGGTGTAGGCGGCGGTGCCGTCGGGCATCAGCACGGAGAAAAAGCCCGAGCCGTTGACCATCACGTCTTTCGAATTGCCGGTCGACTGGGGATTGCCTTGCGTGAAGATGCGTTCGGTGGCGACCGCATGCACGCCGGTGCCGATCTGCAGCCCGGACGGCAGGCTGGTCTGCTGCGACGACTGGGCGCCGGGCTGGCGCACGTTCTGGTACAGCAGGTCCTCGAACACGGCGCGCGAACGCTTGAAGCCGTTGGTGCTGACGTTGGCCAGGTTATTGGTGATGACGTCAAGGTTGGTCTGCTGTGCTTCCAGGCCGGTCTTGGCGATGAACAGGGAACGAATCATTTGCTTCTCCACTAACGAGGCCGGCGAATACCGCCATGCACACGATCATTATGGAGTCACAGGCGTCAACCCAAAGCGAGGATCTGGGTTGCTTTCGTGGCGTTATTCTCGGCGTTCTTCAGCAAGCTCATTTGAGTTTCGAAAGAACGTGCCAAAGAGATCATGTTGACCATCATGTCGACCGGGCTGACGTTGCTGCCCTCGAGCGAGCCGCCGGCCACCGACACGAGCGGATCGGCTTGCGCGGCCTTGCCATCCTTCAAACGGAACAGGCCGTCGTCGCCGCGAACCAGGTCCGCTTCGGGCGGATTGACCAGCTTGAGGCGTCCCAGCACGGTCGGCGTGCCCGGCTTGGTGCCGGCGGCGATGGTGGAAATGGTGCCGTCGCCGCCGATGGCCACGGTGACGTCCGGCGGGACCGAGATCGGGCCGCCGTCGCCGGCCACGGCGTTGCCGCCGGTGCCGGTCAACAGGCCGTTCTCGTTCATCTGCAGCGCGCCGTTGCGGGTGTAGGCTTCGCTGCCGTCAGGCATCTGCAAGGCGATCCAGCCCTTGCCCTTGATCGCCACGTCGAGGTCGCGCCCGGTCGCCTGCAGCGGGCCGGACGAGAAGTCGGCGCCGACGGTCGAATTGACGACGAAGGCGCGGGTCGGCAAGGTGCCGCCCTCGACCTGGACCGCGCGGAACGAATCGATCTGGGCGCGAAAGCCGGTGGTGCTGACGTTGGCCAGGTTGTGCGAAGTCGTCGCCTGCTGTTCCAGGATGTGCTTGGCGCCGCTGGCGGCGGTGTAGATCAGACGGTCCATGAATTTCCTTTAGGCGACGACGAAAGCATTAACGCAGGTTGACCAGGGTCTGCAGCACCGAGTCCTGGGTCTTGATGGTCTGCGCGTTGGCCTGGTAGACGCGCTGCGCGGTGATCATGTTGACCAGTTCGGCCGTCAGGTCGACGTTCGAGTTCTCGACCGCCGACGACTGCAGCACGCCCAGGCTGCCCGAGCTCGGCGCGCCGATCAGCGGCACGCCCGAGTTCGACGTTTCGGCCCAGGCGTTGTTGCCCAGCGGCGTCAGCCCGTTCGGGTTGGCGAAGTTGGCCAGCACGATCTGGCCCAGCGCCTGCGACTGGCCGTTGCTGTACTGGCCGAGGATGGTGCCGTCGGCGCCGGCCGAGAAGCGTTGCAGGTGGCCGGCGGTGTAGCCGTCCTGGGTCGATTTCTTCTCGCTGGTGGCGGCGCCGTACTGGCTGCTGCCGGCAAAGCCCATCTGCACCGTCAGGGTGCCCTGGGCGCCGGTCGGCGGGAAGATCGGCAGGGCCACGGTCAGCGGCAGCGTCTGCGGCGCCATCGCCGCGTTCGACAACGCGCCGTTGCCGTCGAAGTCGAGGTGACCGATCCGCACCGACTTCACCGACACCGCCGCGGCGATGTCCTTGTCGACGATCGCCGGCGTATTGCCGACGGTGTTGCCCGAACTGGTGGCGGCGGCGGTGATGGCGGCCACCTGCGCCGGCGTGGCGCCGGCGGCGACGGCAGCGGCCCCGACCATGGCATTCGCCGCGGCGGCATAGGTGGCCAGGGCCGCGCTGGCGGCGGCCGGATTCGGCGGCACCGCGGCGTTCGCGACCACCCAGGCGTCGCGGGCAGTGTTGACGGCGGTGAAGGCGCCGCCGCTGCCCTGGGCGGCCGCGGCCACCTTCAGGTTATTGATCTCGGTGCCGTCGTTGGCCGCATACACGTCCCAGTGGCCGGCCGAGGTCTTCACGTAGAAGGTCGACAGCACGTGGGAATTGCCCAGCGAATCGTAGACGTCGATCGGGGTCTGCTTGTTGTAGCTGGTCGGATCGTTGGCGTCGAAATTCGGGTTCAGCGGCACGTCGGCGCCCGAATCGAGGTTGATCTCGTGGTCCACCTTGCCGGTGGCGACCGGCTTCAGGTCGGCCGTGCTGATTTGAATCGGCACCGGCGAACCGGCCAGGATGGTGCCGTTCGGGCCGGTCGCGTAGCCGGTCAACTGGGCGCCCTGGGCGTTGACCATGAAGCCGGACTTGTCGAGCGAAAACTGGCCGTTGCGCGAATACTGGGTCACGCCGCCGAGCGAGGTGCGGAAGAAGCCGGCGCCGTTGATGGCGATGTCGAGCGGGTTGTTGGACGATTCGATATTACCTTGCGAGAAAGTCTGGGCGATCTGCGACACCTTGGTGCCGATGCCGGCCTGGCCGCCGCCGGCGCCGTTGAGCGAGTTGGCGTAGACGTCGGCGAACTGCGCCTGCGAACCCTTGAAGCCGACGGTGCTGGCGTTGGCGATGTTGTTGCCGATGACGTCGAGCGATTTTGCAGCGCCGTTCAAGCCGCTAAGTCCCTGTTGAAAAGACATGGTGTTCTCCTGGTAAAAGTGTGGTCGCGGTCCGGGCTTACAGAATCTGCTTGATGTCGCTCATCGACACCTGGCCCCGGGTGGGCAAATTGAGTTTGACGCCGTTGGCGGCGCTGGTGGTGACGCTGGCGACGCTGTCGAACGAGAGCGCCTTGGCATCCTTGAGTTGTTCGCCGTTGCGGGTGGCGACGACGCGGATCAGGTACTTGCCGTCCTTCAGCGCCTCGGCCGCGCCGTCCGGCATGCCGTCCCAGGCGATCGGCGTGGTGCCCGGCTGCTGGGCGCCCATGTCGATGGTCTGCACGTCCTTGCCGGTGGTCGGGTCGGTGACGATCAGCTTGACGCTGTCGGCCGGGCTGGCCAGGTCGACGCCCATGATGCCCTTGCCGCCGGACAGCTGGACGTCGCCGCCCTCGACCAGCACGCCGTGGCCGATCATGTTGGTGGCGGCCATCGCCTCGGACGACTGGTAGCTGGTCTTGAGCGACTCGAGCGTGGTATTGAGCTTGTTGACGCCGGTGACGGTCGACAGCTGGGCCAGCTGGCTGGTGATCTGGGCGTTGTCGAGCGGGTTCATCGGATCCTGGTTCTTCAGCTGGGTGACCAGCAGGGTCAGGAACTTGTTGGTGTCGGCCTCGACGCTGCCGTCGGCGACCGTGGTCTTCTTCGGATTGACCGTGGCCAGCAGGTCCGGCGAGACGGTCTGGGAAATGGTGTTCAGTGCCATAGTGAGCTTCAGAAGTAGGTTACTGACCGAGCGTCAGGGTCTTGAGCAGCAGGGTCTTGGCCGCGTTCATGGTTTCCACGTTGGTCTGGTAGGAGCGCGAGGCCGACAGCATGTTGACCATCTCGTCGACCACGTTCACGTTCGGCATGGCCACGTAACCCTTGTCGTCGGCCATCGGATGCTTGGGGTCGTACACCTGCTTGAGCGGGCTCGGGTCCTCGATCACCTGGGCCACCTTGACCGCGGTGCCGCCCGCTTCGAGCGGGACCGCCTCGAACACCACCTGCTTGGCGCGGTAGGCCTGGCCGCTGGCCGAGGTGGCGCTGTCGGCGTTGGCCAGGTTGCTGGCGGTGGCGTTCAGGCGCTGCGCCTGGGCGCTCATGGCCGAACCGGACACGTTGAAGATATTAAACAGCGACATGATTATTGTCCTCCCTGGATGGCCGCCATCAGGCTGCGGATTTGATGGTTGATCATCGTGATGCCGGCTTCGTAGCGCACGGCGTTGTCGGCAAACTGGTTGCGCTCGACGTCCATGTCGACGGTGTTGCCGTCGACCGCGCCCTGCGCCACATTGCGGTACTGCACCTGGGTGCCGTCCGGCAGCATGTTGCCGTCCGGCGCGCCGCCCAGGTGGGCCGGGCTGGTCGCGGCCAGCTGGCCGGCCGGGGGCGCGGTGCGCGCCATGGTCGCCTGCAGCGCGCTGGCAAAGTCGATGTCGCGCGCCTTGAAGTTCGGCGTGTCCGCGTTGGCGATGTTCGATGCGAGCAATTGCTGCCGCTGCGAGCGCAGGCTCAGCGCGGCTTCGTTAAAACGCAGGTAATCGTCGAGTTTGCCAATCATGTCAGCTCCAGGTGGGTCCTTGTCGCCAGGGTTGGCGGCAATGATCTTGTTATGACAGGATCGATCATACGGCCCGGTGCAAGGGCTCAATCGAAGGATAAGGACAGTCAAAGCGCGGCTATTCGATGTTTCGCCAAAGAATCATGAGGCCTAAGATGGCATCATTCCCGCACACCGCCATCCCATGAAAACCACATTGCTCGCCGCCCTTCTCCTCGCCTCGCCGCTGGCGCTTGCCCAGCAGGCGGCCGCCCCGCGGCAGGATCTGAAGGCGCTGCAAAGCGTCGTGGTGGATTTTCTGAAGGTCCAGGGCGCCGGCCTGCCCGGCACCGTGTCGGTCGAGGTGCGCCCGCTGGACGCGCGCATGAGTCTGGCGGCCTGCCCGGCGCCGGAAGCGTTCCTGCAGCCAGGCGCGCGCGCCTGGGGCAACACCACGGTGGGCGTGCGCTGTGCGGCGCCGACCGCGTGGAAAGTGTATATTCAAGCCAAGGTGGCGGTCCAGGGCGAGTACGTCGCCGCCGCGGTGCCGCTGGCGCAGGGCCAGCCGATCGAGCAATCGCAGCTGGTGTTGATGCAGGGCGACCTGGCGGCGCTGCCGAACGGCGTGCTGACCGACATGGCCCAGGCGGTCGGACGCAGCAGCACGGTGTCGGTGCAGGCCGGCGCGCCCTTGCGCCTCGATGGGTTGAAAAGCAAGCCCGTGGTGCAACAGGGCCAGGCGGTGCGCGTGGTGTCGACCGGCGCCGGATTTTCCGTGTCGGCCGAGGCGAAAGCGATCGGCAACGCCAGCGAAGGCCAGGTGGTGCAGGTGCGTACGCCGGCGGGCAAGATCCTGAGCGGCGTGGCGAAAGAAGGAGGTTTGGTCGAAGTGGCGATCTGAACACTTGTTCGGAATGCCATTGATGTGCGCTAAAGTTTGCAGCCCGCGGGCCGTTACTTACGCATATCAAGGAGTAGTTGCTCTGGCCAGAGAAGGAAGATGCTGTGAAAATTAACGATACCCTCAAGACAAGCCCTGGCCTGCCGGCGGCGAATACGCCTGCGGCTGGCGCCAAGGGTGCGGAGCGGGCCGCCGGCGCGACGCCGGCCCCGTCCGACAGCGTGCGCCTGTCGTCGCAGGGCCAGGCACTGGCTGGCGCCGTCGGCGCCGGCGCCGTGTTCGACGCCAAGAAAGTCGAACGCATCAAGATGGCCATCGCCGATGGCCAGTTCTCCGTCAATTCAGAGAAAGTAGCGGACGGCCTGCTGGAAACAGTGCGCGACCTGTTGCATTCCCGCAAACGATAGATTTTTCATGACCAGCCCTGCCACCACCCTGCGCGACGAACAGCAACTGATCGCCTCCCTGATCGACACGATGCAACAGGAACAAGCTTTCCTGATTCGCGCGGACAGCGATGGCTTGTCGGACCTGACCCCGCACAAGGCCGAGCTGGTGCAGCAGATGGCCGCGTTGTCGGTGCGGCGCCACCAGGCGCTGGCCGCAGCCGGGTTTGCCGCCAACGAAAGCGGCATGGTGACGTGGATGGCGGCGCACGGCGACGAGCCGACCCGCGGCGAATGGCGCGAACTGCTGGCGCGCACCGCCGACGCCAAGGAACTGAACCGCGTCAACGGCATGCTGATCAACAAGCAGATGAATCATACGCAAGTGGCGCTCAACGCCATGCGCATGCGGGCCGGCGGCGCTGACGGCGCCGTTTATGGGCCGAGCGGCCAGGCCGCCGCCTCCGGCCCGTCGCGCCGCTTCGTGGTCGGCTGACCCCCTCCGTTTAATTTCCGTAACACAGCTTTTTCCGCGCACAATTGCGGCGGCGCGAATTGTCGCGACCGTCCGCAACACCGCGCCGATTTGTGTTTACAAGTTCGCGGCCTTGCCGGATCATCATTTCATGAGTTTTCGCCAACCCATCAGGTGATTTTCGCGCGGCGCGGACTCTGTTCCCATAGAGCAAAAAACTTGATACGGAGAAAGCATGAACTGGAACCAGATCTGCAGGACAGGACTCGCCGCGCTGGCGTGCGCGCTGAGCATCGGCGCACAGGCCGCCACCTCGAACGGCGTCACCGCCACGCTCGCCACCGACAAGCATTCGCTCGGCAAGACCGACGCCGTGGTGGTCAACGTGACCATCACCAACACCTCGGCCAGCCCGCAATACGTGCTGAAGTGGCACACGCCGTTCGGCGAAATCGAGGAGTCGCTGTTCAAGGTCACGCGCGACGGCCTGCCCGTGCCCTACCTCGGCGCCCACTACAAGCGCCAGGCGCCGACTGCGGCCGATTACTACCTGCTCAAGCCCGGCGCCGCGCACAGCATGAAGGTCGAGCTGTCGTCGATGTACGACATGAGCATCACCGGCGACTACCAGGTCAGCTACAACGCTAAATCGCTGCAGCTGTTCAGCACCGAGCTGGCTGGCAAGGGCGCGCCGCGCGAGATCGGCGAAATCACCTCGGCGCCGCTGACGATCTGGATCGACGGCGCGCAGCCGCGCGGCACCCTGTCGAAAGGCGCGACCATCGACGAGATGCGCGCAGCGCAGGGCGGCCAGGGGCTGGCGTTCAACAAGTGCACGGCCGAACAGCAGACCACGGTGACGCAGGCACTGGCGGCCGGGTCGGGGATGGCCAGCGACGGCGACGCTTACATGCAGCGCGGCACGATCGGCTCGCGTTACGTCAAGTGGTTCGGCGCCAACGATTCGGCGCGTGCCAACACCGTCAAGGCCCACTTCGTCGCGCTCAAGGATGCGTTCGCCAACAAGCCGGTGACGGTCGACTGCGGCTGCAAGAAGACCTACTACGCCTACGTGTATCCGACCCAGCCCTACGTGATTTATGTGTGCAAGGCGTTCTGGACCGCGCCGATGACCGGCACCGATTCGAAGGGCGGCACCCTGGTGCACGAGATGAGCCACTTCAACGTGGTAGCCGGCACCGACGACTGGGTGTATGGCCAGTCCGGCGCGGCCAGCCTGGCGATCAGCGATCCATCGAAGGCGATCGACAACGCCGACTCGCACGAGTATTTCGGCGAGAATACGCCGACGCTGCAGTAACAAGGAAAAATGGGGCCCTCGCACAGGCGGGTCCCCATCGTTGAAATGCACCAATTTGGTGCATTTTTTATTTGCCGATGTGAGCGAACATGGCCGAGTCGGGCTCGACCGGCGTGGCGTCCGCAATCTTCTTCACGTCGGCCAGATAGCTGCCGCTGTAGTTCAGCTGGTAGGTATGGCGCCCCTGCATGAAGGCGTAGGCGCGGGTGATGTCGATGGTGTTCTTCAGCTGACTGTGCGGCTTGACGGCGACATAGTCGGCCTTGCCCAGCGGCGCGCGCTTGACGGTCGGCCCGATATAGTCGAGCGGATCGCCATTCGAGCTGTCGCGCACTTCGAACCAGTTGCCGAACAGCTCCTGCTCGGTCGCCACCGAGCGCGCGACCCACACCGTGCGGTCGCTCTGGTTGTCGATGGTCAGGCGCACCAGCACCTTGCCGTCGCGCGACTCGACCTGCACTTTTTCGCTGACCGGATTCATCATGCCGTCCCGTGCGCTGGCGCTGCCGCCGGCGACGACCACCGCCGCCACGCAGGCCGCGCCCAGCAATGCCGCCAGAATACTCTTTGTTGCTGCCCTGCCCATCACCTGCTCCAAAATAAAAAGAATCGTCCGAAAAGAATTGGCGCGATTGTGCGCCGCTCCATGGCGTTCGCCAAGCGCACTTGCGCAAAGTTACAAAGGAAAGGCGCGCGGCGTTTGACCACGCGCAATGCACGGGCGCTAGCGGGTCGGAATTTCCGTCGTCGCGTCGGGCAATGCCGACAGGATCGTCACCGCCACGCGGCGGTTGCGCGCGCGCCCTTCGGCCTCGTCGTTCGACGCCACCGGGATGTTCGAGCCGTGCCCGACCACCGTCATGCGCTCCGGCGCCACGCCGCTGTCGATGAACAGCCGCACCACCGCGCCGGCCCGCGCGGCCGACAGTTCCCAGTTCGACGGGAACACCGGATTGCGGATGTTCAGGTTGTCGGTGTGCCCTTCGACCTGCAAGGTGTGCGGATCGTCGCGCAGCAGCACCGCCAGCGCCTGCAGCGCCTCGCGCGAATCGGCCGTCAGGGTCGCATTGCCCGAATCGAACAGCACGCTCGCGTTGATCTCGACGCTGACTCCGCGGCTGTTCTGCGTGACCCTCACCTTGCCTTCCTTGACCAGCGGCGCCAATGTGGAAGTGAGGTCGCGCGCCAGCGTGGTCAGGCGCTCGCGCTCGCGCCGCAGCGCTTCGGCGCGGCGCTTGGCGACGATGTTCGGCAGCGAGATCGCGCCCTGGATTTCGGTGGTCGACCTGGGCGCGATCCGGCCGCCGAAGGCGTTCCCGAGCGCGTCGGAAAACACCTTGTACTTGCCTTCGTTGACCACCGAGATCGCGTACATCACGACGAAGAACGCGAACAGCAATGTGATGAAGTCGGCGTACGAGATCAGCCAGCGCTCGTGGTTGTCGGTGGTCTCGTCGTATTTTTTGCGCGCCATGGTCAGGGCCGCGACAGCAGGCTCGCCACGCGCTCGTCGATTACGCGCGAATGGTCGCCGCTGGAGATGTCGTAGAACACCTCGGTGAGAATTTCATACTGCGTCACCGTCTCGGCCACGATGCTTTTCAGCTTGTTGCCGACCGGGTAAAAGAACAGGTTGGCGAGGCCGACGCCGTAAACCGTCGACACGAAGGCCACTGCGATGCCGGCGCCCAGCTTGGACGGGTCGCTCAGGTTTTCCATCACGTGGATCAGGCCCAGCACCGCGCCCAGGATGCCGATGGTTGGCGAGTAGCCGGCCGCCGATTCCCACACCTTGGCCGCCTGGCGCTGGGCGAATTCGTAAGCCGTCACTTCGGCTTCCATCAGGCCGCGCAGTTTCTCCGGGTGGATGCCGTCGATCATCAGGCGCAGGCCCTTCTGGACGAAGGGGTCGCGCGTGTCGAGCATGTGCTGCTCGAGCGACAGCAGGCCGTCGCGGCGCGCGTGGCTGCTCCACATCGCGATGTCGCGCGCCAGCGCCTGGCGCTGGCTGGACGGCGGCTGGAATACCCAGCGCAGCATCTTCATCGCGCGCACAAACGTCGGCGTGTCGGTCTGCAGCAGCACCGCACCGGCGGTGCCGATGACGACGATCGCGAAGGCGGCCGGCTGCACCAGCGAGGCGAGCTTGCCGCCGTCGAGGCCATGGCCGAGCAGCACGCCGGCCAGCGCCAGCGCGAGCCCGATTAAGCTGGCCCAGTCCACGCCTGCTCCCGTAACGTTGCGCGCAAGCGCGCCACAGCCTGCGTATGCAGCTGCGACACGCGCGATTCCGACACGCCCATCACGGCGCCGATTTCCTTCAGGTTCATCTCTTCTTCGTAGTACAGGCCCATCAGGATCTTCTCGCGCGGCGGCAAGGCGTCGATCGCGTCGATCACGGCCTGGCGGAAGCCGGTGTCCATCAGGCCGCGCAAGGGATCGTCGTCGTCCACCGCGTAGCGGTCGAGGAAGCTGTCGCTGCCCTCGTCGGCGTGGAAATCTTCGTAGTACACCAGCTGGTGGCCGCCGCCGTCGGACAGCATGTCCTGATAGTCGGCCAGCGACATCTTGAGCGACTTGGCCACTTCCGACTCGGTCGGCGGATGGCCGAGCTTCTGCTGCAGGGTGCTCATCGCCGCTTCGATCTTGCGCATGTTCTGGCGCATCGAGCGCGGCAGCCAGTCGCTGTTGCGCAGCTCGTCCAGCATGGCGCCGCGGATGCGCAGCACCGCATAGGTCTCGAACTGGGCGCCATGCGTCTCTTCATAGCGGCTGATGGCGTCGAGCAGGCCGATCATGCCGGCCTGGATCAGGTCGTCGACTTCGACGCTCGGCGGCAGCTTGGCTTTCATGTGGTGCGCGAGCCGCTTCACCAACGGCATGTGATCCGTCAGCAGCTGGTTCTTGTCCGCTTTCCCTTTGACCGTGTACATGATCAGTTCTTGTTATGAGCCAAAACGGGTGTTTCCCCCAAGCTGAGGCATTCCCGGCAGGGCAAAGCGCCCGGCCAGGCGGCGAAACGCGACCGACGCGCCCGCCAGCGGAAAGGCATCGACCACCGCGCGACCGAGACGCGCGGCGCGCTGCAGGTATTCGTCGGCCGGGACCGAGCCCATCGACGTCAGGTTCACTGCGAGGTAGCGGCTTGCCGCGGAACACATATTATCGTATACCACCTTCGCCTCGGCTTCCGTCGCGCCGGTGACCAGGATGCCGAACGGCCGCCGGCCCAGGGTCTGCGACAGGCGCTTGATCAGGCTGTAGGCGGCGGTGATCGAGGCGGCGGACGTGCCGACCTGCACGACGATTTCGGCGCTGTCCATCACCGGCACCGGGAAGCTGTCGTCGGCGCCGAATTCGGCGTCGACGATGACGATGCCGGTCTGGCGCACCAGCACGTCGAAGCTCTTGGCCAGGCGGCGCGCTTCGTCGGCGCCGGCGCCGCGCTGCATGCGCGCGACGTTGAAGCCTTGCGGCGCCGCGTGAATCACTTCGTTCAGCGCGCATTGCTGGCGCGCCACGCCGAGCAGGCCGGGGCCGCGCGCCAGGCCGAGGCGCTGGGCCACGCCGTAGTCGCGCTGGCAGGCGTCGACGATCAGCACGTCGTTGCCTGCGCGCGCCAGCGAGGCGCCGAGGTTGACCAGCATCGCGCCCTTGTCGTCTTCGGGGGTGGCGCAGAGAAAAGTGACGATGCGCGGGCGCGGGCCCGCCAGCATGCGGCGCAGGCCCTCGGCCTGGTCAAAGTCGAAGTTAGCCAAGGGAGACCTCGCGCAGGCTGCGGTCGCTGGCGACGTTGCCGGCCTGCGCCATCAGCAGCGGCAGGTCGCTGTCGGCGTACTGGGTGGCGGCCTGGTCGCGCGTCAGGCGGAACGCGCGGTCGACCAGCATCGCCTTGTCGGCCAGGTGCAGGTCTTCCGGCACGCGCTGGCCGTTGGAAATGTAGAACAGGCGCAGCTTCTGGCGGATCACGACGTCGAGCACGTTGCCGATCGAGGCCGCTTCGTCCATCTTGGTCATGATGCAGCCGGCCAGGCCGCTGCCCTGGTAGGCGCGCACCACTTCGTTCAGCGTCTCGTTGGTCGAAGTGGCGTTCAGGCACAGCAGGCGCTTCACATCGGCGCCGGTCTCGGACAGCATCGCGACCTGCTCGGTGACCATCTGGTCGCGCTGCGACACGCCGACGGTGTCGATCAGCACGGTGTGCTTGTTGCGCAGTTCTTTCAGGGCGATGCGCAGGTCGGCTTCGTCCTTGACCGAGTGCACCATCACGCCGAGGATCTTGCCGTAGATGCGCAGCTGCTCGTGGCCGCCGATACGATAGGCGTCGGTGGTGATCAGGGCCAGCTTTTCCGGGCCGTGGCGCATCACGCAGCGCGCCGCCAGCTTGGCGGTGCTGGTGGTCTTGCCGACGCCGGTCGGGCCGACCAGGGCGAACACGCCGCCCTTGTCGAGGATTTCGTCTTCGTCGGCCATGCTGGTCAGGTTGCGTTCGAGGACGGTCTTGATCCAGCGCGTGCTCTCGGCTTCGTTTTTACCGGACGGCATTTTCTCGACCAGGTAGCGCGCCAGCGTGGCGGAAAAGCCGGCGGCCAGCATCTGGCGCAGCACGGCGGCCTTTTCCGGCTCGCGCTGCTGGGTGGTGCCCCAAGAAATCGCGGCCAGCTGGGTTTCCATCAGGCCGCGCATGGCGCGCACTTCGTTCATCATGGCCGACATCTCGGCGGCGGCGGAATCCTTGGCGTTGGCGATCGCGGCGGCCATCATCGCCTGCATCGCGGCGATGTCGGCGTTGTCCTGCTGCGGCGCGGCGGCGCGGCGGTTGGCGTAGGTTTCGGGCACGTGCAGGGCCGGCGCCGGCTGGGCCATTTCGCTGCCGTGCGGCGGCGCCGAGATCGAGGCGACGTCGTCGTTGTCGAGCGCGAGGATTTCGACCACGCCGTCGACCGGGCGGTTCGACAGGATGACGGCATCGGGACCGAGTGCGTCGCGCACTTTGCGCAAGGCTTCACGCGAGGTGGCGGCGGTAAATTTTTTGACGTTCATCGATCAAGCTCCTGGGGTCCAGCATCCGGCTCACATGAGCCACCTCGTTTCTAACAGTGACAATTATTGACGATGCCGCAAAGAAACCATCGAGTGAAAAGGCGGGTGATTGGGGTGCTATTCCCGCGCCAGGCGCGGCAATGAGAACGGCGCGCCAGGATCGAACCTGGGCGCGCCGTCGAAATACCGCAAATCGGGGGCAAATCAGCCCTGGCAGAGCGCCAGCGCGTGTTGCCAGTGCGGCAGGAAAAGGTTCAGGGAACGCAGGCGCTCGCACGACAATTCCGAATTGTGCGGCCGCTTGGCCGGCAAGGGATATTCCTCGGTGCGGATCGCCGTCACTGTCGGCTTCACCGCGACTGACGCGTGCTTGACGATTTCCTCGGTGAAGCCGTGCCACGAGGTGCGGCCCGACGATGTCAGATGGTAAATCCCGCCCCGCTCCCCCGCCATCGCCGCGACGGCGCCGCCGCCGGCGTCCAGCCGCGCCACCAGTTGCGCGGTGGTGTCGGCGATGGTGCGGCACCAGGTCGGCGAGCCGAACTGGTCGCCGACGATGCGCAGTTCGTCGCGCTCGCCCGCCAGGCGCATTACCGTCAGCAGGAAATTCTTGCCGCGCATGCCATACACCCAGCTGGTGCGCAGGATGATGTGCGGCACGCCGGAAGCCTGGATCGCCTGTTCACCGGCAAGCTTGGTGGCGCCATAGACATTCACCGGGCAGGTCGGGTCGGTTTCGAGGTAGGCGCTTGCCTTGCTGCCATCGAAGACGTAATCGGTGCTGTAGTGGATGATGCCGGCGCCCAGCTTCTTCGCCTCCTCGGCCATCACGCCCGGCGCCTCGCCGTTGATGCGCATTGCCAGCGCGGGCTCGCTTTCGGCCTTGTCCACAGCGGTATAGGCGGCAGGATTGACGATCAGGTCCGGCTTGACGCGGCGAATCACCTCGCGCACCTGGTCCAGGTCGGACAGGTCCATCTGGCTGCGGTCGACGGCAATGACTTCACCGAGGCCCTGCAGGCTGCGTTCGAGCTCGTAGCCGACCTGGCCGCTCTTTCCAGTCAACAGAATCTTCATGCGAACACCTCGGCGTCAGCCAGCAGCTTGCCTTGCTGGTCCTTGCCCGACAACAAAGGCGTGAGGCCGGCCGGCCATTCGATGCCGATCGCCGGGTCGCTCCACAGGATGCTGCGCTCGAACTCCGGCGCCCAGTAGTCGGTCGTCTTGTACAGGAACTCGGCCGATTCGGAGGTCACCACGAAGCCGTGCGCGAAGCCCGGCGGCACCCACAGCTGGCGCTTGTTCTCGCCCGACAGCACCACGCCGACCCAGTGGCCGAAGGTGGGCGAGCTTTTGCGGATGTCGACGGCGACGTCGAACACTTCGCCGGCGACCACGCGCACCAGCTTGCCCTGGGTCTGCTGCAGCTGGTAATGCAGGCCGCGCAGCACATTCTGGGCGGATTTCGAATGGTTGTCCTGCACGAAATTGGGCGCAACGCCGGTCAGCTCCTCGAACTTGCGCGCGTTGTAACTCTCGTAGAAGAATCCGCGATCGTCGCCGAACATTGTCGGCTCGATTATGACAACGTCGGCAATGGAAGTGGCTTGAATCTGCATGAATTCGCTAACAATGAAGGTGACGATCAATAAATCTTTTCATTCAGAACACGCAACAGATATTGTCCGTAACGGTTTTTCTTCAGCGGCTGAGCCAGCGCTTCGAGCCGGACTGCGTCGATATAACCTTTGCGATAGGCGATCTCTTCCGGACACGCCACCTTCAGCCCTTGGCGGTTTTCAATGGTGGCGATGAACTGTCCCGCCTCCAGCAGCGATTCATGGGTGCCGGTATCGAGCCAGGCCATGCCGCGCCCCATGATTTCGACGTTCAGCTCGTTGCGCTCGAGGTAGACCCGGTTGACGTCGGTGATCTCGAGTTCGCCGCGGGCCGATGGCTTGATGCTGGCGGCGATGTCGCACACCTGCGCATCGTAGAAATACAGGCCGGTGACGGCGTAGCTGGACTTCGGCTTCGGAGGCTTTTCTTCGATGCTGATGGCGCGCCGGTCGGCATCGAATTCCACCACGCCGTAGCGCTCCGGGTCGGTGACGTGGTAGGCGAACACAGTCGAGCCGCGGGTGTTGCCCGAGGCGGCGCGCAGCTTCTTCTCGAAGTCGTGGCCATAGTAGATGTTGTCGCCGAGGATCAGCGCCGACGGGGCGTCGCCGACGAATTCGCGGCCGATGATGAAGGCCTGCGCCAATCCGTCCGGGCTCGGCTGGACCGCGTAACTGAGGCGGATGCCCCATTGGCTGCCATCGCCCAGCAGTTCCTTGAAACGCGGCGTGTCCTGGGGCGTCGAGATGATCAGGATATCCTGGATCCCGGCGAGCATCAGTGTGCTGAGCGGATAGTAGATCATCGGCTTGTCGTATACCGGCAGCAGCTGTTTCGAAACCGACATCGTTACCGGATACAGGCGCGTGCCCGAGCCGCCCGCCAGGATGATGCCTTTGCGTTGAATCGGTGCGCTCATGATTGCTCCCGCTGCGAATAGTTTTTATCAAGCCACTTCAGGTAATCGCCCGACTGCACGTCGCGCACCCATTCCTGGTTGTCCAGGTACCACTGGACGGTTTTGCGGATACCGGTATCGAAGGTTTCCGCCGGCTTCCATCCCAATTCGCGCTCGAGCTTGCGGGCATCGATCGCGTAGCGGCGGTCATGGCCGGGCCGGTCCTGCACGTAGGTGATCTGGTCGCGGTAGCTGCCTCCCGCTTTCGGATCGAGCTGGTCGAGGATATCGCACAGCGTGTGGACGACGTCGAGGTTGGCCATTTCGTTCCAGCCGCCGACGTTGTACACCTCACCGAGCTTGCCGTCGGCCAGCACGCGGCGGATCGCCGCGCAGTGGTCGCTGACGTACAGCCAGTCGCGCACCTGCTGGCCGTCGCCGTAGATCGGCAGCGGCTTGCCGGCGCGGGCGTTGGTGATGATCAGCGGGATCAGTTTTTCCGGAAAGTGATACGGACCGTAATTGTTCGAGCAATTGGTAGTGAGCACCGGCAGGCCGTAGGTGTGGTGGTAGGCGCGCACCAGGTGGTCGGATGCCGCCTTGGACGCCGAATACGGGCTGTTGGGCGCGTACGGCGTGGTTTCGGTGAACGGCGCATCGTTCGGGCCCAGAGAGCCGTAGACCTCGTCGGTCGAGACGTGGAGGAACCGGAACGCGGCCTTGTCGGCCGGGGCCAGCGCCGACCAGTAGGCGCGCGTCGCTTCGAGCAGGCCGAAGGTGCCGTTGACGTTGGTTTGGATGAAGGCCGCCGGGCCGTGGATCGAGCGGTCGACGTGGCTTTCGGCGGCGAAGTGGACGATCGCGCGCGGCTTGTGCTCGGCCAGCAGGGCGGCGAGCCTGGCGGTGTCGCCGATGTCGCCCTGCACGAAGACGTGGCGCGGATCGCCCGCCAGACTGGCCAGGTTATTCAGGTTGCCAGCGTAAGTGAGCTTGTCGTAATTAATGACGGGTTCATCGGACCGGGCCAGCCAGTCCAGCACGAAATTCGATCCGATAAATCCGGCACCACCAGTAACGATAATCATAGGTTGTCGGCATCAACATGAAAGGCCGGCACTTTCCTGATCGCAGCGGCGCGCAGTACTTCGCGAGCGTCTCGGATGATGGGAAGCGACGGCTACCCCGCTGGACAGGCGAGGCAATACTCAGGGAACAACGGGCGCACGCGGGTCATCGCGAGTTGAGCGGGATTATACCCGGCGGCAATGAAAGCGCACGCGAACTCGCTGCTAAAGCACCTAATTTTTTGCCAAGGTTTAACTTTTCTCGCGCCGGCGAGCCTACCGGCGATTTAACCGGGCGCCCCCACCAGGCTGGTCACGCGAATCGTCTTGGTTTCTGGAATTTCGCTGTGCGACAGCACCTTCAGCTGCGGCAGCGCGCGGCGTAGGAAGCGCGACAGCAGTGCGCGCAGCGGCGCCGGCACCAGCAGCACCGGCGTCAGTCCCATCGCCTCCTGCTGCGCGGCGGCCTGGCCGGCCTGCTCGGCGATGGTGTCGGCCAGGCCCGGCTCGATGCCGGTGCCGTCGCCGCCCGCCCCATCGCCTGCAGCAGCAGGCGCTCGAGGCGATTGTCGCGGGTCATCACCGACAGCTCGGCCGCGCCCGGGAACAGCTGCTGCACGATGGCGCGGCCCAGCGCGATGCGAACCAGCGCGGTCAGCTCGTTGGGATCCTGGGTGTGCACCGCGTGCTCGGACAGGGTCTCGATCACCGAATGCATGTCGCGGATGTGCACGCCTTCGATGAGCAGGTTCTGCAGCACTTTCTGCAGGGTCGACAGCGAGACGATCTTCGGCACCAGGTCTTCGACCAGCTTCGGCGCGTCCTTGGCGATATGGTCGAGCAGCGCCTGCACTTCCGAGCGGCCCAGCAGTTCCGACGCGTGGGTGGTGATCAGGTAGTTCAGGTGGGTCGTCACCACAGTCCTGCCGTCGAACACGGTGTAGCAGAAGTGGGCTATCGCCTCATTCCGCTGGTCGACAAGACCCGGGCGGCGAACTGCTCAAGCGCATCAAGGGCATCCGCAAGAAGTCCGCGCCGAAAGTCGGCTTCCTGGCGCCGCCGGTGCACATTCGCGACAACGTCGAACTCAAGCCCTCGGCCGACCGCATCCTGCTCAAGGGCGTTGAGATCGGCAACGGCGCGTTTTCCCGGTCAGCAGGATCTTGATGCCGACAACCGGGCAACTGCCGGCGCATCGCCCGGCAGCACGCAATTCCAGCCGGCCGGGTCGGCACCATTAATAACAAGGATCATAGCGAAAGACAGGACGGGGTGAAGACCCAAAATGCCACCGTACGCAGCCTGAGCCAGCCGATGCGGCTTGCCCGCGGGGTGCCTGGCGATCAAACAGCGGGTTTTCGCGCGTCAGTACCCTAGCCCGATTCCGGGCTGTTCGCCCCGCCCGCCGTAAGTAACCGGATATCGTTTTGCAAGGCGATATCATGGTTGCAGCCGGCAAGAATAGCCTTATCGTTGAAGGCAACTGTTCAAAACGCGTGCCGGAGTCCACGGCGCATTGGGTTGCTGAAGCCATTGCGCAGGAAGAATCAGTGTCTGCTGCGGTGAAGGCCCCGTGTATAGACCAAATCGTTACCAGTGCGTACAATAGGCAGTCGTTGTCACGCTTATGCCTCGCAACAGTGGTAGGCCGGTCAGCGCCAGCTACCGAATCGGCGGTATGCAAGTGAAAAGTGGATATTCAGCGATGTACAGGGCGGTTGAAAAATCGGATTTTTTTCTCGACCCGGCAACAACATCTACATGCCAAGAGTGGTGAATTCAACAAAGCGCGAATATTTGCCAAGCGCACACAAGAGCAAAATTCTACCCCGGCGCATTCCTTTTTATCCCAAATCTCTCCAATTGGCCAAAGGCCCGGCAAGTATAACAATGCAGCTTAAAAATATTATCGGTTTTGTTTTTGGACCAGTGAGTTCTGCGGTTTTGGGCCTTGTTACTGTACCGCTTGCAGCATGGGTTTTTTCCCCTGCAGACTTAGGCAGACTGAATATCATGCAAGTCGCCATGTCGTTCGCGTTACTATCATCTGTGCTTGGTTTGGACCAGGCATATGTGCGCGAACATCATGAGGCAAAAGACAAGGAACAGCTATTGCTCATCTGTTTCGCGCCAGGATTTCTACTGCTTGTGATATCGGGCGGGGCGGCAGCCCTTTTCGCGCCCCAAATATCCAGCTTGTTGTACGCCGATACCAATGTGTCGTTATTCGTCTATACATTGATCCTGTTCTATATCGGCCATGTGTGTCGATTCCTTTCGCTTACGTTAAGAATGGAGGAGCATGGCTGGGCTTACTCGGTAAGCCAGCTTATTCCCAAGCTTGTATACACCGCTGCCATTGTCTTGCTTGCATCCTATCCATTTCATAAGGAATTTATACATCTCCTGCTTTGCACTGTTTTATCGTCACTCGCCATGCTGATAGCGTTGGCGTGGATGACCCGGCGACAGTTGCTGGGTGCTGCTCGAAAGAAAATGGACTATGCAAAATTAAAGGCGCTGATGCCGTTTAGCATACCACTGGTTTTTTCTGGCCTTGCATATTGGGGGCTCACTGCCACCAGCACAATGTCGTTGAGCCGGTGGTCTACTCTCGACGAGCTGGCAATCTTCTCGGTCGGAAACAGCTTTGCCAGTGTCGCGGTTGTATTTCAATCAATTTTCTCCGTTATTTGGGCGCCTCTAGTCTACAAATGGTTAGCCAATGAAAAAGACATGAGCGTAATAGACCAAACCTCGCAACAAGTCCTTGCGTTCGTTTGCGCCCTGATCGCTGTCTGCGGGAGTTTGTCATGGTTATGCACCTTGTTCCTGCCCGCCCATTACAAGAAGGTCGAGTTTTTATTACCGTGCTTGCTGCTCCCTCCGCTGCTCTATATTTTGACGGAAACCACATCAATGGGAATAAACATTCGACGCAAGACATATTTTTCGTTGATCAACACTTTTGCAGCCTTCTTTATTACCGTCGTCGCCGCGTGGGCATTGGTCCCACTCCATGGCGCAGCCGGCGCCGCTTCTGCAAACGCCGTCGCGTTCACGGCCTATTTCATATTTCAGACAGAAGTGTCAAACCGCATATGGCGCAGTTCACCCAGACTCGAATTGTACGCTTACGTGACGGGCCTTTTGGCGCTGAGTCTGGCCTCGGCCTTTTGCCCCCCTGACTCTCGCCTGATTCTCCATTCATTCTGGGGGCTTATTTTGTTGTTGATTGTAATGAAATTCAAGCCGCAGCTGATCGGCATGTTCCGATTATTTTCAAAAAAATAAACATATTTATCACTATGCACGTTCTCATAATTCCCTCGGAGCATTTCGTCACCGAAATAGCGCCTCTTGCTGGCATCTTTCAATATGATCAGGCGATCGCGCTATCGAAAGCTACCAATCGAGTGGGCGTGATATCGGTCGGATTTCACAATTTCCGTAATGTGCTTGAATGTTACCCTTATCAGCGCGAACAAAATAACGGAAACTTGCACATTTTGCGGCGATATCAAAAAAGTTATTTGCCGCAACGCTTTTTGGGTCCGAAGCTCGTCGAAAGACGCAACATTCAGCTTTTTCTTAAGGTATTCGCTTTATATCTCAAACGACATGGCAGACCCGACATAATTCATGCGCACAACGTTTTCTACGCTGGATTCATCGCGAAGTACCTGTCAGATCATTACGCCATTCCGTATGTGCTCACCGAACATAGCAGTGCGTACGCGCGAGGATTCATTCCCCCGGAATTGCTGGTTCGGGCAAAATCGGTCTGCGTAAGCGCAAAAGCGTTGAGTTGTGTGAGCCATTCGTTCCAATCAATATTGAAGGAACAACTTGGATTCTCGTTCGAAGTATTGCATAACATCGTGGATGGTTCCTTCTTCGACACGCAACTGAAACACCCCGAGGGCGATGACTTCGTTTTTTTGAACGTGGCGTCGCTGGACGAAAATAAAAATCAGGCCCTCGCACTCCGCGCCTTTGCAAAAGAATTCAAGGGACGCCGTGCGACTTTCCGGATCGCCGGCGATGGACCGCTGAAGGAAACCTTGAAGTCGCTTGCTGCAGAGCTGGGGATAGCGAGCCAGATAAAGTTCTTGGGCCAAATACCTCGAGAAGCGGTTCGGGAAGAAATGCGCCAGGCCGACTGTTTTGTCCTTCCAAGCAATTTTGAAACTTTTGGCGTTGTTCTCATCGAAGCAATGGCGTCCGGTTTGCCGCTGGTCGCGACCCGGTCAGGAGGACCTGAGGACATTGTCACCGCTAAAAACGGGATTTTGGTGGGCGTAGGCCGCGAAGACGAGTTGGCCGCCGCCATGGTTCAAATATTCATCTCGTCCTCAGACGCCTTCCCGCGCGCAACAGTTCGAGAGTACGCAAAATCCCATTTTGGTGAGGGCTCGTTCGTTCGCGACGCCAGTGCCATATATGAAAAGGCCGTGAGCGGATATCGCTCGTCCGACAAAGAGGCATGCGCGACTAAACCGTGATAACCATGTGGCTATTCTCGCAAAGTCTTGCCGGCCATCGGGACCGAAGCCGGCGGAATAAATCAGCGCTTCTCTAGTATATTAGCAGCGATTCGGGCGATCCCGTATCGAGCCAGGCCATGACACGCCCCATCAATTCGACGTTGAGCTGGCGCGCTCCAGGTAGGCGCGATTGACGTCGGTGATCTCCAGTTCACCGCGCGCGGGAGGCGTAATCGCGGTGGCGATATCGGCGACTTGGCCATCGTAGAAGTACAGCCCGGTGACGGCATAATGGGATTTCGGCGTCAACGGCTTTTCCTCGATGCTGACCGCGCGGCGGGCTACGGCGAACTCCACCACGCCTTAGCGCTGCGGATTGCGCACATGGTAGGCAAATACCGTCGCGCTCGAAGCGTGTTCCGACGCGGCGCGCAGCCGCGCCTCGAACTCATGGCCGTAAAAAATGTTATCGCCCAAGATCAGCGCCGATGGCCCGCCGCCCAGGAAATCGCGCCCGATCAAGTGCGTGCCGGTTCCGCCGGCCAAGATGATGCGCTTTCGAACGGGCGCGGACGCGATCATGGGTCCAGCTTTTCCTGAATGTCGTGGAGCCACTGGGGGTTTGCCAGATACCATTCGACGGCGCACAGTCCGCTGTCGAAGCTGCGAGCGGGTTTCCAGCCCAGATCGCGCGCGATCTTGCTGGCGTCGACTGCTAGCGGCGGCAATGCGTCGATTCGTGCGCTTTCGCTGACGTCGCACTGCACGAAGATATGGCGCGGATCATGGTCTAGACTGGCGATAAAGCCAGCACTACCATTAACTAGGACCATGAATTTGGGTCGAAATAGTCGTGAACGAATGTTACACGAGCTATCGCTGCGATGGCGGCATGGGGTCCCGCATTCGCGAGGACTACGGCGATTATTGCTCATACCGCGCTCCGATAAGCGTCGTCCTCGCGAGGGCGGTGCCCCATCATCCAAGCGATTAACTCGTCGCGCCAACCAGGCTAGTCACGCGGATCGTCTTGGTCTCCGGGATCTCGCTGTGCGACAGCACCTTCAGTTGCGGCAGCGCGCGGCGCAGGAAGCGCGACAGCAGCGCGCGCAGCGGTGCCGGCACCAGCAGCACCGGCGTCAGGCCCATCGCCTCCTGCTGCGCGGCGGCCTGACCGGCCTGCTGCGCGATGGTGTCGGCCAGGCCCGGCTCGATGCCGGTGCCGTCGCCGCCCGCCCCCATCGCCTGCAGCAGCAGGCGCTCGAGGCGGTTGTCGAGGGTCATCACCGACAGCTCGGCGGCGCCCGGGAACAGCTGCTGCACGATGGCGCGGCCCAGCGCGATGCGCACCAGCGCAGTCAGCTCGTTGGGATCCTGGGTGTGCACCGCGTGCTCGGACAGGGTCTCGATCACCGAATGCATGTCGCGGATGTGCACGCCTTCGATGAGCAGGTTCTGCAGCACTTTCTGCAGCGTCGACAGCGAGACGATCTTCGGCACCAGGTCTTCGACCAGCTTCGGCGCGTCCTTGGCGATATGGTCGAGCAGCGCCTGCACTTCCGAGCGGCCCAGCAGTTCCGACGCGTGGGTGGTGATCAGGTGGTTCAGGTGGGTCGCCACCACGGTGCCGGCGTCGACCACGGTGTAGCCCATGCTTTGCGCTTCGTCGCGCAGGCCGGCATCGATCCAGGTGGCCGGCAGGCCGAACGCCGGATCGGTGGTGACCAGGCCCGGCAAGGTGCCGCTGGCCATGCCCGGGTTGATCGCGAGGAACTGGCCGTTGAGCGACTCGCCGCTGCCGATCTCGACGCCCTTGAGCAGGATGCGGTAGGCCGAGGGCTTGAGTTCGAGATTGTCTCGGATGTGCACCGGCGGCGCCAGGAAGCCGACTTCCTGGGCGAACTTCTTGCGGATGCCCTTGATGCGCTTGAGCAGCTCGCCGCCCTGGGCCTTGTCGACCAGCGGGATCAGGCGGTAGCCCACTTCCAGGCCCAGCGTGTCGACCGGCATGATGTCCTGCCAGCTGGCCTCTTCCTGCTCCGGATTGGCGGCCGGCGCGGCCGCGCCGGCGGCGGCTGCCGCGGCGGCCTCCTCCTGGGCCGGCGCTTCGCGGCGGCGCTTGTTGATCATGTAGGCCGAGCCGATCAGCAGGCCGCCCAGCAGGATGAACACCAGGTTCGGCATGCCCGGGATCAGGCCCATGCCGCCGATGATGCCGCCGGTGATGTACAGCACCTGCGGCTTGGCGAACAGCTGATTGGTCAGCTGGGCGCCGATGTCCTGGTCGGAGGCGACGCGCGAAACGACGATACCGGCCGCCACCGAGATGATCAGGGAGGGAATCTGCGCGACCAGGCCGTCGCCGATCGCCAGCAGCGTGTAGGTCTGCAGCGCCTGGGCGAAGCCGAGGTCGTGCTGCAAGAGGCCAACCAGCAGGCCGCCGACGACGTTGATGACGGTGACCATGATGCCGGCCACCGCGTCGCCGCGCACGTACTTGCTGGCGCCGTCCATCGCGCCGTAGAACTCGGCTTCCTGGGCCACTTCGGTGCGGCGCGCGCGCGCCACGTCCTCGGCGATCAGGCCGGCGTTCAGGTCGGCGTCGATCGCCATCTGCTTGCCGGGCATGGCGTCCAACGCGAAACGGGCGCCCACTTCGGCGATCCGGCCGGCGCCCTTGGTGACGACGGTGAAGTTGATGATGGTCAGGATGATGAACACCACGATACCGACCGTGTAATTGCCGCCGATCAGGAAGTGGCCGAACGCTTCGATCACCTTGCCCGCCGCCGCGCCGCCGGTGTGGCCCTCGGTCAGCACCACGCGGGTCGAGGCCACGTTGAGCGACAGGCGCAGCATGGTCGACACCAGCAGGATGGTCGGGAACGCCATGAAGTCGAGCGGCTTGACGGTATACAAGCTGGTCAGCAGGACGATCACCGACAGCGCGATGTTGAAGCTGAAGAACAGGTCGAGCACGAAGGCCGGCAGCGGCAGGATCATCATCGACAGCAGCAAGATGATGATCAGCGGCGCGGCCAGCGCGCTGCCGCCGCGGCCGGCGAGGCCGCTCATCCAGGTGGGGAATTGAATGCTGTTCATGGTGTGGCTCCGTTATTCGTGTCAGGCTTTTTTTGCGATGCGGGGTTGTGCGGGTCGAGCTCGGGCGGCACCGGCAGCCTGGTCGGACGGTCCGGATACTTGCCGCCGCCCTTGCTGAAGGCGCGCAGCTGGAACACGTAGGCCAGCACTTCGGCCACCGCCGAGTACAGCGCCTCGGGAATCTCGTCGTCGATTTCGGTATGCCGGTGCAGCGCACGTGCCAGCGCCGGCGCCTCGAGCAGCGCGACGCCGTTCTCGCGCGCCAGCTCGCGGATTTTCGCCGCCACTTCGTCGGCGCCCTTGGCAACCACGCGCGGCGCCCCTTTCTCACCGTCGGCGTACTTCAGCGCCACCGCGTAGTGAGTCGGGTTGGTGATCACCACGTCGGCGGTCGGCACCGCGGCCATCATGCGGCCCTTGGCCATCTCGCGCTGCATCTGGCGGATCTTGCCCTTCATCTGCGGGTTGCCGTCCGATTCCTTGTGCTCCTGGATCATTTCCTGGCGCGTCATCTTGAGCTTGTTGGCGTAATGCCAGACCTGGTAGGGACCGTCGATGGCGGCGACGAAGCCGAGCCCGCCCACGATGAACAGGAAGGTGGTGCCGAGCAGGTCGACCAGGTGGGCGCTGCCCGCGCCGACCGATTCGACGGCCAGGCCCATCACGGCGTCCTTCTTGCTCAGGATGACCAGGTAGACCACCGCGCCGACCACCACGGTCTTGGCGACCGCCTTGGCCAGCTCGACCAGCGAATTGGTGGAAAACATGTTGGTGACGCCGCGGATCGGGTTGAGCTTGCCGAAATTGGGCATGAAGGACTTGGAGGAAAACAGCCAGCCGCCGATCAGCAGCGGCGAGGCCAGCGCGACCACCATCACCGCCACCGCCAGCGGCAGGCAGGTCAGGAGCACGTGGCCGATGTCGACGCCGACACGGCGGATCAGCACGTCGGCGTCGAAAATCTGGGCGCGGTCGAGCGCCAGGCCGGACACCATCACGGCGTTCAGGCTGCGCACGACGCTGCCGCCGGTCAGCCAGAGGCCGGCGCCGGCGGTCATCAATACTGCAAAGGTTGCCAATTCGCGCGATCGGGGCACGTCGCCTTCTTCACGGGCCTGCTCCAATCGCTTGGCTGACGCGGCTTCGGTCTTTTCTGCGTCGCTGTCTTCTGCCATGTCCACTCCGGTTGCGCCCTCTCCCACAGAGGGTGACGACAGCGGACATTATGCGAGGTATTGCTCTGGGGCTATCCCTTGAACAGGGGTGCAAAGGCCGGTCTAATCAGCTCTGCGCACGGCGAAAGCGGCGACCGAGAGTCCCGTGCCATAGAGGTGTAACAGTATGTAATATATTGAAGGCATTATGTCGCGTATAACCCACGTATTAGAGCATTCTTCGCGCGATTGCCAGAATGTTGCATTTGTCTTGCTTTTCATGGTTATAATACGAAAGCAACACTGAATACCGTGCCTTCAATTTTTGATCACAAGGAATTAAACAAATGAAAAAGATTTTCGCTACTGCCGCAATCCTGAGCCTGGTTTCGGCTCAAGCCTTCGCTCAGACCACCGAGACCCCAGCACCAGCACCGACTGCACCAGCTCCGCTGATGTCGGGCACCATCGCTGGCGTGCCAGTCGCTACCGCTGTCGTGATCGCCGTCGCTGTTGCTGCAGTCGCAGTCGCAGTTTCGGATAGCAACAGCACCACCACCCACCATTAATTTGGTCGGCGCCCCGGCGCCGCAGTGGTACCGAAATCGGCCGATTCGTTCGGCCGTTTTTTATGCCCGCTCACTTTTTCAGAATTTCGCGCCATGAAGAACCAGTCCTTTTACCGCCGCCTCGGCTTCGCCCTCCAAGGCATCGCGGCGGCCTGGCGCAACGAGGCCAGTTTCCGCACTCAGTGCTGCGCCGCGCTGGGCGTGATCGCCATGCTGGCGTGGCGCCGGCCGCCGTTAGTATGGTGGGTACTGCTCCTGATGCTGTGCGGGATGGTGATGGCGGCGGAGTTGTTCAACAGCGCGCTGGAGGCGGCGCTCGACCACTTGCATCCGGAACGCCACGACGCGATCCGGATTGCCAAGGATTGCGCCGCCGGCGCCGTGCTGGTGCTGAGTTTGACAGCGGCGGCCGTGTTTGCCGCCTTCCTGGCCGACAGTTTCCGACTGTAATTCAAACGCAATGGGGTCCCCGCTTGCGCGAGGACGACGAATATATCACGTCGTCCTCGCGTAAGCAGGGACCCCATTATTTCACCCAGCCAGTGCGGTCAATAAGTACCGCGCCAGGACACGCCGATTTCCTTCGGTCCCGGATTGATCGACAGGAAGGAACCGCGGTTTTCGCGCTGCGCCTGCCACAGCCAGCTGCCGACCGCATAGCCGATCAGGCCGCCGGCCACGGTGTCCGACACGAAGTGCTGGCGCGCCGCCACTCTGCCCGCCGAACTGAGCGCGGCCAGGCCATACAGCCACGGCGCATCGTATTCCTGCGCGAACGGGGTCACGGCGGCGAACGCCACCGCGCTGTGGCCGGACGAGAACGAGGCGTCCGAACGCTTGCCGCCGGTATGCGCGAACGCGCCCAGCTCCTCGCCGGGACGCGCGCGGCCGACCGCGTACTTGCCCAGCGTGGTCACGCCGATGGCGCCGGCGACCGACTCGAGCGAGATCAGCCCGATATTCTGCATGCGGTCGTCGCCGAACGCCATCGCCGCGCCGGCCGCGCCCACCAGCACGATCGGCGCTGCCTTGCCGAAGTTGCCGAGGCCGCGCATCGTGGCGTTTTCCTGGTGCCGCTTGACGAAGCGGTCGACCGGCTTGTCCACGGCTGCGCCGGCCAGCACCGCGCCGGCGGCCAGGGCGCCGCCCTTGATCCAGTCCGGCAAGGTCGGCGTCGACGCCGCGGCCTGGTCCAGGCGCAGGCGGAACGCCGGCCACGGGCTGCTCAGCGGCTTGGGGTCCATGTACAGCGCGGCCAGGGCCTGCTCGTCGGGACGCTCGCCCAGGTTGCCCAGACCGTCGGCGATCGACATGTCGCGGCGCGGCTTTTCGATCATCTCGTACAGGTCGCCAGGGCTGGCGACTAGCTGACCGACGTCGCGCGTCCAAGGCGAAATGGCGATGTTCGCGTTGGCCTGGGTGTCGCTCAGCAGCATGCTGTTCAGCGCAATATTGATGAACACCCCCTTGTCGTGGTACGGATTGGCCGGCGAGCCCGGACTGGTGATGTCGCGGCCGTTGGTTTTTGTGTACCACCCGCCGATTTCGATGCCGGACAAGAAGCGGCGCTTGAATTCCATCCGCACCCCGGCATCCTTGGCCAGAAAGCGCCCGGCCCGCGCCGTCACGGTAATATCCGACGGCAGTCGGTAATGCAGCGCGCCGATCGCGGTGACCGTTCGGTAGTCGCGCGCATCGAACCAGCCTTTGTAGCCGCGCTGCTGCAGCGCGTCCACCGAAACGTCGGCCGCCCAGCGCGTGTCGTCTGGCGCATACAGCAACTGGCCACCGGCGCCACGAAACATCTCTTCGTACAAGCCGCCGGACAGCCGTCCATACCAGTGGGCGGCCGGCATCGCGTACTGATTAAGCATCAACTTGTTGGCCTTGACGCGGGCGCCGCGCTTGTATTCGGCAATGTCGGTGCGCACATGGGGCAGCACGCTGTTCGACTCCTGGGTCACGCCCGACACCGTTTCGATGACCTTGGCGGTCAGGCCCGCATTCAAGTACAGACCGGTCGACAGCCGCCGGTCGTAGTTCGCGGCCGCATTGACTTCATAACGCAGCGCGCCACTCGGGTCATTGAAGAACAAACCAAGTTTGGGCGCAATGCGCAAACGATTGCTTTCTCGGTCTTCGGACCGCAATTGCACCGCATTGCCATCGTGGCCCAGATCGACGCCGATCCGCACGTCCTCGTTCAGTCCGGCGAGCATGCCGGAATGATCCCCGATGGAGAGCTGATCGTACGGCTCGCCCGGCCGGATCGCCACGGTCTTCAGGAAGGCCGCGCGGTCGATCGCGCCGCCCAGATAGTAACTCAGCGCATATAGGTCGAGGAACTCGTAGGTCGCAACCGGTTGCTCGTTCTTGGTATAGGTGATGTGCAGTGCCCGCGTGCCGGCCGGCGCGAACGCCAGCGCGGTCCGGCTGGCGCGCCCCACGGCGCGCCCGAGGTTCGCGATCCGGTTGTTGGTCAGCGTCATCTTGAGGATGCCGCCGTCGAACTCGATCCGGATGTTCTTGAAATCCTGCTGCGCCAATGCCTGCACCAGCGCCGCTCCCGGCGTGCCATCCTTCAGCCAGGCCGCCATCGAGGCACGCGCAGGTGCATCTTTTTGTTCGAACGCCTTCGGCTCTTTCAGCTTCGGCAGGAACTCGCGTTGTGACAAGGGAATCGTGACGTAGGCGTTGGCGCTGAAATGGTCGCGATGGCGGGCAATTTGCGCACCCAGCCAGCCTCTGCGGTATTCCAGTGCGACGACGGCCCCGGCCTTGCGTTGACCGGCATACGTTTCCGTTGCCCGGAAATCGCGCGCGTAATCGATCGCGTCGTACTCCGCCACCACCGACCAATTCGGCACGGACACCGGGGTCCAGCGCGCGCCGCCGAAGGCCCCGTCGGGCCTCCGGTGGGCGTAGCCGACACTCACTTCGACATTCTTGGCTGCGCCGAAGGTCTTGGTCGCCACCACGAACTGGCCCTTGAACAGCTCGGTGCCTTGCAAATCGGTCGCACCGAGCGCTACCGCGGGCAGCCACGCCGTCTCATTCAACAGCAGCGCCTTGGCATTGAACACCTTGTCCTTGAAACGCCCGTATTCGCTGCCGTATTGGCCCGGCAGGTCGGTAAACCCGGCGATGCCATTGATCGACACATAGCGTCCGGTCACCTGCAGAAACGGCAGAATCGTCGCAGTGGCCCAAACTGAACCGTAAGGACTGTCGTAGCTATAGCCGGTGGTGAGCGTTCCATCGCGCTCGACCGCAGCATTGGGCATGTTGACATAGCCCGATTGGCCGTTGAGGCTCGGCGTCGCGGCGCTGGCTTGGGCGAACCCAAAGACCACACAGCCGCACCACGAGATTTTGATGGTATTGCGAAGGAACGTTAGCAAGGAGAGGTCCTGAGGTCAGGGCCGTCCCCCGCCGCTGGAGGTAGGTGACGGCAGATAGTCGGCCGGCGCTGCCGGGCCACAAAAGGCGCCATTCTAGCAGCAAGATGTGGCGCCGGCCGCGCGGCGATACGCTTTCAGTAGCGACCCGCCACGCCCACGCGCCGGAGCAATCGGTCCGCCAGGAGCCTAGTCGACTTCCTGATAGCGCTCCGCGCGCGCAAGGGCTCCATCTGAGCTCATGCGCCGGGCGCCCCCGCGAATCGCCGTCGATCCGCCTTGCGCCTGCGCGCCGCCGTGGCCGCCGCGCGCCGGCGTCGCCGCCTTGGGAACCATCGGAATAATATTGCTCGGCATGGCTGGGAGGATCGCCGCGAGGTTGTCCTGCTCGGCAGCCTTCTGCTTGCGCACCCGGCTCGAAGACGACACCAGGAAGTAGCAGGTCAGGTAGATCATAAAGCTGAACAGACCGCACAGGACCAGTGCACTGTTGCGGCCGGCAAACTGGACGGAAAACGCTGCAGGAATGGCTGCAATCACCCATGCGATCGGCGACACCGACGCATTGCGCAGGTCGGCGCGCAAGTTCGGGAACAACCGGGCCGACACCGAGACATTGATCAGGCTGTGCAAATGGTGGCTGTCCGGCTCGCCCGGATGGCTGCGGGCCCATACCCGGCGCACAATGGTGAACAGCGTTTCAAAGATCGGATAGGCACAGGCCAGCAAAGGCGCCCAGGCCGAGACGGCCGGGTTGCGGTAGGCCAGGGAGACGGCCAGCCACGCGAGGATAAACCCCAGCAGGTAGGCGCCGCCGTCGCCAAGGAATAGTTTGCCGAAGGGGAAATTGACCATCAGGAAGCCGACCGTGACCGCGCCAACGATAAAGCACAGTTTCGCCAGTTCGACATCGCCGCAATTCTGGGCGATCAGGCCAAGCGCAACCAGGCAAATCGTCACCGTACCACCAGCGAGCCCGTTGAATCCGTCGATGATATTGACCGCATTGGCCACGCCACCGACCGCAAAGGCGGTAAACAGGACTGAAAAAGGCACCCAGGCCAAGGCCACATCGACGCCGACAATGCCGGTATGAACGATGCTCGCGCCCGTCAGCGCCCACGCCAGCGTGCCGCTGGCCATGGTTGCGACCAGACGGGTGCGGACGGATACCTTCTTGGTCAGGTCTTCGGCCACGCCGAAACAGAATGCCGGCAGGCCGGCGATCAGAATCGGGCCGAACAGATCCTGCAGGGCGTCGTCGGACGCCAGCCAGGCGCACATCAAGCCGAGAAAAATCGCCACGCCGCCAATGCGGGGTGTCGGGACGGCATGGAACTTCTGAATCCCGGCGGTACCGTCAAGGGAGAATTTGCCGTGCCAACGGGTGGTGATGACCAATCCGATGGAACAGATAAACGACACCAGCAATCCCACTACCCAAGCGATATTTTCGAACGAAGACAGGTTCATAGACAACTTCACGGCCCGGTTAGAATTTCATGTTCTTTAACAGCAATAACGCAAGATTTTATCACGAAGCAATATGCCGTCTCAATAAAAAAGCCTACCGAATCAACGTTTTGTGGCGTACGGCATACTAACAAGGTGCATTACAATTTGTGACAATTTCGCGAAACTTTTCCTCAAAATATCGAGCCCGACGCGAAAAGTGGCGATAACATCAGCAGAATCCCATTACGACCGATAATATCGCTGCGGGTTAAGTGTATTCAAAGAAATTTGAATGCGTGATTGATAAGTCACTGCGCGCGGCGACGTAGTCAGAATGGCAAGCGTGCCAATTGTTTGCGTAAAGATGAACAGAATACGAGCCAATGCGGCACACCGGCGTCGCAATCGGCAGGCCGCGGCGCCGGCCGCGCACCGTAACGGCGCTAAGAAGCGCGTTTTTTCGACTGCGGCACCGATTCCGGGGCAGTGCCAAGCTGGGGAAGCGCTTGATCAATGGCCGCCAAATATTTCCTGATCACAATTTTCTCATCGAATTCACTGGTGACCTTGCTGCGGCTGCGCGCTCCCATCGCGTCAATTTCTGCGGCTGGCAGCCGCAACATGCATTCCATTTTCGCCGCCAGATCGTCAGCGTTGCGCACTTCGCACAGGAAGCCATTTTGACCATCGTCGACCACTTCCCGGCATCCGACTGCATCGGTCGTGATCAACGGCCGCCCCATGGCGCCCGCCTCGAGCAGGGTTCGCGGCGTACCCTCGCGGTAAGACGGCAGCACCACGCAGTCGGCCGTGGCGATCTGGATGCGCACATCATCACTGACGCCCAGATATTGGATGCAACCCTCGGCGACCCATTCGCTCATCTGCGCGCTGGAAATAGCCGCTGGATTATCCACGTCAAGGAAACCGAGCAAGCAAAAATCGCAATCGGGCCAGCGCGCGCGCAACTGGCGGGCGGCGTCGACGAATTCGCCCACCCCCTTATCGCGCAACATCCGCGCGATCAGCAAAAACCGGAACTTGCGTTGCGGCCCGGGCGACGCCAATGGCGGCGGCACGCTGAATTTGCCGAGGTCGATGCCCGAACCTGGTAACAAGGAAGTGCGCGCCGATGCGACCAGCCCGCCCTCGACGAACAAGCGGCGGTCGTCGGGATTCTGAAAAAACACAGTGCTGGACCGCCGCAGGGCGAGCCGGTACATCTGACGCACCATGCCGACCAGCCAGCCGTCCTTGATGAAGACCGCGCCCAGGCCGGCGATGTTGTTGATCACCGGAATCCCGCAGACCGCCGCGGCAATCGATCCATACACATTCGGCTTGATCGTATAGCCGAGATAGACGTCCGGCCGCTCGCGCAAGAACAGCAGCACGAAGCGCACCAGCAAGGCGAGATCTCGCACCGGATTGGTACCGCTGGTTTGCATCTGCAATGGGACGAACCGGCAACCGAGCGCGTCGAGCCGGGCGGCGTACTTATCATCCGGTGCGACCGCCACCACCTCGTAGCCAGCCTCGACCAACGCGGCGATCAGGCCCGCGCGGAAATTGACGAGGTTCCAGGCCGCGTTCAATGCGATCAGGATCTTTTTTTTCCCAGGCGACGTGTTCATTGCTGCTCCAGCCACGCTTGAAACATCAATACGCCCCACAAGTGCTGATCCCAGTTGCGCACGCCGGACAAGTGCTCGCGCCATTTCCGGGAAATCGCCTCCGGATGGAAATACCCTTCGCGCCTGATCCGCGCCTCGTCCAGCAAAGCCTCCGCCCACGGCCGCAGGGGGCCGCGCAGCCAAGCCGCCAACGGCACGCCGAAGCCCATCTTGGGCCGCTCGATCAGTTCCTTCGGGACGTGGCGGTACAGCAACTCGCGCACGATCCACTTTCCCTGCCCTTCGCGCAATTTGAGCTCGCGCGGCAACTCCCAGGCGAACTCGACCACCCGGTGATCGAGGAACGGCATGCGCGATTCGAGCGACGCGGCCATGCCGGCGCGATCGACCTTGGTCAGGATATCGTCGGGCAGGTAAGTCAGGGTATCGAGCGCCATCATCTTCTCGATCGGGTTCAGGGACCCAAGCCGCGGGTCGCCGCCGGTCAGCACAGTCGGCGGCTCCGCCCCGTCCACTACCACCGCGGCCGGGTCGTTCCAGTACGACACCAGTCCCCGGTACAACTCGTCGGAACTGCGCGCCGCCAGCACAGCGGCCGCCTTGTGCAGCTTGTTGCCGACCTGCGCCTGGCGCCACGACATCGGCAACATCTTGTCGATCGGCGCCACCACCCGGTTCCAAGTGGCGGGAGACAGGGCGGTCAGGCCGCGGGCGGCGAGGCGGCGTCCGCTGCGCGGCAGCCTGGACAAGTTGCTCCACATCTTGTCGGCCATCAGGTAGCGGTTATAGCCGCAAAACAGCTCGTCGCCGCCATCCCCGGACAAGGCGACGGTCACGTTCTGGCGCGCCAGTTGCGCCACCAGAAAAGTCGGGATCTGCGAAGAGTCGGCAAACGGTTCGCAGAACATCGACGGCAAGGCGGGGATCACTTCGAGCGACTGGGCGGGCGACACGTACATTTCGGTATGTTCGGTGCCGAGGTGCCGGGCAACGGCTTTTGCGTGCACCGCTTCGTTGAATCCTTCTTCGTTAAAGCCGATCGTAAACGTCTTGATCGGACGCGCCGACTGCGCCTGCATCAGCGCCACGATCGTCGACGAGTCGACTCCGCCCGACAAAAACGCGCCCAGCGGCACGTCCGCCATCATCTGCTGCCCTACCGCATCGAGCATCAGTTTCTCGAACTGGTCGACCGCTTCCACCGGACTCGCGTCGAAGCGGCGCCGCGCCCCGCTGGCCGCGACCGCAGCCGCCGACCAGTACGGGGTGATCGTCGGCGTGCGCTCACCGCGCGCCAGGGTTAGCAGACAACCAGGCTGAAGCTTGGAAATGCCGCGGTAGATCGAAAACGGCGCCGGGACATAGTTATGGCGCAAGAACAGGCATAAAGCGTCGCGATCGACCTGCGCAGAGAAGCTCGGGTGCTGCTTGAGCGCTTTCAGTTCGGACCCGAACAGGAAAGTTTCCTGCGCGCCCTCCCCCTGCCATCCAAAATACAGCGGCTTCTCGCCCAGCCGGTCGCGCCCCAGGGTCAGGGTTTGCAATTCGGTATCCCACAGGGCGAAGGCAAACATCCCGACGACGCGGGCGATGGTCGCGGCAATGCCCCATGCGGCGAATCCCGCCAACAGCGTTTCGGTATCCGAATGGCCGCGCCACTGCGGGGCCAGGCCGGCCGCGTCGAGTTCGGCGCGCAGGGACATGTGGTTGTAGACTTCACCGTTGTAGGCGATCACATAGCGACCAAGGGCCGAATGCATCGGCTGGAACCCTGCCGGCGACAAATCGACGATTGCGAGTCGGCGATGGCCGAGCGCGATCGGCGCGGCGGCGTCAACCCAAGCGCCGGCGCCATCGGGACCGCGATGCGCCAATGCGCTGGCCATGCGCGTCGCAGTGGCCTCAAGCTCGGCGGCGGGAGCGGGCGCGCCGCCAAAAAAACCTATCAATCCACACATTGTTTTACGATCTCTCTATCTTTAGGCGCAGCCTGCATTGACCGGATGCACCGGCAATTCGGCCGCCAGGGGCAGCCAGGTCGGACGTTGGCCCAGGCACGGTGTGGCTAGTCGCCTGGCGCACTCGGGGCACCAATGCCTGCCGACCGTGCATGGGCCACTACTAAATTCATGCAGTGCGCAAACAGCACTGTGATGAAAAACACGCGATAGTTCTTCATGAAGTCGCCCGTCGCCAGCATTAGGAAAAAGGCCAGCGCCGTGGCGAGCAAGCCAAGCGTATGTTCACGCGACTTGGCAACGCGAATCGTTCCGACAAAAATCCAAGCGAAGA
This sequence comes from Massilia sp. P1_C10, assembly GCF_056406475.1. Lineage (NCBI taxonomy): Bacteria > Pseudomonadati > Pseudomonadota > Betaproteobacteria > Burkholderiales > Oxalobacteraceae > Massilia > Massilia sp. P1_C10. Next base: position 90,263 of record NZ_JBFUAC010000006.1, read on the forward strand.
AAAAATACAGCATGAGCGCCAACGGAATGCCGTACATCACAGGCCACGCCACTAGCTGCGAATCGGTGATATCCAGGCCATAACTGCGTCCGGGGCCAATGCCGAACCAAGGCGACCGTTCGATGAAACCGAGCGCCGAATGGATCAGGTCGAATCGGATCGCAGCGGTATCGACCTGGCCTAGGTCGCCGGCCTGGATCGCATCGAACAATTCGACGACGCGTCCCAAGTCGTCCACGGCTTCGAGCGCGCTCGACAGCCAAATCAAGATGGCAAGGTGGCCCAGCACCAACACGAGCAGCACTTTGGCATTGTGGACGGCGCGCGCCAGGAAAAGGCCATACACCACCAAAATGATCGGCAAAGCCGCGAGCATGCCGGATCGCGAGCCGGTCAGAAAAATGGAGCAAATCGTGAGCAACACAAACAGCGCGGATTTGCGGAAGAATGCAAAGTACGATAACGCCAGGATGAATATCAATGCCGCGAAATTTGGATTGGTGAATGGAATGCCAATCCGGATATGACCATAATCGATCTGGACTTTGGCCTCTTCGTACACCAGCATCACCGCGTCGGCCAGAACCGGGATGTTCAGCAACAGGATTACCACGGTCGCCAAATTGAACAGGATCGTGACCTTGAATATTTCCCCAAGGCCGAGTGCGGCATGCCGGTCGGTGGCCGAACCGATAAACAACGCGAGCGGAATGAACAGCAGGAAGCGGAAGAAATCCGACATGTCAGCCGTCGAAATTTGCAGATTCATCGCAGTCGCGCCATAGATCGACGCCCACACGCCCGCCGCCGTGAGGATCATGAAAAATCCTGTCCAGACGCGGGGAGCAATCCCAGCGACGGGCAAAAGCTTGCCGCGCGCACTAAACAGCCACGCCAAGGAAATTAGCAGTTGCACCACGAGCCACACCCATTCGAGAGCCCAATTGAACATGTGGCCTGGAACGAATATGACGAACCAGATCCACAGGGGCCCGCCGAACAACCTGAAGCGTTGCGTTTGCGCCATGGCAGAGCTTATTGAAATCTCATGCGCAGCGCACAAGCGCCGGCACCGTCGTTCAACGAGGCGATAGCGCTTTTCGACGAAATCACGCGCGCCGGAATGCCGCGCAGCCTGGCCTGCTGCTCGAAAGAATGATTGACCACGGGTTGGGCTGCCATGGCGGTCCCCTCGCCGATCCGGGTCCAAAAGTGCCCCAGCGCCCTTTGGTATTTCCAACCATCGTTGCCGATGTAGCCCGGACGCGCGCGCTCCACGCTCAATGACAAGCTATCCGCTTCCAGAGAATTGCGCAATTCGAGGCGCGACTGCATCAACGCAGTACTTCACGCATGCATCGAACGATGCGCTCGGCAGTATCGCCGCGACCGTAAGGGACAGCCAACGTATCGCCACTCGAACCGAGCGCCATGCGCGCGGCGTCGAGAATGTCATCGTTCAAGACGTTCACCAGGCGATTCCAGCCAAGGTCGACCAACTCACCCCATTCGGTTTGGTCGCGCAAGGTCAGGCAAGGAACTTTGTAGAAATAGGCTTCCTTCTGTACCCCGCCCGAATCGGTGACGATCAGCGACGAATTCCGCTCCATGGCGAGCATTTCCCGATAACCCAGCGGGGAAACCACATCGATACCAGGAAGCAAGGTCGCACTGAGTCCGCATTCGTCGAGCTTGGCACGGGTACGCGGATGCAGCGGCAGCACAACGGGAATGTCACGCGACAGCGCGTTGAGCGCCGTGATGATGCGGGCGAGCTTTACCGGATCGTCGGTATTTTCTTGGCGATGCACGGTGGCCAGGACGTATTGGCCGATGGCCAAGCGACTGAGTCCCGACGGCTTCACCGGAAATTTTTCGGCGTTTCCGAAATGCAGCGCCGCGTCGTACATGATGTCGCCGACTTCGAAGACGCCGTTGCGGATGCCTTCGTTGGCCAAATTGTTCACCGACTGCTCGGTCGGGCAATACAACTGGCTCGACAGATGATCGGTCATGATCCGGTTGATCTCTTCGGGCATCCGGCGGTTAAACGAACGCAGTCCCGCTTCCACGTGGGCAATCGGAATATGCAATTTGGCCGCCGCAAGGGCGCCGGCCAGGGTGGAGTTGGTGTCGCCGTACACTAAAAGCACGTCTGGCTTTTCCGCCTGCAATACCGGTTCGAGAGCGCACAGCATCCGGCCCGTCATGTCGCCGTGCCCGCCCCCAGCGATGCCGAGCGCATGACGCGGCACGGGGATCTCGAGTTGCTCGAAGAAAACATCGGACATCCCGGGATCGTAATGTTGGCCGGTGTGGACAATCGCCTCGTCGAAGCAGCCTTCGGCGCGCAACGCGCGGCTGAGCATTGCAGCCTTGACGAATTGTGGGCGTGCCCCCACGACGGTGAGGATTTTCTTCATGCTTGCGCTACCTTCTCACCGCGCACCAGGGCGCTAAGGCGGGATTTAATCTTCAACAATAATTCGATCCGCGCGGCATTCGATGGGTAATCCAGATAGGTTTTGCGCTCGCCTGCCAAGATCGCATCGAACTCCTGTTCCCCGACACCAAGCTTTTTGGCAATAAATTGTTTGTCTTCCCTGGCTTGCTCGGGCGCGTACGGCGCGCTGCTCATTTGCTGCAGCGCAGCTTCGCGCGTCATGTCGCCCGATACCACCATGCTCGCCAAATGCGCGCGCCGCTTGTCGAAACCAAATTTAGTCGGCAGATAATACGACTGGAAAAATTTGGTGAAACGCGACTCGTAGTGTTTGCCGCCGTAATCACGCCAGCCATATTGTTCCATGAGCATCCGCTTGGCGTCGTCTTTTTGGTAATCTTCGAAATTGAGCATCTTCACGACTTTCAGCTTGCGCACATACGGCCACCAGAAGGTGTATTCCAACAGCGAATAGATCGGAAACGTCTTCAGCTTCCGCATGCCAAATCGCTTGTGGATGGCGCGCAAATGGCGCGAATCAATGCTGGTATAGCCCCAGCTTTCGGGCATGATCGATTCGGTCTGCAGATTATGCCCGCTGATAATCCAGCGAATGCGTTTTTTTGCCGCCAGTTTGAAGAGGACCGCCACGAACGCATGGTCTTGAGGCACATCGCAATTTGCCACGCCCGACTTCAGGAACGCCAATTGTAAATCGCGCATTTCGTCCCAATCAATTACTGTGGTAAACAGGTCGATGCCCAACTTTTCGACAATCCGCTCGATATTGCTGACGGCAAGCTCCGAGTTCCAGCCGGTATCGACGTGGACCGCGAGCGGACGCAGGCCCAGTTCAATCACACGGTGCGCCACATAGCAACTGTCGACACCGCCCGACAGGCCGACAATGCAATCGTACGGTTTGCCCTTGCCTTCCGCTTTCATTTGGTCGACATAGGCCCCGAGCGCCAAGGCGCCGGACTGACCTTTCAGTATCTGCGGTTTCTGCAGCGTTTCAAAATCAATGCAATGGTTGCAGACGCCCGCAGCGTCGAAGTGAATTTCTTCATCGGTCGTGTCCATGACACAGTTAGTGCAAATTTGATAATCGCGCATTGTAGTCTTAAGAAATTACGTGGATTGGTTTAAGGTGGGCGCGGATGTCGCGCGGACTCGGATAGCTTAACAACACCGCCCGATGGGGGCCGCGGTAGACAAACTGGGCCCCAGCGGCGGTGGCCGAGGCGCCCGATTGCTGCACGGCGCGCACAAAATCGGCGGAATCTTTCGCGCCACCGGAGGCAATGACCGGCAGCGTGGTACGCGCCGCGACCGCCGCGATCAACTGGTGGTCGTATCCTTCCAGCGTGCCGTCCCGACTCATCGCGTTGAGCAGCAATTCGCCCGCACCGGTGGCAGTGATGGAGTCGATCGTATCGAACAGGCTAGTAGCGCTGCGCTTGGTGCCCGAGCGCGTATAGACCTGGTAACCGCCGAGCCACGACTTCTTCACGTCCACGCTGACGACAATGCTTTGGCTGCCCACCGCGTCCGCCGCGGCGCGCACCAGGTCGGGATTTTCCAGGGCGGCCGTGTTCAGGATGACTTTTTCCACGCCGAGCTGGATAATGCGCTCGATCTCGGCGACGCTGGAAATGCCGCCCCCGTAGGCGAGCGGCATGAAGCACTCGCTCGCCATTTCTTCGATCAGGGCGAAATCCGGCCCCCGCCGGTCGCGCGTGGCGGAAATATCGAGCACGGCGATCTCATCGACCTCTTTCTCGTTGAAAATCCGCAGGCTGTTGATCAAGTCGCCGACGTAACTCGGATTCCGATAGGCGGTCGTCTTGACCAGCCGCCCGCGCTCGACTTGCAACACCGGAATGATCCGAAACGGATTGAAGGCGGTATCGACGTCACGCATGGTCAGGCTCGAGCGGCAGGGAAGCAAAATTGCGGAAGAGGGCCATGCCGAAGCGGTGGCTCTTTTCCGGATGAAACTGGACGCCGAACACGCGGCCGCGTTGGATCGCGGCGGTGAACTCGTGGCCGTGCCAGGCGACCCCTACACTGGTCGCGGGATCGGCGCAGTCGAAGTAATACGAATGCACGAAATAAAAACGGTTCAATTCGCCCAGCTCGCCCTGGAACAGCGTCGCCGGTCCGCGCGGCACAACAGTGCGCCACGCCATGTGCGGCACGCGCAACGACGGGTCGGCGACGCTGATCGCCGGATCGAAGCGGCGCACGCGCCCTGGAATCAGATCGAGCCCCGGCAGGACGCCCTCTTCGCTGCCGGTGCCGAGCATCTGCATGCCGACGCAAATGCCGAGCAGAGGGATGCGCCGCTCGACGGCGAGACGCAACGCGCCTTCCAGGCCCTCGACCTTGTCGAGTGCGCGGCGGCAGGAGTCGAAGGCGCCCACGCCGGGCAGCACCAGGCGCTCGGCCTCGAGCACTTCGGCCGGGGTGCGCGCAAACCGCGGCTCGGCGCCAGACCGGCGAATCATGTTCGCCACCGAATTGAGGTTGCCGACACCGTAGTCGACAATGGTAATGATGGGTAAAGTCTGAGTCATTGAAGCGTTGCCAGATGGGCCTGGCGATGTTTTGGGAAGTCGGCGGCGGCAACGTCGCCGTGAAATTCCTCTTCGCTGCGATGCCAAATGCATTTGGCAGGATTGAGGCTGCGAATTACTCTGGCCCGATTGCCGGCGATTACTTGATAACCGGCGTCAAACGACTTGGGGACCGCGGCGCCGGCGCCGACTATCCTGTAGGAGCCGAGCGAAACGCCGGGCAGGATGGCGGCGTGAGCGCCAATCCAGCAGTATGCACCAATTCGGACCGGAGCGCACGCAAGAGGCTTGCGGTTATCAGTGTTGCCAAGGTTCGCGCTGGCCAGTAAAGGCGCGGCGAGCAAAGGCAAGCCTTGCGCCAGCACCGATCCTTTCAGCAGGATCGCCCCCTTGCGTCCGATCGAGTGGCTCATCCGATCGCGCCCGTTGCCAGGCCGCGAGGTGGCCGGCCTGTGAACACCTGCGCGATGCCAGGCGTAAATTCGCGGTGCAGCTTGAACATGCCGAACACGACCTGCACTTGGAAACAAGCGTAGTTGACCGCCGCCCGCGGGCCAGAGCGGACCAGATTCGTCACAAATACGATCAGCAGCGGCAGCGCCGAATACGCGCCCGCCAGGGGCCAGGCGCCGAGCATGATCAGCCAGGCCGCCAACATCGCATAGGCCTCGGGCTTACGTTGGGCGAACCGCAAGAAATGACCGTTTTGCAAAGTCAACAGGGTGACCTGCCCCGCGCCATAGAATTTCTTGCCGAGATACGAACGGTAAGGCACGACTGCCCCGACAAGCTTGCGCAAGAATGGCACCTGCGGCGTCTTGTGGATCACCATGCGGCAATCGTGCCAGATCACGGCGACACCGGCTCCGCCCAAGCGCGCATTGAGCTCGGCTTCTTCGTAGGCATACAGATGAGCCGACCAGTTGCCTGCTTCGCACACTTTCTGGCGGGGCAACAGGACCGCGCCGCCGAACATCCGGCAAGGCGCCCCGTCGTGGTTGCCGCGAAATTGGATCAGCGAGCGAGTCCCGTCCGGAAACAGGTTCTCGGTGAACGCGCACAATCCGCGCGCCAGGTCGCCCGATTTGATCAGGCTGCAAATGGGTTGCAGCACTTCGGGGGCGAGTTCCATGTCGCCGTCCATGTACAACACCCAGTCGCCCGCCGCGTGCTCGGTGCCGATGCGGCGCGCGGCGCCGGCGTTCAAGAATGGACTGGCAACGAGCGACACGACCCGGTCAAACAGTCCGATCGCGATGTCCACCGATCCATCGGTGGAGGCGGAATCGACGAAGATGCTCTCGTAGGCAATTCCGGCCGCAGCAAGTTGCGCGAGCGATGCGGCGCATGCGGGCAGGTGGCGTCCTTCATTCTTGCCGATGACGCAGACACTGAGCTGGATCGGGGAACGGTGTGGATTCGTCTGCATCTTATTCACCGTGCGCCGCCGGCAAACGGTTGCCGACCATTTCGAGGAAACTGGCAAACTGTCCTTCGCGGCTAAACGACGCGAGCCGGTCTCGCTCGCGCAGACACAGTGTGCCGTTCGACTTGGCCCGCGCCAGCTTCGTCAGCACGGCCTCCATATCCCCTGCCGAAGTATGTTCGGCCTGGAAAAAGGAAGGGTCGCCCGCCAGCAGGTCGTTCACCGCCATCGCCTTGGGGCCGATCGAAATAATTGGGCGCGCGGTGGCGACATATTCGAACACTTTGCCCGTAACGACTTCGTCGGCGCCGTCGGCGCGGGTGTGCAGCAGCAGCAAGGCGTCCATGCCCGCCATGGTGTTAAGCGCCTCCTGGTGCGATAGCCGCGGCCCGATCATCAGCCGGGCGCCAAGTTTCTCCTGCCAGTCCGACGAAATATTGATGCTTCCATACAGCTCGATGCGAATATCGAGCTCGGGACGCTGGCGAACCACCTCGAACAGCGCTTCCGGGTTACGGTAACTGTTCGGCGCATTGTCGATCGCACCGAAGTAGCCCACGCGCAGCGGTCCCGGCTGCGGGCGCGCGCGCGGCAGCGTATCGAGCAACGCCAGGTCGAAGCCGTTCGCCACCAGCCGTGCCTTGCCAGGCAGTTGCGCCCCCCCCAGACGGGAGGCCTTGCCGATCATCGGCGCGCTGATATAGGTAAACTGGTCGCAACGCGCGAGCACACGGCGCTCGAAGAACTCATTGAGCCGTTGCAGCAGCGCGTGACGTTTGCGAAATAGCGACGAGCCGTTCCAGCTATCGCGGTAATCCACGATCCATTGAATCGCCGGCACCTGCTTCTTCAGGCGGTAACCGACCAGGTGCATGCTGTGCGGCGGACCGGAGGTAATCACGGTCATTGCGGGCTCGGCGCCGAGCAGGGCCATCGCCGCCCGCTCCATCCGGCGCACGGTCAGCATTGCGGTATCGGGCGTGAGCGCATCGATGACAAGGCGCTTGAGCCGCGCCTTGATCCCCGCGTTGGCCGGGGCGGCGGTGTCGGCAGAGCGCGCAGCGTGCTTGAACACGCGCGCGCCGGCCACGGCAACCGGATCGTCCACGTAGGTGACGGTCAGCGACGCCAGCAAGGCGTCGTAGCCGAAGGTGTCGTGATGCGCGGTGCGCGCGCACAATACGTGCACCTTGCACCCCCGGTTTTGCAGGTATTCGGCCAGCTTGAGCATCCGGATGGCCCCCCCCAGGCTCTTGATGTGCGGGGGAAAACCATAGGTGATGATTAGTACGGAAGGACGGGACATGTTGAAATCAGTCGGCAGCCGTCGCGGCAGCGAGCGCTGCCACCACACGTTCCTGGTCGGCCGGCGTGATGTAGGCGCTCAACGGAAGGCTCAGCACTTGTTCGGCGACGCTGTCCCCGACAGGTAACACGGCCGCGGCATCGGCAACCGCTGGCTGCCGGTTCAGCGGAATCGGATAATGGACTGCGGTCGGGATGCCCGCTTCCTTCAGCTGCGCCTGGACCTGCTCACGCGCGCCCACCCGCACCGTGTACTGGGCCCATGCACTGGTATTATGTGCTTCCAGCACTGGCGTGCCGGCGACGCCGGCGGCGCCGAACAGGCGGGAATAGCGCGCCGCGGCGGCATCGCGCAGGGCCGTCTCTTCTTTGAAGATCCGCAGCTTCGGCAGCAGGATCGCCGCCTGGAGCGTGTCGAGCCGGCTGTTGACGCCCACCCGGATGTGATGATAGCGCCGGTCCTGACCATGGCGCGCGATCTGACGCATGACTTTGGCCAGCTCGTCGTCACTGGTAAAAATCGCACCGCCATCGCCATAACAACCCAATGGCTTGCTCGGGAAGAAACTGGTGCAGCCGACGGTGCTGAGATTGCAGCTCTGGACGCCCTTGTAGGTCGCGCCGAAGCTCTGCGCGCCGTCTTCGATGACGGGAATGCCATGCTTGGCGGCAATCGCATTGATCGCATCCATATCGGCGCACTGACCGTACAGGCTGACCGGAACGATGGCCTTGGTACGTGGCGTGATCGCCGCTTCCAGCAACGCCGGGTCGAGGTTGTAGGTGCGTGCGTCGATATCGACGTAGACCGGTTTTGCACCCAGCAGCGCGACCGTTTCCGCGGTCGCGATATAGGTAAAGCCTGGAGTGATCACCTCGTCGCCAGGCCCGATGCCAAACGCCATCAGGGCAATCTGCAGGGCGTCGGTGCCGTTGGCCACGGTGATGCAGTATTTTGCGCCCGTATAGGCGATCAACTGCGTTTCCAGCTCGGCGACTTCCGGTCCCAGGATATATTGTCCATGGTTCAGCACACCCTGGATGCCGGCATCAATTTCCGATTTCAAGCGGGCGTACTGGCTCTTCAGATCGCAAAATTCCATCATTTTCATTTATTCTTTCTCCACACTGCAAACGCCGTTACGCAGGACATATTTGACCCCTGTGTGCGGGCACACGGTTGCGCCATCGCCGCCGACCGGGAGGTCGAGCTTTTCGCCAAACTGGCTCATCCAGCCGATTTGCCGGGCCGGCACACCCGCCATCAGCGCATAGGGTTTCACGTCGCGGTTGACAACCGCGCCTGCGCCAACGAACGCATACTCGCCGACGGTTACGCCGCACACGATAGTGCAATTGGCGCCCAGCGTGGCCCCGCGCCGAACCAGCGTGCGCCGGTATTCGCTTTTGCGTGTGACCGCCGAGCGCGGATTGAACACATTGGTAAACACCATGCTGGGGCCGCAAAAAACGTCGTCCTCCAGCGTCACCGCGTCATACACGCTGACATTGTTTTGGACCTTGCAATTGTCGCCGATCACCACGTCATTGCCGACGAACACGTTCTGGCCAAACGAACAGCGCGCGCCGATCCGCGCCTTGGCCGAGACGTGGACCCAGTGCCAAATGCTGGTCCCCTCGCCGAGGGTCGCGCCCTCGTCGACAATGGCGGTTGGATGAATCGTGATATTTTTCATGTGTCCTCAAAAAGTAGTGCAGCGAGCAGGAACGTAGCCCGAACCTGAACCTTGTTTAATACTCGAGCGGCAGCGAAATCGTTTTGCCGTCGCGCGCCGCGAGGTAGGCGGCAACCAGCAGTTCCAGCGATTTCAACCCTTCGCGCCCGTCGGTTTCCGGTTCCGCCACGCCGCGCATGACATCGACGACGTTGCTGTAATACAGCGGATGGCCGAAGCCGTACACCGACGTCGTCTCATAGTTAGCGGCGGTGATCTGCTGATCGTATTCCTTGGACTCGGCAAATTCCCACATCTGGATATCGTTCACCGCGACGCCGCCGATGCGCACCGTTCCTTTTTCACCGAGGATCGTGATGCTGCCTTCCAGGTTCTTCGGGTATGCCAGCATGGTGACGCTCATCGAACCGAGCGCGCCACTGCGCCACTTGACGTTCAACACGCCAGTGTCTTCGACTTCGATATCGCGCGTCGTGCTCATCATTGCCTGAACGCGTTCGACCGGCCCGATCAGCCAGTCGAGCAAGTCGACATAATGGCTCGCCTGGTTCATGAATGCACCGCCATCAAATTCCCAGGTGCCACGCCACTTCGACTGGTCGTAGTAGGACTGCGGACGGGTCCAGAACACGTTCAGGTGCACCATGTGAATCTTGCCAAAGCGCTTTTCGTCGACCGCACGCTTCAGCAGCTGCAAGGTGGTATTGCGGCGGTTCTGCTTGACCACCAACAGGTGCACGCCGGCGTCGTCGCAGGCTTTGACCATGCGCACGCCATCCTGCCAGCGCGTCGCCATCGGCTTTTCGGTGATGACATGGACGCCGTATTTGGCCCCGAGCACCGCCTGGTCCGGGTGCACCCCGCTCGGCGTACACAGCGCGATGACGTCCAGCTTCTCGGTCTTGAGCATCGTTTCCAGCTGGTCGTATCCAGGCACGCCGTGCGTCGTGACGTGCGCATCGAGCACCGTCGGGTCGGTGTCGCAGACTGCCACCAGCTCCAGATTCGCGGCATGGCTCTCGATCGCGCCGAAGTGACTCTTCGAAATGCGGCCGCAACCGACAACCGCGATGCGAATTTTTCTCGTTAATATTGGGGCTTTCATACCATCCTCTTAATAATTTCTACGAAATCTGTGGGACAGCGCGATGCGCGCTGTCGTGCCCTGCAGCAGCGGACAGGATCGGATCACCGATCACAGTCGCAGGTCCGACTCCTTGGAATTCAATACGTATTTCAGGTCGTACAGTACGTGAACGCTTTTTCCAAGCGCGCGGATCGCTTCAGCCCCCATCGCCCGGAACTCGTTGTGGGCGACGGCCAGGATCACCGCATCATAGGTGCCGGGATCCGGCTGCGCGATCGGCGCGATGCCATACTCGTGCTGCGCCTCATCGGCCGCAACCCACGGATCGTAGACGTCGACCTGGCAGTTGTACTCCTTGAGCTCGCCGACAATATCGACCACGCGCGTGTTGCGTAGGTCAGGACAGTTCTCCTTGAACGTCAGGCCCATGACGAGCACGCGCGCGCCATCGACATGGATGCGCCGCTTGGTCATCGCCTTGACCAGCTGCGAGACGATGTACGAACCCATGTTGTCATTCAGGCGACGGCCGGCGAGAATGATTTCCGGGTGATAGCCGATCGACTGCGCCTTGTGGGTCAGGTAATACGGGTCGACGCCAATGCAATGGCCGCCGACCAGGCCCGGGCGAAATGGCAGGAAATTCCACTTGCTGCCCGCCGCCTTCAGGACCGCTTCGGTGTCGATCCCCATCTTGTTGAAGATCAATGCCAGTTCGTTGATCAGCGCGATGTTGAGGTCGCGCTGGGTATTTTCGATCACTTTGGCCGCTTCCGCCACGCGGATGGTCTCGGCCTTGTGGGTGCCGGCAGTCACGATCTGGTTATACAGCGCGTCGACCAGGTCGGCCACTTCCGGGGTCGAGCCGGCCGTCACTTTCTTGATATTGACGAGGCGGTGCTCCTTGTCGCCTGGATTGATGCGTTCCGGGCTGTAGCCGCAGAAAAAGTCCTCGTTGAACTTCAGGCCGGACACTTTCTCCAGCACTGGCACGCAGTCTTCTTCCGTCGCGCCTGGATAAACGGTCGATTCGTAAATGACGATATCGCCTTTCTTCAGAACTTTGCCCACCGTTTCGCTGGCGCGCAGCAGCGGGGTCAGGTCGGGCTGCTTGTGCTCGTCAATCGGGGTCGGGACGGTGACGATGAAACAATTACACTGGCGCAGTTGCTCGACATCGGTCGAATACGCCAGCAAGGAGGCGGCGTTCAGCTCCTCGGCGGTCGTCTCGAGAGTGACATCGACGCCCGCGCGCAGTTCGCCAATCCGCTTTGCATTGATATCGAATCCGATCACGCTGCGCTGGCGGCCGAATTCGACCGCCAGCGGCAAACCAACGTATCCAAGCCCGATAATGCCGAGCCGAATGTCTTTTAAGTTCATTAGTCCAATACCTATTAATTGATGGTGAGGTTGATGCGTCTAATTCGGCCAGACCGCGCAGCAATCGCGCGCCCCCCGGCCGCTTACTTGAACCGAAGCGCGCGCGTCAGTTCTGACCACTTGCGCGCCGTTTCCGGCGATGTCGCAGCACGATTCCTGAGTTCCGCGAAAAACACCGTCGTCAGCGCCGCGAACAAGCCGAAGATCCCCGCGAATAACACAATCAGCAAGCGCTTCGGACGGCTCTTGCGTTCAGGTTCCTGGGCCGCGTCTAGCACCTGCACAACAGACGGATCTTTCGCTTCTTCCAGGCGGGCCGCTTCGTATTGTTTGGCCAATACTTCGTACAACATTTGATAATATTTCAGGTCGCGCATCAGTTTGACACTTTCCATGCCGCCCGGCGCCGGCTTAAGCGCCCCGGCCGCATCGGAAAATCCGCCGGATTCCAATTTCACCAATTCTGCCTTCAGGCTGCGCAACGCCTCGTCAACCTGCCGGTACTCGTGGTTGCTGGGTGTGACAAACGCCTTCAGCGAGTTTAACTCAATTTCCTTGGCGGAAATTTGCGCCTTGAGGCGCGCGCCTGTCTCGACCAAGGCACGGCTTTCACTATCGACGCTGATCACGCCACGCGCGTCGAGCGTCCGTTTCAGCGTGACTTCGGCCGACGCGAGCCGGTTCTTGGCCTGCTCGAGTTGCTTTTCATAAAACACGCGCCTTTGCGCCGCATCGGTAAGCGCCATATTCCGCGTCAAACCAAGCAACTCATCCACATAACCGTTGGTCATCGCCGCGGCGCGGCGCGGATCAGCGCTTTCCACTTCAACCACGATGAGGCCGTCCTTTCCGGCACTCACCGAGGTGGCGCCTTCAAGAAACATGCGTGCGGCTTCCTGTGACGGCGTCTGGTAGACCGTTTTTAGATCGAATTTGGCAATCATTCGATCCGCCACCGTGCGGCTTTTCAACATCGCGATGTACAGGTCGCTCGGATTCTTCAAGCCCGAGGCACCGGCCGCGACGCCGGCGACGCCTCCCAGTTGCGACAACAGCGCGGACGCCCCGGATTGCGCTTGCTGCGGCGGCAGCAACTTTGCGCTTGCCTTGAACACGTCGGGCAGCATCATACTGATCGCGCCGGCAACGATCGCGGCGACCAAGGGGAAAGCGATCAGCTTTTTCTTGTGCTTCGCCAGAGCGATCATCAGATCGATCGCGCCGACCGCGGCGTCACCGGAAGTCATGGCGACGTCGACCTTGCTATCCACTACATTCATTCGTTTTTCCGCTTCTTCGATAGAGGTTCGCGTGCAGAGCAGCACTGTTCCGCATTAATTGCGCAGCGTCTGGATCGCCGCGGCACCCAGTCCAAAGTTGGCGAAAATCTGCGCCCATTCGCGGGTGCCCTGCGTGAATTTGGTCCAGGCCGTTTCCTTGTCCAGCTTTTCGGGGATCACGATGCTGTCACCGGGCATGACCTCGGACCCGCCAAATCCGCCCAGGAACCAGTTGCCAGATTCACGGGAAACCACGCTGCCGTCGACGCGCAAAATAAACGCATTTTCAAGGTCGGCATCACGGCTGGCGCCCGCCAGATTGATGTAATCCTTGATCCGCGCACCCGGACGCCACAACAGCGAGGACTCGGAATTGACGGCGCCAAACACGTGCACGAATTCCGGACGCGCCGGCACGACCAGCCGGTCGCCGTTCTCCAATTTCAACTGCGGCAGGCGGGCAAACGACTTTTCGGCTGGATTCATGCCGAACGCGATGCGGCCGGTCGGTTTCAGATTGCGCAGGCGCGCCACGGCTTCCTTGGCCGACAGCAGGTCGGCCTGGCGCTTCGCTTCGGCCACCTGGGCGTCAGTGGTGCCGCGCACGTTGGCGATCGATCTTGACTGTTCGTTGCGCAGCTGAGATTCGAGGCGGTCGGCGGCTTTCTGCAAATTCGCTTCCTGCTCCTTGCGCACTTGCTCGCGATAAAAGGCGGTGCCGAAGAGATAGGCATTCGTGGTCGGGCCGCCGGCACGCGCCATCAGCGATTGCAAGGTCTCGCCGGCAGTCATCTGATAGACGCCTGGAACGTTGACCTCGCCTTCAACCCGGACAAATACCCGCCGCTTGTCCATTGGCACAGTGACATCTTTCTGCGAAAAAATAGTGACCGTATCTCCGGGCTGCAACAAGACGTTGTCGGGACCGGCCGGATTGCTAAAAATTTTCCCCAAATTAAAAGGAATCAACACGACCGTCAGGTCGGTCCGGTTGATCCGCTCCACCACCGCGTAATCCCAGTTGATTTCATCGATCAAACCACCGATGCGGGAGGCAATAGTGTCCGCTTTTTCACCTTCGACCTGCTCGACCGGCCTGCCGGCGCCATCGACATTTCGCTCGTCTTCGATTTCGCCAGGCATGCCGCCGTTTGCGGTGGCGGTCCGGCGCTCGCCATTGCCAAGGCGGTTGCTGGTGGCGATCGCGTTGTTCTGGCGCCTGATCGAGCTACGGGTAATCAAGTATTCGCGGTTCGGAATCAGGTCGCTGATGCGCATTCCAGCCCGGTAAGGCGCACGAACCGCATGGTCGACATTGCCGCGCAGGATGACCGCGTTCGAGAAATCAGGGGTGATGGACGAAATGTTCAAGACGTCGCCGTTCTTCAACGTGCGGTTCAATCCCGCGGTATCGAGCGCGAACTGCTCCACGCTGCGCGGCTGGGTGCGGCTCGGGTCGATCCGCTCAAGGTAGGCCCGACGGGGATCGGCGACGACCGGCAATCCACCTGCCAACTCGAGCACCGACGCGACCGTGTCGGTCGGAGAGCGCAATTCGAAAATCGAAGGCTTGTTGACCATGCCGACCAGCGCCACGTAGCCGCTGGCGGCAGGGATGTAAATCGAGTCGCCGTCCTGCAGCTTGATGTCGGCAGACTTGTCGCCCTTGGCGATGAACGCATACAGGTCCAGCTCGGCCACCACCTTACCACCGCGTTTCACCTGCAGATGGCGCATGCTGCCGTTGAGGTTCGGGCCGCCGCTGGCAAACAGCGTCGTCACCAGGGTCGACAGACTCGACACCGTATAGGTGCCCGGGCGCTTCGCCTGACCGACGACATACACAGTGATGGCGCGCAGTTTTCCGAAATTGACGCTGATCGTCACGCCCTTGTACAGCCTGGCGACCGCGGCGCGAATAACCGCTTCCGCATCGCCCGCCTTGACACCCGCAAGCGCAACCGAGCCGACGGTAGGTATCGAGATCAGGCCGTTTCGGTCGATGGTGGCGCGATAGTCGATATCGATGGTCCCCCAGCCGCGGATCTGGAGCTCATCACCGGCGCCAAGCGGGTAATCCGCCGGCACCGGCGCACCGGAGATGGGGGTAAAGGTAGAGGGCGCATTGGCGAAAAATTCCGCGCCGAAAATTGGCAGGAGTTCGCCGGTGCTTTCGGCGATAAATTTCTGGAATTCGCTGGTGATCACAGGCGTGCGCCGCACGACGCCTTGCGGGATCGCTCCCTGCTGCTGACGCTGGAGGGCACGACGACCAGGCTCACTCTCCGGCACCGCCGCTGTATCCAGGTCGACTCCCGACACCGGCGCATTGGTAATCGAAACGCGTCGTGGTGCCGATCCATTAGATGGCACGTTGCTCGCCCCCAAAGAAGTGACGGGCTGATCGAACGAGTCGGTTTTGCCGGCGTCTTGGGCAAAAGCGGCAACAGAAGCTGCGGCCATCAGGGCAGCGAAGAGTTGACGGATAATTTTTGGCATTGAAAGATTCAGTGAAAAGGGTTCGAAGATGCCAGCTCAACTCAGCTTCACCCTCACGGCAAGAGGCGCTTCGTATAAGTCGCCTATCCGAAATGAAGAACAAGCAATTTCTCGGCATGGATCGACGAGATGCACTTCTTCACGATGACAGGCAGGGAGCCAGCCCCCTAACTTCCCGCCCTCCTGCAAAAGGGCAACTCGCAATTCTACAGGAGGAATGAGGTATGACCCAGCAACCTGCAGTGTTTGGTGTGGATTCCACAATACAATTTACCGATAAAACGACAGCGATTCCGGAAAGACAAGGTACCGCGCGGCTAAGCGATTAAGACACTCAGTCAATGACGCGGATTGATCGTCACTACGCCTTTCCGAAAGAGTTAGAAGTTTGACAGAGTTCTCGAAGGAAATTGTCACGCAATGTCACGAACGATCGATTTTTTTGTAATTATTTGTACCAATGCGCTTACGCAGTGCTGCCGACTCTCCTCGGCGAAAATTCTGGGGACGCTTAGGCCAGCAACTCCAGCTGCGCCTGGTTGAGATAGCACCACTCTCCTTCCGCCAAGCCCAGCGATTCGAGCGTCAGCTGGCCGATCGCCGAGCGGTGCAGCGCCACGCAGTGATTGCCCGCCGCCGCCAGCATGCGCTTGACCTGGTGGTACTTGCCCTGCTCCAGCACGATCTCGAGCTGATGCTCGCCGCGCGGAATGCAGGTCAGCGCCGCCAGCGGCGCCGGCTCGTCGTGCAGCTTGACGCCGGCCAGCAACTGGTCGACCAGGTCCTGGGTCACCGAATCCTGCGTGGTGGCCTGGTAAATTTTCGGAACGTGGCGCTTCGGCGACGATTGCGCATGGATAAAGGGACCATCGTCGGACATCAGCAACATGCCGGTGGTGTCGTGGTCGAGCCGGCCGACCGGCTGCACTTCGCGCCAGGTAAATTGCTCGGGCAGCAGCGTCAGCACGCCCGGATGATGGCTAGGCTTGCGCGAGCATTCGAAATTGGCCGGCTTGTGCAGGGCGATGTAGACGTGGGCGCGATACGCCCATTCCTCGCCAAACACCGTCAATATCAGGCGATCGGTATCAAACGTCGTCTTGTAGTTGGTGTGCGGCGCGCCGTTGACGGCAACTTCGCCGTCCTCGATCAGCGCGCGGCAGTATTTACGGGTACCGAAACCTTGGGATTGAAGAATGCGGTCCAGGGATAATTTGCTCATGCGCGGCACTTTACCAGAAGCGCTTGCGCCGCGTCAGCCCAGGCGTCGCAATGCGGGTCGGCAACAGCGTGAGTGATGCGGCGCACGACACACCTTTGACAAAGATCAAGCTTGCGACCCCGTCCGTTGGTACAGTGAAATCTCATTAGGAATCGGCCTAACGGCAACTCAGTAAATTCCCTAGCTCAGCTAGGACAACTTAACCTGGCAACCATCACGAGGACGACATGACCATCGACAATCACTGCGGCGGGGATGACCAGTTCCATGCTTCCTCCGCCCCGCATGCCGAGGCCCATTCCCGCGTCGCCCTCGAGCAGTCGGCGCTGTTCGCCGCCCGCCTGGCGATCGCGCGCTGGGCCAATGCCGCCGGCGCGCCGCCCCTGGCCCAGGCCGACTGGTACGCCCAGGCCCAGCACGATTTCCAGCAATGGCTGGGGCGCGGCGGCTTCGCCCAATACGCCGACGATTGCGCCGACCTGGCGCCGACCATGTACACGCTGGACGGCTACACTGCGCACCCGGCCGCTTCTGACATCCCGTCCGCCGCCGCCTGATTCCGCCCTCCCCATGCCCGCATCCCGGCATTGGCGCCTGCCGGCGCACGCAGGACACGCCATCAATTCGTTCAGCGGCGCAAAAAGGAAACGGCGGCATTGCGCCGCCGTTCCATACCCCCTAAGGAGTCATTCTCTGAGGAATTGAAATTCTCTCGATGCCGCATCAGCGATGCGGTTAGTAGTTCGGTTCGAATATATGATTAAGACTTACTAAACTTGTTATATTGGCCCCCTTGAATGAACTACGGGTTCAATATAGAACAATTGCCTGAACTTACAAGGAGAAAATTGCCGTTGCGATTAACGCAACGCCGGCTTCGCGCCGTGGTAGGCCGACTTCACCGCGCCGGCGCCGACCGCGGCGCCGAATTTCTTCAGCACCCGCTCCGGCAAGCCTTCGTGCGCGGTGTAATCGACGATGTCCTCGACCCGGACGACGTCGCGCGCCACGCTGTCGACGCTGCCGTAGCCGTCCGCCAGCCCCATCTCGATCGCCTTCGCGCCGCTCCAGAACAGGCCGGAGAACATTTCCGGGGTTTCCTTCAGGCGCTTGCCGCGCCCGCTGCGCACCACGCCGATGAACTGCTGGTGGATCTCGTTGATCATCGCCTGGGCGTGCGCCTTGTGCTTGTCCGACTGCGGGCTGAACGGATCGAGAAAGCCCTTATTTTCGCCGGCCGTCAGCAAACGCCGCTCAACGCCGAGCTTCTCCATCGTTCCGGTGAAGCCGAAGCCGTCCATCAGCACGCCGATCGATCCAACGATGCTGGCCTTGTTGACGTAAATCTTGTCGGCCGCGGCGGCGATGTAATAACCGCCCGAGGCGCAGATTTCGTCGACCACCACGTACAAGGGCTTGCTCGGGTAGCCCTTGCGCAGGCGCAGGATCTCGTCGACGATCATGCCGGCCTGGACCGGGCTGCCGCCCGGGCTGTTTATCCGCAGCACCACCGCCACCGAGCCGGCGTCGGAAAACGCCTTGTTCAGCGACGGGATCACGTTGTCGGCCGAGCCGCTGCCTTCGGATTCGATGCTGCCGTCGATCTCGATCAGCGCGGTGTGGCGCCCCAGCGCCTCGATGTCGGAGCCAGTGCTGAAATCGAAATACGCCCACAGCGCGAATATGATCGCGCCCAGGGTCAGCAGCTTGAAGAAGATGCCCCAGCGGCGCGCCGCGCGCTGCTCCTTGACGGTGGCAAACAGCAGCTTTTCCAGGGTTTCGCGCTCCCAGTTGGCGTTGATCGGCTCGCCCGGCGGAGTGCTGCTCGTGTTGTCGCTCATAGATCGTCAGGTGGTTGGGTGAATGGGAATGGTGCGCGGCGGCTGGATGAACTCGTCCGGCCGCCAGTAAATCTTGCCAAGCTCTTCATGCACGGCGATCGGCCGCAGCCGCCCGCCCTTGCACGGCCCGCCGGCGCACTGGCCGGTCTCGGGCACGTAGATGGCGCCATGCGTCGAGCACATCAGGAACAGCCCGCTCGATTCGAAAAACTCGCCCTCGGCCCAGTCCAGCTCGATCGGCACGTGGGCGCAGCGGTTCAGGTAGCCGTACACGGCGCCGTCGTAGCGCACCACGAAGCCGGTCGCCTCGTCGCCGAACGCGGTGACGGCGAAGCGCACCCCGCGCCCGCCTTCGAGCACGGCGTCGCCCTCGCAAATGAACAGCTGGCCGGCCGCCTCACCCGTCATCAGGCGTTCTCGCTCAGCCACTCGTGCAGGCGCGCCACGGTCGGCGCCGAAAACAGCGGCTTGCACGACTGCAGCTGGTCGACCGGATGGGCGCCGTACTCGACCGCGATGCCGGCCGCGCCGGCGTTGTTGGCCATCAGCAGGTCGTGGGTGGTGTCGCCGATCATCGCGGTGCGCCTCAGGTCCTGGCCCAGCTCGCGGGTCAGCTCCTGCAGCATCGCCGGGTGCGGCTTGGAAAACGTTTCGTCGGCGCAGCGCGTCGAGTGGAACAGCGACAGCAGGCCGACCGCGTTCAGCGCCCGGTTCAGGCCGACCCGGCTCTTGCCGGTGGCCACGGCCAGGAAGTAGCCGCGCTGCGACAATTCCGTCAGCATGTCGCGAACGCCGTCGAACAGCACCAGTTCCGGGTCCTTCGTCAGGTAATGGTAGCGATATCGCTCCACCATCTTCGGATACAGCGACGGCTCCAGGCCAGGCATCACCGCCTGCATCGCCTCGTGCAGTCCCAGCCCGATCACATGGGAGGCCTGGTCGTCGCGCGGCACCGGCAGGCCGAGGTCGCGCGCCGCCGCCTGGATGCTCTTGACGATCGTCGACGTGCTGTCCATCAGGGTGCCGTCCCAATCGAATACGATCAGGTCAAATTGCTTTCTTGCCATGTTTTGCGGCCGCTTGTGGCGGCCGGCTCCTTCCAGGGATTGTTTGATGCGCGCCGTGTCAGCGCTGCGCAATACTAAGCGGTTTCCCCAAGCTTACCAAGAAACGCTCGCATTCTGCCGGCAAGGGCGCGTTGACGGTCACCTGCTTGCCGGATTCCGGGTGGGTAAACGTGATCTGGTGCGCGTGCAGGAACATCCGTTTGAGCGCCCCGCGCGTGGCGTCGGCCTTGAGCAGCTGGCGGTTCAGCGCGAAATCGCCGTACTTGTCGTCGCCCAGGATCGGAAAGCCCGACGACGCCAGGTGCACCCGGATCTGGTGGGTGCGCCCGGTTTTCAGTTCGGCTTCGAGCAGGGCGAACTGCGGCCACTTGCGCAGCAGCGTGAACACCGTGTGCGACTCCATGCCGCCGGCCTGCACGCAGACCCGGCGCTCGCCCTCGGCCGTGGTGTACTTGTGCAGCGGCAGCTTGACGTGCTGGCGCGCGTTCTTCCAGTCGCCGCCCACCGCGGTCAGGTAGCGCTTGTCGGTCAGGCCGTCGCGCATCTGCTCGTGCAGGTTGGTCAGCGCCGAGCGCTTTTTCGCCAGCATCAGCACGCCGGAGGTTTCGCGGTCGAGCCGGTGCACCAGTTCGAGGAACTTGGCGTCCGGGCGCGACGCGCGCAGCTGCTCGATCACGCCGTACGACACGCCCGAGCCGCCATGCACCGCGGTGCCGCACGGTTTGTCGATCACCAGCAGGTGGGCGTCCTCGTACAGGATCGCGAATTCGGCGCCGGGCGCCGTGGGGGCGGTCTTTTCGGCGATCCGCACCGGCGGAATGCGCACCACGTCGCCGCTTTCCAAGCGGTACAGCTGGTCGATCCGGCCCTTGTTGACCCGCACCTCGCCCGAGCGCAGGATGCGGTAGACGTGGCTCTTCGGCACGCCCTTGCAGACGCGCAGCAGGTAGTTGTCGATCCGCTGGCCGGCCTCTTCTTCGGTGATTGTCACAAACTGCGCCTGGGGCTGATTGCCCGATGAAGGGGGAACAACATCGCTTTGCATCTTCATTTGTCCTGTCTTCCCAGAAATTCTCTCTAAGTCCTTCATTTTGAATATATAATCGACAGGCGGCGGTCAAACCTCTGCTGGTGTAAGAATTAAAACGATATTTTACACAGGGGCGTCTCCATCGGCCTCGCCAAATTGCAAATTCGATGGAAAATCGTGTACGCACATCCCTGCGCGAATCAAGGTTGCACCGTTGTTGTAATCGGATAACGCGCAAGGGTGCCGGAATGGATTGCTTGGAATTGTAAGGATAAGTACCGGCAAGCTGTCCCCAGTGGCCAGCTCGCCGGTTGATGGCGTCGATAACGCTTGTCGTTTTCGCCCGACCCGATGTAAGCCTCATCCCAAAGGCTTGAGAATAATGGCGGAACCAATCGCCTGTGGTTCGAAGTCTTAGGTTGTTCGCTGGCTACGGTTTGGCTCGTTGATTTGCCCACCGCCTGGCTGGTCCTGTGCCCCGGTTCGATCCGGGCAGCAATCGGGACAGTTGCAGGTGATGCGTGCACTCGGCATGTCGATCGACCCCACAGCGCCCTGTTGCGGCCGCAACGCAGTCGTTGCTGCGCCGTGCGTAAAGGCATACCCACCCTCCAGCTCTCCCCTCCGCGTACATCCCGTGATCTTTTGCCGCCCTGACAAAGCGGCCTGGAACGGCCTCGTGCCGTGGAGCTTATAAAAATGAAACGTATGTTGTTTAACGCTACGCAGCAAGAAGAACTGCGCGTGGCAATCGTCGACGGCCAGAAGCTGATCGACATCGATATCGAAACCGCCGGGCGCGAACAGCGCAAATCCAACATTTACAAGGGTGTCATCACCCGCATCGAGCCTTCGCTCGAGGCCTGCTTCGTCAGCTACGGCGAAGACCGCCACGGCTTCCTGCCGTTCAAGGAAGTCGCCCGCACCTACTTCCGCGAAGGCGTCGACGTGCGCACCGCGTCGATCAAGGATGCCCTGCGCGAAGGCCAGGAAATCATGGTCCAGGTCGAAAAAGAAGAGCGCGGCAACAAGGGCGCCGCCCTGACCTCGTTCGTCTCGCTGGCCGGCCGCTACCTGGTCCTGATGCCGAACAATCCGCGCGGCGGCGGCGTATCGCGCCGCGTCGAAGGCGAAGAGCGCCAGGAACTGCGCGAAACCATGGACAAGCTGGACTTGCCGCAAGGCATGTCCGTGATCGCCCGCACCGCCGGCATCGGCCGCAACGTCGAAGAGCTGCAGTGGGACCTGAACTACCTGATGCAGCTGTGGCGCGCGATCGAAGGCGCCGGCACCCAGGGCAAGGGCGCCTTCCTGATTTACCAGGAATCGTCGCTGGTGATCCGCGCGATCCGCGACTACTTCCAGCCGGACATCGGCGAGATCCTGATCGACACCGACGACATCTACGAGCAGGCCCATCAGTTCATGAGCCACGTGATGCCCGACATGGTGCACCGCGTCAAGCGCTACTCGGATGACGTGCCGCTGTTCTCGCGTTTCCAGATCGAACACCAGATCGAAACCGCGTACTCGCGCACCGTGCCGCTGCCATCGGGCGGCGCCATCGTGATCGACCACACCGAGGCGCTGGTCTCGGTCGACGTCAACTCGGCGCGCGCGACCCGCGGCTCGGACATCGAAACCACCGCCTTCAACACCAACTGCGAAGCGGCCGAGGAAGTGGCCCGCCAGCTGCGCCTGCGCGACCTGGGCGGCCTGATCGTCATCGACTTCATCGACATGGAAGTGGCGAAGAACCAGCGCGAGGTGGAAACCCGCCTGAAAGACGCGCTGCACCATGACCGTGCCCGCGTCCAGATGGGCAAGATCTCGCGCTTCGGCCTGATGGAACTGTCGCGCCAGCGCCTGCGTCCGTCGCTGTCCGAAGGCTCCCACGTCACCTGCCCGCGCTGCTCGGGCACCGGCCACATCCGCGACACCGAATCGTCCGCCCTGCAAGTCCTGCGCATCATCCAGGAAGAGGCGATGAAGGAGAACTCGGCCACCATCCACGTCCAGGTGCCGGTCGACGTCGCCGCTTTCCTGCTGAACGAAAAGCGCGGCGAAGTGCTGAAGATCGAGAACCGCCACCGCATCGGCGTGATCCTGATCCCGAACAAGCACCTCGACACCCCGCACTACAAGCTCGAGCGCATCAAGCATGACGATCCGCGCCTCGAAGACAGCCAGGCCAGCTACAACCTGGCCGAGAAGGCCGACACCGACATGGCCTACAGCAAGCGCCAGAAAGAAGACGTCAAACCGCGCCAGGAAGCCGTCGTCAAGACGATTACCCCGGCCCAGCCTGCGCCTATCGTCGACCGCTCCGAGCCGGTCAAGGCGCCCGCCGTCGCCGCCGCTCCGGTGCTGACCGCGCCGGCTGAGGAAAGCTTCCTCGACAAGATCATCAACTTCTTCATGGGCAAGAAGGCGGCGCCAGTCGTTGCCGCCCCTGCCCCGGTGGCGACGCCGTCCAAGCCGGCCGCTTCGTCCGACCGTGGCGGCGACCGCAACGGCCGTGGCCCGCGTGGCCGCAACCGTGGCGACAAGAAAGAGCGCGAGCCGCGTGAAGCCAGGCCGGGTGCAGCCGACGAGACCGCGAAAGCGGCCGAAGGCGAAAGCCGCGCCGCGCGTCCACCGCGTCCGCCGCGCGAGCCACGTCCGCCACGCGAGCCGCGCGAGCAGGTGGAAGGCGCCGCGCCGGCCGCACCGCGCGCCGAGCGCGGCGAGCGTCCTGACCGCGGCGAGCGCCCGGTGCGCGCGCCACGCGAACGCGCCGACTACCGCGCCGTCGTGGCCGATACCAAGGCCGAGGAAGTGGTTGCCGGCGAGGCGCTGGTCGCACCGACCGTAGAAGTGCAAGGTCCGGAAGGCATCCAGGAAGCCGCGCCGCAGCCGGTCAAGATGGTCACCACCATCGGCCCGAACGGCGAAGAGATCGAAGTCGAAGCCGGTGGCGATGAGCCGCGCCGCCGTCGCCGTCGTGGCGGCCGCAACCGCAATCGCCGCGACCGCGAGCAGGTCGAGGGCGTCGATGGCGTCGAAGGCGAGATGGCCGAAGGTGAAGAAGCGCCGGTCGCGGCCGTCGCTGCGCCAGCGTTCACCCCGGTCGCGGACCACGAAATGGCCGCGGCCGCAGTTGCCGAGCCGGAACCAGTGTCGGAGTACGTGATCGCCGAAGCCATCGAGATCGCTCCAGCGCCAGCGCCAGCGCCGGAACCGAAAGTCGAAGCGCCGGTCGTCGCAGAAGCCCCGGTCGCAGCGCCTGCACCAGTGCAAGCGCCGCTGTTCGCCGCCGAAGCGCCGGTTGCCGCCGAGCCAGTCGCCGAAGAGCGCGTGGTGGCCGCACCCGTCGCCGTGCAGACCATTCCGGAAGAAGTAGCTGCGCCTGCGGTCGAGGAAGCGCCAGTGGCGCAGCCCGAGCCGGCCGCAGTCGCTCCATCGCTGATTCCGGTACCTGCACCGGCGCCAGTAGCAGCAGCGCCAGTCGCAGCAGCGCCGGCGCCGGTTGCCGACCTGAACGAGATGCTCGGTTCGGCTGGCCTGGTCCTGGCAGCGACCGATCCTGAAAAGCTGCGTGCAGCCCAGGAAGCGGCAGCCAAGGTAGCGCCTCCGGTTCGCGTGCCGCGCGAGCGCAAGCCTTTGCCGCCGCCGGTGGACGAGCCGCTGATCCAGATCGACACCCGCCAGTAATAGGTGCGGTTAGACTGACAAAAAAGGGAAGCCGCGTGCTTCCCTTTTTTTATCCGCGGCGCCGACAAAACCGGGGTCAGGTCAGCCGGAGCGACGGGGACGCCGAGTCCCCAGCCCTTGGGCCGCGGCGCGTCCATTCTCAGCCGCAGCCATCGATCATCGCCATCGGCACGGTGGTCCACGCGATCCCCGCCTTCGCCAGCACCGACAGCACCGCGAGCATCCAACGATGCGGCGACCCGGGCGTGATCGCCGTGCGACGTGTTCTTCGGCCGCCACGTATTCTTCGAACATGGCCTGCTGAATATCGCCGCCATCAGCATCGGCGCGCTGGCTTTTATCGCCTTATTCCGCTTCAAAGTGGGCACCATCAAACTGATCTTCGCCTGTGCAGTTGCCGGCCTCGTGCTATCGTATTGGCATGGCTGAAAAAATCATCATGCTCAACGACGAGCGCAGGCCGCAGCTGGCCGTTCCCGCCGTCCTCGAAGCGCCCACCGGCCGCGTGGACGACGCTCTCGCGCGCCCGCTGCACGACCTGCGCATCTCCGTCACCGACCGCTGCAATTTCCGCTGCGTGTATTGCATGCCCAAGGAGGTGTTCGACAAGGACTACCAGTACCTGCCGCACACCTCGCTGCTGTCGTTCGAAGAAATCACCCGCATCGCCACCATCTTCGTCAACCACGGCGTCGAGAAGATCCGCCTGACCGGAGGCGAGCCGCTGCTGCGCAAGAACGTCGAGAAGCTGGTCGGCATGCTGGCCGAGCTGCGCACGCCGAGCGGCCGTCCGCTCGACCTCACCCTGACCACCAACGGATCGCTGCTGGCCCGCAAGGCGCAGTCACTGAAGGACGCGGGCCTGAACCGCGTCACCGTGTCGCTCGACTCGCTCGACGACGCCACCTTCAAGCGCATGAACGACGTCGACTTCGCGGTCGGCGATGTGCTGCACGGGATCGACGTCGCGCACCAGGTCGGCCTGGGACCGATCAAGATCAACATGGTCGTCAAGGGCGGCATGAACGACCAGGAAATCGTCCCGATGGCGCGCCACTTCAAGGGCACGCCGTACATCCTGCGCTTCATCGAATACATGGACGTGGGCGCGTCGAACGGCTGGAACATGGACGAAGTGATCCCGTCCGCCGACGTGGTGCGCCGCATCTCGGCCGACATGTCGCTCGAACCCATTGGCGCCAACTACACCGGCGAGACCGCCGCGCGCTGGCGCTACGTCGACGGCGGCGGCGAGGTCGGCATGATCTCCAGCGTCACGCAGTCGTTCTGCAAAGACTGCACGCGGGCGCGCCTGTCGACCGAGGGTCAGCTCTACACCTGCCTGTTCGCCACGCGCGGCCACGACCTGCGCGGCCTGCTGCGCAGCGGCCGCAGCGACGCCGAAATCTCCGGCGCGGTGGCGCAGCTGTGGCGCGCGCGCGCCGACCGCTACTCCGACACACGCACAATCAACAC
Organism: Massilia sp. P1_C10; assembly: GCF_056406475.1. Classification (NCBI taxonomy): domain Bacteria; kingdom Pseudomonadati; phylum Pseudomonadota; class Betaproteobacteria; order Burkholderiales; family Oxalobacteraceae; genus Massilia; species Massilia sp. P1_C10. The sequence continues at coordinate 116,291 of NZ_JBFUAC010000006.1, forward strand.
CACAGGCATCGAACGCGGCCCCAAGCGGGTCGAAATGTCTTACATCGGCGGGTAAATCAAGCATGAACAAGAATGAACAGATCAGCGCACTGATCCTGGCGGGCGGGCGCGGCTCGCGCATGGGACACGTCGACAAGGGCCTGCAGCCGTTCCGCGGCACGACCATGGTGCAGCACGTGCTCGAGCGCCTGGCGCCGCAAGTGGGCAGCATCGCCATCAACGCCAACCAGAACCTCGATGCGTACGCCGCATTCGGCGCGCCGGTGTGGCCCGACGAAACCACTGGCTTCGCTGGTCCGCTGGCAGGACTCGAAGCCGGATTGCGGCATTGCGATGCACCCTACCTCGTCACCGCACCGTGCGACTCGCCCTTCGTGCCGCTTGATCTGGCCGCGCGTCTGTTCGACGCGCTGCAATCGCAGGGTGCCGACATCGCGCTGGCGGTCACGCAGGAAGCCGGCATGCGCAAGCAGCCGCATCCCGTTTTCTGCCTGGTCAAAACGTCGCTGCTGCCGGTGCTGTCCCGGTACCTGGCCGAAGGCGGCCGCAAGATGGACGGCTGGTACCCGGATCTGAACGTGGCCGAAGTGCTGTTCGAGGACGGCGACGCCTTCCGCAACATCAACACGCTCGACGAACTGCACAGCCTCGATACGTCGCGCGCCCCGCGCCTGAAAGACGTGGTCAGCTGCCTGTCCGACTACGATCCCGATGCGCTGCCGGTGCGCCACGCGCAGAAAATCATCGGCGACTTCGTCACGCCCGTCCGCTCGGTCGAAAAAGTCGCGCTGCGCTCCGCGCTGGACCGCGTGCTGGCGGCCGACATCGTCTCGCCGATCAACGTGCCGGCCCACGACAACTCGGCGATGGACGGCTACGCGCTGCGGGGCGCCGACCTGCAAGCCGATGGTCCCACCACGCTGAAGGTCATCGCCACCGTGTTCGCGGGACGCCCGAACGACGCGGTGCCAAGCGCCGGTGAGTGCGTGCGCATCATGACGGGCGGCGTAATGCCGGACGGCTGCGACAGCGTGATCCCGCAGGAGCATGTGGCCGCGATCTCGGACGCCGAAATCACCATCGACACCGGCGCCATCCGCACGGGCGACAACCGCCGCTTCGCCGGCGAAGACCTGAAGGCCGGCAGTCCCGCGCTCAGGAAAGGCAAGATCATCCGCCCGGCCGACCTCGGCCTGCTCGCCTCGCTCGGCATTGCCGAAGTGCCGGTGCAGCGGCGCCTGCGCGTGGCGTTCTTCTCGACCGGCGACGAACTGCGCTCGATCGGCGAACCGCTGGACGCCGGCTGCGTCTACGACAGCAACCGCTACACCTTGTACGGCATGCTGACGCGGCTCGGCTGCGACATCATCGACATGGGCATCGTGCGCGACGATCCGCAGGCGCTGGAAGACGCGCTGCGCAACGCCTGCGAAAACGCCGACGCCATCGTCACCTCGGGCGGCGTGTCGGTCGGCGCGGCCGACTACACGCGCGAGATCATGGCCAAGCTGGGCGACGTCACGTTCTGGAAGATCGGCATGCGTCCGGGGCGGCCGCTCGCCTTCGGCAAGATCAACTCGAACGGCAAGAGCGCCTTCCTGTTCGGCCTTCCCGGCAATCCGGTCGCCGTGATGGTGTCGTTCTACTTCTTCGCCCGCAACGCCCTGCTGGCGATGATGGGCGCCGACGCGCCGCTGCCGCTGCTGCGCGTGAAGTCGGCCGGCGCGATCCGCAAGAAGTCGGGCCGCACCGAATACCAGCGCGGCATCCTGTCGGTCGATGCGAACGGCCAGCAGCAGGTAGCGATCACCGGCTCGCAAGGTTCGGGCATCCTGCGCTCGATGTCGGAAGCGAACTGCATGGTGGTGCTGCACGACGAGATGGGCAACGTGGACCCCGGCGACATGGTCGACGTCATGCTGTTCGAAGGCCTCGTCTAGTCCTGCCGGGGTCTGGTCCCGCGGACCTGACCCCATCTTCAGAAGCACTCCGGATGCTCCCGCACCAGCTTCTGCTCGAACTGATTGATGGGATCGAACAGATTGAGTTGAGGCGCGATGCGCCGGCCCTGGTCCCAGCTGCGCCAGCCGCGCGGCATGTCGAAACCGACGATCAACGCATCGCCCATATCCTTGTACGCCCCCGCCAGCGCGGGATTCGCGCGCAGCACGCTGGCGAACAGCGGCAGCGCCGCCGTGCGTTCACCCAGCTGCATGCGGTCGTTCGCTTCAAACAACTGCAGTACATGCCGTTTGCTCATGGTTTGCGCCTGCATCGTCTTCATCACTTGCGCCGCGGAGGCGAGACTCGCCTTGTCGCGCGGCTGCATCGCGCCCGACACTATGCGTACTGCGGGATCGGACTGCAACACGGCCTGCCGATCCGGCGAGAATGGCTTCATCCGGGCGCCGGTCATCAACGTCCATTCCACCGCGCCGAGCATCGCATCGAGACCGCGCTTGTCGGCGAACGCGGCATCCTGCTGCGCTTCGAACTTGATGCGGTCGGCATCGCTCGGGGCGCGCGTTGCACGCGCCCGATCGAGCAGCTGATCGATTTCATCGGCGCCGCCGACACGTTCCTTGTATGGCGCCAGATCGTACGCGGGCGCCGCCGATGGCTTCAGCCCCGAGATCGTAAAGGTGCGCGTCTGGGAGCCTCCGACCTCGCGGTAATACATGACGAATTTGTCGGGCACGCGCCCGAGGCTGGCGAGCTTCGCCAGCACAAGCGGGTGACCGCCGAACTGATATCGCAGGTAGCGTGTGAAAGCGGCCGCGTCATCGGCGCCGACCGGTGCGCCGCCCGCGCCAAAGCGCAGCAGCGCCTTGCCATCGACCGAAAAGACCGTGTCGGCGCCGTCGGCCGCCTCGGTCAACGCTCGTCCCTGTTGTGACGAAATCGAAAGCGACTGCTCATCGAATACCGGATCGAACGCCGGCGCGTCGACCTTCGCCGCGGCCAGCATCTTGCGCATGTTGGCGCGGCTCTGCGCCTCCATCACGCGGAAACCAACGGTGTCGAACAGCGAATAGTCGACGTAGGTTCCGGCCTTCAGGTCGACATCGTAGCGGCGCCGGCCTGCGAAATCGAACACCGCCGCGCGGCCCGAGGTAGTGACGGAAATGCTGCGTGCGTCCAGCAGCACCTGGCTGGTCACTGTATCGTCCGGGGGCAGGTTCTGGCTTCCTGGGCCGGGCTGAAAATGCGTGGCGACGGCGACCTGGAAGGTGATCCCGGCCTGCGCCTGCAATGCGACGGCCAGCAGCCCAGTCGCCATTACGCCCACCCATATCGGCTTGTCCATTGCGTTCCTTGTTGAGTAAAAAGCAATGCAATTCTAGGCCAATGTGTGATGTTTACGGCTTTATTTTTGTAACAGCCATCGCCCGGTCAGTGAAGATGCGCGCATCCATGGTCGTCAACTGGCCGCTGACCTCCGGCCGGAAATCCATCTGCGCCATGATGTCGCGCTCGATGTCGATCCCCGGCGCTACCTCTGTTATTTCGATTCCCGATTCCGCCAGGCGAAACACGCAGCGCTCGGTGATGTACAGCGCCTCCTGCCCGCGCGCATAGGCGAACCTGCCGGCATAGGTGCGATGTTCGACCTGCTCGACGAACTTGCGCGTCGCCCCTTCCCTGACAATCTTCAGGCGCCCTTCGCTGACTGCGACTTCCAGCCCGCCGGCGGTGAAGGTCCCGACGAACACCACCTTGCGCGCGTTCTGGCTGATGTTGATGAAGCCTCCGGCGCCGGCCAGCTTCGCGCCGAATTTGCTGACGTTCAGGTTACCCTCGCGGTCCGCCTGCGCCAGCCCGAGCACCGCCACATCGAGGCCGCCGCCGTCGTAGAAGTCGAACTGGTAAGGCTGGTCGATGACCGCGTCGGCATTGGTCGCCGTGCCGAAATCGAGGCCGCCGGCCGGCATCCCGCCAATCACGCCCGCCTCCGCCGTCAGCGTAATCGATTCCAGCATGCCCTCCTCGGCAGCCACCTGCGCCACGCCTTCGGGCATGCCGATGCCGAGGTTGACGACGTCGCCTTCCGACAGCTCCATCAGCGCGCGCCGCGCGATGATCTTGCGTTCGCACAGCGGCATCGGCGCCAGCGACGACAGCGGCACGCGATGCTCGCTGGCGTAGGCCGCGCTGTACGCGGTGGTGAAGGTCTGCATGTGATATTCGGGCTGCTCGGCGACCACGACGCAGTCAACCAGGATGCCGGGTATCTTCACCTGGCGCGCGTTCAGCGTGCCGTTCCCGACCACCTGCTCGACCTGCACGATGACCATGCCGCCCGAATTGTGCGCCGCCATCGCGATCGCCAGCGCCTCCAGCGTCAGCGCTTCCTTCTCCATCGTCACATTGCCCGCGTGGTCGGCCGAGGTGCCGCGGATGATCGCCACATGGATCGGGCGCGTTTTGTAGAACAGGTATTCCTGTCCTTCGATTTCCATCAGCGAGACGACGTCCTCGCGCGCCAGCGCATTGATCTTGCCGCCGCCGAAGCGCGGATCGACGAACGTGCCCAGGCCCACCGACGACACCAGCCCCGGCTTGCCGGCGGCGGTATCGCGAAACAGCTGGCTGATGACGCCCTGCGGCAGGTTGTACGCCTCGATCTTGTTGTCGATGGCGAGCTTCTGGAGCGCCGGCGCCAGCGCCCAGTGGCCGCCGATGACGCGCCGGACCATGCCTTCGTGGCCGAAGTGATTCAGGCCGCGCAGCTTGCCGTCGCCTTGCCCGGCGGCGTAGACCAGCGTCAGGCCGCGCGGCGCGCCGGTGGACGTAAAGCGCTGCTCGAGCGCCACCGCGATGTTGTCGGCAAAGCCCACGCCGACGAAACCGCCGGTGGCGACGGTGTCGCCGTCGCGGATGCGCTGCACTGCCTCTGCTGCCGTGACGACCTTGTCGCGCATCGCGCCTCCAAAGGGTTACAAAATCTCCGGATCCAGGTCGGAATCGGCTTCAGTCCCCAGCATCAGCTCCGCCGTCTCGCTAGGCAGCGCCTCCACCGACTTCAGCTTGCGCGCCATCTGCCGGCTGCGCACCTCGGCGCTCTCGATGCTCTTGGCTGCCTTCTCCAGCGTCAGCCGCGTATTACTGAGCACCGTGCCGAACTTGCCGAACTCCGTTTTTACCGCGCCCAGCACCTGCCACACCTCGGACGAGCGCTTCTCCAGCGCCAGCGTGCGGAAACCCATCTGCAGGCTGTTCAGGATGGCCGACAAGGTCGACGGCCCCGCGATCGACACGCGCAAGGTGCGCTGCAGATCGTCCGCCAGTCCGGGACGCCGCATCACTTCCGCATACAGCCCCTCGGTCGGCAGGAACAGGATCGCGAAGTCGGTCGTTAGCGGCGGCGACAGGTACTTCTCGCAGATCGTCTTCGCCTCGCCGCGCACCGCGCGTTCCAGCTCGCGTCCCGCCGTGAGCACGCCGTCGGCATCGGCCCGCTCGGCCGCTTCCACCAGGCGCTCGTACTGCTCCTTCGGGAATTTGGCGTCGATCGGCAGCCACACCGGCGCGCCGTCGTCGGCCGCTCCAGGCAACTTGATCGCAAATTCCACCCGCGCTCCGCTGCCCGGAATCGTCTCGACGTTCTTCGCGTACTGGTCCACCGTCAGCACCTGCTCGAGCAGCATCTCCAGCTGCACCTCGCCCCAGGTCCCGCGCGTCTTCACGTTGGTCAGCACCCGTTTCAGGTCGCCCACGCCGATCGCCAGTTGCTGCATCTCGCCCAGTCCCTGGTGGACCTTTTCCAGCCGTTCCGACACCTGCCTGAACGACTCGGTCAGGCGCGTCTCGAGCGTCGCGTGCAGCTTCTCGTCGACGGTCTTGCGCATCTCTTCCAGGCGCGCGCCGTTATCGGTCTGCAGCTCGCGGATCTTGGTCTCCAGCGTCGCGCGCACCTCCAGCATGCGCTGCCCGAAGCTGTCGCTGAAGCGCTTCAGAGTGGCCGCCTGCTCTTCGCGGCCGCTGACGGCTTGCAGGTGAATCTGCTGGCGCATCGAATCGAGCTGCTGCGCCAGCTCCTGGCGCGTCGCCTGCGCCGTGCCTTGCAGCGCGCGCTCGAGCCGCTCGAACTGGCCGTCCTGGTTGCCGCGTCCGCGCAACAGCAGCACGATCTGCAGCACCACGACGACGGCCGCAAGCGCGGCGAGAATCATGAATTCGTTATTCGTCATCGTCAGTCGGCCTTGTTGCGCATCCAGTCGGCCGTCTGGTAGAACGACTCCATCAGGCGCAACCGCAGCGCTTCATCGATGCCGATGTCTTCCATTGCCCATGCCATCGCGCGCAGCCACTGATCGCGCTCGCTGCTGCCGATCGCAAACGGCAGGTGGCGTGCGCGCAGGCGCGGGTGGCCGTGGCGCTCGACGAACAGGTCGGGCCCGCCCATCCAGCCGGACAAAAACATGAACAGCTTCTCGCGCGAGCCCTCGGTGGTGGGCGGGTGCATCGCGCGGATGCCGGCAAATTCCGGCTCCAGTTCCATCAGGTCGTAGAAACGGTCGACCAGTTCGCGCACGCGCTGCTCGCCGCCGAAGACCTCGTACAAAGTGTTGGATTGTGTCATTGCGCCATCATAACGCACGGCGGCGCGCGGAGCATCTGTGAAATCCGCACCATTGTTGGGATTGATGTAGATCAAACGGCAGAGGCCGCTTGTGCGAGATCATGCTATTGATCTCGATCAACCCTCATTTCCGAAGCAGACCCGATGCGCCTCCCGATCATCCAGCACCCCAGCGTCACCGTGCTGGTCGACGACAGCGAAGCATTCCTGGCGCGGCTGCGGCACGAACTGGGCGAAGCGAGCGCCACCGAAACGTTCAGCGAGCCGCGCGTGGCGCTGGAATGGCTGCGCCAGCAGGTCTGCGTCGGCCGCCACATGGCCCCTGCGGTGGTGGTGGTCGACCAGCGTATTGCGGGCATGACCGGCGTCGAGTTTTGCACCGCGCTGGCCGGACAGCCGTGCAAGAAGATCCTGTTGACCGGCCCGGGTGACGAGCGGGCGACCATCGACGCGTTCAACCGCAAGCTGATCGACCATGCCATCTGCAAGAGCGACGGCGACGCGCTGGACCAACTGGCACGCGCGATCGCGGCGCTGCGCCATCAGTTCTTCCTGGAGCTTTCCGATGCGGTGGTTTCGCCCGCGGCGCTGGACGAATACAGCTTCCTGGGCGACGACGCGGTGGCGCGTCTGGTGCGCGAACTGAGCGCGCGGCACGGTGTGGTCGAACATTACCTGCACGCCGCGCCGTCCGGTTTGATGCTGATCGACGCCGCCGGAGCCGCGCGGCTGATGGTGATCGAGACCGCCGGCGGCATGCGGGCGCACCACGAAGTCGCACGCGACAGCGGCGCGCCGCCCTCGCTGCTGGACGCCATCGACGCGCGCTGCATCGTGCCGTGGTTCCGCAATGGCGACGGCATGTACGACGCATCCGTCGGCGAGCGCTGGTACCGGTACTGCGAGCCGGCCAGCGTCTGCGAAGGCGCCCAATCCTATTATTGGGCGCTGTTCGAGGCCTAGCCCTCGCGCAGGGTTTGCAGCGGCGGCTGTTTCAGCACGTTGCGCAGCCCGAGCCAGCCGCCCGCAATCGCGCACGCCACGCCCACCGCGAGGCCCGCCAGCCACACCACGGGACTGAAGCTCCACTCGAACTTGAACTGGTAGGTCGCCAGCGCCCAGCCCAGCGCCGCGGCGCCGGACGCTGCCAGCATTCCTGCAAGGCCGCCCACCAGCGAGAATTCGATCCACTGCGCCTGCGACAGCTGCTTGCGGGTGGCGCCCAGCGCGCGCAGCAGGCCCGCCTCGCGGGTGCGCTCGTCCTGCGATCCCATCAGCGCCGCGTACAGCACCAGAACGCCCGAGGCCAGCGTGAACAGGAACAGGAACTCCACCGCCGTGACTACCTGGTCCAGCACTTCCTGCAGCTGGCCGATGATGCCGCTGACGTCGATCACGGTCAGGTTGGGGAATTCGCGCGTCAGCGCATTGGTCAGCGCGCTGTCGGCCGGAGGCAGCCGGAACGCGGTCATGTACGTCTGCGGCATCGCCGCCATCGCGCGCGGATTGATGATGACGAAGAAGTTCGCCCGCATCGAGCCCCATTCGAGCTTGCGCAGGCTGGTCACGCGCGCCTCGACAATCTGTCCCGCCACGTCGAAGCGCATCACGTCGCCCAGTTTCAGCTTGAGCGACTTGGCGATACCCTGCTCCACCGACGCCTCGGCCTGGCCCGGCGCATCGGCGTACCACTTGCCGGCCACCAGCTGGTTGGACGGCTGCATGTCCTTCATGGTCGACAGGTTCAGTTCGCGGTCGACCTGGCGCCGCGCGTTGTCGTCCGGGTAGTTAGCCGCGTTGATCGCATTGCCGTTGATGGCCGTGAGGCGGCCGCGGATCATCGGATACAGCACCACGTCCCTGACACGCGCGGCGCCCAGGCGCTGCTCCACCGGATCCTTCTGGTCCGGCATGATGTTGATGACGAAGCGGTTCGGCGCGTCGGCCGGCGTGGCGCTGCGCCATGCCGTCATCAGGTCGCCGCGCACCACAGTGAGCAGCAGCAGCGCCATCAGGCCGAGCGCCAGCGACACCACCTGGATGATGGTCGCGCCAGGGCGCCGCTGCAGCGCCGTCACCGCGAAGCGCCACGACTGATGATCGATCGCGCCGCGCAGCCGGCGCAGCGACAGCAGCCCAAGCCAGCCGGCCAGCGCGAACAGCGCGAAGCCGCCGAGGAACCCCGCCGCGGTCAGCATTGCCAACTGCACGTCGCCGGCCTGCCACAGCAGCAGCGCGACGAACGCGCACACGCCCAGGCCGTAAGTCGCCAGCGCCATCGCGCGCGGCGGCGCTTGCTCGCGCCGGATCACGCGGTTGTGCGGCACGTTGCGCAACTGGAGCACCGGCGGCAGCGCGAAGCCCACCAGCAGCAGCATGCCGGTCGCGATGCCCTGCAGCGCCGGCAGCGCCGACACCGGCGGCAAATCGGTGCTGATGAATTTTCCGATCAGCTCGAGCAGCACGTAATGGGCGCCGAAGCCCACCAGCACGCCAAGCAAGCTGCCGGCCACGCCGACCAGCACGAATTCGGTCAGGTACAGCGCGGTGACCTGGTTCTGCGACAGCCCCAGGCAGCGCAGCATCGCGCAGGCGTCGAGATGGCGCAGCATGAAGCGCCGCGCCGCCATGGCGACGGCGACCGCCGCCAGCATCGCCGACAGCAGGCCGACCAGCGACAGGAAGCGGTCGGCCCGGTCCAGCGTGGCGCGCATTTCGGGCCGGCCGTTTTCCAGCGACTCGATGCGCACGCCCTTGATGTTCTCCGCGGCGATGCGCGCCTTGAGCCACTGCTCGTACTGCTTCACGCGCGCCAGGTCGTTGTTCGACGGCGCCGCCACCTGCATGCGGTAGGTCACGCGCGAGCCGTTGTCGACCAGCCCGGTCGCGGCCAGGTCGGCCGTCGACAGCATCACGCGCGGCGCGAAATTGGCGAACGACGGGCCGCGATCCGGCTCGGCCGAAATCAGCTGGGCGATGGTGAAGGTCTTGTCGCCCAGCTTGAGCGGCGCGCCGATGGTGGTCTTCAGGCCGCTCAACACGTTCGGGTCCACCCACACCGTGCCGGGCGCCGGCGTGGCCGCGGTCTTCACCCCACGCGCGGCATTGGCTTCATCGACGCTGGTGGTGATGCGCACCTGGCCGCGCAGCGGATAGCCCTGGCTGACCGCCTTCACCGACGCCAGCTGCGCCTGCGACTGTTCGCCCTCGCCCGACTGCGCCATGCTGGGGAAGGTCACCGTGTCGGCCAGCACCAGGCCGCGCCGCAGCGCCTCGGCGCGCCACTCGGCGCGCACCGGCTGGTCGGCGTTGACCAGCAGGTCGGCGCCCAGCAGCTGGTGCGCGTCGCGATTCAGGCTGCTGCGCATGCGGTCGATAAAGAAGCCGACCGCCGACAGCGAGGCGACTGCGATGATCAGGGCGACCAGCAGGAAGCGCAGCTCTCCCGCGCGCCAGTCGCGCGCGGTCATACGGAACGATTGAAGCAGCATGCGGATCTAGACCTTGGCAAAGAAGGCGTCCAGCTCCTCGACGAAGGCGCGCTTGGCCTCCGGTTCGAGGAAGGACGCGTTGAAGCTGTTGCGCGCCAGACGGTGCGCGTGCGACAGCCCGAGCGGCAGCGCGTCGAACGCGGCCAGGAAGTTATCGTTCATGTAGCCGCCGAAGTAGGCCGGGTCGTCCGAGTTGACGGTGGCGGCCAGCCCCGCGTCGAGCAGCTCGAGCAGGTTGTGCTGGCCCATGTGATCGAACACGCGCAGCTTGATGTTCGACAGCGGGCACACGGTCAGCGCGATCTGCTCGCGCGCCAGGCGCTCGGTCAGCACCGGGCTTTCGAGGCAGCGCACGCCGTGGTCGATGCGCTCGACGTTGAGCAGGTCGAGCGCGGTCTCGATGTATTCCGGCGGCCCCTCCTCGCCGGCGTGGGCGACCAGGTGCAGTCCGAGCTGGCGGCAGCGCTCGAACACGCGGCAGAATTTTTCCGGCGGATGGCCGACCTCGGACGAATCGAGCCCGACGCCGATGATCTTGTCGCGGAACGGCAGCGCTTCTTCAAGCGTGGCGATGGCGTCGGCTTCGGGCAGGTGGCGCAGGAAGCACATGATCAGGCTCGCGCTGATCGGCCCGTCCTGGCAGGCGCGCCAGATGCCGTTGATGACGGTCTCGAACGGCACGCCGCGCGCGGTGTGGGTCTGAGGATCGAAGAAGATCTCGGCGTGGCGCACATTGTCGGCCGCTGCGCGCTGCAGGTACGCCATCGTCATGTCGTAGAAGTCCCGCTCTTTCAGCAGCACGCTGGCGCCGGCGTAATAAATGTCGAGAAAAGACTGCAAATTGTCGAACGCATACGCTTTGCGCAGGCTGTCGACCGATTCGTAGGCCAGCGCGACCCCATTTCTTTGAGCCAACTCAAAGATCAGTTCGGGTTCGAGTGACCCTTCGATGTGTATGTGCAATTCTGCCTTGGGCATCTGCTGCAAAACATCCTGCAACTGTTTTTGGGGCATTTTTTTCTCCAGGGTGTGCGGCCGGCGCGGCGTGATGCAAACAGTGTAGCGCAAGGCGCCCGATGGGTTCCGCGACCGATTAATTCGCAAAGGAAAAAGTGTGACATCCGCCCCATGCCGGTGCACCGCTGGGTTATCGATCCGGGCGCGCCCGCGGAACCGAAAGTCGGTGCAGAAATCGCGCGCAAAATGGGGCGCGAAAAGCGTGATCGAATCGATAAAATTGGGCGCGGACGAGTCGACAGTGCGACAGAAATCACCTGTATAGAACGCTTCTTTTTCGTTACAAAACAAGCACTTGAAATAGTTACGCACGATCACGCTTCATTGCTTTGACTTCTCCTTTCATTAGGCACATAATAAATTTCATAGGCGTAAGAAGACGTTGTCAGCACGCGCAATCGGCCGGGAATAACCGGCGAAAAAAACATCCATCGATAGCCGTTTTTGTTTCAGAAGTTTGGACCAGGAAACGTTCTTGTCGACATAAAAGGGGAGACGCCAGCGACCAGGCCTGGGCGGCTAGATGCCTGCCAGCATAGTGACCAGTGTAAGCACATTAAAGGACATTCAAATGACCATTTTTGACAACTACGCGGCTCGCTACGAGCGTACCCGGGAAGAGGAATTTTCTCTCACTGAATATCTGGCGCTGTGCAAGAAGGATCCGCTGACCTACGCCACGGCGCCCGAACGCATGCTCGCCGCGATCGGCGAGCCGACCCTGGTCGACACGCGCAACGACACCCGGCTCTCGCGCATCTTCGCCAACAAGGTCATCAAGCTGTATCCCGCCTTCAAGGACTTCTACGGCACCGAGGAGGTCATCGAGCAGGTGGTGTCCTACTTCCGCCACGCCGCCCAGGGCCTCGAGGAGCGCAAGCAGATCCTCTACCTGCTCGGCCCGGTCGGCGGCGGCAAGTCGTCGATCGCCGAAAAGCTCAAGTCGCTGATGGAACAGGTGCCCTTCTACTGCCTGAAGGGCTCGCCCGTCAACGAGTCCCCGCTGGGCCTGTTCAACGAGGACGAGGACGGCACCATTCTGGAAGAGGACTACGGCATCCCGCGGCGCTATCTGCGCACGATTCCGTCGCCGTGGGCGGTCAAGCGCCTGCACGAGTTCAACGGCGACATCAACAAGTTCCGCGTGGTCAAGCGCTACCCGTCGATGCTCAAGCAGATCGCGATTTCCAAGACCGAGCCGGGCGACGAGAACAACCAGGACATCTCCTCGCTGGTCGGCAAGGTCGACATCCGCAAGCTCGAGGACTATGCCCAGGACGATCCGGACGCCTACAGCTACTCGGGCGGCCTGTGCCTGGGCAACCAGGGCCTGATGGAATTCGTCGAGATGTTCAAGGCGCCGATCAAGGTGCTCCATCCGCTGCTGACCGCGACCCAGGAAGGCAACTACAAGGGCACCGAGGGCTTCGGCGCCATCCCTTTCGACGGCATCGTGCTGGCGCACTCGAACGAGTCGGAGTGGAAGACCTTCCGCAACAACCGCAACAACGAGGCCTTCCTCGACCGTATTTACATCGTCAAGGTGCCGTACTGCCTGCGCGTGTCCGACGAGATCAAGATCTACGACAAGCTGATCCGCAACTCCTCGCTCGAGCACGCCCCGTGCGCGCCGGGAACGATGAAGATGATGGCGCAGTTCGCGATTCTGTCGCGCCTGAAGGATCCGGAGAATTCGTCGATCTTCTCGAAGATGCTGGTGTACGACGGCGAGAACCTGAAGGACACCGATCCGAAAGCCAAGTCGATGCACGAGTATGTCGACTATGCCGGCGTCGACGAAGGCATGAACGGGCTGTCAACCCGCTTCGCGTTCAAGATCCTGTCGAAGGTCTTCAACTTCGACAACACCGAAGTGGCGGCCAATCCGGTGCACCTGTTGTATGTGCTCGAGCAGCAGATCGAGCGCGAGCAGTTCGCGCCCGAAACCGAGCAGCGCTACCTCTCCTATATCAAGGAGCACCTGGCGCAGCGCTACGTCGACTTCATCGGCAAGGAAATCCAGACCGCCTACCTGGAAAGCTATTCGGAATACGGCCAGAACATCTTCGACCGCTACGTGACGTTTGCCGACTTCTGGATCCAGGACCAGGAGTTCCGCGATCCGGACACGGGCGAATCGTTCGACCGCGATGCGCTCAACAGCGAGCTGGAAAAAATCGAGAAGCCGGCCGGCATCTCGAATCCGAAGGATTTCCGCAACGAAATCGTCAACTTCGGCCTGCGCGCCCGCGCCACCAACGGCGGCAAGAATCCGGCCTGGACCAGCTACGAAAAATTCCGCACCGTGATCGAGAAGAAGATGTTCTCGAACACCGAGGAATTGCTGCCGGTGATTTCGTTCAACGCCAAGGCCTCGGCCGAGGACGCCAACAAGCACGCCGATTTTGTCGCGCGCATGGTGGAAAAAGGCTATACGGCCAAGCAGGTCCGCCTGCTGTGCGAGTGGTATCTGCGCGTGCGGAAGTCGTCTTGACCAGAAAGGGTTAAGATAGAAGTGGGCTTGGCGGTTTTGCCGCCGGCCCGCCGCGGATTTTGAGCAGGAGGCACGTTTTGACTTACCTCATCGACCGACGCTTGCAAGGCAAGAACAAGTCTGCGATCAACCGAGAGCGCTTCCTCCGGCGATACAAAAGCCAGATCAAGGATGCTGTCGGGCGCGCGATCAAGGGTCGCTCGATCACCGACATCGAAAATGGCGAGAAGGTGTCCATTCCCGTCAAGGACGTCAACGAACCGAATTTCGGCCACGCCCATGGCGGCGTGTGGGAAACGGTTAACCCCGGCAACAAGGAATATCAAAAGGGCGACCAGTTCAACCGCCCGCGCAGCGGCGGCGGTTCCGGCCGCGGCAAGGCCGGCAACAGCGACCAGACCACCGAGGACGACTTCATCTTCGAACTGTCGCGCGAAGAATTCATGAACTACTTCTTCGAGGACCTCGAGCTGCCGAACATGGTCAAGACGCAGCTGACGCAAACCACCGAATTCAAGAACCAGCGCGCCGGCTACAACATCTCCGGCACGCCGTCCAACATCCACGTGCTGCGTTCCCTGCGCGGCGCCCTGGGGCGGCGCATCGCCGTCGGCGGCAGTTCGCGCAAGCGCCTCACCGAAGCCGAGCACGACCTGGCGCGGCTGCTGGAGGAAGGCGCCCCGCTCGACGATCCGCGCGTCGTCGAACTCAAGAAGCTGGTGCACCACCTGCACACCAGGCTGCTGGCGATCCCCTTCATCGATCCGTTCGATCTGCGCTACAGCAACCGCATCAAGGTGCCCAAGCCGACCACCCAGGCCGTCATGTTCTGCATCATGGACGTGTCGGGCTCGATGGACGAAAGCCGCAAGGACACCGCCAAGCGCTTCTTCATCCTGCTGTATCTGTTCCTCAAGCGCGCCTACGACAAGATCGAGGTGGTGTTCATCCGCCATCACACCGCCGCCGCCGAGGTCGACGAGAACGAATTTTTCCATTCGCGCGAATCGGGCGGCACCGTGGTGTCGTCGGCGCTGCACCTGCTGCAGAAGATCATCAGCGAGCGCTACGGCAGCGGCGAATGGAACAGCTACGTGGCCCAGGCCTCCGACGGCGACAACTGGGACAACGACTCGGTGCTGTGCAAGCAGCTCCTGATCAACACCATCATGCCGGCGGTGCAGTACTACACCTACGTGGAAATCACCGACGGCCCGCAACAGAACCTGTGGGAACAGTACGCCGAAGTGGGCGACCACCATCCGAATTTCGCGATGCAGAAGATCGTCACGCCGGCCGACATCTATCCGGTGTTCCGGGAACTGTTCAAGAAGCAGCCGAAGTGAGATTGCCATGCCCAGAGACCCGAAAAACCCGCGCGCCCTGCCCGAGCAGTCGGAGTGGACCTTCGACCTGATCGAACAGGCGCACGAGGAAATCCGCCGTGTCGCCCGCAACTTCGGGCTCGACACCTACCCCAACCAGCTCGAGATCATCACCGCCGAGCAGATGATGGATGCCTACACCTCGGTCGGCATGCCGGTGTCGTACAACCACTGGTCGTTCGGCAAGCACTTCCTGTCGACCGAAAAAAGCTACAAGCGCGGCCAGATGGGCCTGGCCTACGAGATCGTCATCAACTCGAATCCCTGCATCGCCTATTTAATGGAGGAGAACAGCCTGACCATGCAGGCGCTGGTGATCGCGCACGCCGCCTACGGCCACAACTCCTTCTTCAAGGGGAACTACCTGTTCCGCACCTGGACCGATGCCGACGCCATCGTCGACTACATGGTGTTCGCCAAGAATTACATCGCCGAGTGCGAGCAGCGCCACGGCATCGACGCGGTCGAGCAGATCCTCGATTCCTGCCACGCGCTGCAGAACTACGGGGTCGACCGCTACAAGCGCCCGGCCAAGCTGTCGCTGGCGCAGGAGAACGCGCGCCAGAAGGAGCGCGAGGAATACGCCCAGTCGCAGGTCAACGCCCTGTGGCGCACGGTGCCGCGGCGCGACGAGGAACTGGCCGATGCGCCGCCGCTGCGCTTCCCGCCCGAGCCCGAAGAGAACCTGCTGTACTTCATCGAGAAGTACGCGCCGCTGCTCGAACCTTGGCAGCGCGAAATGGTGCGCATCACGCGCAAGATCTCGCAATACTTCTACCCGCAGCGCCAGACCCAGGTGATGAACGAAGGCTGGGCCACGTTCTGGCACTACACCATCCTGCACGAACTATATAAAGAGGGCATCGTCGGCGACGGCTTCATGATGGAGTTCCTGCAAAGCCATACCAACGTGGTGTTCCAGCCCTCGGCCACCAGCCCCTACTACAACGGCATCAACCCGTACGCGCTCGGCTTTGCGATGATGAGCGACATCCGCCGCATCTGCGAAGACCCGACCGACGAGGACCGCGAATGGTTCCCCTCGTTCGCCGGCAGCGACTGGCGCAAGACGCTCGACTTTGCGATGCGCAATTTCAAGGACGAAAGCTTCATCGCCCAGTACCTGTCGCCCAAGCTGATCCGCGACTTCCACTTCTTCGCCGTGCTCGACGACGACCGCAAGGACAAGCTGCAGATCTCGGCCATCCACGACGAACGCGGCTACCGCTACGTGCGCCAGCAGCTGGCCGAGCAGTACAACCTGGGCAACCGCGAGCCCAACATCCAGGTCTGGCAGGTAAATACGCGCGACGACCGCGCGCTCACTTTGCGCCACACCCAGTTCCAGCGCCGGCCGCTGAACCAGCAGGCGCAGGAAGTGCTGCGCCACGTGGCGCGGCTGTGGGGTTTCGACGTCCACCTCGACACCGTCGACCCGCAGGGCAATGTCGTCAGCAGCCTGGAATGCCGCCGCGAAAAGCGCAACCGCAATTAAGCGCCCCTCGCGGCGCGCCTCTGCTAACATATACAAAGACATGCGCATCCCATCACTTTTTGCTATATGATGGCAGGACGCGCTTCTGGCGCTGCGCAGTTTCAAGCGAACGCCCCTGTTCTGCGAACCTGTATATAGTTAGCATAATCACCATGCCCCACCGAATGGAATTTGCCTATTGGTAAATTGCCATGGCACTTGTTTAGGGAAGCGTGGCGCCGCCCGGCGTTGGCCCGTTTGCCGCGCCCGGGCCTTACCATTTCATTAAGCATTGATCGCTATTCATTCTGACGCTCCGAACGCGAAATATGGTCGTGAATGCATCATTTTCACAGTGAAATGACCGACGTTCGGGGTATGAAAAATGTATGTGCAAAAAAGAATTCGTAGGTATAATTCGCCGATGTCCCGAATGCGGCCCTGGCTTTTGTCGTGTTTTGTGGGTTTAAGTAGCTACAAAAAGAGTTGGTATTGGAGAAAGCAGGCATGAATTTTTCGCATGATAAACCGGCCGGGAAGAACTACACCGGCATCACCATTGTCATCCTCTTGCACGCACTAGTCGCCTATGGGGTCATTACCGGTCTCGGCAAGCGCATGGTCACCAAGATGGCTGAAGCAGTGGAGACCAAGATTATCGAGGAGAAGGCACCTCCTCCACCGAAGGAAATTCCGCCTCCGCCGCCGCCGCCTGAGATGAAAGCGCCGCCGCCACCGTTCATTCCGCCCGTCGAGGTGAACGTGCAGCAGCCGCCGCCGCAGCAAAGCGCGATTGCGGTATCGTCGACGGCCAAGCCGGCAACGAACGAGCTGGCCCGTCCGCAAGCACCGGCCGCACCGGCAGCGCCTGTTGGCAACGCCAATCCGGTCAAAGTGGCAGCGGTCGCCGATTTCAACACCTGCGCAAAACCAGAGTGGCCGAAAGCCTCCCTGCGCAATGAGGAAACCGGTACCGTCACCCTGCAATTCCTGATCGCCGAAGATGGCCGCGTCGCCGATTCGAAGATCTTGAAATCCAGTGGCTTCCGTGAGTTGGACAAGGCGGCGGTCACCGGCATCAGCAAATGCCGCTTCAAGCCGGGCACCACCGACGGCAAGCCGGAAAAAGCGTGGATGCAAATGCAGTACGTCTGGACGCTGGAATAACCCGGGACCCAAGGTCCCAACCTGTGACTTTTCGTTGTCATTACGTTCAGCGAACTGATTATTTTATATATTTGGAGGAAGCATGTTTAAGAATACCCGTTTGTCCGCTGTCCTGGCGGCTGTCCTGTTCTCGGTAACCGCGGCCGCCGCCCTGGTTTCCGCACCTGCATTCGCTGACGCCCCTGCATCCGCGTCCGCCGCAGCCGCCGCTCCAGCAGCGAGCGCACCAGCGGCCGACGCTGCCGCTGCGCCAGCAGCCGACGCAGCAGCAGCGCCTGCCGCCGCCGCGCCAGCCGGCACCAAGGAAGAAGTCGAAAACCCGTTTGGCTTCGCCGCTGTCTGGGCCGGTGGTTTCGTGCCACGCGCTACCCTGGTGATCCTGTCGCTGATGTCGATGGGTTCGTGGTACATCATCATCACCAAGCTGCTCGACCAGATGAAGATCTTCAAGCAGTCGAAAGAGACTTCGGCCAAGTTCTGGAAAGCTTCGTCGATCGCTGCCGGTTCGGCATCGCTGAAAGAAGGCTCGCCGTTCCGCTTCATCGCTGAAACCGGCACCAAGGCTACCCAGCACCACGACGGCGCCCTGCTCGAGCAGATCGACCTGTCGACCTGGGTGACGATGTCGATCCAGCGCGCTGTTGAAAAAGTCCAGTCGCGTCTGCAAGACGGCCTGTCGTTCCTGGCAACCGTCGGTTCGACCGCACCGTTCATCGGTCTGTTCGGTACCGTGTGGGGTATCTACGGCGCGCTGACCAACATCGGTATGACCGGTAACGCATCGATCGACAAGGTTGCGGGTCCAGTCGGTGAAGCGCTGATCATGACCGCTTTCGGTCTGTTCGTCGCAGTTCCAGCGGTTCTGGGTTACAACTGGCTGGTGCGCCGCAACAAGTCGGCCATGGAAGACGTCCGTTCGTTCTCGGCTGACGTTCACTCGGTCCTGATCTCCGGCGCAATGTCGACCAGCGAAGCTGGCCGTCTGGGTGCTGCTGGTGCCGGCGCCAAGAAGATTGGATAAATCATGTCGATGAGCGTCGGCTCCGATAGCGGAGAAGAAGATGCAGTCATGTCAGAGATCAACACGACGCCGCTTGTCGACATCATGTTGGTTCTGCTGATCATCTTCCTGATTACCAGCCCGGTCGTGTTGAAGTTGCAGAAGATTAACCTGCCAACCGAAATCAACCAGGCTGCCAAGACCAAGCCGGAAGACGTCAATATCGTGGTCAACAAAGACGGCGATATGTACTGGAACCAGAAGAAGCTTGCGAACACGGACGAACTGTTCGAGTTCCTGAAAAAAGAGTCGGTGAAGCTGCCGCAGCCAGAAGTGCATGTACGTGGCGATCAAGAAACCAAGTACGAGTACATCGGCAAGGTGATTTACACGGCACAGCGTGCTGGGGTTCAGAAGGTCGGTTTCATTACCGAACCGCCTGACAAGGGCTAATCCCCTCCCCGCCGCCGGCCCAGCAGCACGGGCCGGCGCGGGGATCCCGACATTTGAAAAGGAAACACCATGAGTATGAACGTCGGTTCAGGCTCCGGCAGCAAAAACGCTGATCCGGAACCAATGATGGAAATGAACATGACACCCTTGATCGACGTGATGTTGGTCTTGATTATCATGTTGATTATCACGATTCCGAAGCAAAACCATTCGGTCAATCTGAACATGCCGGTTGGCAATCCACCGCCACCGACCACCGAGCCGGTCGTCGTCACCATCGACGTCGACTTCGACGGTACCATTTTGTGGGACAACGTCCAGGTGCCGGACCGTGCAGCGCTGGAAGCCAAGCTGGCCAATGTGGCAGCCCAGGCCGATCAGCCGGAAGTGCACCTGCGTCCGAACAAGCTGGTGTCGTACAAGTATGTTGCTGGCGTGATGGCGTCGGCCCAGCGTCTTGGCGTGACCAAGATCGGCATGGTCGGCAACGAGCAGTTCCAGTAATCGCAATTCGTAAGACGAACACGGCAGGCATCCCCTGCCGTTTCTCATTTTGAAGAAAGAATTCCAATAATGTCAAAATTCCGTCTCGCACACCTCGGCTTCGTCATGGCCGCTCTCGGCTTCACGGCAGCAACCCCGGTTCTCGGCCTGTCCACCGCGTTCGCGGCTGAGACGATGCGTCCGGAAATCGGCAACCCGCTGCAGCAGGCGCAAGCGCTGATGAAGCAGGGCAAGAACAAGGAAGCGCTGGCCAAGGTCAACGAAGCGGATCGCGCCAGCAACAAGACCGCGAACGAAAGCTACACCATCGAGCGCGTGCGCGCCGCCGCCGCATCGGCCGCGGGCGACAACGACACTGCGGCGAAGGCGTTCGAGGCGCTGATCAACTCCGGCAAGTTGTCCGCCGGCGAGCGCGAGAAATTCACCGAAGGCCTGGTCGGCATCCACATGCGCGCGCGCGATTTCGGCAAGGCCAACGCCGTCATCAACCGCCTGCTGAAAGACCACAACGATCCGAAACTGCGCGCCTACCTGGTGCAGAACTACTACAGCCAGGGCAACTACTCGGCGGCGGAATCGGAACTGAAGCAGATGGGCACGCTGAACGAAGACCAGCTCGGCCTGATGGCCAACATCCAGCTCAAGAAGGGCGACAAGGAAGGCTACGTCAACACCATCGAAAAGCTGGCGGCGTCCTATCCGAAAGTGTCGTACTGGACCGACCTGCTGAACCGTGTGGTCACCAAGCCAGGCTACTCGAACCGCCTGACGGTCGACGTCTACCGCCTGAAGCTGGCCAACGGCCTGCTGAAGAAGCCGAGCGAGTTCGTCGAAATGGCCCAGCTGGTTCTGCAGGCCAGGGCGCCGGCTGAAGCGATCAAAGTCATCGACAAGGGCTACAAGGCCGGCGTGCTGGGTGTCGGCGCCGAAGCGCCGCGCCACCAGCGCCTGAAGGACCTGGCCGAGAAGACCCTGGCCGACAACACCAAGACCCAGGCGACCGAAGAGGCAGCCCTGGTCAAGGCCAAGGACAACGACGGCCTGCTGGCCATGGGCTACGGCATGGTGCAAGCCGGCCAGGCCGACAAGGGCCTGGCGATGATGAACGACGCGATCAAGGCCGGCGGCCTGCGCAATCCGGAAGACGCCAAGCTGCACCTGGGCGAAGCCTATGCGGCGGCGGGCAAGAAGGACAAGGCGATTTCGACCCTGAAATCGGTCGGCGGCAAGGACGGCACGGCCGACCTGGCGCGCTACTGGATCATGGCCATCAATCACCCGATGAACTGATCGGCCCGAGCCTCCTCTCGAAAAGCGCTGCCTGCTCCCGCGGGCGGCGCTTTTTTCTTATGGCGCCGCCGCCCGGCATGGTCCGGGTGTGAAAGCGGCAACTTGACCGTATAATCCTGTATTTCGCACACAGTTTTACCCACCGCACAGCTATGAAGGTATTCCGGGGACTTCCCAACGACAGGGCGCGCGCGCCCTGCGCGCTCACGATCGGCAACTTTGACGGTGTCCACCGCGGCCACCAGGCATTGCTGGCGCGCGTGCGCGCGGCCGCTTCGCAGCTGGGCCTGGAAGCGGCGGTGATGACGTTCGAGCCGCATCCGCGCGAATTCTTCGCCGCGCGCGCCGGCGACCTGGCACGCGCCCCGCAGCGCATCGCCAACTTGCGCGACAAGCTCGAATCGCTCGCCAGCGCCGGCATCGACCGCGTCATCGTCGAGCACTTCAACGCCCACTTCGCGTCGATGGCGCCGGAAGAATTCACCAGCCGCGTGCTGGTCGAGGGCCTGCACGTCAAATGGCTGATGGTGGGCGACGACTTCTGCTACGGCGCCAAGCGCGCCGGCACGGTCGCCATGCTCAAGCAGGCGGGCGAGCGCCACGGCTTCCACGTCGAGACGCTGCCCACCGTGATGCACGGCGCCGAGCGAATCTCCTCGTCGGCCGTGCGCACCGCGCTGGCCGCCGGCGACTTCGAACAGGCGCGCCACCTGCTGGGACACAGCTACGCGATTTCCGGCCACGTGATCCACGGCCAG
This sequence comes from Massilia sp. P1_C10, assembly GCF_056406475.1. Taxonomy (NCBI): domain Bacteria; kingdom Pseudomonadati; phylum Pseudomonadota; class Betaproteobacteria; order Burkholderiales; family Oxalobacteraceae; genus Massilia; species Massilia sp. P1_C10. The sequence goes on from NZ_JBFUAC010000006.1 coordinate 137,907, forward strand.
AAACTGGGCCGCACCCTCGGCTTCCCGACCCTGAACCTGCGCGTCGCCCACCGCCCCGCCCTGTCCGGGATCTTCGTCGTGCGCGTGCACGGCCTGGCCGATCATGCGCTGCCGGCGGTGGCCAGCATCGGCGTGCGCCCGACCGTCGACGACTCCGGCCGCGTGCTGCTCGAAGTGCACCTGTTCGACTTCGCCCAGTCCTGCTACGGCAAGCTGGTGCGGGTCGAGTTCCTCGAAAAGATCCGCGACGAGGAAAAGTACGACGACCTGGCGACCCTGACCGCCGCCATCGACAACGATGCGCGCCACGCCCGCGGCTATTTTTCCAGCCGCGCCGGCGCCCTCACCGCCACCGACCGAATTTGACGCGGACCGCGCCACCGGCCTGCCCGGCCATCGCCCCGCAGAACATCACCTTTTGAAGAAGAATATGTCCGATACCAGCAAACCAGCAAACCCGAAGGCAGGCAAGAAGCCGGAGTCCAAATACCCGGTCAACATGACCGACACCCCGTTCCCGATGCGCGGCGACCTCGCCAAGCGCGAGCCGGGCTGGGTCAAGCAGTGGCAGGACAAGAAGATCTACGAACGCGTGCGCAAGGCCGCTGCCGGCCGTCCGAAATTCATCCTGCACGACGGCCCGCCGTACGCCAACGGCGACATCCACCTGGGCCACGCGGTCAACAAGATCCTCAAGGACATGGTCGTCAAGTCGCGCACCCTGGCCGGCTTCGACGCGCCTTACGTGCCGGGCTGGGATTGCCACGGCATGCCGATCGAGATCCAGATCGAAAAACAGTTCGGCAAGAACCTGCCGACCGCCGAGGTGCTGACCAAGGCGCGCGCCTATGCGCTCGAGCAGGTCGACCGCCAGCGCGCCGGCTTCATCCGCCTGGGCGTGCTGGGCGAGTGGGACAACCCTTACCTGACGATGGCCTACGGGAACGAGGCCGACGAACTGCGCGCGCTCGGCACCCTGCTGGAAAAGGGCTACGTCTACCGCGGCCTGAAGCCGGTCAACTGGTGCTTCGATTGCGGCTCCGCGTTGGCGGAAGCGGAAGTCGAATACCAGGACAAGCGCGACCCGGCGATCGACGTCGGCTTCCCGTTCGCCCAGCCTGAAAAGCTCGCGGCCGCATTCGGCCTGCCGGCGCTGCCGGCCGGCGACGGCTTCATCGTGATCTGGACCACCACCCCGTGGACCATCCCGTCGAACCAGGCGCTCAACGTCAATCCGGAAATCACCTATGCGCTGGTCGAGACTGCGCGCGACGGCAAACCGCTGCTTCTGATCCTGGCCGCCGACCTGGTCGAGGCCTGCCTGCAGCGCTACAAGCTGGAAGGCAAAGTGGTCGCCACCTGCCTCGGCGCCGCGTTGGAGGGCATCGGCTTCCACCATCCGCTGTACCAGGCCGACGCGTTCTATGACCGCATTTCGCCGATGTACCTGGCCGATTACGTCACCACCGAAAGCGGCACCGGCGTGGTGCACTCGGCGCCGGCCTACGGCCTGGACGACTTCATCTCCTGCAAGGCGCACGGCATGAAGGACGACGAGATCCTGACCCCGGTGATGGGCGACGGCCGCTTCGCATCGACCCTGCCGCTGTTCGGCGGCCTGACCATCTGGGAAGCGTCCAAGCCGATCTGCGCCGCGCTGACCGCCGCCGGCGCCCTGTTCGAGCTGAAGATGTTCGACCACAGCTACATGCACTGCTGGCGCCACAAGACCCCGATCGTCTACCGCGCCACATCGCAGTGGTTCGCCGGCATGGACACCCTGCCTGCGGACGGCGGCCCGACCCTGCGCGAGACCGCGCTCAAAGGCATCGAAGAGACCAAGTTCTTTCCGGACTGGGGCCAGGCGCGCCTGCACGGCATGATCGCCAACCGTCCGGACTGGACCCTGTCGCGCCAGCGCCAGTGGGGCGTGCCGATGGCCTTCTTCCTGCACAAGGAAACCGGCCAGCTGCACCCGAACACGCCGGAACTGGTCGAGAAGGTCGCGAAGCTGTTCGAGCAGCACGGCATCGACGCCTGGCAGACGCTGGAGCCGAAGGACCTGCTCGGCGACGACGCCGACATGTACGTCAAGAACAAGGACACGCTGGACGTCTGGTTCGACTCCGGCGCGACCCACCAGACCGTGCTGCGCGGCTCGCACAAGGAGCAATCGGCGTTCCCGGCCGACCTGTACCTCGAAGGCTCGGACCAGCACCGCGGCTGGTTCCACTCGTCGCTGCTGACCTCCTCGATGCTGAACGGCCGCCCGCCCTACAAGGCGCTGCTGACGCACGGCTTCACCGTCGACGCCGAAGGCAAGAAGATGTCCAAGTCGCTCGGTAACACGCTGGCGCCGCAGAAGATCTCCGATACGCTCGGCGCCGACATCCTGCGCCTGTGGGTCGCCTCCACCGACTACACCGGCGAGCTGTCGATCTCGGACGAGATCCTCAAGCGCGTGACCGAATCGTACCGCCGCATCCGCAACACCCTGCGCTTCCTGCTGGCGAACACTTCCGACTTCGATCCGAAGGCGAACGCCGTGCCGGTCGCCGAACTGCTCGAGATCGACCAGTACGCCATCGCCGGCATGGCCGCGCTGCAGGCCGACATCCTGGCGCACTATGAGCGCTACGAATTTCATCCGGTGATCGCACGTCTGCAGAACTACTGCTCGGAAGACCTGGGCGGCTTCTACCTCGACATCCTGAAAGACCGCCTGTACACCACCGCGGTCGATTCGCACGCGCGCCGCTCGGCCCAGACCGCGCTGTGGCACATCGCGCAAAGCCTGCTGCGCGTGATGGCGCCGACCCTGTCGTTCACCGCCGAGGAAGCGTGGGCGGTGTTCGCCGGCGCCGAGGCGTATGCCGCCAGCGACGAAACCATCTTCACCCAGACCTACTGGACCCTGCCGGAAGTGCCGGGCGCCGCCGCCCTGCTCGACAAGTACACAGCGCTGCGCGCGGTGCGCGCCGACGTCACCAAGGAGCTCGAAGAGCTGCGCGGTTCCGGCGCCATCGGCTCGTCGCTGCAGGCCGAACTGACGGTCAAGGCCGCGCCGGAGAAGTACAAGCTGCTCGCCAGCCTGGACGACGACCTGCGCTTCGTCTTCATCACCTCGCAGGCCAAGGTGGAGCAGGTCGCCGACGAAGCCGCCGAGGCGATCGAAGTGGCCGCGTCGACCGCCCCGAAGTGCGAGCGCTGCTGGCACTACCGCGCCGACGTCGGCACCCACGCCGAGCACGCGGGACTGTGCAGCCGCTGCGTGAGCAACCTGTTCGGCGCCGGCGAAAAACGCGTCTTCGCCTGATATCAACCTGACCTGACCATCCATGGCAACCAAAAAAACAACGACGTTCTCCACCTCCTCGAAAAACCGCGGCAGCATGGCGCCATGGCTGGGCATCGCGGCCATCGTCATCCTGTGCGACCAGCTGTCGAAGATCTCCATCACCAAGCTGTTCACCCTGGGCGAAGAAAAGGTCATCACCTCGTTCTTCAACCTGGTGCTGGCATATAACCGCGGCGCCGCCTTCAGCTTCCTGTCCAACCAGGGCGGCTGGCAGCGCTACTTCTTCACCGCGATCGGCGTGGCCGCGGTCGGGTTCATCGTCTACCTGCTGCGCAAGCACGCGGGCCAGCGCATGTTCTGCTGGGCGCTGGCGCTCATCATGGGCGGCGCCATCGGCAACGTCATCGACCGCCTGCTGTACGGCCACGTGATCGACTTCCTCGACTTCCACCTGGCCGGCGTGGGCCACTTCCCGGCCTTTAACATCGCCGACAGCGCCATCACCCTCGGCGCCATCCTGTTCATCTACGACGAACTGCGCCGCGTGAACAAGAACTGATTACCAGGAGCTCCAGCATGACGATGGATTTGAAGGGCAAGAAAATCGTCCTCGGCCTGTCCGGCGGGGTCGCATGCTACAAGGCGGCCGACCTGTGCCGCTCGCTGGTCAAGGAAGGCGCCTCTGTGCAGGTCGTGATGACCGAGGCGGCGACGCACTTCATCGGCACGGTCACCATGCAGGCGCTGTCGGGCAATCCGGTCCACACCGACCAGTGGGATCCGCGCATCGCCAACAACATGGCGCACATCGACCTGACCCGAGGCGCCGATGCGATCCTGGTCGCGCCCTGCTCCGCCGACTTCATCCGCAAGCTGGCGCACGGCGCCTGCGACGACCTGCTCTCGACGCTGTGCGTGGCCCGTCCGCGCCATGTGCCGCTGCACATCGCCCCGGCCATGAACGTCGAAATGTGGGACAACCCGGCCACCAAACGCAACGTGGCGCAACTGCGCGCCGACGGCCTGTGCGTGTTCGGCCCGGCCGCCGGCGACCAGGCCTGCGGCGAGACCGGCTTCGGGCGCATGCTCGAGCCGGACGAACTGCTGGAAGAACTGGTGGCCTCGTTCCAGCCCAAGGTTTTGGCGGGCAAGCGCGTCCTGATCACCGCCGGCCCGACCTTTGAAGCGATCGACCCGGTGCGCGGCATCACCAACCTTTCGTCGGGCAAGATGGGCTATGCGGTGGCGCGCGCGGCGCGCGAAGCCGGCGCCGACGTGGTCCTGGTGTCAGGCCCGACCACACTGCCGACCCCGCACGGCGTGCGCCGCGAGAACGTCCAGAGCGCCCAGCAGATGCATGACGCGGTGATGGCGGCGATCGGCGGCCAGCACGTCTTCATCGGCGTCGCCGCAGTGGCCGACTGGCGCGTCACCAACGCCAGCGAGCAAAAGATGAAAAAGCAGGATGGCGGCACGCCGCCGCAGCTCGAATTCGCCCAGAACGCCGACATCCTCGCCTCGGTCGCCGCCACCACCTCGGTGTCCGGCTGGCCCTACTGTGTCGGCTTTGCCGCCGAATCGGAGAACCTGGTCGAATTCGGCGCCATCAAGCGCGAGAAAAAGGGCATTCCTCTGTTGGTGGGCAATATCGGCCCACAAACTTTCGGGCAGGATGAGAACACCGTGATTTTATTCGACGAGGACGGCCACACCGTGCTGCCGCGCGCCGACAAGCTCACGCTGGCGCGCCAGCTGATCTCCGAAATCGCCAAGCGCATCGAGCAGCGTTCGCTGCTCACCTGATTCACAAGGACCAATGAAAACCATCGACGTAAAAATCCTCGACCAGCGCATGAAGGACATGCTGCCGGCCTACGCCACGCAAGGCAGCGCGGGCCTCGACCTGCGCGCCTGCATCGACGAGGCGATCACCATCGAACCCGGCGCCACGGTGCTGATCCCGACCGGGATCGCCATCCACGTGGCCAACCCCGGCTACTGCGCGATGATCCTGCCGCGCAGCGGCATGGGTCACAAGAACGGCATCGTATTGGGTAATCTGGTAGGCTTGATCGACTCCGATTACCAAGGCCAGTTAATGGTCTCGACCTGGAACCGCGGGCAGCAGGCATTCACGCTGAACCCGATGGAGCGGCTGGCGCAGTTGATCGTCGTGCCGGTCGTGCAGGTGGGCTTTATCGTCGTCGACGAATTCGACTCGGACAAGGAAAGCGAACGCGGTGCTGGCGGCTTCGGCAGCACCGGCAAACAATAATAAACGAGGAACTCAAATGAAGCGCATCGATGCTCTGTGGCCGGCCCTGACGCTGGCGTTGTTGATGTCTGGCTGTGCCACCCGCACCCCACTCCAGCAAGGCCCCGTCCCCTCCGCGCCGTCGCGCGCGGCCGAACCAGAAGCACCGGTGCTGACGCCGCGCATGGCGGCCGAAGCCGAACAGCTCACCAGGATGGCGGCGCTGCAGGACCGCCTGTACCGCGTCGCAGCGCCGCTCCTGATCAACAACGCGGAGCTGTGCAAGTCCCAGGCGCGCAACCTGCTCGGTTTCACCGCCAAGAACCGCTACTCCTATCCCGGCGACTACAACGAAGCGGCGCACGTCGCCTTCGGCATGGGCGAACGGCTGCAAGTGACCGGCGTATTGGCCGGCAGCGGCGCCTCGCAGGCCGGCTTGCGCCGCGGCGACCGCCTCGTCACCGCGGGCGGCAAGCCCTTACCAAGCGGACCGAATGCATCGACCATGGCCGGCGCCGTGTTCGGGCCGCTGCTGGCGGCCCACCCGTCGCTGCCGATGGGCGTCGAACGCGATGGCAACAACAAGCAGCTCACCATCCCGGTCACGCGCGCCTGCGGTTTCGGCATCGAGCTGGGCAACTCGGACAACATTAATTCCTACGCCGATGGCTCGCGCGTGATGGTCACCCGCGGCATGATCAACTTCACCCGCAGCGATGACGAACTGGCTTACCTGCTCGCCAAAGGCATGGCGCACAACATGCTCGGCCACCATACCTCGCAGCGCTATGCCGGCACCGTGGGCGGCATCATCGACAATCTCGTCACCGTTAACCCCGACCAGTCGATGCTGATCGGCAGCGGCGGCGTCAAGGCGATGCCGGCCGAAGTCGACGCCGCGGCCGACCGCCTGGCCGTGTACCTGCTGGCGCGCGCCGGCTACAACCTCGATGGCGCGGCCCCGTTCTGGAAGCGTCTCGCCTCAACCTATCCGGCGTCGGTGCTGAACGGCTATGTGGCCAACCACCCCGCCACTTCGGCGCGCGCGGCCGCGATCGACAAGGCCGTGGCGGAAGTCGAAGCAAAGAAGAAGGACCGCAAGGCGCTGGTGCCCGATGCCGCCGTGGCCGCGGCGCCGGCTGCCGCTGCTGCGCCGACCGCTAAAAGTTCGGGAAGTTCGGAAAAAACGTCCCCATCACGTAAGTCAGCAACCCGCAAAACGCCACCACCGCCACCAGCACAATAAGCAAACGGCCGAACTTCGGCGAGCCGTCGTCTTTTTTTGTATCATGGGTCATGTTTAATTTACCGCGCCGTAGTTGAAGGCGCCAGTATATTCGATCCCATGGACAGCATCGACCTTGAAGTTCTGAAGACCTGCGCGGGCTGGGTCGCCGCGGGCCAACGCTGCCAGCTGGTCACGGTCGTCAAGACCTGGGGCTCGAGCCCGCGTCCGATCGGCGCCATGCTGGCGATCCGCGAGGACGGCCAGGTCGTCGGCTCGGTCTCCGGCGGCTGCATCGAAGACGACATGATCGAGCAGGTTCGCCTGCACGGCATCGAACGCACTGTCCCCGACATCGTCAGCTACGGCATCAGCGCCGACGAAGCGCACCGCTTCGGGCTGCCGTGCGGCGGCACCATCGAACTGGCGATCGAGCCACTTTCCCCAAACAGCGCCATCGCCGAGCTGCTCGCGCGCCTCGACCGGCACGAGCAGGTGGCGCGCCGGCTCGACCTGCGCACCGGCGCGGTGAGCATGACAAGCGCGCGGGCGGGCGCCGTCCAGCATGTCGAAGGCGACATGCTGTGCACCATCCACGGCCCGCGCTGGCGCCTGTTCATCATCGGCGCCGGCCAGTTGTCGCGCTTCGTCGCCCAGGTCGCCATGGCGATGGATTATCACGTGACCGTGTGCGACCCGCGCGAAGAGTATCGCAGCGGATGGACTGTCCCGGGCGTGACGCCTGTGCACATGATGCCCGACGACCTCGTGCTGGAAGCGCGCCTCGACAGCCGCAGCGCCGTGCTGGCCCTGACCCACGACCCGAAACTGGACGACCTGGCGCTAATGGAGGCGCTCAAGTCCGATGCCTTCTATGTGGGCGCGATCGGCTCGCGCCTGAACAATGCCAAACGGCGCGAGCGGCTCAAGCAATTCGACCTCAGCGACGAACAGCTGGCGCGCCTGCACGGGCCGGTGGGACTCTACATCGGCAGCAAGACGCCGGCCGAAATCGCCATCTCGATCCTGGCCGAGATGACCGCCGTGAAGAACGGCGTGCCCGCCGCGCAGCAGCTGAGCCACGCCGCCGCCCTCACCCCGCCCGGCACCAACGCCTGCATGCGCGACTAGCCGGATTCAATCGCAAGAATCAGGTTTCGTTCGCAACGGGACGCAGCCTACCCTATCGTTTTATCTCATCGGATCGTCAAATGAACACAGCAAACCTCCTTCGTCTAGTCCTGCTCGCGGCGATCTGGGGCAGTTCCTTCCTCTTCATGCGCATCAGCGCGCCGGTGCTCGGCCCCGCGGTGCTGATCGAATACCGCGTCGCCTTCGCCGCGGTGTTTCTCGCGATCGTCGGCTTCTTCCTGAAGAAGCGCCTCGACCTGCGCGCCAACTGGAAGCACTACCTGATGCTGGGCTTTTTCAATTCCGCGCTGCCGTTCCTGCTGTTCGCATACGCCGCGAGCACGCTGACGGCCTCGGTGCTGTCGGTGCTGAACGCGACAGCGCCGATGTGGGGCGCGCTGATCGGCGCCGTGTGGGCAAGCCAGAAGATCACCGCGCGCACCGCGTTCGGCCTCGTGCTTGGGACGCTCGGCGTCGCCCTGCTGGTCGGCTTCGACCATGCGACCAAGAAGCCAGGCGCCGCGCTGGCCGTCGTCGCTGCGCTGGGCGGCGCCTTCAGCTACAGCGTCGCCAGCGCGTACGCGCGCCAGGCCCGCTCGATCGAGCCGTTCGCCAACGCGCACGGCAGCATGTGGGCCGCGACCTTGCTGGTGATTCCCGCCCTGCCCTTCTTTCCCGCGCCGGCCGAACCGACGCTCGGCATCATGGGCGCGGCGCTGGCGCTCGGCGTGATGTGCAGCGGGATCGCCTACATCATCTACTTCAAGCTGATCGAAGAAGTCGGCCCGACCTCGGCCCTGACGGTCACCTTCCTCAATCCGCTGTTCGGCATCCTGTGGGGCGTGCTGTTCCTCGGCGAGACGGTCGGCTGGTACACCGCCGCCGGCGCCGCCATCGTTATCACCGGCACCGCGCTGGTGACCGGCTTCGTGCCGCGCTTCGGCGCACGGGCCGCGGCATCCGCGCAGTGATGCAGGTAACGATCGCGCTCCCCGCCGGCTACCAGAGCGCCGACGTCCTCGCCTTTCACAGCCGCGATGCGGAGGGCGTGGCCGAGCAGGTCACCGAAGATCGGATCCTCAAGGGCGTGCTGCTCGACGGCGTGCCGGTGCTGTTCGACGTGGCGCTGACGCCGTTCGAGGCGCTGTGCGACGTCCATGCCGATGGCGCGCTGACGCCAAAGGCCGAGCAGATGGTGCAGGAAGCGCTGCTGAACATTCTTGGGCTGCGCATCGATCCGGCGCCTTTTCTCAAGCTGGCCAGCGATGACGACCTGATGGGCGACGTAGCGCGCCGCCGCCCGCATTTGCGCATCGTGCAGTCGGCCACGATCTTCGAAGCGCTGACTTGGGCGATTATCGGCCAACAGATCAACCTGACCTTCGCCATCGCGCTGCGCCGCACCTTCATCCTGCAGGCGGGCGTGCAGCACAGCAGCGGAGTGTGGTGTTATCCCGAAGCGAAACAGGTGGCGGCGCTGGCACTGGCCGATCTCACCTCGCGAAAATTCTCCGGCGCGAAGGCCGAAACCTTGCTGCGCCTCGCGAAACTGGTGGCGGCCGGCGAGCTGCGGCTCGACCGCGCCGACGACATCGAACATGCGAGTGCGGCTCTGCTGGCAGTGAAGGGCATCGGCCCATGGACGGTCAACTACGCGCTGCTACGGGGATACGGCTACGCCGACTGCTCACTTCATGGCGACGTTGCAATCCGCGCCGCCTTGCAGCACCTGCTGGGCGAAGCCGCCAAGCCCGACATGCCGCGCACCGAAGCCCTGCTCGAGCGCTACAAGCCGCATCGCACGATGGCGGCTGCCCATCTTTGGGCCAGCCTGCAAGACCAATGAAAACAGCTTAATTTCGCAACGCGATCGCGCAAACGACTACGACGTTTTCATACGTGTAGCCAACGACTTGAAATCGACTTCCAGAGCGAGACGCGATATAAAAGCGATGCAATTCCAATGCGCCAGGATAGGTCTTGCTCACCTACCACTTTTACCGGCATCCAACCATAGGTTCGCTTGAATTCATCCCAACCAAGGCCGAGTTGTGCGATTTCGTCGAGACAGCTCAAGACATCGATAGCTGCATCGCTCCCAAAATCGTCCAGGCTCGAGCGAAATCGCGCGTCCGACTTGGTATCAAACCGAACCAATTTTTTTCGACGACTTCAGTTCGGCGATCAATTGCTGGAATTCTTCATGAGTTGTAGGCTTAACCTTGCCGGCGGCCACAACTTTAAGGTGGTATGTGAAGTCGAAGCCCTCTGGAAGTTGCAAAGGAGGGATAGGCTCGCCATTCAAAATGGTTGGCGCAGCGTCTGAGGAATTTTGTGTCGCAGTGGAAGACTCTACGGCACGGTTTTGCTTTTTCATATCGTTGGGGACATGGGCAGCGGGTGAACGAACATTATACGTCCGTTCGCCCCAGCCGATTTGGGCACCCGCAACCATGGGCGCATGTCAAACCGAGAACCAAGAACAAAAAAGCCGCCAGTTCTTTCGAACCGACGGCTTGTTTGCTGAATTCTGGTTGCGGGGACAGGATTTGAACCTGTGACCTTCGGGTTATGAGCCCGACGAGCTGCCAGACTGCTCCACCCCGCGTCTGTGCAATCATTATAGGGGCTTCGGCCGATTTAGGCAATATTAATCCACAGTGGATGTGCGATTGCAGCATCCAATGTACGGCGCGGCAGCCTTTTTACCGCCCGCCCACTGCGGCGCGTGCCCCTCATTCGGTGTAAAGTAAGCGAAATACCATTCTTCCGGCTACCTATGAAATTTTGTTCCGAATGCGCCCATCCGGTGGCACTGGCGATCCCCGAGGGCGACAACCGGCCTCGCTACGTCTGCGGCCAGTGCGACGCAATCCACTATGAAAATCCCAAGCTGGTGATCGGTTCGCTGCCGGTGTGGGAACAGGACGGCGACATCAAGGTGCTGCTGTGCAAGCGCGCGATCGAGCCGCGCTACGGCTACTGGACCCTGCCGGCCGGCTTCATGGAAAACAACGAGACGACCGCCGAAGCCGCCATCCGCGAAACCGAAGAGGAAGCCGGCGCCAACGTCGAGCTGGGCCCGCTGTACACCCTGCTCAACGTTGCCCACGTTCATCAGGTGCATCTGTTTTACCTGGCGCGCCTGCGCGACCTGAACTTTGCGCCCGGCATCGAAAGCCTCGAAGTGCAGCTGTTCAGCGAGCGCGACATCCCGTGGGACGACCTCGCCTTCCCCACCATCCGCACGACGCTCGAGCTGTTCTTCGCCGACCGCCGCAAGGTGCGCGAAGGCGGCAGCTACGGTTTCCACAGCCACGACATCGTGCGCCCGATGCGCTCGTCAGGCGCGCCCGACTGAGCCATGATTCCCTGGCTCGAATCGAACACCCCGTTTCCCGACGTCTCGCACGCGCTGACGATCGACGCGCCCGGCCTGCTGGCCGCGGGCGCCGACTTGTCGCCGCAGCGCCTGCTGCAAGCCTACCAGCACGGCATCTTTCCGTGGTTCTCCGAAGGCCAGCCCATCCTGTGGTGGAGCACCGACCCGCGCATGGTGCTGCGCACCGACGCCTTTCGCGTCAGCGACAGCCTGCGCAAGACCTTGCGCAAGGTCGAGCGCAGCATGGAACCGGGCGGCCGCTGGCAGGTGCGCTTCGACAGCGCCTTCGAGGAGGTGATGCGCGCCTGCGCCGCACCGCGCCGCGACGGGCCCGGCACCTGGATCTCGAAGGACATCATCGCCGGCTACACCGGCCTGCATGCGATGGGCCACGCGCACTCGTCCGAACTGTGGCTCGACGGCGAACTGGTCGGCGGCGCCTACGGCGTCTGCATCGGCCACATGTTCTACGGCGAATCGATGTTCGCCCGCGTCACCGACGGCTCCAAGGTCGCGCTCGCTTACCTGGTCGCCTTTTTGCGCAGCCACGGCGTGGCGATGATCGACTGCCAGCAGGAGACCGGGCACCTGGCGTCGCTGGGCGCGGCGCCGATTCCGCGCGCCGCTTTCCTGGACCACGTGCGGCGCGCTATCCACGAGCCCGAAATCACCGGCTGGCGCCCCGTGCCACCGTTGGAATCGGTGCGGTGACAAGTCCAAACTTTCGATAGAATAGAGTCAATCGTAGCGCAACCGTCACTCCGCGAGCTCCGCATGACGCACCTGAACGACCTGCCCTTCTCGACGCTGCAGTTCTACACTACGGCGCCCTACCCGTGCAGCTACCTCGACGCTCGCCAGGCGCGCTCCCAGGTGGCCACGCCTTCGCACCTGATCAACGCCGACGTCTACTCCGAACTGGTCAAGAGCGGCTTTCGCCGCAGCGGCATCTTCACCTACCGCCCGTATTGCGACGGCTGCCACGCCTGTATCCCGGTGCGGGTGCGCGCCGCCGAATTCACGCCCAGCCGCGGCCAGCGCCGCGCCGCCAAGCGCCACGCCTCGCTCGCTGCGATCGTCGCCAACCTCGGCTTCTCGGACGAGCACTACGCGCTCTACCTGCGCTACCAAAGCACGCGCCACGTCGGCGGCGGCATGGACCAGGACAGCCGCGACCAGTACGCCCAGTTCCTGCTGCAAAGCCGCGTCAATACCCGCCTCGTGGAATTCCGCGAGCCGGACGGCACCCTGCGCATGGTGTCGATCATCGACGTGCTGTCGGACGGCCTGTCGTCGGTCTACACCTTCTTCGACCCGGACGTGCCGGGCGCCTCGTTCGGCACCTACAACGTGATGTGGCAGATCGCCCAGGCCGACGAACTGGGCCTGCCCTACGTGTATCTGGGCTACTGGATCGAGCAAAGTCCGAAGATGGCCTACAAGGTTAACTTCCGGCCGCTCGAGGCGCGCATCAATGGCGCTTGGGGGCTGCTCGACAAGTAGGTAAAATGAGCGGTCTGCACCAACCCCTGCCCGCCATGTCCGATAAACTGCTGTACGCCCTTACGCGCCCCCTTCTTTTTTCGCTCGATCCCGAAGCGGCCCACAACCTGACCCTGCCCGCGCTGAACCGCGCCGCCGCGTTCGGCCTCACGCGCGCCTTCCCCAGTCCGGAAGCCGATCCGCGCACCGTCATGGGCATCAGCTTCCCCAACCCGGTCGGCCTGGCCGCGGGGCTGGACAAGGACGGCGCCTACATCGACGGTCTCGCCGCGCTGGGCTTCGGCTCGATCGAGGTGGGCACCGTGACGCCGCGCCCGCAGGCCGGCAATCCGAAGCCGCGCATGTTCCGCCTGCCGCAGGCGAAGGCCATCATCAACCGCATGGGCTTCAACAACGGGGGCGTCGACGCCTTCGTCGCCAACGTGCAGGCGTCGAAGTTCTACCAGAATAAGGAAGGCGTGCTGGGCCTGAACATCGGCAAGAACGCCGACACCCCGATCGAGCGCGCCGCCGAGGATTACCTGCACTGCCTCGAAAAGGTGTACCCGTACGCGAGCTACGTGACGGTCAACATCTCGTCGCCGAACACCAAGAACCTGCGCCAGCTGCAGGGCGCCTCCGAACTCGACGCGCTGTTGTCGCAGCTGAAGGCGGCGCAGTCGCGCCTGGCCGACCAGTACAAGCGCTACGTGCCGATCACACTGAAGATCGCGCCTGACATCGACACCGAGCAGGCCCGGAACATCGCCGGCGCCCTGCTGCGCCACAAGATCGACGGCGTCATCGCCACCAACACCACGCTGTCGCGCACTGCGGTCGAAGGCATGGAACATGGCGCCGAAGCGGGCGGCCTGTCGGGCGCGCCGGTGTTCGAACTGTCGAACATCGTGATCCGCAAGCTCAAATCCGAACTCGGCGACGAGTTGCCGATCATCGGCGTGGGCGGCATCATGCGCGGCGCCGACGCCAAGGCCAAGTTCGACGCCGGCGCCTCGCTGGTGCAGCTGTACAGCGGCCTGATTTACGCCGGCCCCGCGCTGGTACGCGACTGCGCGCGCGCGCTGAAAGGCGCATGATGAAGACCACACTGCTCGGAACCAGCGATCTGCGCGTATCCAACGTCTGCCTGGGCACGATGACCTTCGGCGAACAGAACACCGAAGCCGACGCCCACAGCCAGCTCGATTACGCGCTGGAGCGCGGCATCAACTTCATCGACACGGCCGAAATGTACCCGGTGATGCCGCGCGCCGAGACGCAGGGATCGACCGAGCGCTTCATCGGCTCGTGGCTCAAGAAAACCGGCAAGCGCAACGACGTCGTTCTGGCGACCAAGGCGGCCGGCCCGAATCCGGCGCTGCACTGGGTCCGCGGCGGCAAGCAGAACCTCGATGCGGCCAGCCTGCAGGCCGCCGTCGAGACCAGCCTGCGGCGCCTTCAGACCGACCACATCGACCTGTACCAGCTGCACTGGCCGAGCCGCAACCTGCCGATCTTCGGCGCGAGCCAGTTCGATCCAAAAAACGAACGCAGCAGCGTGGCCATCGAAGACACGCTGGCGGCGCTGGGCAAGCTGGTCGACGCCGGCAAGATCGGCCACATCGGCGTGTCCAACGAAAGCTCGTGGGGCGTGTGCGAATTCACGCGCCAGGCCGAAGCGAAGGGCCTGCCGCGCATCGCGACGATCCAGAACCTGTACAACCTGACCGCGCGCGGCTTCGAAACCAGCCTGCTGGATGAGACCTGCTACCGCGAGAATGTGGGGCTGCTGGCGTACAGCCCGCTGGCGTTCGGCCAGTTGAGCGGCAAGTACATCGACAACCCGAAGGCGCACGGCCGGCTGACGATTTTCCCGCCGACCTGGAGCCCGCGCTATTTGCGGCCGACGGTGCTGGCGGCGGTGAAGGACTACGCGCAGCTGGCGCGCGAGAACGGGATGACCCCGGCGCAGATGGCGCTGGCGTGGTGCTATTCGCGCTGGTTCGTGGCTTCCACGATCATCGGCGCGACCACCCTGGCGCAACTGAAGGAAAACATCGACGCTGCGAACACCGTGCTGCCGGACCATTTGGTCGCCGCAATCGACGCCATCCACGCGCGCCTGCCGAATCCCGGCCAGTAATCAGCTGGTGGTGTCGATCGCGGCATTCATCGCGCGATCGATCTCCGCCCGCGTCAACTCCGGCGCAAACTGCTCGATGAAGTGATAAGCGAACGACCGCAGATATGCGCCGCGCCGCACCGCCAGCCGCGTCACGTTCGGCGCAAACAGGTGCGACGCCCCGATCGCGCGCAGCCCCTTGTCGCGGCCATGATCGAACGCCATCGACGCCACCAGCCCCACGCCCAGACCCAGCGACACGTACTGCTTGATGACGTCCGAGTCCATTGCCGTCAGCACGATGTCGGGCTTGACGCCCGCATCGACGAACGCCGCGTCGATATGTCCGCGGCCGGTAAATCCCACGTCGTACGTAATCAGCGGGTAGCGCCCAAGGTCCTCGAGCCTGATCGGCGAATGCGCCAGCAGCGGATGCCCATCCGGCACAACGATCAGGTGGCTCCAGCGATAGCACGGGAACGACACCAGGTCGGGAAACTGCGACAGGCCTTCGGTCGCGATGCCGAAATCGGCCTTGCCCGACAAGATCCACTCGGCGATGTGGTCGGGCGCGCTTTGCTGGAGCGCGATGCGCACTTCGGGGAAGTCCGCGCGAAACGACTGCACCACCTTCGGCAGCGCATAACGCGCCTGCGTGTGGGTCGCCGCGATCGTCAGCGTGCCGCTTTTCTGCCCGGAGTATTCGGCGCTTGCCTGCTGCAGGTTCTCCGCTTCCACCAGCAGCCGGTCGACTATCTTCAGGATGCCCTTGCCCGGGTCGGTGAGGCCGGTTAGGCGCTTGCCGTTGCGCTCGAAGATCACCACGCCCAGTTCATCTTCCAGCTCGCGGATCTGCCGGCTCACGCCCGGCTGCGACGTGAACAGCGCGTTCGCCACCTCGGTGAGGTTGTAGTTCCGGCGCGCCGCTTCCCGGATCGAACGCAGCTGCTGAAAATTCATATCGCCGCTCCCTGGTCGACGAACACCTGCATGCGGCGCGGCCGCACCACCAGCGTCTCGCCGTCCTTCAGCTCCAGCTCGCGGAAGCGATCGTTCGGAATCACCGCGTCGATCAGCTCCGCATTGTCGGATCGCTCGAGGTCGAGCTGGGCCAGCGGCCCGATCGCGTGTGAGCGGCGCAGCTTGACCACGATGCCTTCGGCGCCCGGCACATACCGATCCACTTCGAGGTCGTGCGGCCGCACGTAGGCGATGCCGTTGCTGTTCTGGACTGCGGCGTGGTCGGGCACGTGGAAGTTGGCGTCGCCGCTGGCCAGCACGCCTTCGTGCACGCGGCCGTGGAACAGGTTGACGTTGCCGAGGAAGCCGTAGACGAACGGCGAAGCCGGGTGGTTGTACACCGAATCGGGCGTGCCAAGCTGCTCGACGTGTCCCTTGTTCATGAGGACCACCTGGTCGGCCACTTCCAGCGCCTCTTCCTGGTCGTGGGTGACGAAGATGCTGGTCACGTGCAGGTCGTCGTGCAGGCGCCGCAGCCAGCGCCGCAGTTCCTTGCGCACCTTGGCGTCGAGCGCGCCGAACGGCTCGTCGAGCAGCAGCACGCGCGGCTCGACCGCGAGCGCGCGCGCCAGTGCGATGCGCTGCCGCTGGCCGCCCGACAGCTGCGGCGGATAGCGATCGGCCAGCCAGTCGAGCTGCACCAGTTCGAGCAGGCTGCGCACCTTGTCGCGGATCGCCTCCTCGCTCGGACGCTCCTTGCGCGGCCGCACGCGCAGGCCGAAGGCGACGTTCTCGAACACGGTCATGTGCTTGAACAGCGCGTAGTGCTGGAACACGAAGCCGACCTGGCGCTCGCGCACGTGGCGCGCAGACGCATCCTGGCCGTCCAGCAGCACCTTGCCGGAATCGGGATGTTCGAGGCCGGCGATGATGCGCAGCAGCGTGGTCTTGCCGCAGCCGGAAGGTCCCAGCAGCGCGGTCAGCTCGCCGGCCGGGAATTGCAGCGAGACGTCGTCGAGCGCGGTGAACTGGCCGAACTGCTTGCGGATATGCTGGACTTCGATGGTCATGCTGTAAGCTCCAAAATGCGCGCGTCGGCTTCGACGGATTGTTGTTGATGCAGCCGCCATTCGATGAAGGACTTGAGCGCCAGGGTCACCAGCGCCAGCAAGGCAAGCAGCGAGGCGATCGCGAAGGCGGCCGCGAAGTTGTATTCGTTGTAGAGGATCTCGACCTGCAGCGGCATGGTGTTGGTCTCGCCGCGGATGTGGCCCGACACCACCGACACCGCGCCGAACTCGCCCATCGCGCGGGCGTTACACAGGATCACGCCATACAGCAGGCCCCATTTGATGTTCGGCAGCGTCACGCGGCGGAAGGTGTTCCAGCCCGAGGCGCCCAGCACCAGAGCGGCCTCTTCTTCCTCGGTGCCCTGCGACTGCATCAGCGGAATCAGCTCGCGCGCGACGAAGGGGAAAGTGATGAACACCGTCGCCAGCACGATGCCCGGCACCGCGAACAAGATCTTGATGTCGTGCGCCTGCAGCCACGGCCCGAACCAGCCCTGCGCGCCGAACAGCAGCACGTAGATCAGGCCCGAGATCACCGGCGACACGGAGAACGGCAGGTCGATCAGCGTGAGCAGGATGCTCTTGCCGCGGAATTCGAACTTGGCGATGGCCCACGAGGCGGCGACGCCGAACACGAGGTTCAACGGCACCGACACGATGGCGGCGATCAAGGTGAGCTTGATGGCGGAAACCGCGTCCGGATCGGTGATCGCGGCCAGGTAGGCCTGCCAGCCCTTCTTGAAGGCCTCGGCGAACACCGCGACCAGCGGCACGAACAGGAACAAGGTCAGGAAGCCCAGCGCCACGGTGATGAGCGCGATGCGCACCCACGGCGGCTCGAACACGTTGGACATGACCGGCAGTTCGCCGCGGCGCGGCGCCGCCGCCGGAATCGGGGTATCGAGAACGGCGCTCATTTTTTCCCCGCCCGGTTGCGCGACCAGGCCTGTAGCAGGTTAATCGCCAACAGCATCAGGAAGGACGCGAGCAGCATCACGACCGCGATCGCGGTAGCGCCGGCGTAGTCGTACTGTTCCAGCTTGGTGATGATGAACAGCGGCGTGATCTCGGACACCATCGGCATGTTCCCGGCGATGAAGATGACCGAGCCGTATTCGCCGGTGGCGCGCGCGAAGGCCAGCGCGAAGCCGGTCAGCAGCGCCGGCATGATGGTGGGGAAGACCACGCGCAGGAAGATCTGCAGCGAGCTGGCGCCAAGGCTGGCGGCCGCTTCTTCTAGTTCGCGCTCGGCTTCTTCCAGCACCGGCTGCACCGTGCGCACCACGAACGGCAGACCGATGAAGGTCAGCGCAACGACCACGCCGACCGGCGTGAACGCGATCTTCAGGCCGAGCGGCTCGAGGTAGCGGCCGATCCAGCCGTTCTGCGAATACAGCGCGGTCAGCGTGATGCCGGCGACCGCGGTCGGCAGCGCGAACGGCAGGTCGACCAGCGCGTCGACGAAGCGCTTGCCGGGGAATTTATAGCGCACCAGCACCCAGGCGACGACGCCGCCGAACACCACGTTAATCGCCGCGGCGATCAGCGAGGCGCCGAAACTTAGCTTGTACGATGCGACCACGCGCTCGGACGTGACGGCGTGCCAGAACGCTTCCCAGGTCATGGTGAAGGTCTTGACGAACACCGCCGACAGCGGAATCAAAACGATCAGGCACAGGTAGAACACGGTGAAGCCGAGCGAAAGCCCGAAGCCGGGCATGACCCGGAACGGTGCGGCGCGCGGCGTGGGAAGGGTGACTGCGGGCATTCGGTCCTCTTATTACGGATTCTTCTATCAGAACTCGATAATCGCACCTGAAACTCATAACGCAAACGAAGCATTTCTCATTTGCATAGATCAAACAGCTATTAAGCCGGATCAGGAAATCAACTTCGCGGCCACCGCGGTCAGGGTGGTGGCGAGCACGCCGCGCAGGAAGCGCTCCGGGATGGCGCGCGCGGCCCAGGAGCCCAGCGTGATGCCCGGCACCGAGCCGAGCAGCAGCGTGCCGAGCAGGGTCCAGTCGATCGAGCCGAGCCACCAATGGCCGAAGGCGGCAATCGCGGTCAGCGGCACGGCGTAGGCGATGTCGGTGCCGGCTACTTCGGCCGAGCTCATGCGCGGATACAGCATCACCAGCAGGGTCGCGCCGATGGCGCCGGCGCCGATCGACGAAATGGTGACGAGGATGCCGAGCACGGCGCCAGCGACGACGGTCGCGGCGGTCAGCGCGCGGCCGTGCAGCTGGCGGCTGGGCTTGGCGTTGACCCAGGCCAGCAGGTTGGCCTTGAACAGCAGCGCGGTCACGGTCAGCAGCACCGAGCCGGCGATCGAATAGCGGATCACCTGGCCGATGTGTGCGTCGAGGGCGCCGTACTGCTTCAGCGCGAGCGTGGCGAGCACGGCCGCGGGCAGCGCGCCGGCGCACAGCCGGCGCACGATGTCCCAGCGCACGGTCCCGCGCAGGCGGTGGGTGAAGGTGCCGAAACCCTTGGTGATCGAGGCGAACGCCAGGTCGGTGCCGACCGCGACCGAAGGCGGCACGCCGAACAGCAGGGTCAGCAGCGGCGTCATCAGCGAGCCTCCGCCCACGCCCGTCATGCCGACCAGCAAGCCGACCGCGAAGCCGGAGAGTACATAGGTCAATAGCATACAAATCCCTCAAGTTAGCGTCGAGAGTAAGCTAACTGAGCGATATGGCAAACGACCGAGATCTTATTTGCTTATGCGCGCGGGGTTAGGGCCAGATCCGCCGGATCGGCCCCAGATACTTGATTAGTCAAGTTTATTTGCCCGGCTGCGGCGTCAGCCGCAGGTACGGCCGCTCAGCCTTGTAGCCGCCCGGATACTTTTGCTTGATCACTTCCGGATCCTGCACCGTCAGCGGAATGATCACGTCGTCGCCTTGCTTCCAGTTGCCCGGCGTGGCCACCGTGTACTTGTCGGCGACCTGCAGCGCGTCGATCACCCGCAGCACCTCTTCGAAATTGCGACCGCAGCTCATCGGATAGGTGATCATCAGCCGCACTTTCTTCTGCGGATCGATGACGAACAGCGAGCGCACCGTCGCCGTGGCCGAGGCCTCGGGATGAATCATGTCGTACAACGTGGCCACCTTGCGGTCCGCGTCGGCGATGATGGGAAAGTTCACCACGGTCTTCTGGGTCTCCTCGATGTCACCGATCCACTGCTTGTGCGAGTCGACCGGATCGACCGACAGCGCCAGCGCCTTGACGTTGCGCTTGTCGAACTCGGGCTTGAGTTTGGCCGTCAGCCCCAGCTCGGTGGTGCAGACCGGCGTGAAGTCGGCCGGATGGGAAAACAGCACGACCCACGAGTCCCCTGCCCACTCGTGGAATTTGATCTTGCCAGTCGAAGAATCCTGCTCGAAATCGGGGGCGGTGTCGCCCAAGCGTAAGGTCATGGTGGTCTCCAGAGATGAGTGAATCAGGCCAGTGCCGGATAATGATTGTGCGCCCGTTCGTACAATAAATGCAACGCCTCCTGTCCAAACTGCCAGTGTCCCAGTAGCGATTCGGCGTTGATGTGGCCGCGCGCGCCGGCGTCGATCAGCAGGCTGCCCCAGCGCGCGGCCCAGCGCGCGGCGTGCTCGGCGCGCATCCAGGGATCGTCGCGGCTGCTCACGAGCACCGTGGCGCACGCCGGCGGCTGCCGCGGCAACAGCGCCGCCACCCCGAACTTGTCCGGATCGGCCGGGGCGACCAGCAAGGCGCCTGCGACCCTGGCCGGATTGCGCGCGATGCTGTACATCGCCGCCAGGCAGCCGAAGCTGTGCGCGATGAACAGCGCGGGCCGCGGATCGCGCGCGCGTGCCTGGTCCACCCGCGCCGCCCATGCGAGCAGGTCCGGCGTGTTCCAGTCGTGTTGTCGAACGCGGTCGAATTCCGGATGACGCTGCTGCCACAGGGTCTGCCAGTGCCCCGGTCCGCTATCGTGCAGGCCGGGAACGACGATGACGTGAAATTCGGGATAAAGCTGCTGCGCCATGTTGCCTCCTTGACTCCGAGCTTACGGCGGGCGCGGGCGAAAAGGAAGGAATCGTTCGGCGCAAGCTTATGCGCGCGTTGAATAAATCTGCAGATGCGGTCAGTAGAAGCGGTTGAACAGCACGGTCGCCCACGCCGCCACAGAAATGAGAATCGACAAGGCCACCGCCGTGCTGCCCATGTCCTTGGCGTTCTTCGACAGCGGATTGGGGTCGAGCGAAATGCGGTCGACCACGGTCTCGATCGCCGAATTGATCAGCTCGACGATGAGCACGAAGATCATCAGCGCGACCAGCATCAGCTTCTCGAAGGCCGACACGCGCAGGCTCAGCGCCACGATGGTGCCGATGACCACGATCACCAGTTCCTGCCGGAATGCCGCCTCGTAGCGCCAGGCGGCCTTGAAACCGTCGACCGAATAACTGAATGCCGCGAAGATGCGCTTGATGCCATTTTTGCTTTTGAACTCGCTGACGGGTCGGGTCATGGGATGCAGTGAATGAGTGACGATGCGCCATTATGCGCTGGCGCGACAATGCATGGGAAGATTGCCAAGCATTTTCACATTATGGTATAAAGACTGCAACCGATACCGCACTGCACCAACCACATCATGAAAATTGAACCGATCGAAACCGCCAAAACCTCGATTCAAGTGATTGAGCGCATGGTCGCCCTGCTCGACGCGCTGGCGACCTACAGCGACCCGGTCAGCCTGAAGGAATTGTCGAAGGTATCCGGCCTCCACCCTTCAACGGCGCACCGGATTTTGAACGACATGGTCATCACGCGCTTCGTCGACCGGGTCGAGCCCGGCACCTACCGGCTCGGCATGCGGCTGCTGGAATTGGGCAATGTGGTCAAGAGCCGGCTGTCGGTGCGCGAGGCCGCGCTCGATTTCATGCGTGCACTGCACAAAAAAACCCAGCAGACCATCAACCTGTCGGTGCGCCAGGGCGACGAGATCGTCTACATCGACCGCGCCTTCTCCGAGCGGTCGGGGATGCAGGTGGTGCGCGCGATCGGCGGGCGCGGTCCGCTGCACCTGACCTCGACCGGCAAGCTGTTCCTGTCGGTGGACGATCCAAAGGCGATCCGCTCCTACGCCACCCGCACCGGGCTGGCCGGGCACAACAAGAATTCGATCACCGACCTGGCGCGCCTCGAGCGCGAGCTGAGCCTGGTGCGTGCGCGCGGCTATGCGCGCGACAACGAGGAACTGGAGCTGGGGGTGCGCTGCATGGCCGCCGGCATCCATGACGACAGCGGCAAGCTGATCGCCGGCCTGTCGATTTCGGCGCCGGCCGACCGCTTGCAGGAAGAGTGGCTCGAGGACCTGGTGCAGACTGCCAACAGCATCTCGGCGACGCTGGGCTATTCGCCGGCGCCGTAAAAAAATGGGGCCAGGTCCATCGGCCCTGCCCCGGTCTTGCACGCGCCACGCGAATTAGTCTGAACTTATTCGAAACGACCCGGTCTGACTACAAAGTCAGCCGATCCCTGGCGGCTGCTTGAGCGCTTCGAGCCACTTGCGCATGCGTCCCGCGTCCGCGGTGCGTGACAGCTTGCCCTTGGAATCGAGGAACACCATGATCACCGCGCGTCCCTGGATCATGGCCTGCATCACCAGGCAACGCCCAGCTTCATTGATGAAGCCGGTTTTCTGCAAGCCGATATCCCAGTCGGGATTGGCGACGAGACGGTTGGTGTTGGAGTAGTGCATGATGCGTCCGCCCGCGTCGACTTCGGTCTTCGGGTCGGTCGAGTATTCGCGAAGCAATGGTTCCTGGTGCGCGACGATGGCCAGCTTCGCGAGGTCGCGCGCGCTGGCGACGTTGCGGCTCGACAGCCCGCTCGAATCGACATACCGCGTGTCGTGCATGCCGAGTTCTTTCGCCTTTGCGTTCATGGCCGCGACGAAAGCGGTGATGCCGCCCGGATAGTTGCGGCCCAGCGCGGACGCGGCCCGGTTCTCCGAGCTCATCAGGGCGATGTGCAACAGGTCGCCGCGCGTCATGCGCGATCCCACCGACAGGCGCGAATGGGTGTGCTTTTCGTGATCGATGTCTTCCTCGGTCACCGTCAGCATTTCGTTCATGTCCTGCTGGGCCTGGACAACGACCAGGCCGGTCATCAGCTTGGTGATCGAGGCGATCGGCAAGGCGACGTTGGCGTTCTTTTCGAACAGCACTTCGGAGCTGGTCTGGTCGAGCACCAGCGCGACGTTCGAAGCGAGCGCGAGCGGATCGCGCGTGAGGTTCAGGCCGGCCGCGTCGCCGGCGCTGCGCGGGACGGGCGCGACGATGAAATTGGCGCTGCGCACAGGCCGGAAAGTGACGACGCGCTTGCCGCGCACCACCGACACCTGGCGCACCATGCGCGGCTTGCCGGCCGCGACGGCGTCGCCGGCGTCCCTGCGCTTGACCTTCTTGACGGTGTGTTTCTTCGCCGATGCGTGCGGGCGTCCGGCCGCCTGGGCCTCGGCGACCGGCGACAGGATGAACAGCAGTGAAACGATGGCGCCCAGCGCGAGCTTATACATCTGTAAATCCTTTGAAGCGAACTGAAGATTGTCTCGTTGCAGTGTAGCAAACCACTCGTCAATGGCAAGCAAATTTAACCTTCAAAGCAATTACTTATGCACTAGCGCAACGGTCACAGCGATGTGACAGCGCGTCCATATAGTGTACGCCTTTAGTCGAGAAACCGTACAAATTCGCCAACAGGAACGCGCTCCGTGATCAAGGAATTCTCGATTTTCGCCGGATCGGCGTAGCCCAGCGCCATGCCGCAGACCACCGTCTCGTTGTCAGGCAAGCCCAGCTGTTCGCTGATGATACGGTGGAACTGCGTGAACGCCGCCTGCGGGCAGGTGTCGAGGCCGCGGCCGCGCGCGGCGACCATGATGTTCTGCAAGAACATGCCGTAATCGAGCCACGAGCCCTGCTCCAGCACCCGGTCGATCGTGAAGATCAGGCCGACCGGGGCGTCGAAGAAGCGGTAGTTGCGCCCGTGCTGAGCGGCCATGCCGGCCTTGTCGTCGCGCGTCAGGCCGAGCAGCGCGTACAGGTCCCAGCCGACCTTGCGGCGGCGCTCGACGAACGGCGACACCCACTGGCGCGGATAGTAGGCGTATTCCTCGGTGTGGGCGCTGGCCGCCTCCTTGTCGTGATACACCTTCAGGATCGCGTCCGACAGGCGCTCCTTGGCCGCGCCGGTCAGCACGGTGACGCGCCACGGCTGGATATTGGTGCCGGACGGCGCCCGCGCGCTGACCTGCAGGATCGCTTCGATGTCTTCGCGCGCCACCGGGGTCGGCAGGAAAGCGCGGATCGAGCGGCGCGAGGCGATCGCCTCGTCCACCATCTGTTGTTGTTCTGTTGAAATCATCGTCTCCTCTATTTTTTCACGACAAACACCACGCCAAGCACCGCCACCACCATCCCGACCATGCCCATCAGGCTGAACACTTCGCCGAACATCAGCCAGGCCATGATCGCCGTCGTCGGCGGCGTCAGGTACAGCAAGCTGGTGACCTGGGTCGCGTCGCTGCGGCGCAAGAGCTTGAACAGCAGGAAGATCGCGCCGATCGACAACGCGAACACCGACCACAGCAAGGCGCCGATGAAGCGCGGCGTCCACGCCACCGAACTGAACTGTAAATCGAAGCCTTCCAGCCAGATCGCCACCGGCAGCAGAGCCAGCACCGTCGCCGCGAACTGGATCACGGTGCCGGTGCGCAGATCGAAGCGCGGGCAGTGATGCTTCTGATACATCGTGCCGACGGTGATCGACAGCAGCGCCAGCAGGCACAGCACGATCGCCGTCGCCGAAAGCCCAATCAGGTTGATTTTAGCAGCGACGACCAGGGCCACACCGACGAAACCGAACAGGAAGCCGAGCCACTGGCGCGGCCGCACCTTTTCGCCGATCAGCGGCGCCGCGGCGGCCGTCAAGATCGGCTGCATGCCGACGATCAGCGCCGACAGGCCGGCCGGCATGCCCAGCTTGATGGCGCACCACACGCCGGACAGGTAACCGGCCTGCAACAGCAAGCCGGCGACGGCGATGTGGCCGATCGCGCGGCGTTCGGGCCATGGCGCCTTCCAGATCATGACGCAGGGAACCAGCACCAGCAGCACGCAGGCGCAGCGCAGGATCAGAAAGGTCAGCGGCGGCGCGTACGGCAGGCCGAACTTGGCGACGATGAACCCGCTGCTCCACAGCAAAACGAAAAAGATGGGAATTGGCGACAGCCAGGGGGCGCCCTGGCGCGCCGCAGCATGGATGGAGGTATCGGGCATGAATCAGTTGCGCATTCGAGACATGAGTTATCAGCCGATGCGCCGGACCGGCAGGCAGGAAAGCGCGATGCTGTCAGCATAGCATGCTGGAGAAATTGACGTTTCCGCCTCACATTCCCTAGGGTCGACAGAGGTGAGTATGCTATGCCGCATAGGAAATTTAACTATTGTCAAACGATAACAATATTTTAATTTGTGCGCTGCACCAAAAGTGCTTGACGCGCGTGGAAAACTCAGTAGAATAGGAATTGTTGCGGCGCACAATACATCGCCCGCCAGAAGTTCTCGGTTCACCTGCTTCACCGATCACAGCAACATTCGCTAACGCTATTCAACACACCCTGGAGAATCACATGTTTGCAATCCCTGAGCAGTTTTCGAACGCCACCAAAGCCAACTTCGAAGCGCAGTTCGCGATGTTTTCGTCGCTGACCGCCAAAGCATTCGAAGGTATGGAAAAGCTGGTGGACCTGAACATCACCGCCGCCAAGGCATCGCTGGAAGAGTCGTCGTTCGCCACGCGCCAGCTGCTGTCGGCCAAGGATCCACAAGAATTCTTCGCGCTGAGCGCCGCGCAAGCCCAGCCAACCGCAGAGAAAGCCATTTCGTACAGCAAGCAAGTCGCTGCGATCGCCGCCGGCACCCAGGCTGAGTTCACCAAGGCCGCCGAGACCCAGATCGCCGAGACCAACCGCAAGGTCATCTCGCTGGTCGACGAAGTCAGCAAGAACGCGCCTGCCGGTTCGGAGAACGTCGTTGCCGCATTCAAGGCCACCCTAGGCAACGCCAACGCCGGTTACGAGCAGTTCACCAAGACCACCAAGCAAGCGGTCGAGGCGATCGAGTCGAACATGAGCGCCGCCGTCAGCCAGTTCACCCAGGCTGCTGCCAAGGTTGCGCCGAAGGCTGCTGCGAAGAAGTAAAAGTCAACACCAGGGTCCGACCCCATCGGGTCAGATCCTGGGGTCCAGACCAAAAGAATGCCCCGATTCGTCGGGGCATTTTTATTTCGGCGCGTCGACTTATGCGCGCGACCTCTCCAGGTTGTCGACCAACACGCGCTCGAGCGTTTCGCAGCGATCGCGCAACGTGCGCTGCGTCTGGTCGGCGTAGGCCAGTTCGCGCTCGATCGCCACCACGCGCAGGCTTTCCAGGTCGGAGCCAAGCTGCTGCGCCGCTTTCTTCAACAAGCCGATTTCGTCGGGCCGATACGGCTGGCCGCTGCATTTTCCGCCGACCAGCACGATGCCGCTGAGGGTGCCGCGCACGATCATCGGAAATGCGATCGCCTGCTCACGCTCTACCGCATCGCGTTCGTGACGCAACTGAATGACCAGGTCGTCGTTCGGATCCAGGCGATCGGGAGCATCGGCCAGCGAACCGTGGCCGGCTACGAAGTCGCCCTCGCCGCGCCGCAGATAAACGACAACGCCGGCGCCGCCGCCGAATCGCTGCACCGCATCGATGAACTTCTGCTGGAGCGCATCGGCATCCGACACATGCATCGCGCTGCGCATGAAGGTGCGCAGCCTTTCCGCCGCTTCATGCCAGTGGTGAAAGAAGAAATGATTGACCTGGTGATTGACCCAGTGCTGGATGCGATGAAAGCACAGGATCACACCGAGCGCCACCGCGGCGTCGATGATCACATTGGTTTCGCGCCCATGAAAATGCAACAGCTTGTCGACCGCAAATTCGGTTACCGCAAACACCACCAGCAGCGCCGCGCTGATGATTGTCACCACCAGCGCGCGGTTGAGTGCGAAGCCGGCATCGAACACCCGGCGGCTCAGCAGCGCATACGCCAGCAGCATTGCGGCGCCGCAGCGGGCGACCGTGAGCGTCTCGTAAAGCGCGAGCGGAGGCAGCGGGCTGCCGAGCGCAACATTGACTTCCGCAAAGATCCAGCTCAGGTAGAACATGCCAAGGCTGAGCGTAATCCACATCACTTTCTCGCGTGTCACGTGCGTGCTGCGCCACCAGGAGTACAGCAGTGCCGCCAAGCCACCGAAGACACAGCCGTTGGCATTGAAGTTCATCCACGCACCAATTGAAATCCACGGCAACGCGGCGCTAGGCATCAGGCCGGTGCCAATCGCCAGCTGGGCAATCGCCAGCGCCACTGCCGAGCCCAGCAGCGCCGGGTAAGCGCGACGCACCCAAGTGTGCCGGAACAGCGGAGCGTCGGTTGGGAAGACCAGGGAAAAGACGATGAACAACTGCCACCCCATCATCCACAAGACCGGCGCTGCGAACCGCAGCACCACATCCTCCATCGGGTGCGGCAAGATACGTAATTCCGAACCGTATCCGACCGTGACGAGCATCAGGGCCAGCAGGCGATGCGGCCCGGCTTCGGGGCGGCGTACCGCGATCAGGATGCCGCAGAAGACGGCGATCAAATTGCCTGCCCAGTTCAGCACAAACGACCTGGCGGTTTCCCGATTCGGATTGTCGGCGGAAGCGCTCACGTGCAGATGCCGGCCCGTCCCGTCGCGAAACAGCGTCAGTCCAATCTGGTCGGTTTTGGCCAGAAAGCGGCTGCGGTCAGATGGCGTATCGAACACGATCGTATCGCCAATCCGCGCGCCGGCCGCGATCAGCGGCGAGTCCGGACTCAAGGCCCGAATGGGATAGCGATAGTGCGCATCGAGCAGCGCAAGCTGCACGCCCAAGGTCCCGGCGACGTCGGGGAGGACCCGGCGCTCCCAGCGCGCGATTGCCCATCCATCGAGCGCCAGCGCTATAAATGCATACACCAGCAGGCAGGCCAGCCACGTCCTGGAAGAGATCGCAAATGGGCGCACGGAAGCTCCGCTAAAGAGTCGAACCTGGGTTAATTTCACCTATGATAACAAGCGAGTTGTCATGGTGGCAAATTTCTTCCCGCGTGGGCGCGCCGCGGTTCGGCAAAAAAAATGCCGCGACAAGCGAGGCATTTTCCGTTTGCGATGGGCTTCTCTATTCGCCGAGGTAGGCCGCCTGCACGCGCGGATCGTGCAGCATGTCGGCCGCGTTGCCGGTCATGATGATCGCGCCCGAGTCCATCACGTAGCCGCGGTGCGACGCTTCCAGCGCCAGCCGCGCGTTCTGCTCGACCAGCAGGATCGTGATGCCCTGCTTCGATACGTCGCGGATCACTTCGAAAATTTTCTCGACCATGATTGGCGACAGGCCCATCGACGGCTCGTCGAGCAGCAGCAGGTTCGGGTGGCTCATCAGCGCGCGCGCCATCGCCAGCATCTGCTGCTCGCCGCCCGACAAGGTGCCGGCGAGCTGCGGCGCGCGTTCCTTCAGGCGCGGAAACACCGCGTACCATTTCTCGATGTCGGCGTCGATCCCAGCCTTGTCGTTGCGCGTGTAGGCGCCCATCTGCATGTTCTCGTGAATCGTCATGCGAGTGAACACGCCGCGCCCTTCCGGCACCATCGCCAGCTTGCGCTCGACCATCTGGTGCGAGTGCACGCCCTTCAGCGGCTGGCCCATGTAGCTGACCGTGCCTTCGACGCTGCATGGCGGCAGGGTGCCGGTGATCGCCTTGAGCGTGGTGGTCTTGCCGGCGCCGTTTGCGCCAATCAGCGTGACCAGCTCGCCCTTGTTCACTTCCAGGTCGATGCCCTTGACCGCCTTGATGCCGCCGTACGCGACTTTCAGCCCTGCTACTTTAAGGATGTTGTCGCTCATTTATGCGCGCCTCCGAGATAGGCGTCGATCACAGCCTGGTTCTTTTGTATGTCTGCCGGTAAGCCTTCGGCAATCGGTTTGCCGTATTCGAGCACGGTGATGCGGTCGCACAGGCCCATCATCAGCTTGACGTCGTGCTCGATCAGCAGCACGGTCTTGCCTTCGGCCTTGATCTTGACCAGCAGCTCGCGCAGCGCCAGCTTCTCGGTCGCGTTCATGCCGGCGGCCGGCTCGTCCAGCGCCAGCAGCTGCGGGTCGGTCGCCAGCGCGCGCGCGATTTCCAGGCGGCGCTGGTCGCCGTACGAGAGGAACTTCGAGGTGCGGTTGGCGAACGCGCCGATGCCGACGAAATCGAGCAGCTCCTGCGCGCGGGCGCGGATCGCCGCCTCCTCCATGCGCGCCGCCTTGTGGCGGAACACGGCGCCGAACACGCCCTGGCGCGAGCGCACGTGTCGCCCGACCATGACGTTCTCCAGCGCGGTCATCTCGCCGAACAGGCGGATGTTCTGGAAGGTGCGGGCGATGCCGGCCTTGGCCACTTCATGCGGCGCCGACGGCGAATACGGCTTGCCGGCCAGCTCGAAGGTGCCGGTGTCCGGCTGGTACAGGCCGGTGATGACGTTGAAGAAGGTGGTCTTGCCGGCGCCGTTCGGGCCGATCAAGCCGTAGATCTGGCCCTTGGTGATCTTGACGCCGACGTCGGTCAGCGCCTGCAGGCCGCCGAAGCGCTTGTTCACGCCGGCGATGTTGAGAATGATCTGTTCGCTCATGTGCTAATCCTCGCGCTCGGCCATCAGGCCGGGAACGCTTCGCCCTTGTTGGTTTCAGCCGCTTCGGGCCGGTCTTCGTGTTTCGGCGACGGCCACAGGCCGGCCGGGCGGTTCAGCATGATCAGCACCAGCGCCAGGCCGTACAGCAGCTGGCGCAGCACTTCGGACTCGATCACGACCTTGCCGAAGACGGCCATCTGGACCGGCTCGACCACGTGGCGCAGCACTTCGGGCAGCGCCGCGAGCAGCACGCCGCCCATGATCACGCCCGGGATGTGGCCGATGCCGCCCAACACCACCATCGCCAGCACGGCGATCGACTCGGTCAGCGAGAACGATTCCGGCGACACGAAGCCCTGGAACGAGGCGAACATGGCGCCGGCGACGCCGCCGAACGAGGCGCCCATCGAAAACGCCAGCAGCTTGATGTTGCGGGTGTTGATGCCCATCGCCTTGGCGGCGATTTCGTCTTCGCGGATCGCGACCCAGGCGCGGCCCAGGCGCGAGTGCTGCAGGCGCGTCGTGACGAACACGATCGCGATGCACAGCAGCAGGAACAGGAAGTAGTAGGCGTTCACCGACGGCATCGAGAAGCCGCCCAACACCACATTGGCGCGCGAGCCGGGCTCGCCGGCGAGGTTGACGGCGAAGATTTTGATCGGGTCGATCAGGTTGATGCCCTGCGGACCGTTGGTGAAATTGATTGGATCGTTCAGGTTGTTCATGAAGATGCGGATGATCTCGCCGAAACCGAGCGTGACGATCGCCAGGTAGTCGCCGCGCAGCTTCAGCGTCGGCGCGCCGAGCAAGGCGCCGAAGAAACCGGCCACCAGTGCCGCGAGCGGGACGATGATCCAGACCGACAGGTGGATGCCGTTCTGGGTGATGTCCGGGCCCATGACCGAGATCAGCGCGTTGCCCAGCGTCGAGTTGTAATTGACCACCGATTCGAGCAGCGCGGCAAATTGCGGCGACGCCAGCAGGCCGGTCAGGTAGGCGCCCACCGCGAAGAACGCGATGTAGCCGAGGTCGAGCAGGCCGGCGAATCCGACCACGATGTTCAGTCCCAGCGCCAGCATGATGTACAGCAGCGCGATGTCGATGATGCGGACCCACGAGTTGCCGAACTGGGCGGCAAGGAACGGGAAGACGATCAGGCCGATCAGCAGGATACCCATGCTGGCGTAGGCCTTGCGCGGATTTTCCTGGACGTTGAAGTTAAGCAGTGCCATGTCGTATCTCCCGTTCAGGCGCGGTCGGCCACGCGTTCGCCCATGATGCCGGAGGGCCGGATCGTCAGGACAATGATGAGCACCACGAAGGCGAAGATGTCCTGGTAGTGGCTGCCGAGGAAGCCGCCGGTCAGGTCGCCGATGTAGCCGGCGCCCAGGCTCTCGATGATGCCGAGCAGGATGCCGCCGACCATCGCGCCGTAGATGTTGCCGATGCCGCCCAGCACCGCGGCGCAGAACGCCTTCAGGCCGGGCAAGGTGCCCATCGCAAACGCGATCGACGCGTAGTTGGCGCCCCACATCACGCCGGCGACGGCGGCCAGCGCCGCGCCGATGGCGAAGGTGGCGACGATCACCATGTTCGAGTCGACGCCCATCAGGCCGGCGACGCGCGGGTTTTCAGCCACGGCGCGCATGGCCCGGCCCATCTTGGTTTTTTCGACCAGGTAGACCAGGCCGACCATCGCCAGCGCGGCCAGCACCAGCAACAGCAGCTGGGTCTGCGAAATCAGGGCGCCGCCGATCATGATCGGTTCGGTCGCCAGCAATTGCGGGAACGGCAGCGGGCTGCGGCCCCAGATCATCATCGCGAAAGTCTGCAGCAGGATCGACACGCCGATCGCGGTGATCAGCGGGGCCAGCCGCGGCGCGTTGCGCAGGCGGCGGTAGGCGACACGCTCGATGATGATGTTGACCAGGATGCAGGCGGGCACGGCGCCGGCGATCGCGATGAACAGGTCGACGTAGCCAGGCAGGCCGGGCGCGAACACTTCCAGCAGCTTGAGGATGGTCAGGCCGACCATCGCGCCGATCATCAGGACGTCGCCGTGGGCGAAGTTAATCAGGTTCAGCACGCCGTACACCATCGTGTAGCCCAGCGCGATCAGGGCGTACATGCTGCCCAGCACGAGGCCGTTGATGATCTGTTGGATAAATGTATCCATATTATTTGTTGTCTCTTTCTTTTCGTTCTAACAAAAACGGCACCCGGGGTCGTCCCCCGAGGTGCCGCTCCTGGCCTGCGCCGTAATTCACAAACTCCATCATTGCCAACCCAGCGCAACGCAAGGTGTTACATGGTCATACCGCGACGGCACATGGTGTGCCGTCCGAGCGCAGCAATGATAGCGAAGTTTTGATAAAACTAATATCGGGAAATCGCAACTCCCCCAAATTATATTTGTAGATGTATGTATAAAACCTGAGGCTATACCAGGGGTTTGGCACCGTCCAGCCCTTTTGGCAACGGGAAAGTCACATGTTCCTCGACGCCTTCGAGGGTGCGCACGCTGCGCGCGCCCAGTTCCTTGAGGCGGTCGATTACGGCCTGCACCAGCACTTCCGGGGCCGAGGCGCCGGCGGTGACGCCGATCCGCAGCTTGCCTTCGAGCCACTTCGGGTCGATTTGCGACGCGTTATCGATCATGTAGGCCGGCGTTCCCATCTTTTCGGCCACTTCGCGCAGGCGGTTCGAGTTCGAGCTGTTCGGGCTGCCGACCACGACTACCAGCTCCACCTGCGGCGCCATGAACTTGACCGCTTCCTGGCGGTTGGTGGTGGCGTAGCAGATGTCGCCCTTCTTGGGCTCGATGATGTTCGGGTACTTCGCTTTCAGC
The DNA here is from genome assembly GCF_056406475.1 of Massilia sp. P1_C10. Taxonomy (NCBI): domain Bacteria; kingdom Pseudomonadati; phylum Pseudomonadota; class Betaproteobacteria; order Burkholderiales; family Oxalobacteraceae; genus Massilia; species Massilia sp. P1_C10. Next base: position 170,445 of record NZ_JBFUAC010000006.1, read on the forward strand.
GCGGCGATGACTTCGGCGGTGTCGTCCACCGACAGCGTGGTCTGCGACACGTAGGCGAGCTGGTCCGGGTTGCCGACTTGCAGGCCGGCGACGTCAGCGACCGTCTCGACCAAGTGCATGCCCTCCTCCGCCTGGCCCATGGTGCCTTCGACTTCCGGGTGGCCGTCGTGGCCGATCATCACCACTTCGCAGCCCTGCTTGCGCATCTTGGCCACTTCCACGTGCACCTTGGTCACCAGCGGGCAGGTAGCGTCGAAAATCGACAGGCCGCGCGCGGCCGCCTCGGCGCGCACCGATTTCGGCACGCCATGGGCGGAGAACACCAGCGTGTTGCCGGCCGGGACATCGTCGAGGTCTTCGATGAAGATCGCGCCTTTTGCGCGCAGATCGGCGACGACGTAGGCGTTGTGGACGATTTCGTGGCGCACGTAGATCGGCGCGCCGAACTGCTGCAGGGCGCGCTCGACGATTTCGATGGCGCGGTCGACGCCGGCGCAGAAACCGCGCGGCTGGGCTAAGAGAATTTCGCTGTCCATGGGGATCCTGTTTACAACACGGAAATCAGTTTGACTTCAAACAGCAGCGGCTTGCCGGCCAGCGGATGGTTGAAGTCGAAGATGGCGCCGCTGTCGGTCAGTTCGCGCAGCACGCCGGCGAAGCGGCCGCCGCCGGGCGCGGCGAAGTCGACCAGGTCGCCGACCTTGTATTCGGCGCCGGGCGCGGAATTGTCGTCGAGGGTCGCGCGCGAGACGGCCTGGATCATGTCCGGATTGCGCGCGCCGAAGCCTTCGCCGGCGGCCAGCTCAAAGGTCTGGTGGGCGCCTTCGGCCATGCCGAGCAGGCGCTGCTCGAGGAATGGCGCGAGCTGGCCCTGGCCCAGCATCAGCGTGGCGGGATTTCCGGCAAAGGTAGTGACGATATCAGTACCGTCCGCGGTGGCGAGCCGATAATGCAGGGTGAGGTAGGCCGAGTCGGTGACGACGGCTGGAGACGCTTGGGTCATGGTGAAGGTTCTGGCGTGCAAACCGATATTGTAAGCCACTGGCGGCCAAACGGCTGCGCCAGCCAGGATACTTGACTAATCAACTATCTTTAACGAGCGTCGTTCCTGCGGAGGCTGGAACCCATGCTGAGCGTATTCAGTATAGGTTCCAGCCTCCGCTGGAACGACGGTTTCTAGGCAAGGGATTTTTTCAACAATGGGAATCAATCACTGGCCGGCCCAGCAGCGCCCGCGCGAACGCCTGATCGCCGACGGCGCCCGTTCGCTGTCGAACGCCGAACTGCTGGCAGTATTCCTGCGCGTCGGCGTCCAGGGCATGGACGCGGTCCAGCTCGGCGAGAACCTGCTCAAGCACTTCGGCTCGATCAACGCCCTGTTCGGCGCCAGCCTGGCCGAGTTCTCCGGGCTGCACGGCCTCGGCCCCGCCAAGTTCGCCCAACTCCAGGCCGTGATGGAACTGGCCCAGCGCGCTATCGGCGAGCAGTTGCAGGCCGGCCACACGCTCGGCTCGCCCGAGGCGGTCAAGCTCTATCTGCGCATGAAGATGAGCCAGCAAACCCACGAATCCTTCGTGGTGTTGTTTTTGGACGTCAAAAATCGCCTGATCGCGTGCGACGAAATGTTTCGCGGCACCCTCACCCACACCAGCGTGTACCCGCGCGAAGTGGTCAAAGCGGCGCTGAAACACAATGCGGCGAGCGTGATGCTGGCCCACAACCACCCGTCCGGCACGCCCGAGCCGAGCGAGTCCGACCTGCTGCTGACGCGCGCGCTGGTGCAGGCACTGGCCCTGGTCGACGTCCGCATCCTCGACCATTTCGTCGTCGCCGGCCCGCAGGTTCATTCCTTCGCCGAACATGGTCAAATTTAGCTTGGCCAATTGTTAAATTCACGCAGTCGCACAAGACACAATTGTTTTTCACAAGTCATTGATTCCGCGATGCTTTTCACGCTATACTCTCGTTTTTCCCGATTGCGGAAGTTTACTGAAGGAGTGCGCTATGGCACGTGTTTGCCAAGTAACTGGCAAGGGTCCGATGGTTGGCAACAACGTCTCCCACGCTAATAACAAAACGAAACGTCGTTTCCTGCCTAACTTGCAGAACCGTCGTATCTATGTGGAATCGGAAAACCGCTGGGTCTCCCTGCGCTTGTCCAACGCCGGTCTGCGCGTCATCGACAAAGTCGGCATCGATGCCGTCCTGGTCGACATGCGCGCCCGTGGCGAAAAAGTTTAATTAGGGAGCTATCATGGCAAAAACTGGCCGCGACAAAATCAAGCTGGAATCGACCGCGGGTACGGGTCACTTCTACACCACCGACAAGAACAAGCGCACGATGCCTGCCAAAATGGAGATCATGAAGTTCGATCCTAAGGCACGTAAGCATGTCATGTACAAAGAAACCAAGATCAAGTAATCCGGTCTCGCTTTCCTGAAAAAGCCGCCCACGCAAGTGCGCGGCTTTTTTGTTGCCTCGAACAAAACGGGGTCAGGTCCGCAGGTCCAGACCCCGACCGGCCGCCTTACTTTGGCAGCAGCTTGATGGTCGTTTCGGTCGCCGCTTCGATCAGCTTGCGCGAATACAGCAGCGGGAAATAGTCGCCCTTGCCCCAGCTGGCCGCCAGGTCGCGGTAATGCACGCTGTCCGGGTCGCCCGACTGCCCCGGCGTGTTCATCGCCCGCGAATTGTCCCAGTTGCCCACGTCGACCACCACCCGGAACGACGGCCCGTTGGTCTTCAGGAAGTCGGTCGGCCGGTAGCTCGACTGGTTCACGGTGTTCGCCCCGCCCTGCGCCGGGAACGGCCCCACGTTCAGCTTGGCGCGCAAGGAATTGCTCATCATGCTCATCGGGTGCGCATAGTAGCTGTAGTGCAGGCGCCCCCACTGCCACGCTTTCGGATCCGGACCGCCCGCCCGCTCCAGCTCGGCATATGCGGCGCCCAGGCTGGTCAGCAGCAACTCGTCGCGCCTGGCCCTGGCGGCGCGGCCGAAGCGCGCAGACGGCCGCTCGAGCGCGTTCATCATCGCCGTGATGTCGGCCGTGGCGATCAGCGGCGCCGCTTTCGGATCGGCCACCGCGCGCACGTAGGCCTGATTCAGGTGGCGCGACCACCACACTTCGAACAAGGCGGCCTGTGGCGACTGGCTCGACTCGACCGCGTCCCAGCCGCGCAGCAGCGCCAGCGCGGCGCTGGCCTTCGGCTCGGTCGACTTCAGCGGCGCCAGCAAGGCCATCATGCGCCGCGCCGGGATCGACACCAGGTCGTTCTGCAGCCGCATCGAATCCTCGATCGACACCTTCGCTTTGCCATCGAGCACTTCGCCGATGCGCGTATGGCGCGCGTTGTTCGGCCACTCGAAGCCGAGCTTGTACTTCGCCACCGGATAGCCGTCCGGCAGGTTCATCTCGTTGGCCGAGGCGAACCAGCCCTGCTTGGGGTTAAAGCTCGACGGCAGCTTGTCGCCGGTCAGGAAGCCATTCCACTCGTAGCGCCCGTCGCCCGGCACCGGCAGCAGGCCGTCCCAGTTCGGGCGGATCGGCGTCAGGCCGCCGGCCACCCAGCCGATGTTGCCGCTGGTGTCCGCGTAGACCTGGTTCTCGGTAGGCGCGCCCCAGTTCAGCATCGCCTTCTTGAACTGCTCGAAATTCTGCGCCTTCATGTAATCGATGCTGCCGAAGTAAGGCGCCATGCCCGCCTCCAGCCAGCCCGAGCGCACCGCGAACGCGCGATGCCTGGCCGCCTCGGTAAAGATCACCGGCCCGTGGCGCGAGAACACCATCTCGGCGGTGGCCGGCGCGCCGCCCTTGACCGGGATGCTCTCCCTCAGCACCTTGAAGTCTTCCCACTGGCCGCGGTATTTGTACTGCATCGGGTTGGCCGGGTTGGTCTCGTAGACGTACAGGTCTTCCTGGTCGATGCTGAAAATCGTCAGGCCGAAGGCGATGGTGCCGTTGTGGCCGATCGAGATGCCCGGCAGCGCCGGCTCGCCGGCGCCGATCACGTTCATGCCGGGCGCGTTCAGGTGCGCGATGTAGCGCAGCGACGGCGCCGAATAGGCGCGGTGCGGATCGTTGGCCATGATCGGCCGGCCGGTCGCCGATTTCGACGGCGCCACCACCCAGTTGTTGCTGCCTTCCATGCGCTGCTCGTGGTCCAGCGCGGCCAGCGTCGTGTCCTTGCCGAAGAAGACGTTGTCCGTGGCGAGCTTGAATACGTCGAGCAAGCCGGCCGGCAGGCAGGGATCGAGGCCCGCCGGCATCTCGGTCTTCCACGCCGGCTGCAGGGTGCTGCGCACCTGGTCGGCCGCCAGTCCCGCCTTGCAGGCGACGCCGGCGCGGGCCACTTCCAGCGTCAGGTTCCGGGTCAGGCCGTGGCTGCGGATGCGCACCACGTCCTCGGCCTTCCATTTCGCAGGCGCATAGCCAAGCTGGCGGAACTCGAACGGCAGCGCCGCCGGATTCTGCGCCGTGTAATCGACATAGGCGTTGATGCCGGCCACGAAGCGCTCGCTGATACGTTGCGCGCCCTTGCCGTACGACGCCCACTCCTTCTGCATGTCGCCGCGGTACAGGAACAGCCGGGTCGCCTTGTCCTGCTCTATATAAGTGGGGCCGAACACCGACGACAGCTCGCCCAGCCCTCGGCGGCGCCACAGGTCGATCTGGAACAGCCGGTCGCGCGCGGCGTTGAAGCCCTGCGCGAAGAAGGCGTCGTCCTGGCTTTGCGCATAGATGTGCGGCACGCCCCACTTGTCGACCAGGATCTCCGCGCCTTGCGCCAGGCCGGCCACTTTGATGGTTTGCTCGGGGGCGGCCACGGCGGCGCCGGCAAAAAGGATCGACAGCAGGGACGGCAACAGGCGCTTCATCGGCATTCTCGACAAGTTATGGTTGCGGAAGTATAAACACATTCGCCGTCCACTAATCGGCGCTTGGTGACGCCATTTCCGCAGTTCGTCGCATTTTTTGGCTTTTCGACCGCCAGACTACTAAGATAGTTAAGCCATAACTTTAATTAATGGGAATTATAAAAACATGCATACCCTGACGGAATCACCTGAAAAGACGGAATTGGCCCCAGTGCAGGCCGGCCAACGCATCACCGCGCTTGACGCCGTACGCGGCTTTGCCCTGCTCGGCATCTGCGTCATGAACATCGAGTTCTTCAACCGCGCCCACGCCACGCTGGGCACCGGCATGCCGGTCGGCCTGACCGGCATCGACTGGCTGGCCTCCTATTTTGTCGCCTACTTCGTTGCCGGCAAGTTCTGGACCATCTTCTCGCTGCTGTTCGGCATGGGCTTCGCCGTCATGCTGACCCGCGCCGAGCGCGCCGGCCGCGACTTCCTCAAGCCCTACATCCGGCGCATCGCCGCGCTCGCCGCGTTCGGCGCCGCGCACCATATCTTCCTGTTCGCCGGCGACATCCTGTTCAGCTATGCGGTCGCGGCCGTGTATCTGCTGATCGTGCTGTACGCGAACTGGAAATGGCTGCTGGCGGCGATCGCGGTCGCCATCGGCCTGGCCTTCATTCCGGGATTCGGCCCAGGCGCCGGTTCGGCGGCCGGCGTGATGGCCTTCTCCGGCATTGTCGCGATCTACATGCGCGCCGAAAAGAAAGCCTGGGGCCTGTCACTGATGTCGGCGATGCTGTGCGCCGTCTCGCTCATCGCCGCCATTGCCGCGGCGGTGTTCTGGCTGGTCCCGGGCGTGCCGAGCGAGCCGCGCGGTCCCGCCACCGCTGCTTCGGTGCTGTTCCTGATCCTCGCAGTCCTTGCCCAGAAATATCGCAATCCGATCGAAGCACGCCCATGGCGCGCCGGCGCGGCGATCTACCTGCTGTCGTTCACGATGCTGACGATCGGTGGCCTGGTCGACTACTTCACGCCGCCTGAAGCGCCAGTAAAAGCAGTCGCCACCGCCCCGGCGGCGACCGCCACAGCGCCTGCGGTCGTTGCCAAAGCCGAGCCGAAAAAAGTCGACGCCAAGGCCGCTCCAACCGAGGCGGAAAAGAAGGCCAAGGTGGCCGCGGAGCGTGAGAAACGGCTGAAGGAGCAGGCTGAGAAAGTCAAGATGGAGACCAGGGTGATGAGCAGCGGCAGTTATGCCGAACTGGTCCAGATGCGTGCCAAACAGTTCGCCGAGCATGCGCCGATGGAGTCGGGCTTTGCGAGCGTCCTGATCGGCATGTTCCTGCTGGGTACCTGGTTCATCCGCTCGGGCGTGATGGAAAACACTGCAGCGCACTTGCCGCTGTTCCGCAAGTTCGCGTTTATCTGCCTGCCGCTCGGCATCGGCATGGGCATCGCCGGCAGTATGATCGCCACCTCGCACTTGCCAGGCGCCGAGCACGACGGCTTCATGCTGTCGAGCGGCCTTCTTATGCTGGGCAACCTGCCGGCCTGCCTGGGCTACGTTGGCATGATCGTGCTGATGCTCAACAGCCGGTCGATCTTCTCCAACGTCAAGGTGCTGGCGCCGTTCGGCCGCATGGCGCTGACCAACTACCTGACGCAATCGCTGGTCATGTCGCTGTTCTTCATGGGCCATGGCCTGGCGTGGTACGGACTGGGCCGCGCGTGGCAGCTGGTGTTCGCCCTGGTGCTTTGCGGCGTGCAGGTCGTGTTCAGCCACTGGTGGCTGTCGAAGTTCCGCTACGGTCCTGCGGAATGGCTGTGGCGCGCGATCACCTACATGAAGATTCCGGCGATGCGCATCGAGCCATCGACCGGCGGCATGCAGGCGCAGCTTGGCTAGAGTCGAACAAGGGGCCAGATCCGCGCCGGAGCTGACCCCAGTTTTGTCGCCGCCGCGCGCAAAATCCGATCCTTGCCTTTCGACTTCTCCTATGCCAAGAAGACCATCACCGCTGCTTTGCTGTTGGGAGCCGTCCATTTCAGCGGGTGGGCCGAAACGCAAGTGCTCCCTAAGGATGTCGCGACTTTCGTCGAAGAGCGCGAATCCTGTGACCACTGGCGCGGCGAGCCCGGATTCGACAAGGAGCGCCAGGCCGAGATAGACAGGTCCATTTGCGACGCATGTACCGGCACCGACGCAAAGCTTGCCGCCTTAAAGAAGAAATATCGCGCCAGCAAGACAGTGACGGCGAAGCTGGGCGAATTCGCGTCTGCCATCGAGCCGACAGAAAAAGCGGCTGCGAAACGGTTTTGCCAGAACACGCTGAAATTGGACGGGATCGACAAGTGACAAATAGCCGCAAGCGGTGGCGACACCCCGGGGTCAGGTCCGGCCGACCTGACCCCAGACCTTGGGACGCGGCACACGCAGATCCACCAACGTAAAAAAGGCTCCGCGAGGGAGCCTTTTTCTATTGCAAGCGCCAGAACTTACGCGTAGCTGCGCAGACGCAGCGAGAACTCCTGCAGCGACTTGATGCCCGACGCTTCGGCGCGCACGCACCAGTCTTGCAGCTGATGCAGCAGCTGGTCGCGGGTGAAGTGCGAGCGCTCCCAGATCGCGCCCAGTTCGACGCGCATGTGGTGCATCGTTTCCAGCGCCTTGCTGTGCTGGAACAGCTCGACCAGTTGCTGCTTCTGCGGCGCTTCCAGCTTGGCCGGCTCGCGCTGCAACAGCTTGCGCGACGACTTGAGGAAACGCGACTCGAGCTCCGGCTTGGCGCGCAGGTGCAGCACTTCTTCATGCCAGGCGTGCTTGAACGACTTGGCGTACTTGGCCATGACGTCGTAGCGGTTGGCGATCACCGACTGCAGCGTGTCGAAGTCGGCCACCAGCTTGCCGTGCTCGAACTTCGGCTCCGGCGCCACTTTGCGCACCTTCGCCAGGCCCAGCGTCTCGAGGATGCGGATGTACAGCCAGCCGATGTCGAACTCGTACCACTTCGACGACAGCTTGGCCGACGTCGCGAACGTGTGATGGTTGTTGTGCAGCTCTTCGCCGCCGATCAGGATGCCGAACGGGATGATGTTGGTCGCGGCGTCGGCGCAATCGTAATTGCGGTAGCCCCACCAGTGGCCGATGCCGTTGATCACGCCGGCGGCCATCACGGGAATCCACATCATCTGGATCGCCCAGATGGTCACGCCGATGACGCCGAACAGCGCGACGTTGACGATCAGCTGCAGCACCACGCCCTGCCACGAGAAACGCGTGTACAGGTTGCGCTCGATCCAGTCGGTCGGGGTGCCATGGCCGTACTTCTCCATGGTCTCCTTGTTCTTCGACTCGGCGCGGTACAGCTCGGCGCCTTCGAAGAACACCTTTTTGATGCCGCGCGTGACGGGGCTGTGCGGATCCTCTTCGGTATCGCACTTCGCATGATGTTTGCGGTGAATCGCCGCCCATTCCTTGGTGACCTGGCCGGTCGTCAGCCACAGCCAGAAACGGAAAAAGTGACTCGGAATGGCGTGCAGCTCCAGCGCACGGTGCGCCTGGTGGCGGTGCAGGTAGATCGTGACGCTGGCGATCGTGATGTGCGTCACGGCAAGCGTGTAGAACACCACCTGCCACGCGGACAGGCCGACGATACCGCCGTCGAGGAATCCAAGCACCGCTTCCAACATGCTACTTAACAAATTCATTACCTCTCCAATGTGGCTGTTTTGTCTTGCCGCCGCCTTCTACGAAGCAGTCGGCCAACCACACATTTTACGCGGTTCCATGTTCCGCGCACACTTTACGCACGTCAATTGGTGACACTTTGTGAGATTTTTTCGCGCGCCAGTGCCATCTGGGCATCGAATATGCGCGGATCGGCCGATGGCAGTGCCAGCTTGATATCGCCCGACTGCACCAGGGCATAAATCTTCTTGTTCACATCCGACACCACGCTGCCGCGCCCGCTTTCCGGATCGGTGATCCAAAAACCAAGTTCAAGCTCGAAGCCGTCGGCGCCGAACTTGTTGAGCGACACGCCCGGCTTGGGCATGTCGAGCACCCGCGCCACGCCTACCGGCAGCGATTCGAGCAGGGGAATAACCACATTCAGGTCGCTGCCGTAGGCCACCGTCAGCGTGGTGGCCACGCGCACCGAATGGCTCGACAGCGACTGGTTCTGCACCACCGACGAAATCAGCATTTCGTTCGGCAGTACGGTGTCGACGCCGTCCAGCCCCTGCAGCACGGTGTAGCGCGTGTTGATGTGGCTGACCTTGCCGCTGTATTTGTCGACCGTGATCATGTCGCCGATCGACAGGCTGCGCTCGAGCAGGATCACGAAGCCCGACACATAGTTGCTGGCGATCTTCTGCAGGCCGAGACCGAGGCCGACGCCGAGCGCGCCGCCGAACACCGACAGCACGGTCAGGTCGATGCCGACCATGGACAGGCTGACCAGCACGGCGACCACGATCAGCACCGCGCGCGAAAGGCGCGCCATCACCACCCGCAGCGACGAGTGAATGCCCTGCACGCCCATCAGGCGCTCTTCCAGCGCGGCGCCGGCCCACAGCGCCAGCATCAGCAGCACCACCACCGACGCGGCCGCTTGCAGGATGTCGATCAGCGACACCTTGTGGCGGCCGATCGGCAGCAGCGTGTTGTCGAGATAGCGGTAAATGTCGGGCCACAGCCCGGTGATGTACAGCGCGACCGCCGCCCAGACCACCACGGCGAAGATCTTCTCGAAGGTCTGGAAGGCCGCGCCCAGCTGGCCGTGACGCGCGAACACGCGCCGCAACATATAAAAGGCGATGCGGATCAGGGCGAACGAGGTGAACAGCGGCACGGCCACATGCAGCAGGTTGACGTGCTGGTAGCGCGCCAGGATATTGCGCGACAGAACCAGCAGGCCGACGATCAGCAGCGGCCCGAGCACGCGCGCGAAACTTTCCACGCTGAGACGGCGCACCCGGCCGGCATCGACGCCTTCGGCGCGCCGCTGGAAACGGTCGCGGATGAAGCGCGCCAGCCACCACCCCACCGCAACACTCAGAACAATGGCGCCTGCCTGCCAGAGAATGCCTGGTTCGCGAAGGTCGTCAATCAGGTCGGACAGCAGTTTTGGCAGGTGCATGGGCGCTCGTCGGTGAGATTACGCTTCTTCTGCGGGAACTTCGGCGTCGTCGTCGGCCGGCTTGGCCTTCGGCGCGCGCGGCGGCAGCGGCTTGCGTTCCAGCACTGCGGCGAAGAAGCCGTCGGTCTGGTGCTTGTGCGGCAGCAGCTTCAGGTAGTCGCCCATTTCCAGGTCGATCTTCTGCTCGGCCAGCACCTTGTTCATCGGCACCAGGTCGAACTCCGGATGCGCGGCGAGGAACTGCTCGACGATGAAGTCGTTCTCTTCGGTCAGCAGGCTGCAGGTGGCGTACACCAGGCGGCCGCCGCCCTTGAGCAGGCGCGCGGCGCTGTCGAGGATCGCTGCCTGCTTTTCCTGCATCTCGGCGACGGCTTCGACTTTCTGGCGCCATTTGACGTCAGGATTGCGGCGCAGGGTGCCGAGGCCCGAGCACGGCGCGTCGACCAGCACGCGGTCGATCTTGCCGGCCAGGCGTTTGACCTTGGCGTCGCGCTCGTGGGCGATCTGCACCGGATGCACGTTCGACAGGCCGCTGCGCGCCATGCGCGGCTTGAGCTTGGCCAGGCGCTTCTCGGAAATGTCGAAGGCGTACAGGCGGCCGGTGTTGCGCATCAGCGCGCCCAGGGCCAGCGTCTTGCCGCCGGCGCCGGCGCAGAAATCGACCACCATTTCGCCGCGCTTGGCGCCGACGATCTGCGACAGGATCTGGCTGCCCTCGTCCTGCACTTCGATCGCGCCTTCCTTGAACAGCGGCAGGTTCTGCAGCGACGGCTTCTTGATCACGCGCAGGCCCTGCGGCGCGAACGGCGTCGGCACGGCGGCGATCGGCGCTTCGGCCAGCTTGGCGACGACGTCGTCGCGCGTGGCCTTGATGGTGTTGACGCGCAGGTCGAGCGGCGCCGGCTGGTTCAGCGCGTTCGCCAGTTCCAGGGTCTCGGCTTCACCGTACTGGGCGACGAATTTGTCGAACAGCCACTTCGGCAGGTTCGAACGCATTTGCACCGGCATCAGCTTGCGGTCGATCTGCTTGATGCGCTCGAGGAAGGCGGTTTCCTCTTCGGTCAGGCCGGCGAGCGCATCGGCGCCCATCGCCTCGGCCAGGCCCATGATGGTCAGGCGGCGCATGGTCGACTCCTGGCCGGCTTCGGCGAAGTCGGTGAAGAAGGATTTGTTGCGCAGGATCGCGTAGATGCCTTCAGCGACGGCGCCGCGTTCGCGCGGTCCAAGGCGCGGGTGGTCCTTGAAGTAACGCGACAAAGTGGTGTCGGCAGGCGCCGAAAAACGTAAGATCTCGCGCAATACTTCTTCAGTATTGCCGAGGATCGCTGGAGGCAATCTCATGATATTCCTTGGTTAACTACGTATTAGTACTGAGCCGGCGCGCCGTGTTCGATGAAGCTGCGGATGACGCGAGGATACAGAATATGTTCCTGTTGCAGCACACGGGCGGCCAGCGTGTCTTCGGTGTCGCCCGGCAGGACCTCGACTTCGGCCTGTCCCAGCACCGGGCCGTGGTCCAGCTCGGCGGTGACGATGTGGACCGTGGCGCCGTGGCGCTGGTGGCCCGCGGCGAGCGCCTGGCGGTGCGTGTGCAGCCCGGGGAAATGCGGCAGCAGCGACGGGTGGATGTTCAGCATGCGGCCGGCGTAATGCTCGACGAACGGCGCGGTGAGGATGCGCATGAAGCCGGCGAGCACGACCAGGTCGGGCTCGTACATGTCGATGACCGAGCGCAGCGTGGCGTCGAATTCCTCGCGCGTCGCGAATTCCTTGCTGGGAACCACGGCGGTGGCGATGCCGTTCGCTTCGGCGAATGCCAGGCCGCCGGCGTCGGGCTTATTGCTGATGACCGCTGCGATCCGGGCCGGCCATTGCTCCGATTGTGCTGCGCGCACAATCGCCGCCATGTTGCTGCCGCCGCCGGAAATCAGGATCACGATATTTTTCATAGCGCGCATTATACGTCATGTTGCGGTGCAACATGCGATTGCGCGGATGCTGGGGTCAGGTACGTCGTCCGACGGGGACGCCTGGTTCCCGCCTTTGACGCATGCGCCTATTCGAATGAATAAAATACGCGGAACGGGACTTTCTTTTCGGCCCAGAAATCGGCCGCGTCGCGGAACACGTCGAGCAGGGTCTCGCGCGCTTCCTTGTCGAACTTCTGGGTATTGGGCAACTGCTCGAGCACGACGATGAAGCCCGGCTGCGCGCCGGCGGCGTTGATGGTATTGGTCAGGCACTCCCGCAGCGCATCGAAATTCTTGCTGCAAGGCTTGGGAAAATGAAAGTTCTCGCCGATACGGGCGCACACCTGCTGCTTGGTCAGCGCGTCGGCGCAGTGGGCGTACAGGAAATGCTGCCCAAGGCGAACGGCTTCCTCCTGCAATTCCACGACACGGAACGCGCGAATGGATTGCACAAGGTTAGGCGGCACTGTTATCAACAAACTCATTTTTCCCTCAAATCGACCTGTAGCTACCGGTGGTTTTTATGTTCGGTTCTTGCCTGGGCATCGCGCCCGTCGACGGGCGCATTTCTCCTGATTGTCGTTGCTTGGCGCCAATACGCCCGATAATTTTCTGTAAGGGTAACGTTTTGTGGTAACTGAATCAACCCGAATGTGATCAGAGACGAAATATTTGTAAAAAAACAGAAGGTTTTACGATAAAAGATGCGGTTTCACGATTTTCGGGCGCGCCGCCGATTGTCATGACGTCCTGTTACAAATTGTTGCCTTGTGGATCAACCCAGCGGACGCGGCGCGGTAGTATACGAACATGGCCAAATTGGCTAACCTAATTCACGCAGCAAACTCCTAACGAGGCCCCCAGATGAACATGCAAGCAAAGTTGATGATGACCGTACTGGGCCTGACCGCCCTGCCGCTGGTGCACGCTGTCGAGTTCGAAGATTACGGCCGCGTCGTGCGCGTGCAGCCGCGCGTCGAGCAGATCCGCCAGCCGCGCCAGGAATGCCGCACCGAATACGTCCAGGCCCAGGTTGCGCCGCAGCAGCAGCGCAGCGCCGGCGGCTCGATCATCGGCGGCATCGCCGGCGCGCTGGTCGGTAACCAGGTCGGCGGCGGCTCGGGCCGCGCCGCGGCGACCGCCGCCGGCGCCATCGCCGGCGCCGTGATCGGCGACCGCGTCGACAACGACGGCCGTCCGGTCGGCCAGCCGATGACGCAAGAGCAGGCCGTGCGCCAGTGCCGCACCGTCGAATCGTACGAGTCGCGCACCGTCGGCTACGACGTCACCTACGACTACCGCGGCCGTAACTACACCAGCGTGATGGCGCGCGACCCGGGCCAGCGCGTGCGCCTGCGCGTGTCGGTCGAGCCGGACCAGATGCAGTAATCGCAATACCGAGGGTTCCGCTTGCGCTACGGGAACCCCTCAAACGATAATAGGGCGATCTATTCAGGTCGCCCTATGCTTATCAGAAGAAAATCCATCGAACAAGTCGAGTCCTCGCGCCGTCCCGCGCGCAAGCCAAAATTCGCCCCCGTCACCCTGTCCGAACAGGACGGCGTGCGCTACCTGCACTTCGGCACCGAATGGGTGCAAGGCGCGATGCGCATCCGCAAACCCGACTGGCCCGAGCTCGAATACGCCCAGCAGATGATGGCCTGGATGCTGTACGTCGAGCAGCCGCGCGCGATCGCCCAGCTGGGCCTGGGCACCGCCACGCTCACCAAATTCTGCTACCGCACCTTTCCGGAAGCGCGGGTCACCGCGGTCGAACTGAACCCGTCGGTGATCGCCATTTGCGAATCGATGTTCAAGCTCCCGCAGGACGACGAGCGCCTGACCATCCTCGAGATGGACGCGCTCGACTTCGTCGACGACCCGGCTAACGCAGGCGCCTTCGACGTGCTGCAGTGCGACCTGTACGACGCCACGGCCAAGGGCCCGGTGCTCGACACGCCCGAGTTCTACCAGTCTTGCTGCGCGTGCCTGGCGCCAGGCGGCGTGATGACGGTGAACCTGTTCGGCGACCATCCGAGCTTCGCGAAGAACATCAAGGCCATGAAGTATGGCTTCGATCACGTGATCTGCCTGCCCGAAGTCCACGACGGCAATGTCGTCGCGCTGTGCTTCAAGGACAAGCCGGACGTCGACGACGCCACCCTCGCCGAGCGCGCGAAGGCGATCGTCGCCGCCACCAAGCTGCCCGCCAAGTCCTGGGTCAAGGGCATCGCGGCGGCACAATAAACCAGTAGCGACGGAGACCCGGCTTTGAATGCACATGCAACGGCAGCAAGCAGCACCAAGGCGGCGCATCCGAAGTCGCTCGATCTGCAAACCCTGTTTTCCTGGCTGCTGGCCGACGGCATCGTCCAGAAGGCCGGCGTCAAGGCCCACTTCGCCGAGGCGCAGGGGATCCTGAAAAACGCCGGCGGAGCCATCGCGCCGATCGTCGCGGTCGCGCAGTGCAAGCTGGTGTCGGCGCAAACCCAGCGCGTGATGACGCTCGACGCCCTGTGCGAGTGGGTCGCGCCGAAGGTCGGCCTGAAATTCGCGCGCATCGATCCGCTCAAGGTCGACTTCACCCAGGTCGCCGACGTCATGTCGGCCAGCTACGCCGCGCGCTTCAACATCCTGCCGCTCGAGCTGACCGCGACCACGCTGGTGGTGGCCACGGCCGACCCGTTCGCGCTCGAATGGGAAAGCGAGATCGCCAAGATCTCGCGCCGCAAGATCCGGCTGGTGATCGCCAACCCGCTCGACATCGCCCAGTACATTTCGCAGTTCTTCGCGCTGGCCAAGTCGATCAAGGGGGCCAACAAGTCGACCGGCCAGGACCTCGCGCTGCGCAACAACTTCGAACAGCTGGTCGAACTTGGCAAGTCTAACAAGACGCTTGACGCCAACGACCAGCACATCGTCAACATCGTCGACTGGCTGTGGCAGTACGCCTTCGAGCAGCGCGCCTCGGACATCCACCTCGAGCCGAAGCGCGACGTCGCCACGATCCGCTTCCGCATCGACGGCGTGCTGCACCAGGTCTACCAGGTGCCGGCCATCGTGATGATCGCGATGACCGCGCGCATCAAGCTGCTGGGACGGATGGACGTGATCGAAAAGCGCCGCCCGCAGGACGGCCGCATCAAGACGCGCACGGTGGGCGGCCAGGAAGTCGAGCTGCGCCTGTCGACCATGCCGACCGCGTTCGGCGAGAAGCTGGTGATGCGTATCTTCGATCCCGATGTGGTGGTCAAGACGCTGCCCGAACTGGGCTTCCCGATCGACGACGCGCGGCGCTGGGACAGCCTCACCGCGCGCCCGCACGGCATCATCCTGGTGACCGGGCCGACCGGCTCCGGCAAGACCACCACGCTGTACACCACGCTCAAGGCGCTGGCGACCAGCGAGGTGAACGTCTGCACCGTGGAGGACCCGATCGAGATGGTCGAAGCCTCGTTCAACCAGATGCAGGTGCAGCCCGGGATCGACCTGTCGTTCGCCGACGGCGTCAAGGCGCTGATGCGGCAGGACCCGGACATCATCATGGTCGGCGAGATCCGCGACCTGGGCACGGCGGAGATGGCGATCCAGGCTGCGCTGACCGGTCACCTGGTGCTGTCGACGCTGCACACCAACGACGCGCCGTCGGCGGTGATGCGCCTGCTGGAGCTGGGCGTGCCCTACTACCTGCTGGAGGCGACGCTGATCGGCATCCTGGCGCAGCGCCTGGTGCGCACCCTGTGCGTGCATTGCAAGGCGCCCGACGGCGAGATCAACGACGACGTGTGGCACAGCATCGGCGGCGCCTGGAACATCCCGAAGCCGGCCACCATTTACCGCGCGGTCGGCTGTCCCGAATGCCGCCAGACCGGCTACCGCGGACGCACCGGAATTTACGAGCTGGTGACGGTGACCGAGGATTTCACCAAGCTGATCGACGAGGAAACCGACCTGCAGGCGCTGCGCCAGCAAGGCGTGGCCGACGGCATGAAGCCGCTGCGGATCGCCGGCGCGCTGAAGGTGGTGGAAGGCGTGACGACAGCCGAAGAAGTGCTGAAGGTGACGGCCGCGCTGTCGTAATTTGCATTTTTCAAATTTTGACCCTAGCGGAATCGAAATTCCTCGGCTATAATTCTGCCTCCCTTGGGTCGTTAGCTCAGCTGGTAGAGCAGCGGACTTTTAATCCGTTGGTCGCAGGTTCGAATCCCGCACGGCCTACCAAGAACAAGCACGAAGCCCACGAATTCACGTTCGTGGGCTTTTTGCTTTCTGCATGCTTGCTTTTCAGGTAAACGCCGCAAAGACCGTTTCGATAGGTAAGAACATGATGCGACTGTCCGCCGGATACTCAATAAACTCTGCGCATCGCAAATAGAAGCGTTTGGCCTTGTCGTCTTTGGCATGAACCAGCACCGCTCCGATTCCAATGCTGTACGAGGCGATCGCAATGCGCCGCAAAGCATCCGAGAGCATTTCCGCCCCTAGTCCCTTGCCCGTATAGGCGCTGTCTACCGCTAGCCGACCGATGACAGACACCGGGACGGTTGACGGCGCGTTGCGCCGAATTTTGCCGGGTGCGGACTCACGCGCGATCGCGCCAGCCGCGATGCAGTAAAACCCGACCACTTGCTTGCCTCGACAAACCACATAGGTGCGGGCAAACCGACTTTCGTTTTTTAGGGCGCGCTGACGCAACCACTCATTCAACGCCGGTTCGCCGCAATCGAATCGCGAAAGATCATGGTCCGCTGTGATGGGAACCGGAGGCGATAGCGGCGATGGTGGTGGTTCCGAAGAACCTCCTACCGTTTCCATGCAGGAACTCGTCGCAGCAGCGATCGCAACTTCGGCCCTGGCTCCGGAGGATTGTCGAGCGCTTCGATAAAAGCGTCGTAATAGTCGGGATTGAGTGTGAACAGCCGCTGATCCAGCAGAACATCAACCGCTTCCCTGCGAGCGCTTTCGATCATGAACTCGGTGCGGGACTTGCCAAGGATCGCTGCGGCATCATCGATCAACCGTCGGGTAGCGGCGTCGATCCGAAGGTTAATACTACCTTTTACTTCGGACGCAGCAGATCGCTCGGCAACAGCAATTGGTGCCGGGTCGTCATGATCGGAATTTGGCGCGCGCGACTTGGACATGCCTGGATTATCTGCCCGTCGTATCTACAGTGTCAACACGCTCGCGCACTGCAGCGCGGCGCGCCGATATATTTCCCTGCCGTATAATCTATCCCTTTCCGGCACCAATCGGTCCCTCGCCGGCGCGACTTTACCGACCTATGCCGACCAGCGATCTCCAGCCCTCCGAAGCCCCCTCTTCCCTGCCCGCTCGCGACACACTCGCGGACCTTGTCTCCCGGTTCGACTGGGCCTCCACTTCGCTGGGCGAAATGAGCACCTGGTCGCAGAGCCAGCGCGCGATCGTCGCGTTCGCACTGCGCTCGCCATTGGCGATCGCGATGATGTTCGGCGCGGACGGCGTCATGGTCTACAACAATGCCTACGCAGACATCTCCGGCGACAAGCATCCCCAGATGCTCGGCATGAAGGTCACCGACGTCTGGACCGAGGCGGCCGAGTTCAACGCGCAAGTCGTCGCCACGGGCATGGCCGGGAAGACGCTCTCGTTCGCGGACCAGGAGTTCGCGCTGACCCGCAACGGCAGCACGCAGCAGGCCTGGTTCAACCTGGATTATTCGCCCATCATCGGCGACGATGGCGTGCCGATCGGCGTGATCGGCATCGTCGCCGAGACCACGTCGAAAGTACGCGCCGAGCGCTACCTGGCCGGCGAGACCGCGCGCATGAAGGCGATGTTCGCGCAGGCGCCCGGCTTCATGACCATGCTGACCGGCCCGCGCCACGTATTCACGCTGGCCAATGAAGCCTACTTCGACCTGGTCGGACATCGCGAAATCATCGGCAAGGCCGCCGTGGACGCCCTGCCCGAAGCGGCCGAACAGGGATTTATCGACCTCCTCGACGGCCTCTACACGTCCGGCGAGTCGTTCTCCGGCAGCGCTATCCCGTTCAAGTCCGCCGCGACCGCGACGTCGCCCGCGCGCGAACGCTACCTCGATTTCATTTATCAGCCGCTGCGCAACGACGACAACGAGGTATTCGGCATCTTCGTGCAAGGCTCCGACGTCACCGACCGCATCCTGGCGGAGATGGCCGCGCGCGAAAGCGACAACACCTTCCGCACCCTGGCGCAGGCGCTGCCGAACCAGGTGTGGGCATCCCCTCCCAACGGCGTGCTCGACTGGTTCAACGACCGCGTCTACGCCTATTCCGGCGCCGCGCCGGGCGACCTCGATGACGGCGGCTGGGCCGCCATCGTCCATGAGGACGACATCGCCGCCGCCGCGCAGGCGTGGGAAGCGGCCACCAGCTCGGGCGCGGGGTACGAGATCGAATTTCGCCTGCGCCGATCCGACGGCGCCTACCGATGGCACATCGCGCGCGCATTGCCGATCAAGGACGAACACGGCGAGGTACTGCGCTGGGTGGGCACCAACACCGACATCGAAGACCAAAAACTGGCGGCGAAGGTGATGTCGAACATGAACGCGATCCTCGCGCTCGAGGTCAGCCAGCGCACCGCCGAACGCGATCGCATGTGGCTGCTGTCGAGCGACCTGATGCTGGTGGCCGACATGGAAGCCAACATCGTCGCTGTCAATCCGGCATTTACCTCATTGCTTGGCTGGCGCGAGTCCGAAGTGGTAGGCACTTCGTTCATCGACCTGATCCATCCCGACGACAGGGAGGGGTCATTGGCGGAAATGGCGACACTGGGGATCGGCAAGACCACCTTCCAGTTCGAGAACCGCTACCGCCACCACGACGGCAGCTACCGCATCCTGGCCTGGTCCGCTGCGCCGGATGCGGGCTTCGTCCATGGGGTGGGGCGTGACGTCACCAGCGAACGCGAAGCCGCCGAAGCGATGCGGCGCACCGAGCATGCGCTGCAGCAGTCGCAAAAGATGGAGACCATCGGGAAGCTGACCGGCGGCGTGGCGCACGACTTCAACAATCTGCTGCAGGTCATCTCGGGCAACCTGCACCTGCTGCTGTCCGATGTCGAGACCAATCCGCGCGCTTTGCGCCGTGTCGAAAACGCGATCGGCGGCGTGATGCGCGGCGCCAAGCTGGCCAGCCAGCTGCTCGCCTTCGGCCGGCGCCAAGCGCTCGAGCCCCGGGTAGTGAAGATCAGCCGCTATGTCGCCGCGATGGACGACATGCTGCACCGGACCATCGGCGAAGAGATCGAGCTGGAGACGGTGATCTCGGCCGGCTTGTGGAACGTGCTCGCCGATACCGCGCAGGTCGAAAATGCGGTGCTAAACCTGTGCATCAACGCCCGCGACGCGATGGATGGCGCCGGCCGCCTGACGATCGAAGTATGCAACGCCACGCTGGACGACGCCTACGCGAGCAACAATGTCGATGTGGTGCCCGGCCAGTACGTGATGATCGCCGTCAGCGACACCGGCAGCGGGATGACGCCTGAGGTGCTGCAGCAGGCGTGCGAGCCCTTCTTCTCGACCAAGCCGGAGGGAAAAGGCACGGGCCTTGGCCTGTCGATGGTGTACGGCTTCGTCAAGCAGTCCGGCGGCCATATCAAGATCTACAGTGAAGTGGGAAGCGGCACGTCGGTGAAGATTTACCTGCCCCGTTCGCAGGAAGCGGAGGACGCCACGCCGCTCGCGACCGTGCGGCCCATCACCGGCGGCACCGAAACCATCCTGGTCGCCGAGGACGACGACGCTGTGCGCGAAACCGTGGTCGACCTGCTCGGCGAAATGGGCTACCGCGTGCTGAAGGCGAACGACGCCTCCAGCGCGATGGCGATCATCGCGAGCGGCATGCCGATCGACCTGCTGTTCACCGACGTGGTGATGCCCGGGCCGTTGCGCAGCCCGGACCTGGCGCGCAAGGCGCGCGAACTGCTGCCGAATCTGGCGGTGCTGTTCACGTCGGGCTATACCGAAAACGCGATCGTGCATGGCGGGCGGCTCGACGCCGGTGTCGAACTGCTCGGCAAGCCGTACACGCGTGCGGCCCTGTCGCAGAAGATTCGCCACGTGCTGGCCAACCAGAAGCAGCGCATCGAGGCAGAAAAGAAGAGACACGAGCTCGAAGCCACGTCGCCGCGCAGGCCGGCGGGATCGGCGCTGAAAATCGTGCTGGTCGAAGACGACGAGGCCCTGCGTTCCATTACGACGGAAATCCTGGAGCACTTCGGCCATTCGGTCGCGCAGGCCGAGGATGCGGAAGGCGCGCTCGCGCTGCCGTCGATATTGTCGGCCGACGTGCTGATCACCGACCTCACGCTGCCCGGCATGTCGGGCGAAGCACTGGCGCAGCGCGTCAGGTTGCTGGCGCCCGACATGGGCGTGGTACTGGCATCGGGGCGGGCGAGCGAAAGCGACGTGAAGAACGCGGTCCATCTGCTCAAGCCATACGACATGGATGCGCTCAACGTCGCATTGCAGAAGGTGCTGCTACGGTGACGAACTAGATGGGGTCAAGTCCGCAGGACCAGATCCCAAGTGCTTAAACCAGCAGCGCGGCGCTCATTGACTGCACTTCATCGGCCGACTCCCGCAGGATGTCTTCGAGCGTGCTCTTGTCGACCACGAAGTCGAGCGCGCTGTCTTCGTGCGGCGTCGCCGGGGCAGTCTCGGGCAGCGCTAGCGGCGACGCCACCGGCGCAAACTGGTTCGCCAGCAGCAAGGTGTCGAGCAAGGTGCTCGGGGGCATATTCAGCAGGCCGTTGCGCAAGTTTTGGATCGCGTCCATCACCGGCTCCGGAATCGACAGCTTGCGCATCACTTCGCGGCTGACCACCTCCTCGCACAGCGAGATCCAGTTCTCCGGATCCTCGTCCAGCAATCCCGGAAATTCGTCGGCGCGCGACAGCAGGTAGAAGCCGCCCACTTCGTGGACGATGGCGGCAAACATGGCGGTGTCGGGGTTGATGAAGGTGACGCGGCGTGCCAGCACTTGCGACAGTGCTGCGACATGGGCCGTGTGCTCCCACAGTTGTGCGGCCTTGGCGCGCAGCTGCGGGTCGACGATGCGCGCGCCGAACTGGCGCACGACCAGGCTGGCGACCAGCGTCTGCAGGCTACGGTAGCCGATCCGCATGACCGCCGCGCGCACATTGGTCACGGCTTCGCCCGTGCGGTTGTACGCGGCCGAATTGGCCAGCGCAACCGTGCGCGCCGCAAGTTGCGGCTCGCCGAGCACCAGCTTGATGGCGTCTTCGATGTGGCAGTCGGGATCGTCCAGCGCAAGCTGCAGGCGCAAGGCCGCATTCACGCTGGTCGGGAAGATGATTTCGCCACGCTCTGCCTGGGCGGCGATAAGTCCAAAGGTTTCGAGTCTGTTCACCCGAAAAATTATACTCGCAAAGACGGCTGCGCCCGCGAGTAAAGGATCTGGCCTGGCGGCCAGATCCAGGTTCCGCTATTTATTTGACCTTGATTGCGCTCTTCACGCTGGTCACGCCTTCGACGCTCTTGGCCAGGCGCACTGCCTTGTCGGCATCTGCCTTGGTGTCGACGAAGCCGCTCAGCATGACAACGCCTTTTTCGGTCTCGACGTGGATCGCCATCGACTTCAGTTCCGGCTCTTTGAAGATGTCGGCCTTGACCTTGGTGGTGATCACCGAGTCGGCGACGACCACGCCCGATTTACGTGCGGCGACTTCGGACTTCACTTCGGCGCGGTCGGCGGCGACTTCGGTACGGCCAGCGACGACAGCTGCGGCGTTACGGGTCTTGTCGGCGACGTTGGAAGCGACTTCCTTGGTCTTTTCGACGGCCGTTGCGGCGGCGTTGCGGGTCTTGTCGGCGGCGACAGCGGCTGCGTTGCGGGTCTTGTCGGCGGCGACAGCGGCTGCGTTGCGGGTGTTGTCCGCGGCGTTGTCGACAGCGGCGGCGGTGCGGTTGGCGACGACCGGAGCGACACCGGTAGTCGTGGTGGTGGTCGTGGCCGGCGTGGTGGCGCCGATGACGGTGGTGGCGCCGGTGCGGTTGTCGATCAGGCATCCGGTTTTCGAGCCGCCCGCAACCTGCGCGCACTTGTCGATGGCGGCAGCCTTGGTGGCGTCGCGCGAAGCGGCGGCGGTCGTGGTCACAGGGCCGGTATCGACGGCGGCGCTGGTCGCGGTACGGTCAGCCTTGGCGTCGGCCAGGGCCGCGGTGTGCACCGAGGTCGCGGTCGCGATGCAGCTGTCCTTGTCGGCGCCGGTCATGTCGGCGCATTTGGCCTTGGCCAGCGAGAAGTCGGCGTCAGCGACGGCGGCGCGCGCCTTGGCGCGGCCGGCGGCGGTGTTGTTGTACTGGGCGATGGCGTCGGCTTCCGAATGCGCGCGCACTGCCTTCGCCTCTTCCATGCAAATCGACTTGGCGCTGCCGCTCATGCCGGTGCACTTTGCAGCGGCCATCTTGTAGTCGGCGGCGACCTTCTGGGTCACGTTACGGTAGGTCGCAGGGTCGTGGTTCAGGTTGGCGGTTGGCGCCGCGGCGAAGCTCGAGCTGACGGCGGTAGCGAGCAAGGTGGCGATGAACGTAGTCTTCATGGTGAGGTCCCTTTGGGTGATTGTTGTAAGTAGCCATATTTAACGCTGTAACAACAAACCCAATCTGTGCGTCACCGTACACTTATCGAAGAAACCACTTTATGCACACAAATCGTTTCCTCAACGGAAACATCAATCCGCCCGCAGCAGGCCCTCGCGCCACAGCGGCAGCGCATCGTCGAACGGCGTGGCGCCCAGTGCCAGCGCGGCCGGCTCGCGCGCCAGCTGCACCCAGACCAGGGTGTGGTGGGCGCTGCGCGCCGTCGGCGTGCCGGCGCCGCGCACGCTCCTGAACCAGTCGAACACGGCGCCGTAGCTGTCCGGATGCGTGCGCGCGATCCAGGACAGCGCCACCAGGTCCGCGAAGCCTTCCTCGCGCCGGCTTTCGCGCTGCGCCTTCGCTTCGGCCAGCAGACTGACGTCGTCTGCGCGCTCCTCGCCGGTCTCGACGAAGCCTGCCGGCAGCGCATGCCAGACGCCCTGCGCATAGCGCCAGCAGTGGCCGACTTCGTGCGCGGCCATCGCCTCGATCAGCAGCGGGCGCTGCGCTTCCGGCACAGACTCCAGGATCCTCTCGGCGTCGGGATTGCCGCGCATCGACAGCACCAGCTTACAGCGCTTGCCGTCGAAACCCATCGCCATCGGCACGTCGCCCGCGCCGGACTTGGGCTGGACGATGATGTCGATCGGGAGCTTCAGGCGTTGCGAATATGCCAGCACAGGGCCGGCGGCGGTCAGCCAGCGCGTCTCCGCGGCAGTGAGGGTGGCCTCGGCGAAGGCCGGGGCGGAGGTAAACATGAGGCACAGCGACGACAACAAAATTTGCTTGAGCATGGAGTGGTTCCTCCCTAAGTCCATAAATGCCTAACGGCACTTCTTTAGGGGACTGAACCACGTCGCGGGGATTTATATTTCTGTGTGGAACGAATTGCAACTGCGCGGTGTTGACCGGGTGCCAAGGGTCTGACCACATGGGTCAGACCCAGGTGTTGCCTTTACTTTGCTGCTTTCAACAGCGCATCCGCCGTCGCAAACGCCGGCCGGATATCGTTCGGCACCGACTTCTTCATCTTGTCGAGCGCCTTCTGCACGTCCGGCCCAATCACCACGTACTTGGTCATCAAGGCCTTGGCGCGCGCATAGTCGCCGGTCGCCTCGATGGTCAGGAACTCGCGGTCCAGGTCCATCACCGCCTGCTTGATCTTCTTGAAGTCGACCGAGAAGGTGCCGTCGCCGTGCGACACGAAGCCGCCCTTGTCCATGATGTAGTTGAACTGGATCGCCATGCCGCGCGCGTGCGAATCGGTCAGGCCGAAATGCAGCGTGCGAAAGGCCGACGCGAGGAAGGTGTTGTACAGCTTGCGCTCGGCCGCCTCGCCCTGCCCCAGCGCGTCCTTCAGCTGGCCCTTCTCCATCATGTACTGCAGCGCCCACAGGCCGGTGACGTCGGCTTTCGCCTCCTCGATGGTCGAATAGGTATCCTTCAGATCCTGGCGCGGCGTCGACGCCTTGCCGCCGACCTTGGTCATGTGCGGGCCCAGGCCGTGCGTGATTTCATGCGCGAGGATGTGCGTGAAGAAGGAGTCGAAATCGAGGTCCTTCTGCGCTTCCGGGCGCAGCACGATTTTCGCGATCGGCTGCAGGGTCGACTTGAACTTCGCCTGCTGGACGTTCTTGAGCATCACGCGCTTCGAGCCGCGCTGGCTGATGATGCGCTCGTCGTTCGGCAGGTTGTAGGCCGCGGTCTGGATGCCCATGTTACCGTCGCCGGCGCCATACACCTGGTTCACCACCACCATCGGCGCCAGCGCACCGACCTTCGGATTGCGGTACTGCTTGTCGACCGGCAGATTGTCTTCCAGCTCCTGCATGTGCTTGCCGAAGAAGTCCAGCTTCTGGGTCTCCTTCTGGTCGCGCACGTTTACGTAAGCCTCGAACGCCGCCTTGTAGCCGAACAGCTCGTCGTTGTAGGTCTCGTAAGGCCCGATCGTCACATCCACGGGCGAGTCGAGGTCCATCCACGCAAAATCGGACGCCAGGTAATCGTTCGACAGGAAGGCGTCTGCGCGCAGGCTCAGGAATTTCTTGAGCGACGCGTTGTCGGTCGATGCCGCCGCTTCCTTGAGCAGCTTGGACAGCTTCTCCAGTTCCGGCTTGTACTCGTCGGAATACTTCACCGTCTTGAACTTGCCGTCGTCGCCCTGGCGAATCACAGTGTAGAACCACTGCGCCTGCTCCTTGTCCTTGGCGGGCAGCGCATTGATCCACGCTTCGAGCGATTCCTTGGTCGCGCCGGCTGGATAGAAATTGGCGCCGTCAGGCTTCTTGGCGGGGATCTTGATACCGGCGTATTCGGACGGCATGAACGACAGGTTGTCGTCGATGATCGACCACGGGCCCTTGTTGACCCAGAAGTAGCGCTGGCGCGCCTTGCCCAGCGCCGACCGGTCCTTGTTCAGCGCGGCCCACAGCGCCTCGTTGCCGGACCAGCGCTGGCGCAGCTGCAGCGTGTCGACGATCTTCGCCGCTTCGATCAGCTTGGCGATGGCGGCCTTGTCGCCGGCGGAGAGTTTGGAGGTGTCGGCGGTCAGGTCGACTGGCGCGAAGCGGCTGGCCATCGCATCGAGTTGCGCGGCGGTGGCGACGGTCGGCGCGGCGGCGGGCTTGGGGGAATCAGCCGCGCCGGCAGCGCCGGCGGCGACCATCAGGATGACAGGAGCGAGGATATTCTTCATGGGTCCCTTGGATGTTTGGATAACAACGAACGCATTGTAATCCTTAAGGAACCGCTAACGAACAACCGCGTGGTCAGGTCCGCCGAACCTGACCCCATTTTTTATTTGGCGGCCGGCGCCTGCGCGATGGTAGCGAGTGGCGCCCCTTGGGTCCAGCCCGCGCCGAGCGAACGCGCCACCGCAACGGCTGCCAGCAGCCGCTGCGTGCGAATCTGCACCGCCGCGCGGTCGGCAGCGAGCGAACTGCGCTGCGCATCGGTCACGTCCAGATAGTTGGACACGCCGCGGTCGTAGCGCGCCTGCGCCACAAGGTACGCGCGCGCCGCTGCCTGGCGCGCCTGCGCCTGCGCGTCGCCCTGCTGCTGGCGCTCCTGCACGTCCGACAGCGCATCCTCGACTTCGCGCAGCGCCGTCAGCAGGCGCGTTTCGTGATTCGCCACCGCTTCTTCGTAACGCGCTTTCGCCACCGCCAGGTTGGCCTTGTTCCTGCCGCCGTCGAAAATCGGCAGCGACAGCGCCAGCGGACCGACCGAGAACTGGCGCGCGCTGCCATCGGCCAGGTTGCGCAGGCTTTCGGACGCATAGCCGAAGTTCCCGGTCAGGCTCAGCGATGGATAGAACGCGCCTTCGGCCACGCCCACTTGCGCGTTGGCCGAACGCAGTTGCGCCACGCTCGACGCCAGGTCGGGACGCTGCGCCAGCAGGCTGGCCGGCAGGCCGACCGGAATTGCCGGCGGCAGCGGCAGGTCGGCATTGCCCAGCGATGCGATCAGCGGCGCCGACGGCGACACGCCGACCAGCGTCGCCAAGCTGTGTTCGAGCAGGTTGCGCTGACGCTGCACTTCATGCAGGTCGGCCTCCGCGTTGGCGCGCTCGACGCGCGCGCGCGACAGGTCCAGCTCATTCGACAGGCCGCCGTTGAAGCGCGCCTCGACCAGCTGCTCCGACTCGCGCCGGGTGCCCAGCGCATTTTTCAGGATCGCCATTTCCGCATCGAGCCCGCGCAGCTGCCAGTAGTTGGTGGCCACCTGCGCCGACAGCAGCAGGATCACGCCGTCGCGATCGTCTTGCGCCGCCAGCGCCTGCGCATCGGCCGCTTCGACCACGCGCCGCACGCGGCCCCACAAATCGAGCTCGTACGACAACGAGCCGCCGATCGCGTAGTTGTTGCCCTTGATCGAGCGATGCCCCAGCGCCAGGCCCTGCGATGTTTCGGCGGAACTGCGCGAGTTGGACACCTGCGCGCCGACGCTGACGGTCGGCGCCTGCCCCGCACGAAACACGCCGAGCTGCGCCTGCGCCTGCAGCAACCGCTGCGCGCTCGCCTTCACGCCCGGGTTGTCGCGCACGGCGCGCTGTTCGAGCGCGTTCAGGGCCGGATCGTTGAACACGGTCCACCACTCCGCCGGCAGGCGCGCGGTATCGACCCTGGCGGCATCGGCGTGGCGGTAGGCCGCACCGGCCGGCGTGGCCGGCGCCGAAAATTCCGAACCGACGGTAGTGGCGCAGCCGGTAACAAAGGCGGCAAACGACAGCGCCAGCGCGCCGCGAACAAACAGTGGTGTCATAGCGATTCTCATATTCTTGATTAGTGGGCGCCGGCGCCGCTCGCGCCCGATGGCGACTTGACCTTGTTGGCGAACCAGAGGACCACGATGCAGGCGATCAGCACGCAGCCCATGATCACGAAGCCGTCGTTGTAGGCCATGATGAAAGACTCGCGCCGCACGATGCGGTCCAGCGCGGCCAGCGCCTGGTTGCCGGCAGTGACCTGGTCGACGCCGTTGGCCATGAAGGCCTGCGTCATCTGCTCGATGCGCTGCTGCGTCGCCGCGGCGTAGCTGGAAATCGACTCGCCAAGGCGCGCCGAGTGGAAGTGCTCGCGGTTGGTCAGCGCGGTCGACAGCAGCGCGATGCCCACCGAGCCGCCAAGGTTGCGGGTCATGTTGAACAGGCTCGACGCCGACGACATGTTCTGCGGGGAGATGCCCTGCATCGCGAAGTTCGACAGCGTCAGCATGATGAACGGCTGGCCGAGCGCCCGGATCACCTGCGACCACAGCAGCTGGTCGTAGCCGGTGGTGGCGTCAAGGTTCGCGTTCATCAGGCACGACACGCCGAACATCGCCAGGCCGATCGAGCACAGGATGCGGTTGTCGACCTTTGAGGACAGCGCGGCGGCGAACGGCATCACGAACAGCTGCGGCAGGCCGGCCCACATGATCACTTCGCCGATCTGCATCGGCGTGTAGCCGGCGATCTGGCCCAGGTACAGCGGCAGCAGGAAGGAGGCACCGTACAGCCCCATGCCGACGCAGGCCGACAGCGCGGTCGCGACCAGGAAGTTACGCTCGCCGTAAAGGCGCAGGTTGACGAACGGCTCGGCGCGCGTCAGGCTCGTAGCGACCCAGCCGACGATGCCGAACAGCGCCAGGCCGGCGAAGGTGATGATGAACTCGGAGTCGAACCAGTCTTTCGAATTGCCCTCTTCCAGGAAGATGGTCAGGCTGCCCAGGCCGATGGCCATCAGCGCGATGCCGATCCAGTCGGCCTTGGCGAGGAATTCGAGGTGGACCTTTTCCTTGTCCAGCCCCCACCAGACGCCGAAGATCAGCAGCAGGCCCGGCACCCAGTTGATGTAGAAGATCGACGGCCAGCCGTACAGCTCGGACAGATAGCCGCCCAGGGTCGGGCCCATGGTCGGCGCCAGCGTCGCGGTCAGGCCGAATACCGCCATGCCGATCGCGCGCTTGGACGGCGGCAGCTTGGCCATCACCAGCGTCATCGCCATCGGGATCAGGGCGCCGCCGGTGAAGCCCTGCATCATGCGGAACACGATCATCGACGACAGGCTCCAGGCGCCGCCGCACAAGGTCGAAAACAGCAGGAACAGCGCGGTGGTGCCCATCATGTAGCCGCGCATGCCGAACACGCGCACCAGCAGCGCGGTGAGCGGAATGACGACGATTTCGGCGCACAGGTAGGCGGTGGAGATCCACGAGCCCTCTTCCTGCGTGGCCGACAGCGTGCCGAGGATGTCCTTGAGCGACGAGTTGGTGATCTGGATGTCGAGGACGGCCATGAACGCGCCGAGCATGCCGGCGGCGACCGCGATCCAGGTGCGCAGGTCGACCTTCTGTCCCGCCAGGGCGGGCACGATGGCGCCGCGCGGCGTGTGTGTGGTGCTGGACATCGCGCTGGCTTATTTGGCGGCGGTTTGATTAAGCTTGATTTCAGCCAGCGCCGACATGCCCGGCACCAGGCGTCCGCCCAGCTGCTTGACGTCTTCCTGGCGCAGCGTGATCTTGACCGGCACGCGCTGGACGATCTTGGTGAAGTTGCCGGTGGCGTTATCGGCCGGCAGCAGCGCGAACTGGTTGCCCGAGGCCGGCGAGAAGCTGTCGACCTTGCCCACCAGAGGATGGTCCGGCATCGCGTCGACCACCACGTGCACTTCCTGTCCCGGCACGATGCCGGCCAGCTGGGTTTCCTTGAAATTGGCGGTGATCCAGACCTGGTCCTGCACGATGGCGGCGAGCTGCTGGCCCGGCTGGACGCGCGCGCCCACTTCCACGCTGCGCTTGCCGATGCGGCCGGCGACCGGCGCGACGATCTTGTTGTAGCCGAGCTGCTGCTGCGCGTCCTTCAACTGGGTGCGCAGCACTTTGACCTGCGCCTTGAGCACGTCGCGCGCCGAACCGGCGGCGCTGATCTGGGCCTGGGCGGCGAGCGCGTTGTCGCGGCGCGCGGCGACGTCGGCGGTGGCGCCGGCGCGCGCGGCGTTGGCCGCATCCAGCTCGGCCTTCGAGACGGCCTTCATGGTGGTGTTGTACAACTGGCTATAGCGGTCGGCGTCCTGCTTGCTGCGCACCAGCGCGGCCTGGGCCTGCGCGACCTGGGCCTGCGCGGCGCTGGCCTGCGCCTTGACCTGGGCGAC
Organism: Massilia sp. P1_C10; assembly: GCF_056406475.1. Lineage (NCBI taxonomy): Bacteria > Pseudomonadati > Pseudomonadota > Betaproteobacteria > Burkholderiales > Oxalobacteraceae > Massilia > Massilia sp. P1_C10. Next base: position 199,683 of record NZ_JBFUAC010000006.1, read on the forward strand.
GGTGGCGTCGGACTGCAGCACCTGCTGTTCGGCGCTGGCGATCTGCGCCTGGATCTGCTCGACCTTCACGTGCTGGTCGGCCGGATCGAGTTCGGCGATCACGTCGCCGGCCTTGACGTTCTGGTTGTCCTCGACCAGCACGCGGGTGACCACGCCCGGCACGCGCGCCGACACCGGCGTCACGTGGCCGGCGATGAAGGCGTTCTCGGTCTCGACGTAGAAATGGCTGCGGTACCACATGCGCCCGCCCACGCCGAGGGCCACCAGCGCGATCACCGCGACGATGCCGATGACGCGCTTGTTCGGCGGCGTGGCGGCGGGCGCGGATGCTGCGGCGTCGACGGCGGCGAGCGGCTTGTGATCGACCTTGTTGGGCGTGGCGGACATGGAACAACTCCAGAAAATGAGATTGGGTAGTAGCGCATTATTGGTCAGGTACGATTGGAAGTCAAGAAATGAAACGATTGCATTTCATTTTATTTTGGCTTACAGTGGGCGCATGTCTAACGAATCTTCCATCATCGCCGCCGCCAAGTGCGCCGGCCGTCCGCGCAGCAGCGAGCGCGAGGCGCGCACGCAGGAACTCATCCACACGGCGGGCCAGCTGTTCCTGAAACACGGCTATCGCAATGTCAGTTTGGAAATGCTGGCGCGCGAAGCCCACGTCGCCGTGCGCACCATTTACGTGAAGTTCGGCGGCAAGGCCGGGCTGCTCAACGCCGTGCTGGTGGCCAACCGCGAGCGCTTCTTCGACACGCACGACCTGGACGAAGACCAGCGGCCATTCAAGGACATCGTGCACGACTTCGCGGTGCACTTCCTCGACCTGATCACGATGCCGGAAGCGATCAGCATGCAGCGCATGGTGATCGCCGACGCGCCCGGCAATGTGGAGCTGGCGCAGACCTTTTTCGAAGCGGGGCCGAAGCAGACACGCGACATGCTGGTGCGGTTTTTCTCGCGTCCGGATATCCGCGCGCAGCTGCGCGACGATCTCGATATCGACATGCTGGCGGTGCATCTGCTCAGCTGCATCGAGGGCGACCGGTTCAGCCGCTGGCTGTTCGCGCCGGTGAAGGTCTCGCGTGCGCAGGTGATGCGCGAGCTGGAGCAGCGCCTCGACCTGTTCTACCGCGGCGTGCTCAAGTAATCACGCGGCGGCGACAGACCCGGGGACTCGGCGTCCCCGTCGCTCCGGCGGACCTGACCCCGGACCTTGGGCCGCGACGCGTGAAAAAGAAAACGGGGTCTGGTTCGCAGGAACCAGACCCCGTTTTTGCGACAACTTCGCCTTAGCGCTTGCGCACCGGCGGCAAGTCCGTGCACACGCCTTCGTACACTTCCGCCGCCATGCCGATCGATTCGCCCAGCGTCGGGTGCGGGTGGATCGTCTTGCCGATGTCGACGCCGTCGGCGCCCATCTCGATCGCCAGCGCGATCTCGCCGATCATGTCGCCCGCATGCGTGCCGACGATGCCGCCGCCGACGATGCGATGCGTCTCGGCGTCGAACAGCAGCTTGGTGAAGCCTTCGTCGCGGCCATTGGCCACAGCACGTCCGCTCGCGGCCCACGGGAAGTGGCCCTTCTCCAGCTTGATGCCCTTGGCTTTGGCCTCGTCTTCGGTGATGCCGACCCATGCCACTTCCGGATCGGTGTAAGCCACCGACGGAATCACCTTGACGTCGAAGAATGCCTTCTCGCCGTGCGCAGCTTCGGCCGCGACGTGCGCCTCATGCACCGCCTTGTGCGCCAGCATCGGCTGGCCCACCAGGTCGCCGATCGCGAAGATGTGCGGCACGTTGGTGCGCATCTGGCGGTCGACCGGAATGAAGCCGCGATCGGTCACCGTCACGCCAGCCTTTCCGGCGTCGATCTTGCCGCCGTTCGGGCTGCGGCCGACAGCCACCAGCACCATGTCGTACAGCTGCGGTTCCGGCGCGGCTGCGCCCTCTTCCGCGGCGGCGAACGTGACCTTGATCCCCTCGGGCAGCGCTTCCACGCCGACCGTTTTGGTCTTGGTCATGATCTTGTCGAAGCGCTTCTCGTTGAACTTCTGCCAGACCTTGACCATGTCGCGGTCGGCGCCCTGCATCAGGCCGTCGAGCATTTCGACGACGTCGATGCGCGCGCCCAGCGTCGAGTACACGTGCGCCATCTCGAGGCCGATGATGCCGCCGCCGATGACCAGCATCTTCTTCGGCACCGCGCGCAGCTCCAGCGCACCGGTCGAATCGACGATGCGCGGATCTTCCGGGACGAACGGCAGCTTCACCACCGACGATCCGGCGGCGATGATCGCCTTCTGGAACGCGATGACTTTCTTGCTGCCGTCGGCCGCGGTCACTTCGATGTGGTTCGGGCTGACGAACTTGCCGACGCCCTGCACCACGGTGCACTTGCGCGCCTTGGCCATGCCGGCAAGGCCGCCGGTCATCTTCTTGATGACGTTTTCCTTGTAGCCGCGCAGCTCGTCGATGTTCACTTCAGGCTTGGCGAAGGTGACGCCGTGCTTGGCCATCGCGGCCGCCTCGTCGATCATCGCGGCCACGTGCAGCAGCGCTTTCGACGGAATGCAGCCGACGTTCAGGCACACGCCGCCCAGGGTCGAATAACGCTCGACCAGCACCGTGTTCATGCCCAGGTCGGCCGAACGGAAGGCGGCGGAGTAGCCGCCGGGACCGGCGCCCAGCACCATCATTTCGCATTCGACGTCGACCTTGCCGGTGTAGCTGCCGGCAGGGACGGAGACGGCGGCAGGCGCGGCAGCCGATGCCGGCGCAGCGGCCGGAGCCGGCGCGGCTGCGGCGGGCGCAGGCGCCGCGGCGCCGGCTTCGTCCAGCATCAGCAGCAGCGAGCCTTCGCCCACCTTGTCGCCGACCTTGACCTTGATCTCCTTGACCACGCCGGCGGCGCTGGAAGGAATCTCCATGCTGGCCTTGTCCGATTCGACCGTGACCAGCGACTGGTCGACCTTGATGGTGTCGCCCGGCTTGACCATCACCTCGATCACTTCAACTTCCTTGAAGTCGCCGATATTCGGGACTTTCACTTCAATTGTGCTCATCGTGCGCTCCAATCACAACAGGGTTTTGCGCAGGTCGGCCAGGACGTCGGCCAGGTAAGCGGTGAAGCGCGCGCCCATGGCGCCGTCGATCACGCGGTGGTCGTACGACAGCGACAGCGGCAGCATCAGGCGCGGCTGGAACTCCTTGCCGTCCCATACCGGTTCCATGGCGGTCTTCGACAGTCCCAGGATCGCCACTTCAGGCGCATTGATGATCGGCGTGAAGTAGGTGCCGCCTATGCCGCCCAGCGACGAGATGGTGAAGCTTGCGCCCTGCATGTCGGTTGGCTTCAGCTTGCCGTCGCGCGCCTGCGCGGACAGCTCGCCCATTTCGGTGGCGATCTGCGAAACCGACTTCTTGTCCGCGTCCTTCAGCACCGGCACGACCAGGCCGTTCGGCGTGTCGGCCGCGAAGCCGATGTTGTAGTACTGCTTCAGGATCAGGTTCGCGCCGTCTTCCGACAGCGACGAGTTAAACGCCGGGAATTTCTTCAGCGCCGAGACGCTGGCCTTGATGACGAAGGCCAGCATGGTCAGCTTGACGGTCGACTTGGCCTTGGCCAGCGCGGCGTTCGAATCGACGCGGAACTGTTCGAGGTCGGTGACGTCGGACTTGTCGTACTGCGTCACGTGCGGGATCATCACCCAGTTGCGGTGCAGGTTGGGACCGCTGATTTTCTTGATGCGCGACAGCGGCTGCAGTTCGGTCGGGCCGAACTTGCTGAAGTCGAGCGAAGGCCATGGCAGCAGGTCGAGGCCGACGCCGGTGCCGCCGCCGGCTGGCTTGGCGGTCGGCGCGCTTGACTCGGCCAGCACGCCCTTGACGAACTTCTGCACGTCTTCCTGCGTGATGCGGCCTTTCGGACCGCTGCCGCCAACGCGGCCGAGGTCCACGCCCAGTTCGCGGGCGAACTTGCGGATCGATGGCGATGCGTGCGCTTTCGATGCGTCGATTTGTGCGGCGGCCGACGTGGCCGGCGCGGCTGCCGGAGCAGCGGCCGCAGGTGCGGATGCTGGAGCCGCGGCAGGTGCAGCCGTAGGTGCGGCTGCGGCTGGTGCGCCGGCGGACGTCGTCTCGATCAGCAGCACGATCGAGCCTTCGGCGACCTTGTCACCGACCTTGACCTTCATTTCCTTGACCACGCCGGCGTGCGACGACGGGATCTCCATGCTGGCCTTGTCCGATTCGACGGTGATCAGCGACTGGTCGACCTTGATGGTGTCGCCCGGCTTGACCATCAGGTCGATGACTTCGACTTCCTTGAAGTCGCCGATGTCCGGCACTTTCACTTCGACGATGCTGGTGGTTCCCGCCGCCGCTGCAGCGGGTGCAGGTGCGGCGGCCGGCGCAGGCGCCGCGGCTGGCGCAGGCGCCGCCGCAGGTGCGGCGGCAGGCGCCGGCGCGGCGGCGTCCGCCGTCTCAAGCAGCAGTACCAGCGAACCTTCGGCGACCTTGTCGCCGACTTTAATCTTGATTTCCTTGACCACGCCGGCGTGGCTGGACGGGATCTCCATGCTGGCCTTGTCCGATTCGACCGTGACGAGCGACTGGTCGACCTTGATGGTGTCGCCTGGCTTGACCATCAGTTCGATTACTTCCACTTCCTTGAAGTCGCCGATATCCGGGACCTTGACTTCGACAATGCTCATGGCATGACTCCGTTGTTATTCGTTTTAGCGAGAGAGCGCAACGGGGTCTGGTCCGGCGGACCTGACCCCATTTTCGACAGGCTGATTACTGCGTTACCGGATTCGGCTTGTTCGGATCGATGCCGTACTTGGCCACCGCTTCTGCGACCACCGACTTGTCGATCGTGCCGTCGTCGGCCAGCGCCTTCAGTGCGGCGACGGTGACGTAGTAGCGGTTCACCTCGAAGAACTCGCGAAGCTTGACGCGCGAATCGGAGCGGCCGAAACCATCGGTGCCCAGCGCGGTGAAGGTGCGGCCCTTCGGCACGTACGGACGGATCTGGTCGGAGAACAGGCGCACGTAGTCGGTCGTCGAGACGATCGGGCCGCTGGTGTTCTGGAGCAGCTGGGTCGCATATGGCACGCGCGGTTCGGCGGTCGGATTGACCAGGTTCCAGCGCTCGCAGTCGGCGCCGTCGCGGGCCACCATCGTCAGCGACGGAGCGGACCAGACGTCGGCTGCGATACCCCAGTCCTTGGCCAGCAGTTCGGCGGCGAAGATCGACTCGCGCAGGATGGTGCCGGAGCCGATCAGCTGCACGCGGATCTTCGATTCTGCAGCGCCTTCCTGCAGCAGGTACATGCCCTTCAGGATGCCCTCTTCCGAACCCTGGCGCAGGCCAGGCATCGGATAGTTCTCGTTCATCAGCGTGATGTAGTAGAACACGTCTTCCTGGTTGGTCACCATGCGGCGCAGGCCGTCGTGCACGATCACCGCGACTTCGTGGGCGAAGGTCGGGTCGTACGGCATGCAGTTCGGGATGGTCGCGGCGAAGATGTGGCTATGGCCGTCTTCGTGCTGCAAGCCTTCGCCGTTCAGCGTGGTGCGGCCCGCGGTGCCGCCCATCAGGAAGCCGCGTGCGCGCATGTCGCCCGCCGCCCACACCATGTCGCCGATGCGCTGCATGCCGAACATCGAGTAGAAGGTGTAGAACGGGATCATCACGCGGTTGTTGGTCGAGTACGAGGTCGCGGCGGCGATCCACGAGCCCATGCCGCCGGCTTCGTTGATACCCTCTTGCAGGATCTGGCCGGCCTTGTCTTCGCGGTAGTACATGACCTGGTCCTTGTCGACCGGCTCGTACAACTGCCCCTGCTGGTTGAAGATGCCGATCTGGCGGAACAGGCCTTCCATGCCGAAGGTGCGCGATTCGTCGACCAGGATCGGGACGATGCGCTGGCCCAGGCTCGGGTCGCGCAGCAGTGTCGAGATGATGCGGACAAAACTTTGCGTGGTCGAGATCTCGCGGCCTTCCGCGGTGGCGTCAAGCACGTTGTGGAACGCCGACAGTTCAGGCACGACCAGCTGCTCGTCCGCCTTCGGACGGCGCTGCGGCAGGTAGCCGCCGAGGGCCGCGCGGCGCTCGTGCAGGTACTTCATTTCAGGCGCGTCGTCGGACGGCTTGAAGAACGGGATCTCGGCCAGCTTGTCGTCCGGGATCGGGATGGCGAAGCGGTCGCGCATTTCGCGGATCGCCTCGTCATCGAGCTTCTTGGTCTGGTGCGCGGTGTTGCGCGCCTCGCCCGACTTGCCCATGCCGAAGCCCTTGACGGTCTTCACCAGCAGCACGGTCGGCGTGCCCTTGTTCTCTTGCGCGTTCTTGAAGGCGGCATAGATCTTGTGCGGATCGTGGCCGCCGCGGGTCAGGCGCCAGATGTCGTCGTCGGTCATGTTGGCGACCATCTTGAGCAGCTCGGGATCCTTGCCGAAGAAATGCTTGCGCACGTAGGCGCCGTCCTTGGCCTTGTAGTTCTGGTATTCGCCGTCGACGGTTTCCATCATCACGCGCTGCAGGATGCCGTTTTTGTCCTTGGCCAGCAGCTCGTCCCAACCCGGGCCCCAGACGACCTTGACGACGTTCCAGCCGGTGCCGCGGAAGTCCGCTTCGAGTTCCTGGATGATCTTGCCGTTGCCGCGCACCGGGCCGTCGAGGCGCTGCAGGTTGCAGTTCACGACCATCACCAGGTTGTCGAGGCGTTCGCGCACGGCCATGCCGATCGCGCCCATCGATTCCGGCTCGTCCATCTCGCCGTCGCCGCAGAACACCCAGACCTTGCGGTTGCCGGTGTCGGCGATGCCGCGGGCGTGCAGGTACTTCAGGAAGCGCGCCTGGTAGATCGCCATCAGCGGGCCCAGACCCATCGACACGGTCGGGAACTGCCAGAAGGTCGGCATCAGTTTCGGGTGCGGGTACGAGGACAGGCCCTTGCCGTCGACTTCGCGGCGGAAGTTCAGCAGCTGCTCTTCGGAGAGGCGGCCTTCGAGGAAAGCGCGCGCGTAGATGCCGGGGGAGGAGTGGCCCTGAATGTACAGCAGGTCGCCGCCGTGGTCTTCGGTCGGGGCGTGCCAGAAGTGGTTGAAGCCGATGCCCAGCATGTTCGCCAGCGAGGCGAACGAGGAGATGTGGCCACCGAGGTCGCCGTCGGCGCGGTTGGCCTTGACCACCATCGCCATCGCGTTCCAGCGCATCCACGAGCGCAGGCGCTCTTCATATTCGAGATTGCCCGGGCAGTGCGCTTCCTGGTGCGCCGGGATGGTGTTGACGTATGCGGTGTTGCTGGAGAACGGGATCTGCGCGCCGCGGCGGCGAGCCAGGTCGACCAGGCGCTCCATCAGGTAGTGGGCCCGTTCCGGACCTTCATTTTCAATGACGGCTTCGAGCGCTTCGAGCCATTCTGTGGTTTCGAGGGTGTCCGGATCGTTGGCGGCCTGGGCCGTCAACTGGTCGAGTTGAGCTGACATTGATGCGTCTCCTTGTGGTGGGGCGCCCTGCCAGATTCGTCGATCGGCGGCGGACGTTTTTGCTGATTATTTACTAATACTTTGCGCGTGTGTGAGGATTTTAACAGTGTTTTGGGCTAATTTCAAATTACGATATATGATTTCATAGTGTGGAATTGACGTATTTTCTCGTAGGGAAATGGCTGTTGCCGCAGGGGTCTGGTCCGCCCGACCTGACTCCATTTTTTGTCGCCGCCGCCGGCTTTATCGCGCCTGCGTTTTGGCCGCGTCGCGTTCCAAAATGGTGTCAGGTCGCGCAGGACCTGACACCAACGTCATATAATCTCGGTTCCCCTCTGCTCTTAGCCTATCCGCCATGCCCGCACAATTGATCGATGGAGTCGCCCTTTCCCAACAACTGCGCAGCGAGATCGCCGTCCGGGCCGCCGCCCTGACTGCGCGCGGAAAACAGCCGGGACTGGCGGTGATCCTGGTCGGTGAAGACCCGGCGAGCCAGGTCTACGTGCGCAACAAGGTGAAGGCCTGCGCCGACGTCGGCTTCCACTCGACCCTGGAAAAATACGACGCCGACCTGTCCGAAGCCTCCCTGCTCGAGCGCGTCGCCGCGCTCAACGCCGACCCGGCGATCCACGGCATCCTGGTGCAGATGCCGCTGCCGCGCCACATCAATCCCCATAAAGTCATCGAGGCCATCTCCACGTCCAAGGACGTCGACGGCTACTCGGTGCTGTCGGCCGGCGAGCTGATGACCGGCCTGGCCGGCTTCCGCCCGTGCACGCCGTACGGCTGCATGAAGCTGATCGAGTCCACCGGCTTCGACCTGCGCGGCAAACACGCCGTCGTGATCGGCCGCAGCAACACCGTCGGCAAGCCGATGGCCCTGCTGCTCTTGCAAGCGAACGCCACCGTCACCATATGCCATAGCGCGACGCCGGACCTGGCTTACCACACGCGCCAGGCCGACGTGGTCGTGGCCGCGGTCGGCCGGCGCAACACGCTGACGGCCGACATGGTCAAGCCGGGCGCCATCGTCATCGACGTCGGCATGAACCGCGACGACAACGGCAAATTGTGCGGCGACGTCGATTTTGCCGGCGTGCGCGAAATCGCGTCGCACATCACCCCGGTGCCGGGCGGCGTCGGGCCGATGACGATCACCATGCTGCTGATGAACACCGTGGAAGCGGCCGAACGCTGATCCCGAACCCTTTACTGGAAGAGAGCTTATGAATACCGACACCACGAATCCCCTGCTCGACTTCTCCGGCCTGCCGCGCTTCGACACGATCAAGCCGGAACACGTCACGCCCGCGATCGAGCAGCTGATCGCCAACGCCAGCGCCGTCGTCGCGCAGCTTGAGGCGCCGAGCGAGCACGTGACCTGGGACTCGTTCGCCATTCCGCTGGAAGACGCGACCGAGAAGCTGGGCCGCGCCTGGGGCGTGGTGAACCACCTGAACAACGTCGTCGACACGCCCGAACTGCGCGCGACCTACAACGAGAACCAGCCGAAGGTCACCGAGTTCTGGACCGCGCTGGCGCAGAACGAGGCGCTGTTCGCCAAGTACAAGGCGCTGAAGGCCAATCCGGAATATGTGAACCTGTCGCCGGCCCGCAAAAAAATCATCGAGAACGCGCTGCGCGACTTCCGCCTGGGCGGCGCCGAGCTCCCCGCCGAGAAGAAGGCGCGCTTCGCCGACATCCAGGAGCAGCATGCCGCCGTGTCGACGCGCTTCTCCGAGAACGTGCTCGACGCGACCAACGACTACAAGCTGCAGGTCGAGGACGAAGCCGACCTGGCCGGCCTGCCGGACGACGTGAAGCAGGCCGCGCGCGCCGCCGCCGAGAAGGACGGCAAGCCGGGCTTCCAGTTCACGCTGCATTTCCCGTCCTACTTCCCGATCCTGCAATTCGCCGACAAGCGCAGCCTGCGCGAGACGATCTACCGCGCCAGCGCGACCAAGGCGTCCGAAATGGGCAGCGTGTTCAGCGAGCTGGAAAAGTGGGACAACACGTCCAACATCGCGACCCTGCTGAAGCTGCGCGACGAAGAAGCCAAGCTGCTCGATTACCGCAACTTCGCCGAAGTGTCGCTGGTGCCGAAGATGGCGCAGAGCCCCGAGCACGTGATCGAATTCCTCGAAGACCTGGCGCGCCGCGCGCGTCCGTACGCGGAAAAGGACCTGGCCGAACTGCGCGCCTACGCCAAGGACAATCTGGGCATCGACCAGCTCGAAGCCTGGGACCTTGCCTACGCGTCGGAAAAACTGCGCGAGCAGCGCTACGCCTTCTCGGCGCAGGAAGTGAAGGAATACTTCCCCGAGCCGAAAGTGGTCGACGGCCTGTTCAAGCTGGTGCAGTCGCTGTTCTCGGTGACGATCAAGGAAGACAGCGCTCCGGTGTGGCATCCGGACGTGCGCTTCTATCGCATCGAGCGCGCCGGCAAGCTGGTTGGCCAGTTCTACCTCGACCTGTACGCGCGCAGCGGCAAGGGCGGCGGCGCCTGGATGGACGACGCCCGCGGCCGGCGCCTGGAAACGGGCGGCCAGCTGCAAACCCCGGTCGCCTACCTGACCTGCAATTTCACGCCGCCGGCCACCGTCGATGGCGTCGAGCAGCCGTCGCTGTTCACGCACGACGAAGTGACCACGCTGTTCCACGAATTCGGACACGGCCTGCATCACATGCTGACGCAGGTTGACGAGATCGGCGTGTCGGGCATTTCGGGTGTCGAATGGGATGCGGTGGAGCTGCCGTCGCAGTTCATGGAAAACTTCTGCTGGGAGTGGGAAGTGCTGCAGAACCTGACGGCGCACGTGAAGACCGGCGAGCCGCTGCCGCGCGCGCTGTACGACAAGATGCTGGCCGCGAAAAACTTCCAGTCCGGGATGCAGACGCTGCGCCAGGTCGAGTTCTCGCTGGTCGACATGCACCTTCACTACGACTACGATCCGGCCAGCGCGCAGACGGTGCAGGAGCTGATCAACGACGTGCGCCAGAAGTTCTCGGTGATGATGCCGCCGGCGTTCAACCGCTTCCAGCACTCGTTCGGACATATTTTCGCGGGCGGCTACGCTGCCGGTTACTATAGCTACAAGTGGGCGGAAGTGCTGTCCGCCGACGCCTACGCCGCCTTCGAAGAAGCGGTGGCGGCGGGCGGCGGCGACCTGTCGGCGGAAACCGGCAAGCGCTTCCAGCAAGAGATTCTCGCAGTCGGCGGCTCGCGCTCCGCGCTGGAATCGTTCAAGGCCTTCCGCGGCCGCGAACCGAGCATCGACGCCTTGCTGCGCCATAGTGGAATGAGTTCCTGAGCGGAGAGCGCATGAAGTTGAGTACGACCCTGGCCGGCGTTGCGCTGCTGCTGTTTGCGGCGAGCGCCAACGCGCAGATGTACAAGTGGAAGGACGCGAAGGGCGTCGTGCACTTCAGCGACCAGCCGCCGCCGGACCATGCCATCAAGGTCGAGAAGAAGTCCATCGACCGCGGCGCGAGCGATGCCGCCCTGCCCTACGCGCTGGCGCAGGCGGTGCGGCGCAGTCCCGTGGTGCTCTACACCACCAGCGATTGCGCGGCCTGCGACCAGGGCCGCGCGCTGCTGAACCAGCGCGGCATTCCGTTCGCCGAGAAGACGGTCAACACCGCCGAAGACCAGAAAAAAGTGAGGGAAGCCGATGGCAGCGGGCAGTTTCCGTTGCTGCTGGTGGGCGGCGCCAAGCGCGTGGGCTTCGAAGCCGGCGCGTGGAACGAGGCGTTGACCCTTGCCGCGTATCCGGCCCAGCGCCGGCTGCCGGCGGGTTATCGCAATCCGGCCGCGGCGCCGGCCGCGCCGCCGGCCCCGGTCCAGGAGCATCCGCTGGCGCGCGATATCGAGCCTGCCGCGCCGCCGGCCAAGCCACCGGCGCCTTTGCCGACCACGCCGCCCGGCTTCAAGTTTTAAGGACCCCATGACGCGGATCGACTTCCATACCAATATTCCCGACAAGCTCACCTACGCATGCCGGCTGGCGCGCAAGGCCTATTCGGCCGGCGGCAAGCTGGTGCTGTTGGCGCAGGATGCCGCCCAGGCCAGCGCGCTGAACGAGGCGCTGTGGACCTTGTCGGAGACCGACTTCCTGCCGCACGTGATGGCGGCCGATCCGCTCGCGGCGCAGACGCCGATCATCGTCACCGACAGTGACGAAGCGGAGCTGCCGCATGGCGACATGCTGGTCAACCTGACGCGGCGCGCGCCGGCCCACGTCGAGCGCTTCCAGCGCGTGTTCGAGATCATCTCGACCGACGAGGACGATGCGGCGGCCGGCCGCAAGCGCTACGTCGCCTACAAGCAGCAGTCCTACCCACTGACCCACTTCGTCGCAGGAAAATCATGAGCAATGGCCCGACCTTCGATCCGAGTATCCCGGTGTTGACCGAAGTATTCAAGGAGCAGCCGGTCTTGGCCCCGGGGGCTGGTCCCGCGGACCTGCCCCCGTCTTCGGAACCTGCGACGATCGTCGAGGAAGCCGATCCGCAGTGGGAGATGCTGGAACAGCGGCTGGTCGAACGGATCATGCAGCGACTGCAAGAGGAACTCCGAGATAGTTTGCCCCGCATAGTGGCCGAGGCCGTCGCGGCGGAAGTGGCGCAACTGAAGTCGCTAAGCAAGTAATTCGGCGCCGCCGACCAACACCAGGGGTCAGGTCCGGCGGACCTGACCCCGCCCTTGTCGCCGCCGCGTGACAGGCCCTGCTGCTTGCATCCCCTTACAATTCTCCCGCCCGACCCGGTGCACCCATCGACGCTCCGGCACGTTTACCCCTTTGCTAAGCCAGCAATTTGTTGTACCTTTTGCCCTACGCAAAATTCTGAACATCAACCTTTGGAGAATGTCCATGCAGTTCACCACCAAGCTGATTCCTCTTGCCATCGCCCTGGCCTTCGCCGCTAATGCCAGTGCGCAAGAGGTCGTCAAGATCGGTCACGTCGCGCCTATCTCCGGCGCCAGCGCGCACCTGGGCAAGGACAACGAAAACGGCGCCAAGATGGCGATCGAAGAGTTGAACGCCAAGGGTTTCATGATCAACGGCAAGAAAGTCACGTTGCAGCTGCTGACCGAAGACGACGCCGCCGATCCGAAGCAAGGCACGGCCGTCGCCCAGAAGCTGGTCGACGCCCACGTCAACGGCGTGATCGGGCACCTGAACTCGGGCACCACGGTGCCAGCTTCGCGCATCTATAACGATGCCGGCATTCCACAGATTTCGCCATCGGCCACCACGCCGCAGTACACCAAGCAAGGCTTCAAGGGCGCGTTCCGCGTCGTCGCCAACGACAACAAGCTGGGCGGCACGCTGGGCCGATACGCGGTCGACAAGCTGGGCGCCAAGAGCATCGCCGTGATCGACGACCGCACCGCCTACGGCCAGGGCGTGGCGGACGAATTCGTCAAGGGCGCCAAAGCCAAGCTGCCGGGCGTGAAAATTGTCGGCAAGGAATTCACCAACGCCAACGCGACCGACTTCACCGCCATCCTGACCTCGATCAAGGCCAAGAAGCCTGACCTGATCTTCTTCGGCGGCATGGATTCGGTGGGTGGCCCGATGCTCAAGCAGATGAAGGCGCTGGGCATCAACGCCAAGTTCATGGGCGGCGACGGCGTCTGCACCGAAGCGCTGGCGCGCCTGGCGGGCGACGGCATCGGCGAAGGCAACGTGACCTGCGCCGAAGCGGGCGGCGTCTCGGGCGCGCAGGAGAAAGTCATGACCGACTTTGTCGCGCGCTACAAGAAGAAGTACAACACCGACGTGCAGATCTACGCGCCGTACGTCTACGACGCGGTGATGGTGATGGCGACCGCGATGCAGAACGCCAAGTCGGCCGATCCTGCCAAGTACCTGCCTGAGCTGAAGAAAATCAAGTACCAGGGCGTGACCGGCACGATCCAGTTCGATCCGGTGGGCGACATCAAGGACGGCTCGCTAACCCTGTTCACCTACAAGGGCGGCAAAAAGACCAAGATGGAAGTAGTGCGCTAAGCACGCGGGCCCAGCCCAGAAAAACCGGGGTCAGACCCGGTTTTTTTACGCGCATTCGCGTGATGCACCAAATTAAAAGCGGGTCTGACCCCAATGTTATTTGGCCGCGAACGTAAAAAAGCGCGAGGATGACAGCGCGCTGTTGCGTTGAAAAGAAAATCAGGGTCAGACCCGTTTTTTTACGGCCATTCGCGTGATGCAGCAAATTAAAAGCGGGTCTGACCCCAATGTTATTTGGCCGCGAACGTGAAAAAGCGCGCCGATGGCAGCGCGCTTTTTCGTTGAGCTATTCTCTTTTATTTCTGGGACAGCACCCACTTGACCAGCGTGTGAGCTTCAGCTTCCGTCACCTGCGGATTGGCCGGCATCGGTACGGCGCCCCAGGTGCCCGAGCCGCCCTTCATGACTTTGGCCACGAGCTTGTCTTCGGCATCTTTCTGGCCAGCATATTTTGCCGCGACATCCTTATAGGCCGGGCCGACCAGCTTCGATCCGACCGCGTGGCAAGCCATGCAATTTTTCGCCTTCGCCAAGTCGGCATTGGCCATGGCGCTGGTCGAGGCCAGGGCCGACAACACCATGCACAACATCAGTGAGCGTTTCATCTATTTCTCCAAAGATAACTAGCAAAATCCATTCTACCGTGTTTCGCGCTCTATCAATTAGGCGTTACATTCGATAACGATTGGCGCGTGAGGCGCGTTGACCACAGTATCTCCAACGGTTTTGCGTTTTTTTGCCCTACGGCACTAGTTTGTTTGTAAGATGCAGGACGAAAAGGAGTTTCCCATGCCGTTGATTATCATCATCGCACTACTGATTGGCCTGCGCTATTTCGAGGTCTGGCGTTTCGCCGAGATGTCCTGGTGGTGGGTCGCCGCCGCGATGGCGTTCGCCTTCATCTGGTTCGAATTCATCGAAAAGGCACTCGGCCTCGACAAGAAAAAAGAGCACAACGTCGACGAGCAGCGCCGCAAGGACCGCATCAAGTCGACCTTCGACAACAAGCGCAAGTGATGTGGCTTGAATGGGTCTGACGGGGACGCGTAGTCCCGCAGGTCAGACCCAGGTGTAAACGTTACCCCGTCACAGCGCCCTTGCTGGCCGACGACGCCAGCGCCGCAAACTTGGCCAGCACCCCGCGCGTGTAGCGCGGCGCCGGCTGCTTCCACTGGGCGCGCCGCCGCGCGATCTCGGCATCGTCGACATTCAGCTGGATCAGCTGCTGGTGCGCGTCGATCGTCACCGAGTCGCCCTCCTTCACCAGCGCGATGGTGCCGCCCTCGAACGCTTCCGGCGCCACGTGCCCGACCACCATGCCCCAGGTGCCGCCCGAGAAGCGCCCGTCCGTGATCAGGCCGACCGACTCGCCCAGCCCCTTGCCGATCAGCGCCGACGTCGGCGCCAGCATCTCCGGCATCCCCGGCCCGCCCTTCGGACCCAGGTAGCGCATCACCAGCACGTCGCCCGGCTGGATCTTGTCGCCCAAGATCGCATCCATCGCCGTGTACTCATCGTCGAACACGCGCGCCGGCCCCGTGATCACGGGATTCTTCAGGCCCGAGATCTTGGCCACCGCGCCTTCCGGCGCCAGGTTGCCCTTCAGGATGGCGAGGTGGCCCTGCTTGTACAGCGCCTTGTCGATGGTGCGGATCACGTCCTGCCCTTCGGCCGGCACCGACGGAATCTCGGCCAGCTCCTCGGCCAGCGTGCGGCCGGTGATGGTGATGCAGTCGCCGTGCAGCATGCCGGCGTCGAGCAGCAGCTTGAGGACCTGCGGCACACCTCCGGCCTTGTGCAGGTCGGTCGCGACGTATTGGCCGGACGGCTTGAGGTTGCAGATCACCGGCACTTTCAGGCGCACTCGCTCGAAGTCGTCCAGCGTCCATTCGACTTCCGCCGCATGCGCGATCGCCAGGTAGTGCAGCACCGCGTTGGTCGAGCCGCCGGTTGCCATGATCAGCGAGACCGCGTTCTCGATCGACTTGCGGGTGATGATGTCGCGCGGCTTGAGGTCGCGCTTGACCGCTTCGACCAGCACGCGCGCCGATTCGGCCGCCGAGCCGACCTTCTCGTCGTCCGGATTGGCCATCGTCGACGAGTACATCAGCGCCATGCCGAGCGCCTCGAACGAAGACGACATGGTGTTCGCCGTGTACATGCCGCCGCAGGAGCCGGCCGACGGGCAGGCGTTGCGCTCGATGCCGTCGAAGTCTTCCTTGCTCATGCGCCCCGCGGTGAATTCGCCGACCGCCTCGAACGCCGACACGATGGTCAGGTCCTTGCCCTTCCAGTGGCCCGGCTTGATGGTGCCGCCGTAGACGTAGATGCTCGGCACGTTGGTGCGCGCCAGCGCGATCATCCCGCCCGGCATATTCTTGTCGCAGCCGCCGATGACGACGACGCCGTCCATCCACTGGCCGTTGACGCAAGTCTCGATGCAGTCGGCGATCACTTCGCGCGAGATCAGCGAGAACTTCATGCCCTCGGTCCCCATCGACATGCCGTCCGAGATGGTCGGCGTGCCGAACACCTGCGGATTGCCGCCCGCAGCCTTGATGGTGGAGATGGCGATGTCGGCCAGCTTCTGCAGGCCCGAGTTACATGGCGTGATGGTCGAGTGCCCGTTCGCCACGCCGATCATCGGCTTGTTGAAATCCTCGGCCTCGTAGCCCATCGCGTAGTACATCGAGCGATTCGGGCTGCGCGAGACGCCCTCGGTGATATTGCGGGAACGGCGGTTGTAGCGGGGCTGGTCGGCCATGGTGAACTCCTATCGAACGATCGCTCCAGAATGCCTTGCCGACAACCCCAAGTCAAATATATGATGCACGTTGCTGTGAGTCGCAAAACATATCAAAGGCATAGAGAGTAAACGAAACGCATATGATGAACCTGGAACTGCGCCAGCTGCGCTATTTTGTCGCCGTCGCCGAAGAACTGCACTTCGGCCACGCCGCCGCGCGCCTGCACATGACGCAGCCGCCGCTGTCTCAGACGATCCAGGCGCTCGAGGAATTGCTGGGCGCCGCGCTGTTCCTGCGCACCCGCCGCAGCGTCGAGTTGACGCCGGCGGGCGCCGCGCTGCTGCCCGAAGCGCGCCGCATGCTGGCCCAGGGCGCCGGTCTGCCGGAACTGGTGCGCGCCGCGGCCGCCGGCGAAACCGGGCGCATCGCGCTTGCCTTCGTCTCTTCGGCCGATTACAGCGTGCTGCCGCCCTTCCTGCGCAGCTACCGCGTCGCGTTCCCCCACGTGCAGATCGGCCTGCAGGAAGCAACATCGGACGTGCAGGTCGACGACCTGCTGCACCACCGGGTCGACGCCGGCCTGCTGATTCCGCCGCTGTCCGACAAGGCGCGCGCCGACCTCGATTACATGAAGCTGCTCGACGAGCCGCTGATCCTGGCCGTGCCGGACGGCCTGCTGGCGCCTGGCGGCGCCGTCTCGCTAAAGGATTTGCCGGCGCTGCCGCTGATTATTTTCCCGCGCCCGATCGCGCCCTCGCTGCACGACGCCATCCTCGCCTGCTTCCGCGCGGCCGGAATCACGCCGGAGATCGGCCAGCAGGCGATACAGATGCAAACCATCGTCAGCCTGGTCTCGGCCGGCATGGGCCTGGCGCTTGTGCCACAATCCGTGGCTAACCTGATGCGTCCGGGCGTAGAATACCGGGCGTTGCGCGAGCCGACTCCGCTTGTGGAGACGGGCTGCGCCTGGCGCCGCGACAACGACTCGCCGGTGCTGCGGGGCTTTTTGGATCTACTAAGGAAAAACACACTATGCTGATTCACCCGATGCCCGATCCCGTGGCGTTCTCGATTGGCCCGATCGACGTGCACTGGTACGGCCTGATGTACGTGCTGGCATTCGCGCTGTTCATCGCGCTCGGACGCGTGCGCGTGAAGCAGCCGCACATCGCAGCGCAAGGCTGGAAGAACGAGGACCTCGACGACATGCTGTTCTACGGGATGCTCGGCGTGATCATCGGCGGGCGCCTCGGCGAAGTGTTCTTCTACACGCCGCAGATGTTCTTGCGCGATCCGCTGGAGATCCTCAAGGTCTGGCATGGCGGCATGTCGTTCCACGGCGGCTTCCTCGGCGTCGTCATCGCAATGGCGCTGTGGGCGCGCAAGGCCAAGCGCAACCTGCTCGACGTGTACGACTTCATCGCGCCGCTGGTGCCGCTCGGTTACGCGGCCGGCCGCCTGGGCAACTTTATCAACGCCGAACTGCCGGGACGCGTCGCAGACGCCGCGCTGCCTTGGGCGATGCAATGGCCGGATACGCGCTATCCACTGCATCCGGTGCCGGTGTTCCTCGAAGGCTTGCGCCATCCGTCGCCGATTTATCAAATGCTGGTCGATGGCTTGCTGGTGTTCGTGATCCTGTGGCTGTTCGCGCGCAAGTCGCGGCCGCGGCTCGCGGTGGGCGCGATGTTCACGCTGCTGTACGGGTGCGCGCGCTTCTTCACCGAATACTTCCGCGTGCCGGATTGGGAAGTGCACGTGGCCGGCGTGCCGATCACGTCGGGGCAGATGCTGTCGCTGCCGATGATCATCGGCGCGCTGGTGATCCTGGCGTGGACGTATTCGCGCCAAGGCAAGCGTACCGCGGTGGCTTGAACGCGGGGTCAGACCCGTTTGTTATCTTGCGAAGCCCTGGATTGGGAAAATAAAAACCGGGTCTGACCCGGATTTTATTTGGCGCGCACCAGAGCGGCGCCTTCCCGCAGCATGCGGATCGCCAGCCCATACCGGTTAAATAAAAACGCGGGGTCAGACCCGTTGGTTATCTTGCGAAGTGCAGATTGCACAAAATAAAAACCGGGTCTGACCCGGGTTTTATTTGGCGCGGGCCAGAACGACTCCCTTCCACAGCATGTAGATCGCCAGCGCATACAGGATGAACGCGAACGCCTTGCGCAGGCGCTGCACCGGCCACTTGTGCGCGGTGCGCGCGCCCAGCGGCGCCATCAGCACGCTGGCCGTCGCAATCACCGCCAGCGCCGGCAGATAAATGAAGCCGAACGAATACTTCGGCAGATCCGCCTCGCCCCAGCCAAAGTAGATGTTCGACAGTGTGCCTGCCAGCGCGATCGGGAATCCGAGCGCCGCGCTGGTCGCTACCGCGCTGTGAATTCGAACGTTGCACCAGGTCATGAACGGGATCGACACGAAGCCGCCGCCCGCCCCCACCAGCCCGGCCAGCACGCCGACCACGCCGCCGGCCGCGAACATCCCGCCCGGCCCCGGCAGGTCGCGGTGCGCCGCCGGCTTGGTCTCGATCAGCATCTGCGTCGCCGCCACGGCCACGAAGACGCCGAAAAACAGCGCCATCACCATCGTGTTCATCTGCTTGCCAATCCACGGCCCGATCCACGATCCGACCAGGATGCCCGGCGACAGCAGGCGCACGATGCGCCACTGCACCGCCCCTTGCAGGTGATGCGCGCGCACCGAGGAAATCGAGGTAAACAGGATCGTCGCCAGGCAGGTGGCGATCGCCATGTGGACGATCAGCTGCGGCGGCACCCGCAGCGACTCGAAGATCATGGTCATGAACGGCACCAGGATCATGCCGCCGCCAATGCCAAGCAGGCCGGCCGCGAAGCCGCCGAAAATGCCCATCGCGCACAGCGCCGCTACCAGGGTCCAGCTCATTGCATCCGTGTCCAGTCGATCGGGCCGCGCCCGGGTCAGGCCATTTTACCGCCTCACCCGTTTTGCCGTTGCCGACCGGCCATTTTGCTTAGAACTCCTCCCAGCTGTCGTTGCCGCCGGCAGTGGCCAGCTTGGCCGGCTTGCGTGGCTGAGCGGCGATCGCAACGCGTCGCGTTGGCGCCGATGCCACGGCCTTGAGCTGAGCTGCCGAGTGGTCCAGCTTGAACGCGCCGACCGCCGCCGCCAGTTGCGTCGCCTGTTCCTGCAGCGACGACGCGGCCGCCGCGGCTTCTTCCACCAGCGCTGCGTTTTGCTGCGTCACCGAGTCCATGTCGGCCACCGCCTGGTTGATCTGCTGGATGCCCGCTTCCTGCTCGTGGCTGGCCGAGCTGATCTCGCCCATGATGTCGGTGACCCGCTGCACGCTGGTCACCATTTCTTCCATCGTGGCGCCCGCCTGCGCAACCAGTGTGGTGCCGATATCGACCTGCGCGACCGAGTCGTTGATCAGCGTCTTGATTTCTTTGGCCGCCGTCGCCGAGCGCTGCGCCAGGTTGCGCACCTCGCTCGCCACGACGGCGAAGCCGCGGCCCTGCTCGCCGGCGCGCGCCGCTTCGACTGCGGCGTTCAGCGCCAGGATGTTGGTCTGGAATGCTATGCCGTCGATGACGGAAATGATGTCGACGATCTTGCGCGACGAACCATTGATCGAACCCATCGTGCCGACGACTTGCGACACCACCGCGCCGCCCTTGCGCGCGATTTCCGAGGCACTCTGCGCCATCTGATTGGCCTGGCGCGCGTTGTCGGCGTTCTGCTTGACGGTCGACGCCAGCTCTTCCATCGACGATGCGGTTTCCTCCAGCGCACCAGCCTGCTGCTCGGTGCGTGCGGAGAGATCCATGTTGCCCACCGCGATCTGGCTCGACGCGGTGGCGATCGTGTCCGTGCCCTTGCGCACGTCGCCGACAATACGCTGAAGGCTGGCGTTCATTTCCTTGAGGGCCTGCAGCAGCTGCCCGGTTTCATCGTTGCTGGTGACCACAATGGTGCTGGTCAGGTCGCCGCTGGCGACGCGGCGCGCCACGCCGACCGCTTCAGACAGCGGACCCGTAATGCTGCGGGTAGCGATGATGCCGATCACGATGCTCAGCGCAGCGGCGGCGAGCGCCAGCACCAGCACCATCAGGCGCGCGGAAGCGGCCGTTTCTTCCGACTGCGCGCCGGATTTGACCATCATGTCCGACTGCCAGGCGATCAGCTTGTCGAGATCGGTCATGTACGTCAACTGCACCGGCCGCAGGCGCGACGTCAGTTGCGTCAACGCTTCCTCACGGCGTTGGCCGCGCACCATATCGATGAACGCGGCGCGCTCGGTGTTGAAGGCGGCGCGCTGCACGGAAATAGCGTCGAACATGGCGCGCCCTTGCGGCGACTTGATCATCTTGTCCAGCTTGGCCAGAGCCTCGGTATTGTTGCGGCTATTCTGCTCGATGCTGGCGTACGTCTTGTCCAGTTCTGCGGCGTCGGTAAACAGCAGCAGGTTGCGCACGTGGCGCGCCGTTTCATTGAGCTCGTCCTTGACCGAATGAATCAACACGGTCTTCGGATAGCGATCGCTGTTGAGAGCGTGCACTTCGTCGCTGAGGCCTTGCAGCCGAACGATCGACAGCGCGGCGATCGCCAACAGCAAGGCGATGATGAATAAAAACCCGAGACCGAGGCGCCGGCCAATAGTGAGATTGCTGAACATGAGAGGTCCTTGACGACAACAGGAAAGGGCGGGGATGGAGCCGGCGGAAATGGGAACTTGGCAAAGGCCTTGGCGGCCTCACTGCAGGACGAGGTCAGCACGCGGTCGGCGGAAAACCTTCAAACTGCTTACAGAGAATGGCGTGTGCGGCTGTTCGGGACAACAATCCGGTTCTCTTCAAGTTATGAATGAATGATAGGGGTTAAGTTTTCCCATGGCAACAATTTCTTGTCGCGACGCGCCCATCCGAACGGCACGCCTGAGCCCCGTTGTCGCAGAAAGGAGACTTCCCGCCCTCTTCAATGCCTGTTGCGCCTCGGTCTCAGCCGGGACGGGGCGGCATGGGGGGCGCCGGATACGGGTTGTAGCCAGGAATGACATTGCCCTTCGCGTACATGCACTGCTGATAAGCGATGTCGTAGCGACGCTGCGCACTATACGCAGTTGCCGCGCTCTGCTCCGACCCATAGCCGGCGCCCGCCATGGTGCCGAAGGCCGCACCGGCGCCGGCGCCGTGGCGGTCGCCCGTCAGCGCGCCCGCCGCCGCGCCGATCAGCGTGCCGGTCACGGTCGAGGCGAGCAGCGCGTCGCCCGGTTCGCGTCCGCCCCGGCTCGCGCTGGCGGCCCAGTTTCGACACAGTTGATCATCCTGGACGAAGGCTTCGAATGGTTTGTTCGGCGCGGGCATCGCCGCGACGGTCGGCCCCGCCGGCATCTGCACGCAGGCAGCCAGCAAGGTCGGCACGCCCAGCACAAGGAACGCGCGAATCAAGCGGAACAGGAAGTTCATCACGGCACCTGCGGAATCGGCACCAGCACCCGCGCATCGGGCATGACTGGCAGCTGCTGCCATCCCGGGCACAGCGGAACGTAGGGATAGTAGATGCGCGACGACGGGCAGTAATACCAGTACTGCGCCGGCGCCGCCCACGGCCCGGGATAGGGATACACAGCTTGAGGATAGTAATACCAGGTCGGCCCGACGATCCACCACCAGCCGAGGCTGCCGCCGTGATAGCCGTGGTGCCAATGGCCGCCGCGCCAGCCGGCCCAGTCGTTCCCCCGCAGCCGGCCGTAGTCGCCGCGCCAATGCGGCGAGCCGCCGTAGTACGAACCACCGCCGTGCTGGCCGCCGTAATATTGGCCGCCGCCGCGGTGGCCGCCGTAGTGCTGGCCACCCGGTCCACCGTGACGGGAGTCGCCGCGCCCGTAGCCGTGGCCGTAGCCGCGACCCTGGCCTTGCCCGTGGCGGTCCTGGGCCAGCGCAGCCGGCCACGCGCACGCAAGCAACCACGCCAACATCATTGCGCCAAGACGAACCAGTACGCTCATCGCAGAACTCCCCGCGGCGTGGCCGAAAGCGTGAACCCTGACCGGCGCATCGTCGCCATCAAGCTTTCAGCTTACGCCGCACTAATTGAAGGAACTTTGATGTGGCTCAATCGAGCGAGCCGTGGCAGAGGCTTGTCGAGATCTGGCGGTTGTGCCGTATTTACGCTTTCGCGGCTTTTTGGCGGACCTTTTTCAGCACCGCTTTCCACTGCCCGGCGCTGACCGGGGATATCGACAGGCGGCTGCCTTTTTGCAGCAGCACCATCTCTTCGAGTTCCGGCATCGTGCGCATTTCGGCCAGCGGCAGATAACGGCCCTGCTCCAGCGCATGCACGTCGACCGAAATCCAGCGCGGCTGTTCGCGCGTCGCTTTCGGATCGAAGTATTTGCCGTCCTGGTCGAATTGCGATTCGTCGGGATAAGCGCCGCTGGCCACTTCGGCGATGCCGGCCACGCCCGGTTCGGCGCAGCTGGAGTGATAAAACAGGACGCCGTCGCCGGGCTGCATCTGGTCGCGCATGAAATTGCGCGCCTGGTAATTGCGCACGCCGAACCAGGCGACCGTCTGCCCTGGCGCGGCCAGAACGTCGTCGAAACTGACCTCATCGGGCTCGGATTTCATTAACCAATACTGCATGCGCGCGGCTCCTGGAATATAAGCGCGCATGAAAACGCGCGCGAAAAAAAACGGTTGCGCATAAATGCGAACAACCGCTTTTTAGGGAATACAGCCCCGCCTGTGCCGTTTTCGCCGGCATCCCGAACCAAACGGTTCAAGGTGGTCACAGTTAGTTCAATTTCGGGTTCGTCGGACTAGCGACGCTCACTCCCATCGAACAAAATCCCGCAACCGGTGCACATAAATGGTTCAAGGAATATATGGCAATCGCGAACACCGCAGGGTGGAACGGAGTTTACTCCGATGAACCGACAAGTCAAACGAATTTGGCCTGTCAGAACAGATTTTCTTGCGGCGTCAGCGCGCTGTCCAATACCGTGTTCATCGCCGCGATTTTCTGCTTGACGTCGAGGATCGACATGTCCGACAGCGGGCCTTGCGGCGCCTTCACCGACAGGAATTCGGCGGCCACGCTGAGCGCGGCCATCACCGCGATGCGGTCGTTGCCCTTGACCTTGCCGGAGTCGCGCAGCGCGCACATTTTGGCGTCGAGGTAAGCGACCGCTTCCTTCAAGGTGCGCTCCTCGCCTTCCTTGCACGCGAGGCGGTAGGGGTTGCCCATGATGGTCACATCGAGCTGGATCATTGCTGCGCCTCGTCGTCGGTGGCGGTGGAATCGGCCTCGGGGGCGGGCATGTGCGCGATCAGTCCGGCGACGCGGCGCTTGGCTTCGTCGAGCAGCGCGACGTAGTTGGCGTTCTCGGCGGCGAGCTGCGCGTTGGCGTGGCGCAAGCCGGCATTTTCGCGGCGCAGCGCGGCCGTCATCTCGGCCAGGCGGTCGATTTTGTCGGAGAGGTCTTGGAATTCGGAAATCATCCGTAACTATAGAACCCGGAAGGAATTTCCGTCAACAGATTCAGGACGTTAGCGCCGACTTTTGATGCAGATACTGCGAAGAAAGCTTCCGATGACCGCACTGGTGTCCGGGCAACTGGTCTGCCCCCGTGGTCTGACCCCAAATTGCGGCACGGCAAAACAGGCCAACCGAGCCGTTCAAGTCAATCAGTTAAAAGAAGCAGCTTGAAATACGCCCCTATCGTCCCTATAATTAGCACTCGTTAGTTGAGAGTGCTAACAACCCTTTTCAGCCGCGCCAGCTTCCCGGCGCGGCATCCCGCAGTACCGGATCGGCGGCCGGACATCCCGGCAAGCCATTCAACCCATTGAAAATAAAGGAGTTTTACATGAACCTTCGCCCTTTGCACGATCGCGTCATCGTCAAGCGTCTCGACCAGGAAACCAAAACGGCCTCCGGCCTGATCATCCCTGATGCAGCCGCCGAAAAACCGGACCAGGGCGAAATCCTCGCCGTCGGTAACGGCAAGGTGCAGGACGACGGCAAAGTGCGCGCGCTGGAAGTGAAAGTCGGCGACCGCGTCCTGTTCGGCAAGTACTCGGGCCAGGCCGTCAAGGTCGATGGCGAAGAGCTGCTGGTCATGCGCGAAGAAGACATCATGGCCGTGCTGGTCAAGTAATCCCCGAATTCCGACAAATCCCAAGAACGGAGAATCAACATGGCATCTAAAGACGTAGTATTCGGCGACAGCGCTCGCTCCAAGATGGTCGAAGGCGTCAACATCCTCGCCAACGCCGTTAAAGTCACCCTCGGCCCGAAAGGCCGCAACGTCGTGCTCGAGCGTTCGTTCGGCGCGCCGACCGTCACCAAGGACGGCGTCTCGGTCGCGAAAGAGATCGAACTCAAAGACAAGCTGATGAACATGGGCGCGCAGATGGTCAAGGAAGTCGCTTCGCGCACCAGCGACAACGCCGGCGACGGCACCACCACCGCGACCGTGCTGGCGCAGGCGATCGTGCGCGAAGGCATGAAGTTCGTTGCCGCCGGCATGAACCCGATGGACCTGAAGCGCGGCATCGACAAGGCAGTCTCGGCCACCGTCGAGCAACTGGCGATCATCTCCAAGCCATGCACCACCACCAAGGAAATCGCCCAGGTCGGCGCGATCTCGGCCAACTCCGACTACTCGATCGGCGAGCGCATCGCTGAAGCGATGGAAAAAGTCGGCAAGGAAGGCGTCATCACCGTGGAAGACGGCAAGTCGCTGAACGACGAACTCGACATCGTCGAAGGCATGCAGTTCGACCGCGGCTACCTGTCGCCGTACTTCATCAACAACCCGGACAAGCAAGTCGCCATCCAGGACAATCCGTTCGTCCTGCTGTGCGACAAGAAGATCTCGAACATCCGCGACCTGCTGCCGATCCTCGAGCAAGTGGCCAAGGCTGGCCGTCCGCTGCTGATCATCGCCGAAGACATCGAAGGCGAAGCGCTGGCGACCCTGGTGGTCAACAACATCCGCGGCATCCTGAAGACCTGCGCCGTCAAGGCCCCGGGCTTCGGCGACCGTCGCAAGGCCATGCTGGAAGACATCGCTGTCCTGACCGGCGGCCAGGTCATCGCTGAGGAAGTCGGCCTGACCCTCGAAAAGGTCACGCTGGCAGAACTCGGCCAGGCCAAGCGGGTCGAAGTGGGCAAGGAAAACACCATCATCATCGACGGCGCAGGCCAGGCGGAATCGATCGAAGCGCGCGTCAAGCAAGTGCGCGTGCAGATCGAAGAAGCGACCTCGGACTACGACCGTGAGAAGCTGCAGGAGCGCGTTGCCAAGCTGGCAGGCGGCGTTGCAGTGATCAAGGTCGGCGCAGCCACCGAAGTCGAGATGAAAGAGAAGAAGGCCCGCGTTGAAGACGCACTGCACGCAACCCGTGCGGCCGTTGAAGAAGGCATCGTGCCAGGCGGCGGCGTTGCCCTGCTGCGCGCTCGCGCCAACATCAGCGTCAAGGGCGACAACCCTGACCAGGAAGCCGGCATCAAGATCGTGCTGCGCGCGATGGAAGAGCCGCTGCGCATGATCGTGCAAAACGCCGGCGAAGAGCCATCGGTGGTGGTTGCAGCAGTGTTGGCCGGTTCGGGCAACTACGGCTACAACGCAGCCAACGGCACCTACGGCGACATGGTCGAAATGGGCGTGCTCGATCCAGCCAAGGTCACCCGCTCGGCACTGCAGAACGCAGCGTCGATCGCCGGCCTGATGCTGACCACCGACGCGATGGTCTGCGAACTGGCGGAAGACAAGCCAGCCGGCGGCATGGGCGGCATGGGTGGTATGGGCGGCATGGGCGGTATGGACGGCATGATGTAATTGCCGGCCCGGGGGCGCCGCGGCGCCTCCTGCCACTAATAAGATGGGCGCCTTCGGGCGCCCATTTTTCTTGCGGCGGAGTCGAATGGCGCGACCGCTCGCACCCCGATCAGGCGGCTTTCAGTTCCTTCTTGTCGCCCAGCAGCCGCTCGAAAAACTGCTGCTGCTGCAACCCGAGCTCGACGAATTTTTGCTCGATGGTGGCAGCGAATGCATCGCGCTTGGCGATCAGGTCGGCGAGGCTCGCGCGCATCTTCACCAGCGACTCGTTATCATCGGGGACTTTGCTGCCGACCATCGCCGAGATTGTCCCCTGGATCAGATTCAACCCATTTTCGAACTGGGTCATCGCTTCGTTCTTCTTGTCCATCAGTTCCTTCTGATAGCAATCGAACAGCGCCGTCACGTCACCGCCCAGTTCGAATTTGGCGTTTTCCTTGAAATGCTCTTTCAGTTTGGCGGCGCGAACATTCGCCTCCTGCGTCAGGGCATCGCCCTGGTCTTTTGCCTTGCTCGCTTCAGCGCTGATGTTCTTCACGGTGAACTGCGGCAGATCGAGCGAAAATTTCTGCGTCTTCATTTCGAATTCCGGCACGCCGAGGACGAATTCCGTCCGGTCCACGCGAAACTCGGGAATTCCCATGACGATCCGCTGTTCCTGCATGAAAGGCTCGGGAACATCGATGTAAATGGGACTCCACCTGACCGTGCACTCTGGCACGTCGATCTTGATTCCCAAGCCGATATCCTTCGTGGTCATGGTGCAAAACGTCTCGGGATATTCGCCGGTCTTGACCGTCTTCATCCGGACCGACGGCGTGTCGAAAATGATCGCCTGATCCTTGACGGTTACCTGCGGTAAATCGAGCGACCAGGTCTGGTCCTTCACCGTCACCTCCGGAAGGTCGAGACTGAAATCGACGCGTTTCCAGGACACATCGATATCCATGCCGATCCAGACATCGGGTCCCGTGGTGTCGATGTCCGGCGTGATCTCTTTCGCCCGGTTTTGTATCTCCGACGCCAATTGTTTCGATTGCTCGGTCAATTTGCCGACCAAGGCATTGGTGCCTTCGGTGATGCGCTGCTGCTTTCCATCGCAATTAGACATGATTCCCCCTGTTGTGATTACCTCGTGAACGGCTCCGTTTGTTCGCGTGCCTGCAGGTTTCTCGTGGAGACATTCAAAGCACGAAAACTGGCTCAGTTCCTGACGCCGGATCGCAATCGTAGCCGGGCAGATGAGTTGGCAATTGATATATCGCAAACACTGGCGGGAATACCCGTGGTGGGTAAGGCCACGGGGCACAGCGACCCGCCGTCGCGGCGGCCGGGCCCGGAAATCGCAGTTGCGCAGCGCCCGCACTGCCGCGACTTGACGTCGTGTCGAATTATGTTTACTGTACTAACCGTAATAGTACAGTAGACAGGAGCCCCAATGAGCCGCCGCACCCCGCTAATGCTGCAAATCGCCCCCGGCGACCCGCGCCCGATCAACCGCCAGATCGTCGACGGCGTGCGCCGCCTGATTGCCAGCGGCGAACTGACCGTCGGCGCTGCCCTGCCCAGCGTGCGCGGCCTGGCCCAGCAACTCACCATCAACCCGAACACCGTCGCCAAGGCCTACAGCGAGCTGACCGCCGAAGGGTGGCTCGATGCGCGCGCCGGCCTTGGCCTGTTCGTCGCGACGCCGCGCCAGCGCCTGTCCGACGAGGAGTGCGCGCGCCGCCTCGACGACGCAGTGCAGCGCTTCGTCGGCGACGTCATCGGCCTCGACTACCCTGCCGGCACCGTGCTCGAACGCGTCGCCGGCGAACTCGATGTCTGCCTCCCGCGAAAGACCGCATGATGAACACGTCCGTCATCCAGACCCGCGACCTGTGCCTGCAGTACAAGGGCAAGCTCGCGATCGACCACCTTTCGCTCGACATCGCGCGCGGCGGCATCCACGCCATCGTCGGCGCCAACGGCGCCGGCAAGTCCTCGCTGTTTCGCGTGCTGCTCGGATTCGAAGCGGCCACCAGCGGCAGCGCCAGCATCCTCGGCTGCGACAGCACCCGCCTGCCGCACGGACTGCGCGCGCGTATCGGCTTCGTCAACGAAGAGCACACCCTGCCCGGCTGGATGCGCGTCGACCAGCTCAGCGCGATGCAGCGCCGGCAATATCCGAAGTGGAGCGACGCGCGCTACGCCGACGTGGTGCGCAACTTCAACGTGCTGCCCGGCCAGCAGATCGCCCAGCTCTCGCGCGGCGAACGGGCCGGCGTCAACCTCGCGCTGGCGCTCGCGCAGTCGCCCGACCTGCTGATCCTCGACGAGCCGACGCTGGGC
The DNA here is from genome assembly GCF_056406475.1 of Massilia sp. P1_C10. Lineage (NCBI taxonomy): Bacteria > Pseudomonadati > Pseudomonadota > Betaproteobacteria > Burkholderiales > Oxalobacteraceae > Massilia > Massilia sp. P1_C10. The sequence goes on from NZ_JBFUAC010000006.1 coordinate 228,110, forward strand.
CTCGACGTCGTCGCCAAGCGCGCCTTCCTGGAAGCGCTAATGTTCACCGCCACCGACGAGGACGCCACCATCGTCTACTGCTCGCACCAGATGGAAGAAATCGAACGCATCGCCGACAACCTGGTGATCCTCGAGCGCGGCGCCCTGCGCCACATGTCGGCGCCGGACGAATTCTGCGAGCGCGTCACGCTGTGGATCGCCGAGTTCCCGTTCCGCGCGCCGGACACCCGCCAGCTGCCCGGCGTGCTGCAGGTCCAGCAGATCGACGGCCTGACCCACCTGGTCGTATTCGACCAGCCCGAAGACTTCGGGTCGCGCCTGACCCTCCTCGGCGCGCGCACCGTTCACAGCATGTCCGTCAGCCTGGACCGCGCCGTCAACGGCTTCCTGGCGCGCGGCCACATTTCCAACATGCCGGTCGCGGCAGCTGCCTGAGGATTGCAATGAGAGACCTGTTCATGAGCGAGTGCCGGCGTTTCCGCAATGCCGCGCTGATTTTCGCCGCCATCCACCTCGCGCTGCAGCTGTTCGTCAGCCGCCTGTCGGACATCCTGCAGATGCGCTGGGAGCAGCAGGTCGTGGCGCTGGCGCTGTACCTGGCCAGCGGCTTCGGCTTCGCCCTGTACCAGTTCGGCACCTACCGCCAGCCCAGCCGTTGGCTATGGCTGCTGCACCGGCCGATGCCGCGCGCGGCGATCTTCGGCGCCATCACGATGGCCTCTACGGCGCTGATCCTGTTCGCGGTGGGCGTGCCGGCCCTGCTCACCGTGTTGAGCAAGGCGTATCTCGGCGAGCTGACGGTCGATACCCGCCACTACCTGCTGGTGGCGCACGTGGTGCTGTTCACGCTCGTGGCCTGGCTGGCCGGTGCCTACGTGGTATTGAGCCGCAGCCGATTCGCCGCGGTGATCCTGGTGCTGCCCTGGCTGATGCTGGCCCATCTCGCTTCAGGTCGGGCGATGCTTGTGCCGGCGCTGCTGTGCGTGGGCCTGCTGGCGTACCTGGTCTACACCGTCTTCAAGCCTAACCGGCTCGGTCCTCCCGAAACCGCCGTCGCGCTGGCCGCCAACGCCATCCCGCTGCAGCTGGGCTTCTACTTTGCGATGCTGTGGGCCGGCTCGGTGACGTACCAGTACGGCCAGATGGTAGCGAACGTGCACCCGCTGAATCGGGCGGTGCCGCCTGCCGGCGCTTTCATCGAGCTGACCCGGTCCAGCGGCCGCGAGGCGTTCCTGCAAGGCCTCAAGGAATCGAACGATCCGCGCGCGGCGCAATGGCGCCGCCAGGTCGCGCTGCTCGATGTCGCCGACATCGAACCGGCCGGCCGCCAGTATCCCGTACGCCATCAGGTGAGCAACCAGGACATGTTGCAGCTGGAGGATCCGACGCAGCACATTCAGTGGACCTTCAGCCACGACGCGATGCGCTTCCATGGTCGCGACCTATACACCAACGCGCATCGCGGGTGGATCGGCGTTCGCGGGTTAGGGGACATGACGCCGTTCGCCGGCGTTCCCGTGCTGGTCAAACACGGCTTCATGACGCCGCAGCAGTTCTACGCAATCGACCCGAACGCCAAGACGCAGCGGCAACTGATCGCGCTGAAGGCGCCTGAGACATTGTCCGGCGCGACCAGGGAGATCGGCGGCCGCCTGTATGCGCTGACCAACCACCGCTTGATCGCGTATGACAAACCCGTCGACGCCGACGCGATGCTCGTCGAGCGCTTCAGTGTCGCGCTTCCCGGTCCATTCAGCGACCTCGATCGCATCGACATCGCGCGTCTTCTGGATGGGACCCTGCTGTCGTTCAACGCCGGCCGCCAGATGATCCAGGGCGCATCGGACTCCGCCCAGACAGTGATGTTCGTCGATGATGCCGGCAAGGCGGCGGTGGTGGCGCGGCGCGCGCTGGCACACGACTTCCCGCCGCTGTTCGAGCACAAGGAATTCTGGCTGTCGCCTGTGCTGCAAGCGATTGTCGCTCTGCCCGACCTGCTGCTCGACAAAGGCTTCATTCTCGACAAAGGCCTGGCTGCCTACTCGAATCCCTTGCAACGGACACGCCCGGCGCCAGTGCTGGCCGCTGCGCTGATCTGCACACTGCTGGCCGCATGCGCCGCGTGGCTGTGGCTGCTCCCCATGGCAATCGGGGCGCGCCGCAAGGCTATCTGGATCGCCGCGAGCCTGCTGGTCGGCCTGCCCGCCATCCCGTCCCTGATGCTGCTGCAGCCGCGCCCTCCGCGCCCGCTGCGCAAATCGATCGACGCAACGGCTCCCGCCGCGGCGTAACCCTTTTCGCCCTCACAGGAGTATCCATGTTCTTGCAGCGATTCGTATCTGCGGTAGCGCTGGTTTCCGTTTTGTCCGCGGCACAGGCCGCGCCGACTTCCCTCAAGCCGATCGTGGCCGCCAACCTGGCGCTGCCCGCGGCGCCGCAACTGAAGGACGAAGACTTCAGCCGCCGTTCGCGCCTGCGCGAAGTCAAGCTCTCGCCCGACGGCGCCTGGATCGCCTATTTCGAATCGGGCGAAAAGAACGCCAGCCTCAAGGTGCTCGATGTCGCCACCGGCGAGAAAAAGCAGCTGCTGGCCGACATTGGCCGCGCGCAGCTGCATTGGTCGACCGACAGCCAGGCGCTGTTTGTCGACACCGGCGAAGCACTGTCGGTGGTTGGCGTGAAGGACGGCGTGAGCACGCGCATTGCCGCTTTCGACCGCAAGCTGCAGCAGCAGTTCATCGATGTCGATGTGCGCCGCCCGCGCCACGCACTGGTCAGCGAATTCGACGCCGCCGCGAAGCGCTACCGTCTGTCGCGCATCGGCGCAGACGGCGCCGGCGAGGTGCTGTACGAAGGACCGAAAAAGCTGATCGACTTCCTGATCGATGGAGCCGGCCAGGTCAGCTTCATCCACACGCTGGACGACGATTACCGCCACCTGGTGTCGCGCAAGCAGGATGCAAAATGGACCGAAACGCTGCGCTGCAAGCGCCTGCAATCGTGCCAACTGGTGTCGGCGTCGAACGACGGCCGCGTGCTGACCATGGTCCTTAACGAAGCGGATGACCGCAAGAGCCTCGTTCAGCTCGACATGCCGGGTGGCCGCCGAAAGGTGCTGCATGCCGACCCGGACGCGCTGGCCGACCTGTCGCAGGTGAAGCTGTCGCCGCGCACCGGCGAGCCGCTGTTCGCCGTGTACGATGCGCCGCGGCGCCACAACTTCGGGCTGACCGCGCCGGCAAAGCAGGCCGCCGGCGACATCGCCAGACGCTTCCAGGACGCCAGCATCAGCGTCAGCGCCAGCGAAGACGCATTGCGCTGGCTGCTGACCGAGCGCAGCGCGCGCCTCACGCAGGAACGCTTCTGGCTGTACGATCGCAAGGCCCGCAGCTTCCAGCAGGTGTTCGAGCAGGAGCGCGCGCTCGGAAACCCGGTGCCAGAGCAGCATCTGGCGCGCAAGAGCGCGCTGGACTACCGCGCATCCGACGGCGTGATCGTTCACGGCTACCTGAGCCTCCCGCCCGGCAAGGACGCGGCCAAAGTGCCGATGCTGACCATGGTGCACGGCGGCCCATGGGGCGCCTTCGAAAACGATTACCAGTCGCTGGTGCAGATGCTGGTCAACCGCGGCTTTGCGGTGTTCCAGCCGAACTTCCGCTCGTCCACGGGCTACGGCGACAAGTACATGCTGGCGCCGCAATCCGACTTCGGCAACGGCCGGGTGCAGGCAGACATCATCGAAGGCGTGCGGTGGCTGGCGGCGAACGGCGTGGGCGACAAGAACAGGCTCGCCATAATGGGCGATTCCTTCGGCGGCTACTCGACGCTGCAGGCGCTGACCCATACGCCGCAGCTGTTCCAGTTCGGGATGGCGACAGTCGCGCCGACCGACTTCGGCCGAACCATGCGCAATGCCGCCGGCGGACCAGGCACGCAAGGCGACCTGCCGCTCGCGCTGCACCTCCGCGAAGTCGGCGTCGACCTGAATGACGCGGCGGCGATGAAGCGTGTCACCGACAGTTCGCCGGCCGCGAATGCCGGCAAAGTGACGCGGCCGCTGATGATGATCGCTGGCGCCAAGGATCCGATGGTCGATATCGCGGCCATCACCGACTACGTCGCCACGCTGCAGGCCGGCGGCAAACCGGTCAGCCTGCTCGTCGCTCCGGACGAAGGCCACAACCTGCGCAAGCCGCTGACGCGCCAGGCCTACCTGTACCTGCTGATGAAAATGCTGGAGCAGCACCTCGGCGGACCGGCCGTGCCGGCGCCCGATACGGAGCTGGCCAAATTCCTCGAACAGACCATGAAGGCCAACGGCGCGCTGCCCGCAACGGCGCAAAAGGTCGCACTCGGCCAATGAATGTTGCTGTGAAGCCATTGTTGGTCTAATATGAAGAGATACAACAAGGGTTGACCCATGCACAAACGAGACGCGCCGTCCAAAAAAATCCAGCTTACGGCCCTGGTATTGATCATCGCCGCGACCACCACGATCTTCGGCTGCCGCGACAAGGCCGCGCCGCCGGCGCCGGCGGTTCCAGTGGCGAGCGCGCCGGCTGCAGCGCCGGCTGCAGCGCCTGCTGCCGCGTCGGCCTCCGCGCCGACGCCGCTGGCGCGCGAGCGGGAACAAGCGATGAATGCGCTGATCGCGCTGCCCGAACTGAAAGCCTGGTTGCAGCTGATCGAGAAAAACTCCGGCGGCAAGGTGCACGGCGCGCTGGTCGAATACGATCCGACGTTAAGGGAAATCAAGGGCAAACGCTACTTCCAGTTCAGCTTCGTGGAAAACGCCAGCGACGCCACGCGCCATTGGGAGAGCTTCCTGGTCGCTGAATCGGGCGACCAGATCCTGGTCGAAGACGCCGCGACCAACAAGCCGCTGACACTGGAGCAGTGGCGCAACATCAAGCATCCGATGAAACGCACCAGCGCAAACTGAATCGGAGGCGGCGAATGGACAGCGGCTTTCAAGTGAGGGTTGAAGCGGAGCCGAATCCGGCCGATATCCACGCCCTGGTCAAAGGGCTCGTAGCGTTCAACGCGTCACAAACCGATGGCGAACAGCAGAATAATCTGCTGGTGGCCGTGCGCGACGATAATGGCGCGCTGATGGGCGGCCTGCTGGGCGCGACCTATCTCGGCTGGCTGACAATTCAAATCGTCTGGCTGGACGAAGCGGCGCGCGGAAAAGGATATGGCGCCAAACTGATGGAGCTCGCCGAACGCGAGGCCTTGCTGCGCGGTTGTCCTCGCGTGTTCGTCGAGACGTTGAGCTTCCAGGCGCTGCCTTTCTATGAGAAGTGCGGCTACTCGGTGCATAGCTGCCTTCCTGATTTCCCGCCCGGTGGCGCGCGCTATTCGCTTACCAAGCAGTTGTCCTGATGATCAACTACACGCGCATTTGCATTCTCGGCGCAGCGCTCGCCACGGCGTCAGCGCAGGCAAAGGTCGTCTGCACCGTCATCGCCGATGCCGGCACCGGCTCGGTCCTCATGGAGCAAGGCGATTGCCGCACCCGCGTCACGCCCGCCTCCACCTTCAAGGTCGCTTTAAGCGTGATGGGCTACGACGCCGGCTTCCTCAAGGACGAGCACTCTCCAGTGCTCCAATATAAAAAAGGAGACGTCGACTGGGGCGGCGAGAACTGGCGTCAGCCGACCGATCCGGCGCGCTGGCTGGAGTATTCGGTGGTGTGGTACTCGCAGCGGATCACGCACGCCCTCGGCGCGCAGCGGCTGCAGCAGTACGTTCGCGACTTCGGTTACGGGAATGCCGACGTATCGGGGGATGCGGGCCAGCACAATGGACTGGATCGCTCGTGGATCGGTTCGTCGCTGAAAATCTCGCCAGTCGAACAGGTCGCGTTCCTGCGCAAGATGGTGCGGCGCGAACTGCCGGTCAGCGCCAGCGCGTTCGACATGACCAGCCGGATCGTGATGGTGCATGACTTGCCGAACGGCTGGCAGGTGCATGGAAAAACTGGCAGCGGCACGCCGAAGCCGCCGGAGCGCAACGCCGGCCACGCGGTGGGCTGGTTCATCGGCTGGATGACCAAGGGCGATCGCACCCTGGTGTTCGCGCGCCTGGCGCGCGATGAAAAGCCGACGCAGGGAACTGCCGGCGTGCGCGCCCGCGAAGCGTTTTTGAACGAAGCCGCGGCGCTGCTCGATCACCAGGGGGCAGGCCCGACGGACCTGGCCACCCCCTCCGATCAGCTATCGAGGTGCGAGATCAGCGAGCGGCGCGGATCGTCCGCGTGCGCGTCGATCGAGATCCCCACCGACATGATGTCGATCAGCAGCAGCTGCAGGATCCGCGAAATCATCGACAGGAACGTGGTGCTGTCTTCTGCGTGATCGACCGCCAGGCACACGCTGGCCTTCTTCGCCAGCGGCGAGCCGCTGGCGGTGATGGCGATGACGTCCGCGCCCGCCGCCCGCGCCGCATCCACCGCCGCCAGCAAGTCCGGCATATTTCCTGAATTCGAAATCGCGATCACCACGTCGCCAGGCTTGAGCAGCTCCGCCGCGAGCGTGAGCAGATGCGAGTCGCCATACGACGCCGTCGGAATCCGGAACCGGAAGAACTTGTGCTGGCCGTCCAGCGCCACCACGCGCGAATTCCCCAGCGCGTAAAACTCGATCCGCCTGGCGCGGCTCACCAGTTCGATCGCGCGGTCGATCGAGCGCACGTCGAGCTGGTCGCGGAACTTGAGGATCGCCGACACCGTGTTGTCGATCACCTTGGCCGACAGGTCGTGCGTGCTGTCGCTGGTGCGCACCTGGCTGTGGCGCACCGGGATGGCGCCGGTCAGGCTGCTGGCGAACTTCAGCTTGAAATCGGCCAGGCCGAGAAAGCCGAGCGAGCGGCAGAAGCGGATCACGGTCGGCTGGCTGACGTCGGCCAGCCGCGCGATCTCGGCGATCGGCTCGTTGAGCACCAGGCGCGGCTGCTCCAGCACCAGTGCGGCGACGCGCTGTTCGGCCGGCGTCAGCTCGTGCTGCAAATGGCCGATACGCTCCGTCAGCGTGTTGGCGCCGCTGCGCCCGCGCAGGTGCTCCGACAAAATAGTCGCCACCCCGAAGAAGGCAGGATTCGGCGTCGTGATGACGTAAGTCGGTATGTCGGACAGGTAGCTGGTGAAGCGTCCCTTGGCTTCGAAGCGCGCGCGGAACGGCGAGGACGCGAACCACTCGCCCATGCGCGGCACGATGCCGCCGCCGATGAAGATGCCGCCGAACGCGCCGAGGGTGACCGCCAGGTTGGCCGCGGCGCCGCCCAGCATGCCGCAGAAGCATTCGAGCACTTCGAGGCACAGTGCGTCGCCCTCTTCCAGCGCGCCGCCGATGATGGCGGCGGCGCCGCGTTCGGGCGCCCGCACGCCGTTGCGCTCGGCGAGCGCGCGGTAGATGATCTCCATGCCCGGGCCTGAGATCAGGCGCTCGTTCGACACGTGCGGCCACTGCTTCCACGCGTATTGAAGAATCGCGAACTCGCGCTCGTCGGCCGGCGCGAAGTTCATGTGGCCGCCTTCGCTGCCCAGCGTGACGAAACCGTCGATGGTCGGGATCACGCCCGATACCCCGAGTCCCGTTCCCGGTCCCAGCACGCCGACCACCGCGTTGGCCGCGGGAGTGCCGCCGCCCACCTGCATCAGTTCATCGGATTTCAGGCTTGGCAGCGCCATCGCCAGCGCGGTGAAGTCGTTGACGATCAATAGCGTCTGCAAGCCAAGCTCGCGGCGCACCGCATCGGTCGAGAACTGCCAGTCGATATTGGTCATGCGGACCGAATCGCCAGTCACGGGATTGGCTACCGCCAGCGCGGCGTGATGCAAGGTCACGTCCGCGTGGTCGGCCAGGTAGAAGCGCAGCAGCGGTACGATGCCGTCGAACTCCACGCATTTCAGCACCCGCACAGACCGGAACACGCCCGGCGCCGTCTGCAGCGCGAAACGGGCATGGGTCGCGCCGATATCGGCCAGCAGCCGCGGGCCGTCGGCAAATGCGCTGCGGCCGGCTTTTTCGCTGTCCGCGCCCGCCATTACGCGGCGTGGCCGAACCAGGCGCCGAATGGCGGCAGCGTCACCACGCCGTCCTGCGCGCTGCCCGGCAAGCCGTGGCCCTCGACCGCGGCCGCGCCCCTCGCTTCGGCCCAGTCGAACGTCACCGGCTCGGCGCCGAGGTTGAAGATCGCCAGCATGGCGGGATGGCCGGCCAGGTCGCGGCGCAGCGCAAGGATCGGCTCGGGGGCGTCGAAGAAGACGATCTCGCCGCGCGTGAGCTGCGGCTGGTTGCGGCGCCAGTGGATCAGGCGGCGCGCGGCGTTGAGCGCCGAGTCCTGGTCGTTTTCCTGCACCGATTCGGCCGCCGCGATATGCGCCGGATCGACCGGCAGCCACGGTTTGCCGGTGGTGAAGCCGGCGTTCGGCGCCTCGTTCGTCCATGGCATCGGCGTGCGGCAGCCGTCACGGCCCTTGAACTCGGGCCAGAAGGTGATGCCGTACGGGTCCTGCAGCAGTTCGTAGGGCACGTCCGCTTCGGTCAGCGCCAGCTCGTCGCCCTGGTACAGGCACGGCGTGCCTTTCAGCGCCAGCTGCATCGCCAGCACCACCTTGGCCAGCGCCGGCGTCGGATGCTCGCCGCCCCAGCGCGTCATCACGCGGATGCTGTCGTGGTTGCCGACCGACCACGAGGCCCAGCCGCCCTTCACGCGCGCCTCGAACTCCTCGACCTGGGTGCGGATGTGCTTCGCCGAGAACTGCGGCGTGAGCAGGTTGAAGCTGTACGCCATGTGCAGCTTGTCGCCGTCGGCGGTGTATTCGGCCATCACGCCAAGCGCGTCGTCCGCGCCCACTTCGCCGATCGCCACGGCGCCGAACTCGTTGAGCAGGGTGCGGATGCGCTGCAGGTAGGGCACGTTCTCCGGACGCGTCTTGTCGTACACGTGCGACTGCATCCCGTATGGATTGACGTCGGTGACGGTGGCGGTGTCGCGCGTGGTGGCGGCCGGATTGCTGCGCAGTTCCTGGTCGTGGAAGTGGAAGTTACAGGCGTCCATGCGCACGCCGTCCACGCCGCGCTCGAGCCAGAAGCGCAGGTTGTCCAGGTGCGCCTGCTGCACCTCCGGATTGTGGAAGTTCATGTCCGGCTGGCTGGACAGGAAGTTATGCAGGAAGTACTGCTTGCGCCGGCTGTCCCACTGCCACGACGAGCCGCCGAACACCGACAGCCAGTTGTTGGGCGGGTTGCCGTCCGGGCGCGGGTCGGCCCACACGTACCAGTCGGCCTTCGGATTGTCGCGGCTCTTGCGGCTCTCCTCGAACCACGGATGCGCTTCGGCCGTGTGCGACAGCACCTGGTCGATCATGATCTTCAGGCCCACGCTATGCGCCTTGGCGATCAGCCGGTCGAAGTCGGCCAGGGTGCCGAACAGCGGATCGACGTCGCAATAGTCCGAGACGTCGTAGCCGAAATCCTTCATCGGCGATTTGAAGAATGGCGAGATCCACACGATGTCCACGCCCAGGCCGGCGATGTAGTCCAGCTTCGCGGTAATCCCCGGCAGGTCGCCGACGCCGTCGCCGTTGGTATCGAGGAAGCTGCGCGGATAAACCTGGTAGATGATGGCTTCGCGCCACCATGGCGTGTCGGGGATGTTCATGTGGGTCCGAGGTAATGTGTGAGTTTGTACATAATATACATCAGGATCAGGCTTTCGACAATTTGCACCCCGATCAGCATCAGCGGGATAAATCCCTTTAAATTCAACCGTTTGCGACGAACTTCCCCGCATTCCTACAGTCGCTGTAGTAGTTAAACTACATCTATTTCTTCAACATTGTTGGCTGCTGCAATTAGCAGTTGCCAGTATTGCAGCTTCATCTTAGTATCGCGTCTGGTCATTACGAGGGGATTACATATGTCGCACGCAGCCACGACGCTCGACGCATCGGCGGAAACGCCAACCGCCACCGGGCGCATGCCGCGCCAGATCCCCTACATCATTGCCAATGAAGGCTGCGAGCGGTTCAGCTTTTACGGCATGCGCAACATCCTCACGCCGTTCCTGATCAGCACCCTGCTGCTGTTCCTTCCGGAGGCCGACCGCGCCGGCGAAGCCAAGCACGTGTTCCATACCTTCGTCATCGGCGTGTACTTCTTCCCGCTGCTTGGCGGCTGGCTGGCCGACCGCTTCTTCGGCAAATACAATACCGTGTTCTGGCTCAGCCTCGTCTACTGCGCCGGCCATGCCTGCCTGGCCGCGTTCGACGACAACCTGAAAGGCTTCTACTTCGGCCTGTTCCTGATCGCGCTCGGCTCGGGCGGCATCAAGCCGCTGGTCTCGTCCTTCGTCGGCGACCAGTTCGACCAGACCAACAAGCACAAGGCCAAACTGGTGTTCGACGCCTTCTACTGGATGATCAATTTCGGCTCCTTCTTCGCGTCGCTGCTGATGCCGATTTTCCTCAAGAGCTATGGCCCTTCTGTGGCTTTCGGCATTCCCGGCATCCTGATGTTCATCGCCACCATCATTTTCTGGCTGGGCAAGCGCAAGTACGTCCACGTGCCGCCGGCGCCGGCCGATCCGCACTCGTTCATGCGCGTCGCGCGCACCGCGCTGGTCACGCGCGTGGCGGGCTGCGGCCGTCCGGGCCTGGTGGTCGCCGTCATTGGCGCCATCGGCGCGGTGTACTCGCTGGCGCGCTCCGGCGACTGGGGCTTCGTCATCAGCGCCTGCCTGGCGCTGGTGCTGCTGATCGCATTCGGCGGCATCGGCACCTCGATGCAGCTCGAGCGCGCACGCGGCGCCCATCCCGACGAAGCGGTCGACGGCGTGCGCGCGGTGCTGCGCATCCTCATCGTGTTTGCGCTGGTCACGCCATTCTGGTCCCTGTTCGACCAGAAGGCCTCGACCTGGATCGTGCAGGCCAACTCGATGACGCAGCCGACCTTCTCCTTCTTCGGCAACGACTTCAAGTTCGTGCCGGCGCAGATGCAGGCACTGAACCCGCTGCTGGTGATGATCCTGATCCCCTTCAATAACATCGTGCTGTTCCCGCTGATCCGCAAGATGGGCATCGAGCCGACCGCGCTGCGCCGCATGACCGCGGGCATCGTCTTCACCGCGCTGTCGTGGATCGTCATCGGAACCATCCAGGTGCACATGGACGCCGGCAATGCCACCTCGATGGCGTGGCAGATCCTGCCGTACGCGATCCTGACGCTGGGCGAAGTGCTGGTGTCGGCAACCGGCCTCGAATTCGCCTACAGCCAGGCGCCGAAGTCGATGAAGGGCGTGATCATGGCGCTGTGGAGCCTGGCCGTCACGGTGGGCAGCCTGTGGGTCCTGATCGTCAATTCCAGCGTCAAGAACGATGCGGTGCTTGGCCACATCAAGGAAAGCGGACTCGGAGTCATCGCCTTCCAGATGTATTTCTTCGCCGCGTTCGCGTTCGCCGCCGCCCTGGTCTTCGGCTGGTACGCCAAGCGCTATCCAGTGACCGACAACTACCGCGCCTAAGACCAGGGGTCAGGTCCGCCGGACCTGACCCCGTCGCCGATCATCAGGAGATTCAATGAGTATTCACACGCGCCATGCTCGCGTCCTTATCGCGGGCTTCGGCGCGCTGTTAACCACTTTCGCTGCAGCTGCCGACGCGCCGCTCGCCGCGTGCGACAGCGCTTCCCACCAGACGGTCTTGCATCCATCCGCCGAGCATTTCGAAGCGCGCGCGGTGTGGCTGAACCGGCGCCTCGTGCAGTGGCCGGGCGCCCTCGGATTCCTCCACTCCGTCAAGCTGTACCATTCTCCCAACGGCACCATCGTCGCAAAGCCGGGGTCCGCCGTCACCGGCGCAGCCGGCGCCCTGCCCCTCGTCTACTCCGAGTTGCAGCCCGTGACCGAGGCCGAACGCGTTCGCTTCAAGTACGTCGGCCGCGGCCCCGTATTCAAGGTGCGCGATGGCGATCTCGCGCAACTCCCCGCTTTGCATCGCGAACAACTGGTGCTGGTTCAGGAGAACGCTGACGGCACGGTGCGCGCGGCAACCCGTATTCAATCCGCGGGCGCGCTCGACGACCTGTTCGCGCAAGCTGCCGCCGTGCCCGATCTGGGCGCCGGCCGCACCGCATTCAAGCTTTGGGCGCCGACGGCGCAACAGGCAGCGGCCTGCATCTACGACAGCGGCAATGCGAAAGCGTCATCGATCTTGCCGATGCGCGCCGACCCTGTCACCGGCGTCTGGAGTGCACCGGCTGCCCCCGCCGGCAAGTACTACACCTACCTGGTCGACGTAGCGGTCGACGGCGCCGGCATTGTGCGCAACAAGGTCACCGACCCGTATTCCGCCAGCCTGACCACCGATTCGAAGCGCAGCTACATCGCCGACCTGGCGTCGCCGTCGCTCACGCCGGCGGGCTGGGACAGCACGCCAGTCCCCTCCAGGGTAAAGGCCCTGACCGACATGGTGGTGTACGAACTGCACGTTCGCGACTTCTCGATCAATGACGCCACCGTCAGAGCGCCGCACCGCGGCAAGTTCGCCGCCTTCGGCGAGCGCGGCTCGAACGGCATGAAGCACCTGGCCGCACTGAGCCGCGCCGGACTGACCGACATCCACCTGCTGCCGGTGTACGACATCGGCAGCGTGCCCGAAAAGGGCTGCGCGGTTCCCAAGCCGTCCGGTGCGCCAGACAGCGAAGCGCAGCAGGCGCTGGTCCACCAGACCGCCGAAACCGACTGCTTCAACTGGGGATACGACCCCTTCCACTACAGCGCGCCGGAAGGCAGCTATTCGACCGATCCGTCCGACGGCGCGCGCCGCATCGTCGAGATGCGGGCGATGGTGCAGAACCTGCACCGCATCGGCCTGCGGGTCGGCATGGACGTCGTCTACAACCATACCTTCCGCTCCGGGCAGGACGAAAAATCGGTGCTCGACCGGATCGTGCCGGGCTACTACCATCGCCTGAACGCGGCCGGCGTGGTCGAACGCTCGACCTGCTGCGACAACACCGCCACCGAGAACCTCATGATGGGCAAGCTCATGGTCGATTCGACCGTGCTGTGGACGAAGCACTACAAGATCGATTCGTTCCGCTTCGACCTGATGGGGCACCAGCCGCGCGCCGTCATGGAGCAGCTGCAAAAGCGCGTCGATGCCGCCGCCGGCCGCCATGTGCAGCTGATCGGCGAAGGCTGGAACTTCGGCGAAGTGGCCGATGGCGCGCGCTTCGTGCAGGCCTCGCAGCTGTCGCTCGGCGGAACCGGCATCGGCACCTTCAGCGATCGCGCGCGCGATGCCGTCCGCGGCGGATCGGCCAGCGACGCCGGCGAGCAGATGATCTCGCGCCAGGGCTACATCAACGGCCTGGTCTACGATCCCAACGCGCTGGCGGGCAAGCGCCCGGCCTCCGACCTGCTGCACGCCGCGGACATGGTCAGGGTTGGCCTGGCCGGCTCGGTTCGCACCTACCGGCTGGCGACGCAGGACGGCGCGACGCGCGCGCTGCAGGACATCGATTACAACGGCCAGCCCGCCGGCTACGCGGTCCAGCCGGGCGAAGCGGTCAACTATGTCGAGAACCACGACAACCAGACCTTGTACGACATGAACGTGTTCAAGCTGCCGCTGGCCACCACCAGCGCCGACCGCGCGCGCGTGCAGGTGCTCGGCGCCGCAATCAATGCGTTCAGCCAGGGCGTGGCCTACTTCCACGCCGGCGTCGACACGCTGCGCTCGAAATCGCTGGACCGCAACAGCTTCAATTCGGGCGACTGGTTCAACCGGATCGACTGGAGCTATCGCGATAATTATTTCGGCACCGGCGCGCCGCCGGCTGAAGACAACGCCAAGGACTACGCGCTGATCAAGCCGCTGCTGGCGAATGCGGCGCTCAAGCCGGCGCCGGCCGACATCGCGTTCGCGCGCGACGCCTTCCGTGACCTGCTGGCGATCCGCGCCAGTTCCACCCTGTTCCGGATGCGCAGCGCCGCCGACGTCGCCCAGCGCCTGCACTTCCACAACACGGGACCAGGCCAGGAGCCGACAGTGATCGCCGCCCGTCTCGATGGCGAGGGCTATCCCGGCGCGGGGTTCGAGGGCATCAGCTACTTCATCAACGTCGACAAGGTCGCGCACAGCGTGACCATCGACGCGGAGAAGGCGAAGCGCTATCGCCTGCATCCCGCGCACCGCGCCGACCCGCGCGCCGTGGCGGCGACGTACGACCGCGCGACCGGAACCTTCAGCATTCCCGCGCGCACCGCCGTCGTATTCGTCGAGTAAGATAGCAAGGACACACGATTCGGGATCAAAATGATAGACGACCCAAGCATCAAACAACAGTCCCTCAAGGACGACATGCGCAACGTGCTGGAAGAGGCGCGCATGGTCCTGCCCGGCATTCAGGCGCTATTCGGCTTCCAGACGATGGCCGTCTTCAGCGAGCGCTTCGCCCGCATGCCGGTCTTCGTCGAAGTGGCTTACCTGGTCGCCCTGGGCCTGCTGATCGTGTCGATCGGGCTTCTGATGACGCCCGCCGCCTATCACCGCCTGGCCGAACCCGGGCAGGTCTCGCTGCACATGATCAAGCTGTCGTCGAAGCTGGTCACCACCGGCATGATCCCGCTGATGTTCGCGTTCGCCATCGACGTGTACGTGGTCGCCGTCGCCGCGATCGACAACCACGTCGCGGGGGCCTGCGGCGCGGTTGCGACGCTGGTGGTCCTCACCAGCTTGTGGTTCGCATTCCCGCTGCGCAGCAAGCGGGCCAACGGCAACCGCTGATCCGAAACTACAGGTCGAGGTGCGAGATGAGCAGGCGGCGCTGGTCCGACTCGCCTTCCTCCGCCGCGCCCAGCGAAATCCCGACCGACATGATATCGATCAGCAGCAGCTGCAGGATGCGCGAGATCATCGACAGGAAGGTCGTGCTGTCCTCGCTGTGATCGACCGCCAGGCAGATGCTGGCCTTCTTGGCCAGCGCCGATTTGCTGCCGGTGATCGCGATGACGTCGGCGCCGGCCGCGCGCGCGGCATCGACCGCCGCCAGCAGCTCCGGCATTTCGCCCGTGGTCGAAATCGCGATCGCCACGTCGCCCGGCTTGAGCAGTTCGGCGGCCAGCGTGAACAGGTGCGAGTCGCCATACGAGGCGGTCGGAATGCGAAAGCGGAAGAACTTGTGCTGGCCATCGAGCGCCACGACGCGCGAGTTACCCATCGCGTAGAACTCCACCCGGTTCGCCTTGCGCAGCAGCTGGATCGCGCGGTCGATCGACACCACGTCGAGCTGGTCGCGGAACTTCAGGATCGCGGACACCGTGTTGTCGATCACCTTGGCCGACAGGTCGTGGGTGCTGTCGGACACGCGCACCTGGCTGTGGCGCACCGGGATCGTGCCGGTCAGGCTGCTGGCGAACTTCAGCTTGAAATCGGCCAGGCCGAGGAAGCCGAGCGAGCGGCAGAAGCGGATCACGGTCGGCTGGCTGACGTCGGCCAGGCGCGCGATTTCCGCGATCGGCTCGCCCAGCACCTTGCGCGGATGCTCAAGCACCAGCGTGGCGACGCGCTGCTCGGCCGGCGACAGCTCGTGCTGCAGGTGCTGCACGCGCTCCATCAGCGTGTTGGCGCCGCTGCGCCCGCGCAGGTGCTCGGACAGGATCGTCGCGACGCCGTAGAACGCCGGGTTCGGCGTCATGATCACGTAGGTCGGAATCTGCGCCAGGTAGCCGGTGAAGCGGCCCTTGGCCTCGAAGCGCGCGCGGAACGGCGAGGTGGCGAACCACTCGGCCATGCGCGGCACGATGCCGCCGCCGATGAAGATGCCGCCGAATGCGCCCAGCGTGACCGCCAGGTTGGCCGCGGCGCCGCCCAGCATGCCGCTGAAGCATTCCAGAGTCTCGAGGCACAGCGGGTCGTGCTGCTCCAGCGCGCCGCTGATGATGTCCGGCGAGGTGCGCGGCGCGGTGACGATGCCGTTGCGCTGCGCCAGCGCGCGGTAGACGATTTCCATGCCCGGGCCGGAGATCAGGCGCTCGTTCGACACGTGCGGCCACTCCTTCCAGGCGAATTGCAGGATCGCGAATTCGCGCTCGTCGGCCGGCGCGAAATTCATGTGGCCGCCCTCGCTGCCGAGGGTGACGAAACCGTCGATGGTCGGGATCACGCCCGACACGCCCAGGCCGGTGCCCGGTCCCAGCACGCCGACCACCGCGTTCGCGGCCGGTGCGCCGCCGCCGACCTGCATCAGGTCTTGGCCGGACAGGCCGGGCAGCGACATCGCCAGCGCGGTAAAGTCGTTGACGATCAACAGCGTCGACAGGCCCAGCTCGCGGCGCACCTCGTCGGTCGAGAACTGCCAGTCGCGATTGGTCATGCGGATCATGTCGCCGCTGATCGGATTGGCCAGCGCGAAGGCGCCGTGGTTGATACGCGTGCCCTCGTGGTCGGCCAGGTAGGAATGCAGCAGCGGCACGATGCCTGGGAAGTCGTCGCATTTGAGCACCCGCACCGCGCGCAACACGCCGGGCGCGGTCTCGAGCGCGAAGCGCGCATGCGTGGCGCCGATGTCGGCCAGCAGGCGCGGGCCGTCGGCATACGCGCTGCGGCTGAATTTTTGTTCGGAGTCGAGGTCTTTGGTCATCAAGGGGGCGTGGGGAAGCATCGTCGGATCGCGGCTAGCATACCGCATTGACTGAAATACATCAAAGACCGATGTGGGATGTAACTCATAGGTTGCATTTAGAAACCGATGTGTTACATTATCATCCACTGACATTCATTATGAAAGGATTACAAAATGCTTCCCGAGGAAATGAACGAGATCGACCGCCTGGCGCATTACTACCGTAGCGCATTGTGGACCGCGCTCTCCGTGGTCGGCTTGATGGGCGGCCTGGCGATCGCCCTGCTGGGCTTTCCCGACACCCAGGCCGGCGGTCTCGCCAGATCCATTTGGCCGATCATTTCGATCGTGTGCGTGATAGCCGTTGGCGCCCTCGGCACCGCGAAGCGAAAGGCCGATATCGATCCGCTCGGTGACGCGGTCGAGTCGATGCTGGGCGACGAGTTGTACAAAGCAAGCCTGAGCCGCGCCTATCGAAATGGATTTTTCGGCGTTCTGATTACGCAGTTTTTGCTGATGGCTGCATCGGTGGCGATCAGCTTCGACCAGCCAATTGCGACAGCAGCGTGCGCGACGCTGGTGGCTGGCGTGGTCGTGACGCTGCTCAGCCTTCTGTTCTACGATCGCTGAGGCCACAATGGATGACTCCTTGTTCACCACGATGAAGCTGCAGCGCGCGCGGCGCAACCTGACGCAGGCGCAGCTTGCGGACCTCTCCGGCATCACGCGCAAGTCGATCAACGCGATCGAGTCGGGACGGATGGTACCGTCGATCGTGCTCGCGCTGAAGCTGGCGCGCACGCTCGGCGTGACGGTCGAGGAGCTGTTCAGCCTCTCGCCGTCCGAAGTGGACACCTTCCCTTGCTGATGCTTAGTAGCTGATCAGCGCAACGCCTGCCGGCGTCGGGAACTTCACCGTCCCGCCGCTGACGACCGCGCTGGTCCCCGAATACGCATCGCGCACCGTCTGACCGTCGCTGAACACGCCGCGCACCGGAATGCTGGCCGCCTTGTCGGTCGGCAGCCCGAGCGCCACCACTACCTGGTCGCGCACGCCGCCCTTGTCGTAGGTGCGCTTGAAGACGTAAGGCGCCGACTGGATCATCTGGTGAACCCCGGCGCCCACCGCGATGTGCGCCCGCCGGAACGTGCCAAGCTTCGCCCAGTGCGCGCGCACGTCGCCGATGCGATGCGCGCCGCGCTGCGCGTCCTTCGCCAGCTCGTCCCAGTTCATTAAGCTGCGCAGGTTAGCATCGCCCTCGGCGCCGTCGGCCTTCAGTACGCGCGCCGTCTCGTCGCCGTAGTAGATCTGCGCCGCGCCGGGCGCCAGCAGCAGGCGGTTGGCGGTGTCGAACGGCCGCATGCGCAGCGCGTCGAACGGCGCCGAGTCGTCGTGCGAACTCATATAGTTCAACACCGAGCCGCCGCTCGACGGATCGTTCAGCGCCTGCGAATAGCTGCTGAACATCGCGTCGATGTCTTTCTGCGCATCCGCCTTCGCGCTGAAGTTGATCAGGCTGTCGAACCCTTGCGCGTAGTAGTCGACCGTGGTGCCGCCGCCCAAGTCGAATTTTCGGCCGTGGCCGATTGCATAGTTGTAGATTTCCGCGGTCATGTAGAACTTGTCGTCGCCCAGCCGCGTGGCCGGGTTGGCGCGCTTCCAGTCCTCGTAGGCGGCGCTTGCCACCTTCTTCAACTCCTTCCACACGCCAGGCTCGACGTGCTTGACGGTGTCGGCGCGGAAGCCGTCGAAGCCGTACTTGCGCACCCAGTCGGCATGCCACTTCATCAGGTAGTAGCGCGGCGCGCGCGGATAGCCGGTGCGCTTGAAGAATGCATCCAGCTCCTTCACCTCGCGCTCGTAGCGCCCTTCCGCCTTCCACTTCGCCACCAGTGCCGGCGGCAGCTTAACCGCGCCGTTGTCGGCGGTGCGGAAGTCCGGCAGGTTGGTCACCAGCGTGCAGTCGATCGTGGTCGCCGCGTCCTTGTAAGTACAGTTCGGGCCCGTGCGAACCCACTCCTTCGGCCACACGGGATCTTCATTCGTCACTGGCCCGGTATGGTTCATCACCACGTCGAGCAGCACGCGGATGCCGTTGGCGTGCGCCGTGTCGACCAGTTCGCGCACGTCCGCCTCGGTGCCGAGGTTGGCGTCGACGGCCGTGAAATCGCGCGCCCAGTAGCCGTGGAAACCGTAGGACTTGCCGGTGCCTTCATCGGTGCTGCCGTGGATCTGCTCCACCGGCGGCGTGATCCAGATCGCATCGACGCCCAGGTCCTTGAAATAGCCTTCGCGGATTTTCGCCGTGATGCCGGCCAGGTCGCCCCCCATGAAACCGCGCAGCGGCGCCGCATCGTCCTTGCGTCCGTATGCGTGGTCGTTGGCCGGATTGCCGTTGTTGAAGCGGTCCGTCAGCATGAAGTAGACCGTGGCGTTATCCCAAGAGAAGGGCTGCGTTCGCGCCTGCTGCGCGGCGGCCGGATTGGCGAAGGCGCCGGCCAGCGCGAGGGATAAGGCCAGTGTGGTCAATTTCATGCGTTGCGGTCCTGTCTCAAGTGATGACGGTGGGGTGGTCGCGCCCGGTGCGCTTCTTCAAATCGGATAGCTTGTCGGCGATGCCGGCCAGCCCGGCCAGCGCCTGCTGCGGATCGATGTCGTGGCGTGCCGGATCGGCCTCGTATTTTTCCAGGTACAGGCGAACGGTGGCGCCTTCGGTGCCGGTGCCCGACAGGCGAAACACGATGCGCGAGCCGTCGGTCATCACGATGCGTACGCCCTGCCTGGTCGCGATCGAGTGGTCGACCGGATCGGTGTAGACGAAGTCGTCGGCGAAATCGACCGTAAAACCGTCCAACTGCTGGCCCCTCAGTCCGTCCGCCAGACCGCGCAAGTGCTCCATCATGGCTTCCGCGGCGGCCGAATCGACGGCCTCGTAATCGTGGCGCGAATAATAATTGCGGCCGAAGCGGTTCCAGTGCTCGCGCACGATCGTGTCGACCGGCTTGCCGGTGGCCGCCAGCAAATTCAGCCAGAACAGGATGGCCCACACGCCATCCTTTTCGCGGATGTGGTTCGAGCCGGTGCCGTAGCTCTCTTCGCCGCACAAGGTGGCGAGGCCGGCGTCGAGCAGGTTGCCGAAGTACTTCCAGCCGGTCGGCGTCTCGTAGCACTTGATGCCGAGCGCCTTCGCCACGCGGTCCGGCGCGGTGGATGTCGGCATCGAGCGCGCGATGCCCTTCAAGCCGTCGCGGTAGCCCGGCGCCAGCGTGGCGTTAGCGGCGATGATGGCCAGGCTGTCCGACGGCGTCACCGCCAGGCTGCGGCCGACGATCATGTTGCGGTCGGCGTCGCCGTCGGAGGCAGCGCCAAAGTCCGGCGCATCCGCGGCGAACATCACGTCGATCAGTTCCGCCGCGTTGACCGGATTCGGATCGGGATGGTGGCCGCCGAAGTCCTCCAGCGGCGTGCCGTTGATGACGGTGCCTGAGGGCGCGCCCAGCATGCCCTCCAGGATCTTGTGCGCGTACGGGCCGCCGACCGCGTGCATGCCGTCGTAGCGCATCGTGAAGCCGCCCGCAAACAGCTTGCGGATGGCGGCGAAGTCGAACAGCCCTTCCATCAGTTCGGCGTAGTCGGCGACCGCATCGATCACCTCGACCTGCATCTGCTCGATGCGGAACTCGCCGAGACGGTCGAAATCCGGCGCCTGCTCGTCGCTGATGCGGTACACGGAGATCGACTGGGTGGCGTTGTACACCGCCTCGGTGAATTTCTCCGGCGCGGGGCCGCCGTTGCCGATGTTGTATTTGATGCCGAAGTCGCCATCGGGCCCGCCGGGATTGTGGCTGGCCGAGAGGATGATGCCGCCGGATGCGCGGTGCTTGCGGATCACGCAGCTGACGGCCGGCGTCGACAGGATGCCGCCCTGCCCGACCAGCACCTTGCCAAAGCCGTGCGCGGCCGCCATGCGCAGGATGACCTGGACCGCGGTGCGGTTGAAATAGCGGCCGTCGCCGCCCACCACCAGGGTCTGGCCAGCGCACTCGCCCAGCGTGCTGAAGATGGCCGCGACGAAGTTTTCGAGGTAGCCCGGCTGAAGGAAGTCGGCGACTTTCTTGCGCAGGCCTGAGGTGCCGGGGCGTTGCCCGGCGTATGGCGTGGTCGCCACTGTTTGTATGGTCATCCCGAGCTCCTGTTCGCTATCGTATGGATTGCTATTGTAGACAATCCGCTACCATACGACACCCGACAAAAGCATGGCGCGAATCACTTCGGCGCTGCCGCCTTGTCGGTCACGGACAGGGTCAGGACGCCGGCCAGCGCCATGCAGGCGCCGCCAAGGATCAGCGTATTGATCGTGTGCCCGGCGAACAGGTGGGTGGTGATCCAGCCAAGCAGCACGCTGCTGACGATCTGCGGGACGACGATGCAGATGTTAAACAGGCCCATGTAGTACCCCATCCGGTTGGCCGGCAGCGACCCGGCGAGGATCGCATACGGCATGGTCAGGATGCTGGCCCAGGCGATGCCGACGCCGATCATCGGCACGATCAGCATCTGCTTGTCGTGGATCAGGAAGATGCTGGCCAGGCTGGCTCCGCCGATCAGAAGGCAGACGGTGTGCACCATCTTGCGGCTCGTGGCCCGCGCGAAGATCGGCAAGATGAATGCCGCCAGCGCCGAGACGCCGTTGTACACGCCGAACATGATGCCGACCCAGTTGCCGGCGCTCTGGTAAGTGGCAGACTGCGCATCGGTCGTGCCGTACACGTGGTCGGCGATCGCGGTGCCGGTGTAGATCCACATCGCGAACAGCGCGATCCAGGTGAAGAACTGGACCAGCGCCAGCTGCACCATCGTCTTCGGCATGGTGGCGAAGCCGCCGAAGATCTCGCCGAGCATGACGCCGATGTTTTTCGAATGCTTGCGGTTGGCGTCGAATTTCGCCATGTCCGCCGGCGGGGTTTCGGTCGAGGTCAGCACCGTCCACAGCACCGACAGGAAGAACACCAGGCCGCCGGCGTAGAACGAATAGCGCACGGTGTCAGGGATCATGCCGGCGACGGGCACGTTGCTGACGCCGAAAACGTCGGAGAAGATCGTCGGGAGCAGCGAGGCGATCACCGCGCCGCAGCCGATGAAGAAGGTCTGCATCGCGTAGCCGGCGGTCTGCTGGGTCGCATCGAGCTTGTCGCCGACGTAAGCGCGGAACGGCTCCATCGACACGTTGATCGCGGCATCCATCATCCACAGGACCGCAGCGGCCATCCACAGGCTGGCGGAATTCGGCATCAGGAACAGCGCGATCGCCGCGAACACGGCGCCGGCAAAGAAGAACGGGCGGCGGCGGCCCCATTTCGGATGCCAGGTGTTGTCGCTCAGGTAGCCGATGATGGGCTGAACCAGAAGGCCAGTGACCGGCGCGGCGAGCCACAGCAGCGGCAGGTCGTCAGGCGAAGCGCCCAGCGTCGAGAAGATCCGGCTGGTGTTGGCGTTTTGCAGCGCAAAGCCGAACTGGATGCCGAAGAAGCCGAAGCTCATGTTCCACAGCTGCCAGAACGACAGGCGTGGCTTTAAGGACGCCGTTTGCATTTCCATCTGAGTCTCCGAATATTATTGGGGTCAGACCCCATTATTTGTAGGAAAATAACACGCCGATTTCTGAGTGTCAATCTAAACAATTCCATAGTAGAATCGGTGCAGAATCGACACAAAAATCGACATTTTGTAGTCAAACAACAGAACGATGGGGACACCATGCTGGACATGCAGAAGCGCCTGAGCAATTCCTTTAACGCGATCATCAGCCTGCCGTCGACGGCGATGGGCTTCGCGCTGTGCATCCAGATTTCCGCGCTCAGCTGGCTGCTCAGCACCAAGTACCACCTCGACATCCACGAAATCGGCATCGTCTGGGCGGCCGGGCCGCTGGCCGGCATCCTCGGCCAGGTGATCATTGGCCTGATCAGCGATAACACCTGGTTCTGGGGCGGGCGCCGGCGCCCGTTCATCCTGATCGGCGGCACGCTGGCCGCGCTGATGGTGTTCCTTCTTCCGCGGATCGACCTGGTCGCCAGCGTCCTCGGCATCGGCAACCTGCTGGTGGTCGCGGTGATCGTGGCGCTGACCCTGGACCTGTCGATCAACATCGGCTTCAATCCGACGCGCGCGCTGATCGCCGACGTCACGCCCGAAGGCGACGCCCGCACCAGGGGCTTCACCTGGATGCAGACCATCTCCGGCTTCTTCGGCGTGATGGCCTACCTGATCGGCGCCTTCATCGACAACTACACGCTGATCTCGGTCGGTGTGGTGATCGTGTTCGCGTTCTCGGTGGTGCCGATGTTCTTCGTCACCGAGCCGCGCGACCTGGCGGTCACAGGCGACACGGTGGCCGCGACGAAGACCGAATGGGGCCAGCTGTGGCGCATCTACTTCGCGCACGGCTTCTCGTGGATCGGCGTGCAGTCGATGTTCGTCTACATCATCGCCTTCATCCAGCAGCACATCGTCGACGGCCAGAATACGCCTGACGTGGTGGCGCAGCAGTCGGGGCATGTGATTTCGATTTCGTTCGCGGTGATGAACGTGGTCGGCTTCCTGTTGCCGGCGCTGGTGCTGGCGCCGGTCGCCAAGCGCATCGGCCGCGTGAAGACGCAGGCCGGCTGCATCGCCATCATGGCCGCCGCCTACTTCGCGATCGCGTTCGCGGGCAATACGCCGCACCGCCTGTATGCGCTGATGGCGATCGTCGGCATCGGCTGGAGCGCGGTGGTCAGCCTGCCGTTCGCGATCATGAGCGAAAAGGTCGACAAGAGCCGCATGGGCTTCTTCATGGGGATCTTCAACCTGTCGGTGGTGCTGCCGCAGCTGCTGTCGACGGGCGTCGGCTACATCCTGAAGTCCGCTGCGGATTCCAACGTGCTGTTCCTGATTTGCGGCGGCTGCCTGAGCGTGTCGGCGGTGCTGTGGTGCCTGGTC
The DNA here is from genome assembly GCF_056406475.1 of Massilia sp. P1_C10. NCBI lineage: Bacteria > Pseudomonadati > Pseudomonadota > Betaproteobacteria > Burkholderiales > Oxalobacteraceae > Massilia > Massilia sp. P1_C10. Next base: position 251,723 of record NZ_JBFUAC010000006.1, read on the forward strand.
AGAGAGACCAAGACCACGGTGGTTGCAGCGCCAGCGCTGGCGCCGGCGCATTGAAAAATGGGGTCAGGTCCGCTGGACCTGATCCCGGTCTTGTCGCCGCAGCGTGAATCAGGCGGCGAGTATGCGATCGAGCGACCTTCGAATGGACATTGCCGTGACGGTCAAAAACAAATTTTCACAAGCGCAGATAAGGCCTCGACGAATCAAGCGACTTGCCGAAATAATTTTCGACCATTGGGAGGCAGGATCGGGAATGGACGCACACCTTCCATCGTCCGCATAACCGTGGAAGAAGCTCAGATTCTCAACAAGGTGATACGAGATTCGATGCCGGAGGGATGGATTTTCGGCCAGTATGATCCGATGGAGCGATTGAACACTGCGGGCATCAAGATTGTTCAAATAAAGAGAAATAATCGCCTAGTCGGGAATTTGATCGATTGCGATCGCGAGCAGCGTCGGCTGCACCGGAGAGGGAGAAAATCCACGCTTTTTGTAAAACTCAGCAGCCCGCTCATCTTTGGCATCGACAAAAATAGCGACGCCACCAACTTTCGCGGCAGCGGCCCGCGCCTTCCGAAGTGCTGAAGTCAGTAAGATCTCTCCAAATCCCTGACATTGAAATTGCTTAGCGACGGCGAGCCGCGCAAGCAGGTACCCAGGAATGCTCTGGGGTAGCCGCTTCGCAATGGCTCCGGGCATGATTTCCTTCGGAGTCATTTTTCTGATTGCCAAAGTATAGAATCCAAGAATGGAATCAGGAGCTGCATCGTCAACCAACACGTAGGTCTTGGAAATTCCCTTCTTTTGGTGCTGGCGAGCTGTCGTCTGAAGCCAGTTGTTCAGAATGTCGCTGCCGCTGTCGAAACTGCCGGTCTCATGCGTCGTCTTCAGTGTCCTCACGCAAAGAGCCATCGTTGACCTTATTGTTGTAACGCTCGAACGCCTGGCCCAACTTGGCATTTGGTTGCGCCGGGCTATCCAGCAAACTGAGCAGCCACTCCGCCTCCTCTCGCGAATACCAGATGGTCTCCTCTCGATCAATAACGGCGTCGGCCTTCTCCAGCGCAGCTTGAATCACAAAATCGTCGAGGGATACACCGGTAAGCTCGGCGGCGGCTTGCAGCTTCTCCGCCAAAGGATCAGAGACCTGTGCAGTGACACGAATGTTGTCAGTCATGGAATTCATTGCCACCACCCTTCGGTACTAGCGATTTTCATGCGATACATCCTATCAGCACCAATTGGAGTTTGCCGCACCGGAGCCTGCTCGCCACCGGAGGAATCTCAATGGTGCGCTAGATTTTTGGCGGGCATTCAGAAGCTTTTTGTGCTCGCGACCATCTTCACAAACTCACCACTGTCGATCAGCCGCTGCAAATCATCGGCGCCACCCACCAGCACGCCCTTGACGAACACCATCGGAAAGCTCTGCCAGCCCGTCCACATCTTCAGCGCGCTGCGACGGCGCCACTCGCTCCAGTAGCCGCCGTACTCCAGATATTTGTAAGGCGCCGAAATCGCATCGAGCGCCTTGCGCGCTTTCTTCGGGAACGGGTTCTGCTTCATGCCGACCACCACCACGTCGTTTGCGGCAATGGCGTCCTGCACTTCGCGGATGATGTCGGAGTGCTTGTCGGAGATGACCTGGCGGATCGCAGGATGAATATGGGCTTCGTCGAGAATTGGGCGGGTCATGTGGCTTCCAGGGTTATTTTTGTTCGCTGATTATGCCATCTACCAAAAAGCCACCGTCTCCGGTGGCTTTTTCTATCACTCGGCCTTTGGCGGGCCTTTGCGATGTTCCTTCTTCGGGCCTTTTGCGTAGCCCGCCTTCTCGGCGAAGCGGCGATCGCCCGCTTTCTTCGGACCGGCAAACGAACCGGCCTTCTTCACCGCCGGCGGCTCGCCGTCGCGCGTGATGTTGAGCTGCTGCCCCGCCACCCACACCGTCTTCAGGTGATCGATCAGGTCAGGCGGCATGTCGGACGGCAGATCCAGCGTGCTGTAGTCGTCGTAAATCTCGATGCGGCCGATGTACTTCGATTCGATGCCCGCTTCGTTGGCGATCGCGCCGACGATGTTGCCTGGCTTGACGCCGTGCGAATGGCCCACTTCGATGCGGAACGTGCCCATGCCCTCTTCCGCCGGACGCATCGTGCGCTCGCGCTTGAACGACGGCGCATCGCCACGGTCGGCGAAACGCGGCGCGGGTGCGTCGGCGCGCGGCGCGCGTGCCGGACGCTCTTCCCACGCCGGCGCGGCCTTCGGCGAACGGTCCGGCTTTTCCAGCAGCAGCGGCACATCGCCGCGCGCCAGCTTGGCCAGCGCCGCGGCGATCTCCACCGCCGGCACATTGAGTTCGCGCTCGTATTCTTCGATCAGCGTGCGGAACACGTCGATGCCGCCCGCGGCCAGGGTCTCGGTGATCTGGTCCTTGAACTTCGCAATGCGCACGTCGTTGATGGTTTTCACAGTCGGCAGCGTCAGCGGCGACACCGGCTGGCGCGTGGCGCGCTCGATTGCCTTCAACAGGCCCTGCTCGCGCGGGGTGATGAACAGGATCGCCTGGCCGCTGCGGCCCGCGCGGCCGGTGCGGCCGATGCGGTGGGTGTAGCTTTCCGGATCCGACGGCACGTCGTAATTGATCACGTGGCTGATGCGTTCCACGTCCAGGCCACGCGCGGCGACGTCGGTCGCGACCAGGATATCGATCTTGCCGTCCTTGAGCTGCTGGATGGTGCGCTCGCGCTGCGTCTGCTGCATGTCGCCGTTGATGGCGGTGGCAGCGAAACCGCGCGCCTGCAGCTTGCTCGCCAGCTCTTCGGTGCCCAGCTTGGTGCGGGCGAAGATGATCATGCCGTCGAACGGCTCGGCTTCCAGGATGCGGGTCAGCGCTTCGAGCTTCTGCATGCCCGACACCATCCAGTAGCGCTGGGTTATGTTTTCGGCGGTGCCGGTCTTGGCCGCCACGGTCACTTCGGCCGGGTCCTTGAGGTAGGTCTTGGCGATGCGCTTGATCGCCGACGGCATGGTGGCCGAGAACAGCGCGGTCTGGCGCGTGTCCGGCGTTTTCTGCAGGATCTGCTCGACGTCGTCGATGAAGCCCATGCGCAGCATTTCGTCCGCTTCGTCCAACACCAGCGTCTTCAGCTTGGACAGGTCCAGCGAGCCCTTCTCGAGGTGGTCGATCACGCGGCCCGGGGTGCCGACGATGACGTGCACGCCGCGGCGCAAGGCCGACAACTGCGGGCCGTAGCTCTGGCCGCCGTAGATCGGCAGCACGTGGAAGTCCTTGATGTGCGCGGCATAGGTCTGGAACGCCTCGGCCACCTGGATCGCCAGTTCGCGCGTCGGCGCCAGCACCAGCGCCTGCGGCGAGTGCTGCTTGATGTCGATGCGCGACAGGATCGGCAGCGCGAAGGCGGCGGTCTTGCCGGTGCCGGTCTGGGCCTGTCCGAGCACGTCGCGATTGGCCAGCAGCAGCGGGATGGTGGCGGCCTGGATCGGCGATGGCGTTTCGTAGCCGATCTCCTTGATCACCTTGACGAGGGCGGTGGAGAGATTCAGCTCTGAAAACAACGGAAGGGGGGTATCGGACATGGAAATGCTCACTTATATGACGCGTAAAGGCGACAGTTTACTCTCTTGCTGGATTCGCTGCCGCTTTATCGCACGCGGGCGTTCACGCCGCCTGCTTGCGGCAGACGAAAAATCCGTTCAAAGTGAGCCGTCCCAGCGCCGGATCGGGCGACAATCCGGCCGCGTCCGCGATATGGCTGGAGTGGAAAATGCCGCCGTCATAGAAAATCGCCCGGTTCCACGCCGCCGGCACGGTGCGTACCAATTCAAACCAATCGTTCGACCCGGCCAGGTAGCCTGCCTGCGCGCCGAGCACCCGGTCCGCCTCGGCGCCGGACATGGCCGCCAGCTCGCGCATCAGCGCCTCTGTCTGCGCCGGGGACCGGCGCGGCCGAAAAAAGCTGGTCCCGCCCAGCGACGGATCATCGAACAGGTAGGCCACGCTGGCCGCCGCCATTTCGCCTTCGGGAACCGACAGTCGGTCGCGATGGCAGACGCGCTGGATCGGCCGCAGCGCGCCGGCGGGCGTCGTCACCATCGCCAGCCGGCTGTGCAGCTCGATGGTGCGGCGCGCGCCCAGCAGGCGCCGCACGTGCTGCATGAAAAATTCGTCGAGCCGGTCGCAGAACGATGCCGGCATCGGCAGCTCGAGGCCGGGAAAGGCGTTCGCCGCGGCCGGCGCGAAACCGCTCGCGTGCTCGATCGCCAGCGCGCGCAGCGCCTGCGGGTCGCTGAAAAAATCGTCGACGACGACGCACACCTTGCCGTCGCCGACCGGCAGCTGGGCGATGCGCGGATGCGGATTGAACATTGCTTACTTCATCATCCCGGGCGCGGCGCAGTTGGCCTTGATGAAGTCCGCGTGCATCGGCATCGCGGCCACGCAGCGCTGGGTGGTGCCGCTGATGTTTTCCAGGAAGGTGCGGATTTTCTCCTCGGGCAGCGCGTCGACCAGCGGATGGTAGCCCTGCGGCCGGATGCCCTGCCCGTGCATCACCTCGAACCAGCTGATCTCCGAGAACATCTCGCTGTGCTCGCGGAACAGTCGCCCGTTGCTCTCGTAAAGCGCGATCTTCTTCTGCAGCGATTCCGGGATGTCCATCGTGCGGCAGTAGTTCCAGAACTCGGTATCGGTGCGGCTGGTGGCCTTGTAGTGCAGGATCAGGAAGTCGCGGATCTTCTCCACCTCGAAGGTCGACTGCGCGTTGAATTCGTCGATGTCGGCCTGGTTGAAGCCCTGGTCCGGGAAGAACGTGGTCAGGCGCGCGATGGTCGACTGGATCAGGTGGATGCTGGTCGACTCGAGCGGCTCCATGAAGCCACTGGACAGGCCGATGGCCACGCAGTTCTTGACCCAGGTCTTGTCGCGCCGCCCGGTGGTGAACTTGAGCTGGCGCGGATCGGCCAGCGGCTTGCCGTCCAGGTTCGCCATCAGGATGTCGGCGGCGCGCTGGTCGTCGGTGAAGCGGCTGCTGTAGACATGGCCATTGCCGATCCGGCTTTGCAGCGGAATGCGCCACTGCCAGCCCGCCTCGCGCGCGGTCGAACGCGTGTACGGCGTCAGCGGCGCCACCGATTCGCACGGCACCGCCCAGGCGCGATCGCACGGCAGCCAGTGGCTCCAGTCCTCGTAGCCGGTTTCCAGCGTCTGCCCGATCAGCAGCCCGCGAAAGCCCGAGCAGTCGATGAACAGGTCGCCCTCGATACGCTCGCCGTTGTCCATCACCACCGCCTCGATGAAGCCGTCGGCCGCGCGCGTGGTCGCGCCTTTGACCTTGCCCTCGATGCGGATCACGCCGCGCTGCTCCGCGTACTTGCGCAGGAAGGCCGCATACAGGCCGGCGTCGAAGTGGTAGGCGTGCGCGATCTCGGCCAGCGGCGAGTTGCCCATGTCCTTCTGCGCGCGCATGAATTTGCCGTGGCGCGCGGCCAGCGAGCAGATCGAATAGTTGTCGATGTCGAGCGCGTAGCCCTGCTGCTGCGCCTTGAGCCAGTACTGGTGGAATTTGGTCAGGCCGATGTCCGGCCCGAGGTTGCCGAAGCCGTGCATGTAGGAGTCGCCCAGCTTGCCCCAGTTGACGAACTCGATGCCCAGCTTGAACGTGCCGTTCGTCGCGCGCATGAATTCGTTCTCGTCGATTTCGAGCGCGCGGTTGTAGATGTTAATCAGCGGGATGGTCGCCTCGCCCACGCCGACGGTGCCGATTTCCTCGGACTCGATCAGGCGGATGTTCCACGGTCCGGTCAGCACCTTGGCCAGGGCGGCGGCGGTCATCCAACCGGCGGTGCCGCCGCCGACGATGACGATATTGCGAATTTGGGGATGCGGCATGGGGATCAGTTCAGAACGTGATGAAAATGTCGAAAAAAAAGCCCCTGTCGTTTCGCAACGACAAGGGCTTCAATTGTAAAGCATCAATTAGAACTTATAGTTCGCGCCGAGCAGGATCGTACGGCCGTAGTCGTCCGTCCTGGTGATCGTGCCGGTCGACGCCTGGAACTGCTGTTCCAGCGCCTTGTTGGCGTTGAGCACCTGCAGCAGCACCGTCACGCCCTTGGCCATGCCGGTCTGGAACTCGTAGCCCACCTGGAGGTCGGCGACCGTGTTGCCCTTGACGTACTGGTACTCGCGCGCCGCGCCGAAGCCCTGCACTTCACCCAGGAAGTCGGAGCGATGACGTGCCGCGGCGCGGATCGAGAAGCCGTAGTTCTCGTAGTACAGCGTCAGGCTGGCCACTTGCTTGGACAGGCCAGGCAAAGGACGCGCATCGGTATCGCCGAACGGGTTGATCTTGCTGTCGTTATGCGAGAAGTTCGCCTGCACGCCGAAACCGTCGAGCATCGGGGTCAGGACATTGAACGGCATCGATGCCGCCAGTTCGACGCCCTTGATGCTGCCGCCGTTGCCGTTGCGTGGCTGGGTGAACTTGCCAACCGTGGTGGTCGAGGTGCGGCCGGTCAGGTTCGGGAAGCCGACGAACGAATAAGCGTTGTCGTTGAAGTCGAAGATGTAGCTGTCGAGCTTCTTGTAGAACGCCGCGGCGCTGACGTAAGCCTTGGTGCCGAAGTACTTCTCGTACGACACGTCGACCGCTTTGGCGCGGAACGGGTCGAGCAGCGGATTGCCGCCGCTGCCGGTCCACACGTGGGTGGTCGCGTCGATTTCCGAACGGCGGGCCGCGCTCAGCTGGTCCATGCGGGCACGGGCGATCACCTTAGCGATACCGAAGCGCAGGGCCTGGTCGCTGCCGAGGTCGAACACCAGGTTGGCGCTTGGCAGGAAGTCGGTGTACGACTTGCCGGCGGTCTGCAGCGAGATCACGTCCTGCTTGGCGTTGTCGACCTGCGGTGCGGTCGAGCGCTGGTCGGTGCGCACCATCTGCACGCCGATGTTGCCGCGCAGGTCGAAGCCGCCGACCTTGGTGTCGAGGTCGCCCTTGATGTAGCCGGTCGTGACCTTCTCCGTGACGTTCCAGTCCTTCAGCAGGATGTCGCCGTTGACGTTCTGGATCAGGTTGTACGAAGACGGGAACACAGCGGCCGGGTCGAACGAAATGCTGCCGAACTGCGAACCGCCGACGAGTACGGACCCGGCGCCGGCTGGCAGCGCGCCAGGTGCGCTCTTCAGGCGCAGGATCGCCTCTTCCGCGTTCTTGTCTTTCGAACGCTCCGAGTAGTTCACGCCGAAGTTGACCTTGCTGAACATGCCTTCCAGGTCCTTCTGGAAGCCGACGCGGCCGGCCTTGATCTCGTCTTTCACGGTGATCGACTTGGTGTAGCCGTTCTGCCCCCACGATTCAGGATCGGTCAGCTTGATCAGCGCAGGATCGCCATGGTTGTACTGCAGCGACGAAATCGTGTTGCCGTTGACGATGCCGACCGCTTCGGACTGAGGACGGCCGTTGGCGCCGACGACGCCCGCTTCCAGCTCCGAGATCGTTTCCTTGCGGTTAGCTTTCGAATAGCTCAGGTCGGTCGTTGCGGTCCAGCCTGGGCTGAAGCGCCATTCGTTGTTCCAGCCGGCCGAGGTCAGCTTGTCGTTGGTCGGGTCGTAGATGTGGCGCGACAGGGGATTGACGCCCAGCCAGGTGCCGCTGACCAGCTTGCCGTCGGCGACGACTGCGCCTGGCTGCAGCACTGGCGCCTGCGACGCGATGAACGGATCGCCGTTGCCGGTCTTCCAGCTGTCGTTGACCTGCAGCTCGAGGCCGCGCTTGATCACGACATCGTCGAACTTCGAGTAGAACAGGTCGATCTGGGAGTGGAAGTCCTTGTTCGGACGGTATTCCAGCACGCCCATCAGGCCGTCGCGCTTCTTGCTGCTGGTATTGTTGAACAGTTTGAAGCCGTTGACGACTTTGACGTCCTGGCCGTTGATCTTGGTCGTGCCGGTGTAGACGTCGTAGTTTTCGGCGTTGGCGGTGGTCAGGTCCGAGGTGAAGCGGGTGGCGCCGAGGGCGATGCCGATCGTGCGGTCGGCGAACTGGTCGATGTACGACATGCTGAAGCGCTTGCCGTCGCCTTTGAACTTGGTGCCCTGGCCATCGCGCTCGGCGCGGGCGTTCAGCGCGACCGTGCGCTTGCCGAACGCCAGCGGACGCACGGTCTGCAGGTCGACGGTGCCGGACAGGCCCTGGCCGAGCAATGCCGCGTCGGGGGTCTTGTAGACGACTACGCCCGACAGCAGTTCGGAAGGGTACTGGTCGAATTCGACGCTGCGGTTGTCGCCGGTGCTGACCTGCTCGCGGCCGTTCAGCAGCGAGGTCGAGAAGTCGCCCGACATGCCGCGAATGCTGACGTTGACGGCACGGCCGCCGATGTTTTGCGCGGTCAGGCCTGGCAGGCGCGCGATCGATTCGGCGATGCTCGAATCGGGCAGCTTGCCGATGTCCTCGGCCGAAATGGCTTCAACGATCGAGGAGGAATTCTTTTTGACGGAGATCGCCGCTTCGATGCCGCGGCGGATGCCCGACACGACCACGGTCTTCATTTCCGGCGCGGCGACATCCGATTGCGGTGCGGCCTGGACCGGCGTGGTCTCCTGCGCGTAAACCGATCCGGCCATCAGCGACAGAAATACGGTACAGCCGGCGGCGACCGGATTCAGTCGGAACGACGCGTTCTTGCGCTGCGGTTTTGCGAACATACTCATTTGTCCCCTCATTTCATTGAAACTACATACATGCATATTTCCCGCAAACCGCACCTGTGAGCCATTTGCCGGGTTCCTCAAAGCTAACGTTCTAAAGACGTTCTGAGCCGATTCTGTATTAAAACTAGATTCATTGTCAACGACAGTTGAGGCGAGCTACAAAAATGTCATAAATTGGTGCGTTTAAAGGCGTATGTATGCGGTTTCACGTTGTATTTGGGCTACAGGGCTAGCTGTAGTACGACTACATTCTGTATCTTTGTGCCATTACAAAAGAAATGTGCCGCGTTTTGGTGCATTGCAGCATTCGAATCCGCCCCAGGGTTGTGCATTTTTTGCCACGATGTAGTTAAACTAGCTTCGCCTACTCTCCAGCCTGAACAATGAAAAACTTCTTCGCCCTCGCCCTGGCCGCATGTGCCGCCCTGCCGGCAGCCGCCGCGCCGGACTACCGCATCGATCACCTGGAGCCGCCGTTCTGGTGGACCGGCATGCAGAACAAGAAGCTCCAGCTGATGGTGCATGGCACTCGCATCGCCGATCTCGAACCGGTGCTGGACTATCCTGGCGTGCGCATCGACGGCGTGACGCGCGTGGCCAACCGTAATTACGTCTTCATCGACCTGACCATTGGCGACCAGGCCGCGCCGGGCAAATTCGACATCGCCTTCCGCGGCGCCGGCGCCGGCATCAAATACAGCTACCAGCTGATGGCGCGCGACGCCGGCTCCGCGCAACGCAAGGGCTTCAACAGCGCCGACGCGATCTACCAGGTCATGCCGGACCGCTTCGCCAACGGCGCGCCGTCCAACGACAACGTGGCGGCGCTGGCCGAAAAGTCCGACCGCAAGAACGGCGGCGGACGCCACGGCGGCGACATCCAGGGCGTGATCGACCACCTCGACTACATCGCGAAGCTCGGCTTCACCCAGCTCTGGCCTACCCCGCTGGTCGAAAACGACATGCCCGACTACTCGTACCACGGCTACGCGGCGACCGACCACTACAAGATCGACGCGCGCTACGGCAGCAACGCCGACTTCCTGCGCCTGTCGGAAGAAGCGCGCAAGAAAGGCATCGGCATCATCCAGGACGTGGTCCTGTCGCACATCGGCCTCGGACACTGGTGGATGAAGGACATGCCGACGCCCGACTGGACTAACCACGGCGGCAAATTCGTCCCGACCGAGCACCATCGCGTGTCCGTTCAGGACCCATATGGCGCCGAGGCGGACCGCCAGAACTTCACCACCGGCTGGTTCGGCGCGCACATGCCCGACATGAACCAGACCAATCCGCTGGTGTCTAACTATCTAATCCAGAACAACATCTGGTGGATCGAATACGCGCACTTGTCCGGCCTGCGCGTCGACACCTACGGCTATTCCGACACCGCCTTCCTCACCGAGTACACGCGACGCATCATGGCCGAATATCCGAACCTGAACATGGTGGGAGAAGAGTGGCACAAGTCGCCGGCCGTGGTATCGCACTGGCAGCGCGGGAAGGTCAACGCCAACGGCTACGTCAACTATCTGCCTAGCTTGATGGACTTCCCGATGATGTACGCGATGCGCACCGCGCTCACCGACAAGGACGCCGGCTTCAACGAAGCGTACGAAACCCTGTCGCAGGATTACCTGTATCCCGATCCGGGCAACCTGGTGCTGTTCGAAGGGAACCACGACATCTCGCGTACTTACAGCGTGGTCGGCGAAGACCTCGACCTGTACAAGATGGCGCTGGTGTTCACCATGACCGCCCCGCGCATTCCGCAGTTCTACTACGGCACCGAAGTGCTGATGACCAGCGCCACCAAGGGCCGCGACGACGCCAGCTACCGCCATGACTTTCCGGGCGGATGGGCCGGCGACAAGGTCAGCGCCTTCACCGGCGCCGGCCTCACGCCGAAGCAGCGCGAGGCGCAGGCCTTCGTGTCGAAGCTGGCCAACTGGCGCAAGTCGCAGCCCGTCATCCATCACGGGAAGACCATGCAGTTCGGCCCGGAGCACGACACCTGGGTCTACTTCCGCTACAACGACGGCAAGAAGGTCATGGTCGCCTTCAACAAGAACACGAAGGCCATGAGCCTGCCGACCGCGCGCTTCCAGGAGATCCTCAAGGGCGCGCGCTCCGGCGTCGATGCGCTGACCGGCCAGACCTTCGACCTGTCGACCGCGCTGACGCTGCCGGCGCGCTCGGTCGTCATCCTCGAGATCTGACATGAAGTGCAGCTTGCTGGCGCTCGCCGCGGCGCTCACGGTCAATGCAGCCATGGCGCAGGTGCCGGGCGTGGACGCTTTCTTCGACGCGATGGCCATCACTGTCGCGCCGGGACAGCAGTCGCAGTTTGTCGCCGGCGATAACCTTGACGGCTACTTCGCCGGCATCACCCAGAGCGTCGGCAAGGGTGAAGGCTACGTCACGCGCGCAGGCACATTATTACTTGACTACTCAAGTATCGTCGACGGCGTCGCCAACGACCGCGCGCACTCGATCGAACAGGTGCTGCCATACGGGCGTCGCGCGCGCTTCCCGAACGGCGCCTCCGAGGAGATGGCGCTGCTGTCGAAGAAGCATGCGCTGGCCCTCTCCGTCGCGAGCCCGCGTCCAGCGTCGCTCGCGATCGCCCCGCTGCTGGTCAAGCAAGGCGCGCTGCGTCAGGACGGCGACGTGGTCGTGGGCCAGGTCGGCAGCATGTTCGTCGCATTCGCCGCGGACCAGCCGTTCACGCTCGACGCAACGGTGCTGCGCAGCGCCCGGCCGGCGCGTTCGTTCACCGTGGTGGCGGCATTCGGCGCCAGCGAGGCCGAGGCGGCGCGGAATGCGCGCCAACTGGCCGCCGGCGATCCAATCCGCGCCGAGAAAGCCGCACGCCACGCCGCCCTCACCCGCAGTTACCTCGCCACCAGCGACGCCGACTACAACAAGGCGCTGAACTGGGCCAAGGCCTCCGCATCGATGTTCGTGGTCGAAGAATTCGGCACCGGCATCTGGGCCGGCCTGCCGTGGTTCCGCGACAACTGGGGCCGCGACACCTTCATCGCGCTGCCCGGAACACTGCTCGTCTCCGGCCAGTTCGATCAGGCCAAAGCCGTGCTGGCGAACTTCGCCCGCTACCAGAACCTCAATCGCGACAAGGAATACGGCCGCATCCCGAACCGCGTGTCGGCCACCGAAAAGACCATCTACAACACCGTCGACGGCACGCCGTGGATGCTGCGGGAAGCGCTCGAATACCTCCGCTACACCGGCGACAAGGAGTTCGCCGCGCAGATGTACAAGCTGGCCTTGCCCTACTTCGAAGGCGCGATCGCCAACTACACCGATGCCAATGGCCTGCTGTCGCACGACAGCGCCGACACCTGGATGGACGCGCGCATCGAAAACAGACAGCCATGGTCCGCGCGGGGCCCGCGCGCCGTCGAGATCCAGGCGCTGTGGTACACCGCCCTGAAGACCGGCGCCGAATTGGCGGCGCAGGCCGGCGACAAGGCCAAAGCGCTCGAGTGGTCGGCGCTTGCCGCCCAGGTTCAGCGCAGCTTCCTCTCCGCCTTCTGGGACGGCGCTGTGATGGCCGACCGACTGCGCGAGGACGGCAGCCGCGACACCAAGGTCCGCCCGAACCAGCTGATGCTCGTCTCTATCCCGTTCGACGACTTCGTGCCGCCGGCCGTGCAGGCCAAGGTGACGCGCAACGCCGTGTCCGAACTGCTTTACCCATACGGCATCGCCTCGCTGAGCCAGGACGATCCCTACTTCCATCCGCGCCACGAGAACCCCGCCTTCCACCACAAGGACGCCGCCTATCACCAGGGCACGATATGGGGCTGGAACGCCGGCTTCACGGTCACTGCGCTCGACAAATTCGGCTACCAGGACCTGGCATGGCCGCTGACGCAGAACCTCGGCCGGCAGTTCCTCGGCCTCGGCACGCTTGGAACGATGAGCGAGCTGCTCGACGCCCTGCCCGACGCAAGCGGCAAGCTGAAACCGTCCGGCACCTACGCGCAGTCGTGGAGCGTGGCCGAATATGCGCGCAACGGCTACCAGGACTACGTCGGCTTCCGGCCCGACCTGCCGGCCAACACCTTGGCGTTCACTCCGGCGATTCCGGCCGCGTGGACGTCCTTTTACGCGCTGCTGCCGTTCGGCGCCAGCGAGTCGGTCGAAGTCGACTACAAGCGCCAGCGCTGGACCTTTCGGCTGAAAGGTGCGGCGCCGCGCGCCGTCCGCTTCAGCTTCCTCAATCCCGACAAGAGCCGCTCGCAGGTCTCCTTCACGCTTTCGCCTGGCAAGCCGCTGAGCCTCACGCTCGGCAACCGCAAGGCGTCGCTGGAGGGCCGCGCGCTGCCGGTGCAGGCCATGCAGGCTTCATACGCCACCGTCATCGGCAAACTGGATTTCCGCAAGCCGGCGCAGTACATCCCCGCAAACTTCCCGATGCTGCGATCGAAAGACGCCCTCAAGGGCATCATCGAACGGGGCGAATACCGATGAAAAAATTTCTGATCGGCTCATTGCTGCTTTCTGGCGCCGCCGTCGCCGCGCCGCCGGATTTATACGTGCGCGGCGCTTTCAACGGCTGGGGCATCGACAACCCGCTCGTCTTCAAGGGCAACGGCGTGTACGAAGCCCAGATCCTGATCAGCCCCGGCTACCATGGTTTCAAGCTCGGTTCGAAGGACTGGTCGGCGGAATGGGTGATCGATCCGGCGGCCAGCGTGTCGGTGGCACCCGGCGCCGACTACAAACTGGACAAGCACGCCGGCGCCGAGGATTTCCTGTTCGTGAAACGGACCGGCGCCTACCGCTTCACTGTCGACATGTCGGCAGCGCCGGTATTGCGGGTGGTACGGATTGCCGACGCGCCGGTAGCAGCGGGCGATCCACACCAGCAGCCCACCGTTTCCCTGACGTTTCCAACCTGGGACGGCAAGCAGGAAACCGCCCGTTTCTCGGTCAAGGATGCAGGCGCGCCGCTGCGCGAGTACGTGCAATCGACGACGCTGCAGCTGCGCGATCCCGGTCCCCAGTTCGCGCGTTACCAGGAATCGGCCGACCTGCCGACGGTCCGCAGCGGCAATCTCGCGTTCGACGCGCTGTTCGCACTCGCCGGCGCCGAGATGAAGCAGGATTCGGTCGGCGAGATCAAGGACGGCAATTACAACGGCGGCGCGGCCATCCCGTGCGACTGCTTCGAGACCGGCGAAAAATGGCATTACGTCTGGACGCGCGATTTGTCGTACGCCGCCGACCTTGGCCTGGCGATGCTCGATCCCGTGCGCGTCATGCATTCGCTCGACTTCAAGCTGTCCGGCTACCGGCCAGGGCTTGGCCCCGCCGACAGCCTGCAGATCATCCAGGACACCGGCAGCGGCGGCAGCTGGCCGGTAAGCACCGACCGCGTGACCTGGGCTTTCGGCGCCGAGGAAGCGCTCAAGACGCTGCCGGAGGCGGAGCGCAAGGCTTTCGCCCCGCGCGCGCTGAAGGCGCTGGTCAACACCATCGAAAACGACCGACTGGCCGCTTACGATCCGGCCGACGGTCTGTACACCGGCGAGCAGTCCTTCCTCGACTGGCGCGACCAGAGCTACGCCGCTTGGATCACCAGCGACATCGCCTCGCTGGCGACATCCAAAGCCCTGTCCACCAACGTCGCCCACTACAAGGCGCTGACCCTGGCGGCGATGCTCGCGCGCGAGCAGGGACAGCCAGCAATCGCGAAGAAACACGACGCCTGGGCGCTGGACCTGAAGCGCGCGATCAACCAGCGATTGTGGCTGCAGGACGAAGGCATGTACAGCAGCCTGACCGCGCCCCACTTCGATGGCGCGCCGATGCACAAGTTCGACTGGCTTGGGCAGTCGCTGGCGATCGTCACCGGCATCGTCAGCGGCGACCGGGCGCGCTCGATTCTTGCGCATTATCCGCACGGCCCGATGGGCGCGCCTGTGATCTACCCGCAGCAGCAAAGGATGCCGGTATATCACAACCGCGCGATGTGGCCGTTCGTGACGGCCTACGGCTTGAAGGCGGCAGCAAAGATCGGGAATGTCAGCGTGGCCGACGCCGCGTACGAGTCGCTGATGCGCGGCGCCGCGCTGAACGTGTCGAATATGGAGAACCTCGAGTGGCTTTCCGGCCAGCCGCTGCTGCTCGACGAGAAGAACCCGTCGCTGATCGGTCCCGTCATAAATTCAAAACGCCAGCTGTGGTCCGTCGGCGCTTATCTCGGCATGGTGGTCGAGAATGTGTTCGGCATTTCCACCAGCACGCACGGCATGGACATCAATCCATTCATCACGAGCCGCCTGCGCCGCGAGACGTTCGGCGCATCTGATTCCATCACGCTGAACAGGCTGCGCTTGCACGGCAAGTCGATCTCGGTGACGATCAAACTGCCTCCCGCATCATCCGTCAATGGGTTCTACCTCGTCGATGAAGTTATCGTGAATGGCGCTCGGGCGTCGCCAGCGGTGTCCTGGGACGGCCTGAAGGCAGAGAACACCATCGAGATCCGGCTCGGGAGGCTGGCGCCGGGGCAGCAGGCGATCCGCCGCGTCGGCGCCGATCCATACAAGGAATCGAGCGCGGTGTTTGGCCCGCGCGAACCTGCGATCGCCAACTTCACGCGCGACGACACCGGCACGGTGCGGTTCGACATTGCAGGCGGCAGCGCCGGCGCGGTCTACAACGTCTACCGCGACGGCAAGGTCGTCGCGACGAACCTGTCCGCGGGAGCATGGTCGGACCGTAGCTACACCGGCTGCTATGCCGTCGAAGCGGTGTATCCGGACAGCGGCAACCGCAGCCATCACAGTGCGCCGATGTGTGCGGGGCCCACGATTGAATATCCGGTCACCCCTGCACTCAAGGGATGGGGCAAGCCGGCCGACACTTTTGCGGTCGGCAGCCTCGATGTGCCGCAAGCCGGCATCTACCAGGTGCAGGTCAAATACCGCAACTCTGCCAACCAGATCAACCTTGGGATCAGCGGCGGCGTCAAATGGCTGGCCGTGAAGGACATGGCGGGGCGCCTGCTTGCGCGCCATGTGATCCAGCTGCCGCACGGGCGCGCCGAAAACTGGTCTACCCCGATGGCGGTTCGCCTCGCCGCTGGAAAAATCCAGCTTGAACTCTCCGATTTCTATAACATGAGCTACCTGCAAAGTAACAGCACCTTCAGTGCGGCAGGCGGCGCGGATGGCGCGTCGAACAAGTTCGATATTTACGGCATACGCCTGTTGAAGGTCAAATGAAAAAAACAATCTCCCTTGGCGCACTCTCCCTCCTGCTGGCGGCCAGCGCCGGCGCCACCACGGTCCGCATCCACTACGACTCCGGCAAAGGCAGCATCGCAGTCCTAGGCGACAAAGGGCCGATGACGTGGTCGAAAAGCGCCCGCGCGACAGCCGGCGCCGCCAATGTGTGGACCTACGACTGGCCCGATGCGCTGGGCGACGTCAGCATGAAGCCTTCGCTGGGCGACAAGGTCTCGATAGGCGGCGTCTACAAGCTCGCCGCCGGCAGCACGGTCGACATCTATCCGTTCTTCGGCGCGCCGTTCGGCAAGGTCGAGATCATGCCGGGCGTCGCATCGCCGCAGCTTGGCGACACGCGTTCGCTGCGCATCTACTACCCGCCCAGCTACAACGAGAACCGCGCAAAACGCTATCCGGTGCTGTACATGCACGACGGGCAGAACCTGTTCGATGCCAAGACCGCGGCCTTCGGCGTGGAGTGGGGCATCGACGAAACCATCAACCGCCTGGTCGCCACCGGCGCGATGGATGAAGTGATCGTGGTCGGCATCGACAATACGCCGGCGCGCATTTCCGAGTACACGCCCTGCTGCGATCCGAAGCACGGAGGCGGCAAGCTCGATGCCTACGAGGCGTTCATCGTCGACACGGTCAAGCCGATGATCGACAAGACGCTGCGCACCCTGCCCGGCAAGGAAAACACCGCCATCATGGGCTCGTCGCTGGGAGGAATCGCCTCGGTCGTGATCGCGGAACACCATCCGGAGGTGTTCTCGAAAGCGGGCGGCGTGTCCAGCTCATTCTGGTGGAACAAGCGCTCGCTGGTGACCAACCTGCCGAAGCGGGTGCCGGTGAAGTTCTACATCGACGCCGGCACCAATGACGACGGCCTGGAGGACACGCAGCTGATGCGCGACGCGATGCTGGCGCGCGGCTACCTGACCGGGGTCGACCTGTTCTTCGTGGCGGCGGAAGGCGGCTCCCACAACGAGAAATCGTGGGCGGCACGCGTGGACAAGCCGCTGGCCTGGTTCTTCCCGTTCGGGAGCACGAAGTACTAATTCAGTAGTCGTAGGAAAACAGCTGGGTGCCCTTGTCTTCCGGCGTCAGGTACACCAGCTTTTCCAGGCGCATGCCGATCCGGCGCAGCACCGCGTCGGAAGCGTCGTTGCCGGGCGAGGTGATCGCCACCAGGCGCCGGATGCCGATCGACGGCGCATAGGCCAGCACGCCGGCCGCCGCCTCGGTCGCATAGCCTTTGCCGCTGAACTGCGGCAGGTAGGCGTAGCCGATATCCACGTCCTCCAGCGTTTCGCGTTTGATCAGGCCGCACATGCCGATCGGAGCGCCGTCTTCCTTGCGCTCGACCAGGTACAGCGAATGCCCGAGCGACGCCTGCATCGCGATCGGGCCGGCCGCGATCGCTTCGCGCGCTGCGTCCTCCGTTCGGATGCCGCGGTCGCCGATAAATTTAATGAAGCCTGGCGTGTTGACGACCTCCAGGTAGATCGGCGCATCGTCCTGCGTCAGCAAGCGAAGGCGCAGGCGCTCTGTCTCCAAAATCTGCATGGCTAAGTGTGTCCCCACTGGTTCGAATGCCGCCGATTCTAGCATCGCCGCTAGCGTCCCAGCCTGAAATCGACCGCGTTCGGGCGGCCCGGCAGGGTCAACGCGGAAGCCGCGCGCGGCGCTTCGCTGACCACCTGGCCGCGCCGGATCACCATGCGGCGCGCGGCGCGCAGGCGAATCGCTTCGACCGTACTGCCGGCATCGAGCATCACCAGGTCGGCGTGACAGCCGGGGGCGATGCCGTAGTCTTCCAGGCCGAGGATGCGTGCCGGCGTTTCGGTCACCGCGAGGAAGCACTGGTGCATCGCGGCTTGCCCGGTCATCTGCGCCACGTGCAGTCCCATGTGTGCCACTTCCAGCATGTCGCCCGAGCCAAGGCCGTACCAGGGATCCATCACGCAGTCGTGGCCGAACGCGACGTCGACGCCGGCCGCCATCAGTTCGGGCACGCGCGTCATGCCGCGCCGTTTTGGGTAGCTGTCGTGGCGCCCCTGCAGCGTGATGTTGATCAGCGGGTTGGCGATCGCCGCCACGCCCGATTCGGCGATCAGCGGCAGCAGCTTGCTGACGTAGTAGTTGTCCATCGAATGCATCGACGTCAGGTGCGATCCGGCCACCCTGCCCTGCAACCCGAGCCGATGGGTCTCGCGCGCCAGCGTTTCGATATGGCGCGACATCGGATCGTCCGATTCGTCGCAATGCATGTCGACGCGCAGACCGCGCTCGGCGGCGAATTCGCACAGCAGCCGCACCGACTCGGCGCCGTCGGCCATCGTGCGCTCGAAATGGGGAATGCCGCCCACCACGTCCACGCCCATGCCGATCGCGCGTTTCAGGTTGTCGAAGGCGGTCGCGCTGCGCAGCACGCCGTCCTGCGGAAACGCCACCAGCTGCAGGTCGATGTAGGGCGCCACCCGGCGCCGCACCTCGAGCAGCGCTTCCACCGCCAGCAGCCGGTCGTCGCAGATGTCGACGTGCGAGCGGATCGCCAGCAGGCCGCGCGCCACGGCCCAGTCGCAGTACTGCATCGCGCGCTCGACCAGCGCGTCTTGCTGCAATTGCGGTTTCAGCTCGCCCCACAGCGCGATCCCTTCGAGCAGCGTGCCGGACTGGTTCACGCGCGGCAGGCCGTAGCTGAGGGTCGCATCCATGTGGAAGTGAGCGTCGACGAAGGGCGGCGTGACCAGGTCGCCGCAGGCGTCGATCTCGCGCGCGCCGGCCAGCGCCAGCTTCGGCCCTACCGCGGCGATGCGGCCGTCGGCGATCGCGATGTCGATTCCGTGCCGGCCATCGGCCAGGCTGGCGTTGCGAACGACGAGATCCATGTGCGCTCCTGTTGTGCGTGGGGACGCCTCGATTGTAGCGGCTTTGCGACAGAATTCGCGCATCTAATTGCGACCCAGCAATGCATGTTGCATCGCACGATATCTCAACGAAAGTTGCCCGAAATAATGCTTTGCAAGCCCAGCGTTCGCCGATAAACTAGGATTAATATTGCAGCGCATCATAAACGACCACAAGGAATCCAGATGGCCCTCATTCCCGCACAGTTTTCCGAAGCACGCGCACAGCAGCTCGACGCGCAGTTCAACCTGTTCCGCACCCTCACCGGCAAAGCCTTCGAAGGCGCGGAAAAGCTCATCGCCCTCAATTTCGACACCACCCGCGCCGCGCTCGAGAAGTCGACGGACCTGGTGCGCCAGGTGGCGGCGGCGAAGGATCCGCGCGACCTGATCTTCATCACCCGCCAGACCCAGTCGCAGTTCGAGAGCGTGCTCTCGTACAGTCGCCAGCTGTTCGGCATCGCCACCAGCCTGGCGGTGGTGCCGGTAGCGGCCGCTCCTGCTCCGACGACGCCTGCGCAGGCTTCGCTCACCCTGGTGGCGCTGGCTCCCGAGCCGCGCCCTGTGGTGGTGATGCCCGAGCCGGTGCTCGAATTCGGCGAGGCTCCGGTCGCCGAAGCTCCAGCCGCCGAGCCGGCGCCGATCGCAGAACCGACTCCGATCGCCAAGGCGACCGGCCAGGCGGACAGCATGCCGAAACCGAGCGCCGCATCGTTCCCGGTGCCGTCGTCGTCCAAGCCGATTGCGGTCGCGCCGGTCAAGCCGGTCGAAGCGCAGCCGCCGCATGCGCCGGTGTCCGGCACGCCGGAGATCGTGTCGAAAAAGGCCGGCGCGCCGGCGTCGAAACCGGCCCGCAAGAAGTAACGCGCCGGCGCACGCCGGAACGCCAAAGGTAGTAAATTAGCGGGCTTCGGCCCGCTTTTTTGTTGCGGGCGCATCCGGCAGGGAATGGGAATGAGTTTATCAAGGCTGATCGGCGGCTTCGTGCGCCGGCATTGGCGTGCGTACGCGTCGTCGGGGCTGATGCTGGCCGGCGTCGCCGTATGCACGGTCTGGGTGCCGCGCAAGATCGGCGCCATGATCGACGGACTCGCCGCGCACCGCCTTGGCGAGCACGATCTGTGGCTGCAGCTTGCGCAGCTGCTCGGCCTCGGCGTCGCAATTTACGTGCTGCGGGTCGGCTGGCGCCTGCGCCTGTTCGCCGCGGCCTACCAGCTCGGCGTCGACCTGCGCACGCGCTTCTATGCGCGCCTGTCGGCCCAGGGGCCGGCGTTCTACCAGAAGCAGCGCACCGGCGACCTGATGGCGCTGGCCACCAACGACATCGACGCCATCGAGATGGCGGCCGGCGAAGCGATGCTGGCTGGTTTCGACGGCAGCCTGACCCTGGTGATGGTCCTGGCGATCATGATGCTCGGCGTCGACTGGCGCCTCGCGACCATTGCCCTGCTGCCGTTCCCGCTGATGGCGCTGGCGTTCTGGCGCATCTCCAGCCATATCCACACCGCGTCGACCGACTCGCTCAAGCGCTTCGCCGCGCTCAACGACCACGTGCAGGAATCGCTGTCCGGCGTGCGCACCCTGCGCGCGCTCGGGCTGGAGCAGCGCAGCGCGAAGCAGTTCGGCGAACTGGCGGCGCGCGCATCCGACGCCAGCCTGGTCGCGCAGCAGTGGGAAGCCGCCTACGAACCGGCGGTCGGCCTGACCCTGACGGCCGCCGGCTTCCTCACCCTGGCCCTGGGCGGCTACCTGGTCTGGCACAACGAATTGACGATCGGCGCGCTGACCGCGTTCACGATGTACCTGGGCCAGCTGATCTGGCCGATGTTCGCGGCCGGCTGGGTGCTGTCGCTGATCGAGCGCGGACGCGCGGCGTGGGCGCGCCTGCAGCCGCTGCTCGATGCGCCGCTCTCGGTCGACGACCACGGCGCCGTCACCACGTTCAAGCCCGGACGCCTGGCGCTCGACGGCGTGACCTACCGCTACGCCGGGCAGGATGCGCCCGCGCTGGCGGAGGTGTCGATGTCGCTGCAGGCCGGCCAGACGCTCGGGCTGGTGGGGCCGACCGGCGCCGGCAAGTCCACGCTGCTGCGGGTGCTGCTGCGCCAGGCCACGCCGCAGCACGGCCACGTGACATGGAGCGGCCACGCGCTGGCCGACTACAAGCTGGCGACGCTGCGCTCGGCGATCAGCTGGGTGCCGCAGGAGTCGTTCCTGTTCTCGGCCTCCATCGCCGACAACATCGCGCTGGGCCGGCCGGGCGCCACCCGCGCCCAGCTCGAACATGCGGCGCACATGGCGGCGATCCACGAAGACATCCTGCGCTTCCCGCAAGGTTACGAGACCCACGTCGGCGAAAAAGGCATCACGCTGTCGGGCGGACAGCGCCAGCGCGTCGCGATCGCGCGTTCGCTGCTGGCCGAGAGCTCCCTGCTGCTGCTCGACGACGCGCTGTCGGCAGTCGACACCGGCACCGAAACGCGCATCCTCGAGCACCTGGAAGAACTGCGGCGCGAGCAGCCTGGACGCAGCGCGATCATCGCCAGCCACCGCTTGTCGGCGGTCGCCGGCGCCGACCTGATCGTGGTGCTGCGCGACGGCCGCATCGCCGAATCGGGAAGCCACGACGCCCTGCTCGCGGCGGATGGCTGGTACGCCAGCCAGTGGCGCTATCAACAACTGGAGGCCAGCCTCGATGCCGCCTGATTCGCAAGCGAAGTCCATGCACGAGCAAGGCGCCCGCGCGGTCGGCCTGCTGCGCCGCGCCGCCCATCCGGACCGCCGCCACCTGGGCTGGGCCGTGCTGTGGCTCGCGCTCGCCGCCGGCCTGGAAGTACTCGGGCCGATTCTCGGCAAGGCGCTGATCGACCAGCACCTGCTGCCGCACCACATGGACTGGCCGCGCATGGCGGCGCTCCTGGGCGGGATGCTGATCAGCGGCTGGATCGCCTCCGGCCTGCGCTACCTGCAACTGGTACGCCTGTCCGGCCTGGCGATGCGCTCGGTGCAGCGCCTGCGCGAGTGGGTCTACGGCCACGTGTTGCGGCTGCCGATGGCGTTCTTCGACCAGGCCATCACCGGGCAGCTCGTCAGCCGCGTGACCAACGACACCGAAGCGGTCAAGACACTGTACATACAGGTGCTGTTCGTGATCCTCGACAGCACCATCGTCCTGGTCGGTACGATGGCGGCGATGGCGTGGCTGGACTGGCGCCTGATGCTGATCGTGCTCGCGCTGGTGCCGGCGGTCGTGCTGATCGTCTGGCTGTACCAGCGCATGTCCGCGCCCGCCGTTACTCGCGCCCGCGCGCTGCGCAGCGACATCAACGGCCAGATGGCCGAGTCGATCGGCGGCATGAGCGTGCTGCAGGCGAACAATGCCGAGGCCCGCTTCGCCCAGCGCTTCGGCGACACCAACCATGCCCATTACAAGGCGCGGCTGGCCGAACTGCGCGCCAACGCTTTCCTGCTGCGCCCCGCGCTCGATTTCCTCAACGTGGTGCTGCTGGCGGTGGTGATCTTCAGCTTCGGCCGGCGCGAGATGAACGCGGTCGAAGTGGGCGTGCTGTACGCGTTCATCAGCTACATTGCGCGCGTGGTCGAGCCGCTGATCCAGATCACGATGCAGTTCAGCGGCTTGCAGCAGGCGGTTGTGGCGACCGCCCGCGTGGCCGCGCTGCTCGACGAGCCGGGCGCGCCGGAACACGCCGCCGGCAGGGAATCGACTCGGGAAGCGCCGGCGCACAACGTCCCGGCGATCCGCATCCGCGACCTCAATTTCGCCTACGTGCCCGGACAAACCGTGCTCCATCGGCTCAGCCTCGATATCGCCCAGGGCGCCTTCGTCGGCATCGTCGGCCACACCGGCAGCGGCAAGTCGACGCTGCTGTCGTTAATGCTGCGTTATTACAGCACGCAGGAAGGCACGATGGAGATGAACGGCCAGCCACTGGCCGGCATCGACAACGAGCGCTTCCGCGCCGATGTGGGACTGGTCCCGCAGGACCCGTTCCTGCTGGCGGCCTCCGCGCGCGAGAATATCGACATGGGACGCGGCCTGTCGCAACAGCAGATTGAAGCTGCGGCCCGGGCAGCGCACGCGCATGCCTTCATCATGGCGCTCGAACAGGGCTACGACACGTCGCTCGGCGAAGGCGGTTCGCGCCTGTCCACCGGGCAGAAGCAGCTGATCGCCATCGCGCGCGCGCTGGCCGGCCAGCCGAAGATCCTGCTGCTCGATGAGGCGACCTCGAACATCGACAGCCAGACCGAGCAAATCGTGCAGGTCGCGCTGGACGAATTGCGCGGCCGCGTGACGATTGTCGCGATCGCGCACCGGTTGTCGACGATCCGCGACGCCGACCGCATCGTCGTGCTCAATCACGGCCGCATCGCGGAATCCGGCACGCACGATGCGCTGATGCGCATCGACGGCGGTTTGTACCAGCGCCTGTACCTGCTGCAGCAGCTGTCGGTCTAGCGGCGCCGTTGATCGCCAAGCCGCCGGCGGTCGGATCGCCAATCTGCGACGGAATCCCGAAAACGCCCGACAGATGACATAACGGCAAGCGTGGCATGGGGCCAACAGGTTCGTGAAATGCGGTATCGATGTGGCATGCAATGCAGGCCAATTTTCCAAAAAACCCACACGAAAGAGATTTTCCGTTCAGCAACTACTCTATACTCGATTCACAGTCTTGCCGTCCACAAGGAAAACGAATTGGCAGGTTCACCCAGCTCATCGCAACGCCAAATCGCCGCGTTGCTGGTTTCGCTGTCGCTGGCCGTCGGCGCAGCGTTTGCGCAGCCGCGCGCCGACCTCGATCAGCGGCTCGACGAGATCCGCGAAATGAACCGCTACGTCCCCCAGCGCGGCCTGGCGATGCTGCTTAGTATCGAGCAGGAAGGGCGCGCCGCGGGCGTCGACGCCAAAGCCGAATTCCTCAACCAGCTTTGCCTCGCGCACCGCAACGTCGGACGCAAGACCGAGGCGATGGCGCTGGCCGAGGAACTGATCGCATTCGGCCGCGACCAGCACAACGAAGTGGCGCGGGCGAAGGGCCTGATGGCGAAAGCGTACGTCTTCTCGTCGATGAACGACCTGAAGCTCTCGCACCACTATGCATGGGAAGGCGAGAAGGTCGCCCACACCACCGCCGACATGTCGCTGAAGATCAGCACCACCATCACGTCGGGTAATGCGTACGCGGAAGACGGCAATTTTCCCGAGGCGCTGAACAAGCTGCAGACCGCAGCGGCGATGGCGCGCCAGTACGGCCACCCGATCCAGACCGTCATGGCCTTGAATGCGCTGGCGGTCCTGTACACCAAGATGAAGGAATACGACAAAGGCTTCGAGGCGCTTGCCGAAGCCACGCCGGCAGCGATCCAGACCGGATCGATCGGCCGCCTGGCGAGCCTGAAGGGCACCGAGTACGGTCTGGCGATCGAAACCAACCAGCCGAAGCGCGCGCTCAAGGCGCTGCTCGACGAGCTGCTGCTCGAGCGCCGGATCGGCGCCGACAAGATGGTCGCGACCACGCTGGTGAACCTGTCGGACAGCTACCTGAAAGAGCGCGATTACCTCAGGGCGGTCAGCTACGCGAACCAGGCCATCGCGGTTGCGCGGCCGATCCACTCCGACACTACCGAAGCCACGGCGCGCGTGAACATCGGCCAGGCTTACCTGGGCATGGGCCGCCTCACCGAGGGCAAGCGCAGCTTCGAAGCGGGCCTGGCGGTGTACGAAAAGGCCGGGGACAAGCCGCAGCTCCAGGAGCTGATGATGGAGTACGGCCTCGCGCTCGAGCGGGCCGGCGACATGGTGGCCGCGGTCGGCGCCTATCATCGCGAGCGCGCGCTGTCGAACGAGCTGTTCGAAACGCGGCGCCAGAAAGCCGTGCTCGAACTGCAGGGACGCTACGAGGCCGACAAGAAGGAAAAACAGATCGAGCTGCTGCGCCGCGAAAACCAGGTCAAGTCCGCCGAGATCGACAATCGCCGCCTGCAGCAGCGCGTGTGGTGGCTGCTGGCGGTGGTGTTCGCGATGGCCGCGGTCATCGTCGGCATGCTGTATCGCAAAGTGCGGCACGCGAACGCCCAGCTCGAGGTGAAGAACCTCGAGCTCAAGCAGCAAAGCTCGCGCGATCC
This sequence comes from Massilia sp. P1_C10, assembly GCF_056406475.1. NCBI lineage: Bacteria > Pseudomonadati > Pseudomonadota > Betaproteobacteria > Burkholderiales > Oxalobacteraceae > Massilia > Massilia sp. P1_C10. The sequence continues at coordinate 276,784 of NZ_JBFUAC010000006.1, forward strand.
GCTCACGTCGCTGTACAACCGGCGCCATTTCCAGGAGTTCATGCGCACGGTGGCCGTGCCGGTGGAGCAGCGCGCCACGCCGGCCGCCGGCGAGGACATCGTCGGCGCCCTGTTCCTGATCGACGTCGACCATTTCAAGCACGTCAACGACACCCATGGCCACGCCGCGGGCGACGCGGTGCTGACCATGATCTCGGATAACCTGCGCGAGATCCTGCGCGAAACCGACATGATCGTGCGCTGGGGCGGCGAAGAATTCCTGGCCTTCCTGCCGGCGGTGCCGCGCAACGGTGTCGACGATGTGGCGCGGCGCCTGCTGGAAGGGATTTCGTCGCACACCATCGACTACCAGGGCAGCCAGATATCGGTGAACGTGTCGATCGGATTCGCGCCCTTCCCGCTATCGCCGGGCAAGGATCCGCTGCCGTGGGAGCGCGCCGTCAATCTGGTCGACATGGCGCTGTACATGGCGAAGGGCCACGGCCGCAACCGGGCCTATGGCGTGCGCGGCTTCGCCAGGTTCGGCGAGACCACGATGGAACGCATCGAGCAGGACCTCGAGCAGGCCTGGCGCGCCGGCTTCGTCGACATGACCGTGGTGCTGGGCGACGCGGCGAGAGCGGCCGCGCCCGCGGATACAACCAGCGCCTAGTACGGGGCGACTTTACTTCTTCGCCGCTTCCTGAATCTTCTCGCCGGCGCGCTCGACCTTCTTGCCCACTTCCTCGGTCGCCTTTTCGAGCCCGCGGCTCGCATCGGCGGCCGCATCCGCGGTCTGCTTCTCGATGTTTTCGCGCGTCTGCGCCGCCGAATCGGCCACCTGCTTGGCCGCCGCGTTGGCGCGGTCGATCTTCTCGTGCATCTCGTTCGCGACCTTGTCGCCGGCCGCGTCCACCGCGGCGCCGGCCTTTTGCGCCGGCCCCATCGTCTCGTCCTTCCTGGTGCAGCCGGACAGTCCGGCGACCAGCGCCAGCGCCGCCAATATCGATACTGCTTTCATGATTCCTCCTGTCGGGTTTTGTTGCCTGCAAGCATACACCGCGCGGCGACATCGCGGTTGACAGTTCGCATACTCCTCACGATAATCGAACGACCGTGCGATTTCAAATGGAGCCCGCCATGCCCGAGCAAGCCAGTACAGCATATCGAATCTGTCCGTTTTGCGAAGCATGTTGCGGCCTGCGGGTCGAGCTCGAGGAGCAGCGCGTGGTGCACATCCGCGGCGACCAGGACGACGTGTTCTCGGCAGGCTACCTGTGCCCGAAGGCGATCGGCCTGAAAGAGCTGCAGGACGATCCCGACCGCCTGCGCACGCCGCTGATCAAGCGCGACGGCGTGTTCGTCGAAGCCAGCTGGGACGAAGCGTATGCCGAAATCGAACGGCGCCTGCCGCCGGTGATCGCGGCCGGCGGCGCCAACGCCGTCGCCACGGTGCTGGGCAACCCCACCGCCCACAAAATGAGCCTGCAACTGTACTTCCCGCGGCTGGCACGCGCGCTCGGCACGCGCAACCTGTTCTCCGCGTCCAGCGTCGATCAGGTCCCGAAGATGCTGTCGGTCGGGCTGATGTTCGGATCCTGGCTGACGGTGCCGGTGCCCGACATCGAGCGCAGCGACTTCCTGCTGATCCTCGGCGCCAACCCGATGGTTTCGAACGGCAGCATGTGGACCGTGCCGGACTTCCGCGGCAAGGCCAAAGCGCTGCGCGCGCGCGGCGGCAGGATCGTCGTGGTCGACCCGCGCCGCACCGAGACAGCCGGCATCGCCGACGCCCACCATTTCATCCGGCCCGGATCGGACGTGTTCTTCCTGCTCGGGATCGCGCACGCGCTGTTCGACGAGAAGCTGGTGAACCTCGGCCGCCTGGCCGGTCACGTGGCAGGGCTCGGGCAGCTCGAGCCGGCCTTCGCACCCTACTCGCCCGAGCGCGTGGCCGCCCGCTGTGCGATTCCGGCGCCGGTGATCCGCGGGCTCGCGCGCACGCTCGCGACGACCCGCCGCGCCGCAATCTATGGGCGAATCGGCACCTGCACCCAGCAATTCGGCACCCTCGCCTCCTGGCTGATCGACGTCATCAACGTGCTGACCGGCCATCTCGACGAGGAAGGCGGGGCGATGTTCCCGAAGGCCGCGGCGTTTTCGGCCAACACGCGCGGCAAGCCCGGCGCCGGCCGCGGCGTGATCACCGGCCGCTATGCCTCGCGCGTGTCCGGCGCGCCGGAGGTGGCCGGCGAACTGCCGCTCACCTGCCTGGCCGAGGAGATCGAGACGCCGGGCGCCGGCCAGGTGAAGGCCCTGATCACCATCGCCGGCAACCCCGTGCTGTCGGCGCCGAACGGGCCGCGCCTGGCCGCCGCGCTCGGCCAGCTCGACTTCATGGTGAGCCTGGACATCTACCTCAACGAGACCACGCGCCATGCGGATGTGATCCTGCCCGGGCCGGCGCCGCTGGAGGATGCCCACTATGACGTCAGCTTCACCCAGCTGTCGCACCGCAATCACGCGCGCTACAGCGCGCCGGTGCTGGCGCGCGCCGACGGCATGCCCGACGAGTGGGAAAGCATGCTGCGCATCGGCGCCATCGCGCAAGGAGTGGGCGCGCATGCCGACATCGAAGCGATCGACGACGCCGCGCTGGAAGAGGAACTGAAGCGCGCCGTGGGCGATGCGGCCGGCGCGGTCATGGCTGCGCTGGCGCCGCGGCGCGGTGTCGAAAGGATGCTGGACCTCGCGCTGCGCAGCGGTCCGTATGGCGACCAGTTCGGCCGCAAGCCGGGGGGACTGACCCTGGCCGCGATCCAGGCGGCGCCGTCGGGCATCGACCTGGGCCCGCTGGAGGCACGCATACCCGAGGTGCTGCGCACGCCATCCGGGAAGATCGAGTTGGCGCCGCGGATGCTGCTCGACGACCTGGCGCGCGCGGCCGCGCAGCTCGATGCGCCCGCCGCGGACATGGTCATCATCGGCCGGCGCCAGCTGCGCTCCAACAACAGCTGGATGCACAACCTGCCGGCACTCGCGAAGGGTGCCTTCCGCTGCACGGCGCTGGTCCATCCGACGGATGCGGCGCGCCTGGGATTGACCGACGGCGCGATGGCCGCAATCGCCAACGGCGCGCGCCGCATCGAGGCGCAGGTCGAGGTCAGCGATGAGATGATGCCGGGCGTGGTCAGCCTTCCGCACGGCTGGGGCCACGACCAGCCCGGCGTGCGCATGGGCGTCGCCGCCGAACGGCCGGGCGCCAACCTGAACGCGCTGCTCGACGAAAACCTGCGCGATCCGCTGTCGGGCAACGCGGTGCTTTCGGGCATACCGGTGCAAATCGCGCCACTGTAAAAATGACACACGCCGCGGACCAAGGTCCGGGGTCAGGTCCGCCGGACCTGACCCCGGGTTTGCCGGCGCCGCGTGAACTTGCCCTTGACGCCAATTACTGGCATTGGTCGCCGATCCAGTTACGCCCGCTGGCCAGGCAGCGCTGGAAGTCCATCTGCAGCCGGTCCGCCCGCGCCTTCAAGGCAATGCAGTCGCGGTTGCCCGCATCGACCATCGCCGTGCACACCTCCATCTTGTCCGACGCCGCCTTGTAGTCGCCGCGGTCGAGCGCCTCGCGCGCATCGGCGATGAGGTTGCGCGCCGACTGCGCCTGCTGGGTAGGCGGCGGCCGGACCGGCTTCGGCGCCGCGCGCGCACGTCCGCGTTTGGCGGTGCATGCGGCGTCGGCGTCGTTCAATGCCGCCTGCACGCGCAGCAGCTGTGCCGGCGTCGCCCCATTCTCCTGCAGCGCAATCAGCTCCGACTGCGCTTGCGCCGGCTTGCAGTCCGTCGCCAGCGCAATCGCCTTCTCGATGCGCGCATCGAAGTTCTTCGTGTCGGGCCGCTGCACGATCCATATCAGCCACAGCGCGCCGAGCGCGAGCAGCCACCATCGCAAGCGCACCGGCTCCCGCTGCGGGGGCGCCGCGGGCACGGCGGCGCGCACCGAAGGCGGAGGCGCAGCGACCATCGGTGGCGGCGCCGGGACAGGCGCCGCCGGCGCCGGATAGGCCAGCGGCGGCTCGGACTTTGCGATCGACACCGCCGGACGCGGCGCCGGCTCCCCGGCTGGCGGCAGCCCGGTATCCTGGCTGGTTCCGCAGTACGGACAAAAGTTCACCCTGCGCGGCATCGGGCGCTTGCAGCCGCTGCTCACGCAGCGGTAAATCACCTCGTTTTGCAGGTCGATGTTCACGTCGGATCGGGTATGTCGTCGTCGGGATCGGGGATGGCGTCGGCGAACAGCGGCGCCAGCTCCGGCATGTGGCCGGCGTACTGCCATTTGTCGGCCTTCGGATTCCACTGCATGTTCCACACCCTGGTGTCGCGCGTGACTTCGCCGCGCGCGATGCGCCGCGCGAGGTCGTCCACCGCGTAGGGTCCCTGCTGCGCCCCGCCAAGGAATAGCTTGTAGCGCGCGCCGGCCGGCGCCGCGGGCGCCGCGCCAGCTTCAAGCACCTCGCCGGCGCGCTCGTCGCTTGCCAGCACGTCGGCACGGATCACGCGCTTGTCGGCCTCGCGCTCCACTTCCCAGTGATAAGCGTCGCTGGCCGAATCCGGCACCGGCTCGGTCCACTGCGCCAGGCTCGCCATCGCGGCATCGACCCGCGCGCCGCTCGCCGCCGGATTCAAGGCCGTCGCGCGCCGCAGCCACTGGTCGTACAGCCGTCGCGCGGTGATGTTCGGCAGCGACGGCGACGGCAGCTGGGCGCCGGTCTCGTCGATCTCCAGCTTGGGCTCGTACACGCGCTGCTGGTAATGCCGCATCAGGGCAGCGAGCAGGATGAACTGGTTCGGCCCCATACCGGCCAGCTTGCGCTGCACCGCGGCGATTACCTGCTCGCGGTAGTAAGGCGGCAAGCCGTTCGAGCGGATCGCGAACTCGTTGCCGATCTGGAGCCATTCGCCGGAACCGGGTTCGACTTCGAACAGGTATTGGCCGCGCGGCTGAAACGAGGCCTCACGGTCCGCCAGGTCGGGCTTGCGCTTGATGACGCCGAGCGCGTTCGCCTGCAGGAACCATTCGTAGTCGTCGGCCAGCCGATTGAGTTCGTCCATCGACGGCGAAATCGGATGGCGGAAGCGGGTCGAGTCGAAGTGCAGGTGGGTCGGGATCTTCGGGTTCTCGATCTGGTACGAGGTGCGCCAGGTCGGCAGGCCGCGCAGCACCGTCATCGGGTAGCCGGACAGCTCGATGTAGCACACCGCCTTGCCGGAGATACCTGTGTTGACGATGTTGACCAGGTCGCCGTGGAAGGAACCGGTCGGCACGGCCGCGCGGATCTCTGCCTCCATGCGGCGCCATGCGTTGACGTCGCCGACGCCGATGAAGCACTTGAACTGGTCGGCGCGCGGCGTGAATTCGGCCGAAAAGCGCGCATTAATCCACGGCATGGCGCTGCGCAGCCACTCGCCGAAGATGCGCGCGCGTTCCTGCGGCGACATCGCCGACAGCCGTTCGAGCAGCGGGTCGGACGGCGCCTCGCCCGCGGCCAGTTCCACCGAGAGCTGGGTTTGCGCGCGCCGGAACAGCTTGAGCAGCAGGCTGGCGCGCATGCGGTCGTCGCCCAGTTGCGGGAACAAACGCGCGGAACCTCCGAATTCGAGCAGCACCTCTTCGCTCCACTCGCGGATATCGCCGGTCAGCTTGGCCGGCTCCGGCACCAGGTCGCTGGCCAGCTTGATGTAGGTCGCGTGCTCCTGCTGCGCGTCGGCGCGCAACTGGCCGATGCGCTGGTCCACCGCGCCCAGCATGGCCTGCACGCTGCGCCGGCCCTCCTGGAATTCGCCGGCGATGCCGCTCCAGCGCGGCTGCCCGTGTTCATCGAGCGACTGCGGGTCGCCCAGCCAGGCCGACATCCCGCGCATCACTTCGACCGACTGGCCGGCCGCCACCGCGAGCAGGTGGAAGCGCAGGTAGTCGGCGATGTCGCGCTTCAGGTGCGCCATCACTTCGCGCGCCTGGGCGTCCTTGCCGAACAGTTTGGACGCGGCCTGCGACAGGTGGTTGAGAGATTCCTCGACCTGGCGGGTGCGCAGCGCGTCGCGGATGTCGCGATAGCGCTTGCCGTTGCGCTCCGCGTTAGTCAGGTCGCGCTGGTGCAGGCGCCCTTTCACCTGTTCCAGCAGCGACAGCACGAATTCGAGGCCGCCCTGCTTGCGGTCGTCCAGCAGCGCATACAACTGGGTGCGGGCGCGGCCTTTCAGGCGGTCCATCAGTTCGGTGGTGTGGCGCTTGATGCGGTCTTCGCTGGTTTCGGCGGTGGCGCCGGCTTCGCGGATCGCATCGCGCTCCAGCTGCGGCAGCAGCTCCGCCACCTTCTCGCGCCACACCTTCAGGTCGTACGCCGCCATGATGCGGTCGATTTCGATCTGCACCTTGCTTTCGACCCGCTCGAGCAGCGAGCGCCCGTCCTTGTCCATCAGCAGCTGGTCGGTCAACGCGTATTCCTGGAACGGCGTGACGTCGGCCGTGCCCTTCCTGAAGTCGGGGAATTCGTCGAAGGCGCGCTCGCGCATCGCCATGTGGTCGCGCATGAAGATGTCGCGCTCCTGGTCGCCGGCCCGCCGCGCGGCGCCGCCGTCGGTGCCGGCCAGGCCAAAGAAGGCCTTCACCATCAGCGCCGACAGTTCGTAGGCGCGGATGTCGTCGCGCAGGCTTTGCTGGGTGTCGAGCACCGCCTGGCCGAAAGCGGAGTACACCTTCGAGTACGACAGGCGCATGTCGCCGAAGCGCTGCTCCGGCACGCGCGGGTTGAACGGCCCGAGCTTGTGCTGCTGCTGGTTGACCGCGATCGAACGCTTGCGGTTGGCGAAATCGGCCGACGCGAAGTCCTCGAACAGCGTGTCCGCCACCATCTGGTAGACGTCCTTGATGTCCTGCGTGGCCTTGTTGGCGAGGTTGGCGGTGTCGACGAAATACACGTCGTCGAATGGCGCACCCTTGCCGACCACGCTGTCCGGGTCCATCCACTTCACTCGCGCGTTCATGTCACGCATGGTGGTTTCCAGCTCCATCAGGGTGGCGTAGGCGTTCGCCTCCGTGCGCTCCTTGTTGGCCTTGGCGAAGCCGGACGGCATGAACATCACCAGGTCGACCTGGTTGTCCGACACTTCCTGGCGCGCGATCGCTTTCGAGATCCAGCCAAGGTCGATCGCGGCGCCGGCGCCGGTGCCGCCCGCGCACGAGGCGATGACGACGATGCGGAACTTGGAGGTGTCGACCTGCAGGCCCAGGCGCTGGTAGGTTTCCTTGCGCTCGTTGCCGGCATTGCTGCTCAAGAAATTCAGCGCGCCCTTGATGCGGCCGCGCAGCTTCGGGTATTTGTCGAACAGGTACAGACGCGCCAGCGCGCGGATCTGGCCGGCGCCTTTCGATGGGTCGATGCCGAGCGAACGCAGTTTCTTGGGCCGCAGCGGCATCCAGCTTTCGATCAGCGGGAAGCGCGCCAGGCTGTCGTCGGACTCGTGGTACTGCGGCAGGTCGAGCGGCTCGACCAGGCGCTCTTCGTCGGACAGCTTGACCAGCTCGTACCAGGGATCGGTGCGCAGCGATTTGCCCTCGTCGATGATGGCGTGGTTGTCGAGGTCGAAATGGAGGAAGCGCGCGACCGGGAAGTCGGCGATCGATTCCACGCGGGTCGGGTGATGGCGGTTCCAGACGGCCGACAGGATGCGGCGGCGGATCCGCATCATCACTTCCATGCCGGTGCCGCCGGCGCCGATGAACAGGGTCGGGCGCAGGTCCACCTTCAGTTCGGCCTTCTTGTCGGCGCTTGCGATGTTGGGAAATTCAGCCATGGCGTTCTTTCAGTGAGGTGGATCAGCGGCGGCCGATGAACAGCGTCGCGACCAGCGCGATCAGGCCGACTGCCACCAGCGGTCCGGTGACCGCGAAGGTGAGGAATTTGCTGGCGTTGACGATCGCCAGCACCGCCGCGGCGGAGAGGAAGCACAGGCCGACGAACATCAGCCAGCCGGCGCTGCCGGCGGACGATGGCGCCACGCGCCGCACCACCATGTGATGCACGTAGGCGTTGCGGACGAAGAAGAAGATCACGAGCAGGATCAGGAAGGCGGTGCCGCCGATCGCCAGGTCGCGCGTCGAGGTGTCGGTGGCGACTGGCGCGGCGGCGGGCTGCACCTCAAGCGGCGCGCCGCCCGGCTTCGGCGGCGCGTCGGCCGGTGGCGCGCTGGCGGCGTCTGCGGGAAGCTTGAAGCCGGGATCGGCGGCGGGCGCGGATGCTGGGGACTGGTCGTTTTGCATGTCGTTTGCTTCCTTCGGGTTCTGCGGAAAAAATCAGCGGCCAAGCCGGACCTGCGCACCTTCGCGCAGGTCGATCAGCTGCTGGCCGAACAGGGTGGTCTTGAGTTGCGCGACCTTGTTGCCCGCCTTGTCGAAAATCGGCTGCGTCACCCCGGCGCGCGTGTGGACGGTGCGCAGTTCGTCTTCGACCGTGAGGTAAGTGCGGCGCGGCCGGCCGTAGGCCAGCGCGGCGGCGCCCAGCGCGCTCACAAGTGCCAGCCCGGCGCCGATCAGCGCGGCCAGCGGCGCGATGCCGTAGTGGACCCGCACCTCGATCGGCAGCACCGCGGTCGATCCGTGGATGCGCGCCGGCGGCGTGAAGATTTCGGGCAGAGGGTCGCCGGGGAACAGGGATTCCATGCGCTGGCGGAAGGCCTGCGACAGTTCGAGCCGCTGATCGGCCAGGGTGAGTTCGATCCGGCCCGGCATGACGTAGGCCGATCCGGCCGAACCGATCGCCTGCGCCGACCACTTCGACGGCAGTTGCGCCACCGGCAGCTGCATCACCGACGACAGCGGTTCGGTCTTGCCCGGCGCGAGCGACGTCACCTTGTCACTGGCCAGCGCGATCGGCCGGTCCTGCGCTGCCAGCACGGAGCGGGCGCCGATGCGGGCGCTGGCGATGGTGTACGGGTACATGGTGTTTTCCAGGTTCCAGACTATTTTCGCGGCCGGCGTGCGCGCATCCGATTCGACATCGGCGCGCAGCATGCCGCCCGGTCCCATGGAAAACGCCACGCCGGGCGCATCGGAAACGCGGCGCGGCACCAGCCGCACGGTATCGCGATCGAGCGGCTTCAGTCGCGCCGGCGGCTCGGTGATGACGCCGGCGATACGGCCCGACGCCAGCAGGCGATCCAGGTCGCGCGCGCCCTCTTCTCCTATCGCGAAGACATATACCATTAGACCGTTGGCGCTGTAGTGCGTTCCCTTGACCGGCATCTTTAGCGGAAAGGCCAGCGCCTTGCTGATGGCGCCGCCCGCGTGGATCAATTCGTAGAATTCGCGGTTCCGGCGCGCGGTGGCCTGATCGTTGTTCGGGCTGTTGCGGTTGTTCGTGAACAGCCACACCAGTCCAGGCTTGCCGGCCAGCGCGGTGTTCACGGCGGCATTCACCGCTTCTCCCAGGTCGGTGTCGGCCAGTACGGTGCTTCCCGGCTTTTGCGCAGTCTGCAGGCTGGCCAGGGCGCCGCGGACGTCAGCGCGCGTCGATGAACCGGCCTTCGACGACAGCAGCGCCTTCGGCGACGGGGCGCCGGGCAGGCTTTGATTGAAGGCGGCCAGCACCAGCAGGTCGCCAGGCCGCGACACCGCCGACGCAAGCTCGGTCACGAGCGGCTTGTACTGCGAAGCGGGGTCGGTGTAGAACGGCTCCATCCAGCCCGAGTTCTGGACCAGGAACACATGGGAGGTGGCGAACGCGGGGCCGGTGCACAGCAGCGCAGACAAAGCGATGGCTTTTGCGAAGCGGCGCATCACGACAGGTCTTCCAGGCGCCAGCCGCGGATCTGGTTCCAGTCCGGATGGTGCAGCCACAGGCTCTCCGCATACACGAACGGCACGCATTCGAGCGGGCGCGAAAGGCGCACGATCTCGTCGAGGATGACGTTGCGGCGGCCGATCCATTCCACCGTGGTGCGCGGGATGGTGCGGCCGGCCAGCGCTTCTTCGGCGCGGCCGGTGTATTTGTGAAAGCGCAGCACAAGGCCGCTCGGCTGGCTGCGGTTGTTGTTGAAGCCGCGCAGCAGCGGCAGCACCAGCGAATCGTCTTCGTGCAGGTCCTCGACATTCTCGACGTCCCACGGTTCGGCGATGACTTCGTGGCCGCGGCGGAACAGGAAGTTGGCGAAGCCGAGGCGCGCGCCGCTGATCGGCTCGAACTGCGGGTTCTCCTTGCCCAACTCGATGAAGCAGTACTCCTGTCCGGCGTGGCCGATGTGCCACAGGCGGCCGTCGCGGCTTTGCGTAGGGCCGCCGAATTCGAGGCGCGGCGAGAAGCCCTGCGGCCACGGCAGCCATTGCGGCGGCGCGCCCGGCTGCCAAGTCAGCTGGCCCATCTCGTGCAGCCAGAGCAGGCGGCCGTCGTAGGCGATCGGGCGCATCCAGCCGTTTGCCGGTGCGCCGGGGCAGTCGTAAAGTTCGACCTGAGAGCAGTCGGCCAGCGCGCTCCACATCCGGGTGCCGCCGGCGCTGTTGAACAGGCAGGCGACGTGGCGGCGCACGGCGCCGGGCGCGCTGGCGATGGCGGCGTCGAACACCGAATCGGCGCGACAGGTTTCGCTGACGGGATTGATCCACAGGCGGCACAGGCCACTGTCGGTCGGCACCAGCGCGACTTCACCGCGGCGCGGGGTGGTCGCCGGCAGCCAGCCGTAAGCGGAGCGGGTGAAGGACAGGTCGGCGCTGTGATCTTCCGGCGTCATCACGTGCCACAGCTGCGCCAGCGGATCCCAGTACTGCAGCACGTTGCGGGCCGGCGCCAGCGCGAGCAGGCGCTGCTCCGGAAAGCCGTAGCTGCCGGCGGCGAAAACGCATTGCGCGTTGGGCGGCGCCGGCATGCTGGCGTCAGCGCGGCCGATGGCCGGCGCCGCGGGGCGTTCCTCGAGGGCGTCGCCCAGCGCCAGCGAAGTCACCGGCAAGCCATGCGGCACGTGGCGCGGCAAGAACTGGTCGGACCATGGGCCCCACCAGTCGGACGCCGCTTTGACGCGGCCGGCGAGCTTGTTCAGCGGGCGGCCGCAGGTCGGGCAGAACGCGAAGCCTTCGGGATAGATCGGCGCACAGCTGCATGCTTGCGGCAGCGAGGCGCCGAGCAGGTGGGCGACGTCGCGCAGCCGCGCACGGGCCTGGCCTTGCCAGTCGATGCGCGACAGCCCTTCGCTCGCGGCCAGTTCGAACTGGCCGCTTGCCTCGTCTTCCAGCCAGACGCTTGCTGGCGTTTCCCACCGATATGCCATTCCGCCCGCCGATATATGCATGTTGAACGCGGCCCTTTCGCATGTTGCCAAGGGTGCTTTTTGYGTTCAAATCATAGCGTAACTGGCTGATGCGGGAAGTTTGATTGGAGGGTATCGCGTGGCGCGCTTTCAGGGCGCGGCACGCGGGATATGCATGTGGGCAGCGCCCTACTTCCCGCGCTTCTGTGCGGCGGCGAATTGGGCGGCGATGGCGTCCACGCTCCTGGTGCGCGGGGCGCGCCGGCGGTCGCGCTTTCCACCGGGCTCGATCAGGGCCGTCAGCAGTGCGCTGTCCGGCCCGGCGGTGGGAATGAAATGGGCGATCGTGCTGCCCCTAAAGGTGATCGACACGGGATTGCCCGCGACGAGGAATTCCTCGAAATTGGCCTGGAAATCTTCGATGCCCACTTTGAACGCTTCCATCGGTTTCTCCTTTATACGAGGCGCACCATGCTGATCTTCCAGGCGCCGCTGCTACGGGTCAGCGTCAACGCCAGGATGCGCCTGGTCTCGGCGGTGGCGCCGAGGATGACGACCACGCTGGCCAGGTTGCCTTGAACGACGGGCCGCACCGCGCGAATGTCGGTGGTCCAGTCCTCCATGTAGTCCTGCGCCTGGATGAAGTAGTCCGCGCGCAGTCCCTTGCGCTGCGTGCGCCGCTTCAGGTCCTTCACCAGGCCCTGGTCGACGAATGCTTCCATCTGCAGGGTGGAGTGGCGCAGCGGATCGTCGTCGATCGCCAGCGCGTGCATGTACCAGCGGTAGAACTGCAGCGCCGCCTGCTCCGGAGCCTGCGACTGCGCGAAGGCGGCCGAACCGAGCATCATCAGCAGGGACATCACGATCGCACGCATCGTCCTCGTGTTCATGGCTCCTCCAACAGTCTGTGCATTTCCAGCAACCAACTTTGCATCAACATCGGCGAATTGCTTTGATCCAGCGCAAGCGGCCGGCCATCTACGTATAATTGCAGGCTCCATCCGAATCCCCTGCCCCATGACTGCCACCGACGACCTCCCCGCCCACGACATCGACACCGCCGCCGCGCACCTGCGCGATGTGCTGGCGCAGGTGGTCGGGCACGGGCCGGCGCATGCCGCGCTGGTGGTGTACGACGAGCGCACCGGCCTGTCGCGCGCGCTCGCCGAGGGATACCGGCGCAACCTGCCCGACGCCGTTTTCGTCGATTTCGACAAGGTCGCGCCGGACGAAGTGCTGGCCGCATTCCGGCGCCTGGCGCCGTCCGACCTGGTGGTGCTGGTCCAGTCGACTAACTTCCGGCTCGAGGCGTTCCGCATCCGCGTCGAGCTGTTCAAGCTCGGTCTGAAGGTGATCGAGCATGTGCACCTGTCGCGCATGCCGGGCGCGCAGGGGGCGCACTACATCGAGTCGCTGGCCTACGACCCGGCGTACTACCGCGGCGTGGGGCGCGCGCTGAAGGAGCGCATCGACAGCGCTTCGTCGGCGAAGGTCGACAGCGGCGGCGAACTGCTGGTGTTCGATTCGAAGCTGGAGCCTGCCAAGCTCAATATCGGCGATTACAGCGGCATGAACAACGTCGGCGGGCAGTTCCCGATCGGCGAAGTGTTCACCGAGGCGCAGGACCTGGAAGCGGTGAACGGGCGCGTGCGCGTGCACGTGTTCGGCGACACCTCCTACCTGGTGAACCGGCCGGAGACGCCGATCATGCTGATCGTCGAACGGGGCCGCGTCGTCGGCGCCGAGAACGCGACGCCGGAATTCGAGCGCGTTCTCGAGATCATTCGCGCCGACGAAGGCGAAGTGTGGCTGCGCGAGCTCGGTTTCGGCATGAACCGGGCATTCACCCGCGAGCGGCGCGTCAACGACATCGGCACCTACGAGCGCATGTGCGGCATCCACCTGTCGCTGGGCGCCAAGCACGGCGTGTACCCGAAGCCCGGCTTCAAGCGCAAGGATGCGCGTTACCACGTCGACGTGTTTGCGGTGACCGAGGCGGTGTATCTCGACGACCAGCGCGTCTACAGCGACGGCGCCTGGACGCTGTAGCCCGGCGCTTCCGCCAGCATTCCAGGCCCCGATTCTGGCAGCCTGTCGCATTGCCGCGAGCCTGACGCGTGGCCCGTGCGCCGCGCTACAATTGTCGCGATAACCTCCACAGGACGCATCATGCTCACCCCTGAACAGCGCGATCGATACAAGAACGAAGGCTTCCTCGTGCTTCCCGGTTTCAAAAGCGCGGAAGAGATCGCGGCCATTCGTGAGCGCGCCGCGCAGATCGTCGACGCGTTCGACCCGGGTCAGGGCAGCTCTATCTTTACGACGCAGAACCAGGCCACCTCCACCGACGCTTATTTCCTCGGCTCGGACAACACGATCCGCTGCTTTTTCGAGGAAGATGCGTTCGACGCGCAGGGGCGCCTGAAGCAGGACAAGTCACTCTCCATCAACAAGATCGGCCATGCGCTGCACGATCACGATCCGGTGTTCGAGCGCTTTTCGCGCGACCCGAAGCTGGCTGCCGTGGCGCGCGATCTTGGCCTGGTGGATGCGCTGGTCTGGCAGTCCATGTACATCTTCAAACAGCCTGGCATTGGCGGCGAAGTGCGCTGGCATCAGGATGCGACCTTCTTCGAGACCACGCCGATCAGCGTGACGACGTTCTGGTTTGCGCTGGAAGACGCCACCATCGACAACGGTTGCCTCTGGGTCGAGCCGGGCGGGCATCGGGGGCCGATGCGCGAACGCTTCGTGCGCAATGGCGACGAGGTCAGGATGGAAAAGCTGGACTCGACGCCGTGGCCGGATGACAGCGTGGCGGTCCCGCTGGAAGCGACGGCGGGCAGCCTGGTGTGCTTCCACGGGCTGCTGCCGCATTACAGCGCGCCCAACCGCTCGCCGGTGTCGCGCCATGCGTACACCCTTCACGCGACTGATGGCCGCACGGCCTATTCGCCACAGAACTGGATTCAGCGCGACGCGGCATTTCCTGCGCGCGGCTTCGACTGATTCACCCGACTGGGTGCGTCACCTTTTGGTGTGTCACGCGCGCCGCGGCCCAAGGGCTGGGGTCAGGTCCGCAGGACCAGACCCCGGTCGGCATCCGCCACGGCTTGATTCGGGGCGTTTTTCGGCAGCATGATGGTGATGCTGGTGCCGTTGCCCGGCGTCGATGCGATCACGATGGTCCCGCCCAGCATGCCGGTGACGACGTTGTAGACAATGTTCATGCCCAGCCCCGACCCGCCCTGCCCCAGCTTGGTGGTGAAGAAGGGATCGAACACCTGGTGCAGCGTCTTCTCGCTCATGCCGATGCCGTCGTCGCTGAAGTTGAGCACCACCTGGCCCTGGTCGATCTCGCGCGCGCTGATCGCGATCCGCGGCGCCACCCGGTCGCCGAACGCATGCAGCAGCGCGTTGTTGATCAGGTTCGACAGCACTTGCCCCAGCCCGCCCGGATACGAATCGAGCACCACATTCGGCGGCACGTCGACGTCGATCCGGCAGTTGGTGCGGCGCAGCTGCGCGGCGAACGTGGCGACCGTATCGTGCACCACTTCGCCCAGCTCGAAGCGGCGCCGCTGGTCGCTGGTCTGGTCCACCGACACCTGCTTGAACGAGGTGATCAGATCGGCCGCGCGGCTCAGCGAACTGGCCATGATGCCGCAGGCCTGGCGCGTATCGGCCAGGTGCGCCTCCAGCGCCGAACGCTTGATGCCGCCCTCGGCATACTTTTTCTCGAACTCGTTGACCATGTCCGCCAGCGCGGTGGCCGTCAGCAGGCTGTTGCCGATCGGCGTGTTGAGCTCGTGCGCGATGCCGGCCACCAGCGCCCCCAGCGACGCCAGTTTCTCCGACGTGATCAGGCTGGCCTGCGCCTGCTTCAGCGTTCCCAATACCTGCGACAGGTCGCCGTGCGCCATTTCCAGGCTGGCCTTTTGCGCCTCCAGTTCGGCCACACTGGCTCGCTGCTCGACCAGCGCGGCGCGCAGCTTCTGCGTCAGCGTGCGGCCGCGGCGCGACGCCGCCATCAAGGCGCCGATCAGGAGGCTGATCACGAAACCGGCGCCGGCGATCAGGAACAGCGGCGTGACGTCGCGGCTGTAGCGGCTGCCTTCCAGCGCGCTGAAACGGGCAATCCAGCGGCGCTGGGCGACGTTGATCTGGACCTGGCGCTTGCGCTTGTCCAGCGTGCGCCCGCCGGGAGGCAGGCTGTCGAACAGGATGTTGTCTTCGCCGGCGGCCAGCGGCTGCTGCGAATTGGCGTCGCCCGCATCGACGATCTGCAATGCGATGTGGCGCAGCAGCGCCGGGTCGACCATCTCGTGGATCAGGTCATCGACCCGGAACACGATCGCCACCACGCCGATGAAGGCGGCGCGACGCTGTTCCACCGTATCGAGCGGCATGTTCTGGCGATAGATCGGCGCGCGCGCGACAAATCCAGGATGGCGCGCCGCATCCTGCACAAGCAGCGTGCGCCCGGTCGCGACGATCTGGCCGCTGTCGCGCGCTTCCCGCACCGCCGCCAGTTGCGACGGCAGGCTGGCGAGGTCGAGGCCGAAGGCGTTTTCATTGCCCTTCATCGGCTCATTGAATTCGATGACGAAATGCTCGGGGCTTTCGATCGCCGGATGGATGGCGAAATTCGGCGCGCCGGCCTGCTTGCGCACGTCGGCGATGAAACTGTCGATGTCGTGATCCGGCACCGCGCGCACGAACTGGATCGCTCGGAAGCCCGGATAGCGTTCGGTCAGGCGCAGCTGGTGGACGAAGCGCGCGAACTGATCGCGGTCGACTTCACCCGTAACCGCGAACATGCCCTTGAGGCTGAGCAGCATGTCGAAGTAGGTTCGCAGCCGCACCGAAGTGTCGGTCGCGACCTTGTCGGTATCGCGCGCGAAATCACGCCGGATCTGGGCGTCCTGCGCATCGGCCACCATGAAGCAGATCCAGAAAGTGAGGCAGATGCCGATGGCGAACGCAAAGTAGCCGTTGGCTCGGATCGGATCGCGTCGCATGGGCCTGAACCGATCCTTATTCCGCGTCGGGGAACTCGGCGCAGATGGCGCGGAACTGCTCTTCGATCGCCAGCATGGCGTCGACCATGTCGGGATCGAAGTGTTCGCCGCGGCCCTGGCGTATCAGCTCGACCGCCGTTTCGTGGGTAAAGGCCGGCTTGTAGACGCGCTTCGAGATCAGGGCGTCGTAGACGTCGACCACCGTCATCAGGCGTGCCGCCAGCGGAATCTGTTCGCCGCGCAGTCCTTCCGGATAGCCGGAACCGTCCCATTTTTCCTGGTGCGAGTAAGTGATTTCGCGCGCGTAGCGCAGGAACGGGTTGGTGCCGCCCAAAGTCTGCTCGACGCCGGCAATCGCGTCGCGCCCGGCCACCGTGTGCCGCTTCATGATGTCGAATTCTTCGGCGGTCAGGCGCCCCGGCTTTTCGAGGATGGCATCGGGAATCGCGACCTTGCCGATGTCGTGCAGCGGGGCCGCCTGCGACATCAGCGCAATGTTGGCGTCGCCCAGTTCGGCGGCGAAGCGCGGATGGAAGCGCAGCTCGCGCGCCAGCGCGGTGAACAGCAGCTGGGTGCGCCGCAGGTGGGAGCCGGCGTTCGGGTCGCGCGCTTCGGCCAGCGTCGCCATCGCCAGAATCGTCGCGTCCTGCATGCGGACCGCTTCGCGGGTGCGCGCGGCCACCAGGTAATCGAGCTGGCTGTCGCGGTTCTTGTGCATCGCGCGCAGCGTCCTGAGTTCGAGTTGCAGCGCGACGCGCGCCCACAGCGGCTCGGCGGTCACCGGCTTGGCGATCACGTCGGAGGCGCCGATACGGAACGCGCGCCTTTCGTCGGCCGGGTCGCCCTCGGCGCTCAGGAAAATCACGGGAATTTCGGCGCTGAGGAAGTCGCCGCGCAGTTCCTGCAGCACGGCTTCGGAATCCATGTCGGGCAGGGTCGCATCGAGCAGGATCAGGTCGGGGCGCGGCGCCATCTCGGCCAGCCGCAGCGCGTCGGCGCCGGTGCCGGCCAGCTTGACGTGATAGCGCCCCTGCAGCAGTTCTTTCATCAGCACCAGATTGTCGGACCAGCTGTCCACAATCAAAATGGTTGCCTTGAAGTTAATATCCATCCCCGCGCGTCTCCCTTTTACACCACTGTTTTCCATGATAACTCTTGCCGAGTGGATTGTTTCAGGTTTTTTACAATTCCAACGGGCAATTGACGATCACTACTATTAGAATAGTTATCCTAATTTCATAATAGAGACAGGGTAATCATGATCCGTTTGCCGATCTGCTTGGCGGCTTTGTGCCTCACAGTGTCCGCGTTCGCGGCCGAACCGTTCGACGACAAGTTCCGCCAGCTCGACGAACTGCTGCCGACGCCAGGCGCCATCCGGACCGCGTCCGGCGCCCCCGGCCATGCCTACTGGCAGCAGCGCGCCGATTATTCGATCCGCGCCACGCTCGACGAGGCCAACCGCGCCATTAGCGCCGCCGAAACGGTCACGTACCATAACAACTCTCCCGACACCCTGAACTACCTGTGGCTGCAGCTGGACCAGAACCTGTTCACGCCGGGTTCGGACAACCGCATGAGCTCCACCGTGCCGTCGCGCGACGCCTGGGCCAAGGCCCGCGGCGAACAAGACGGCGTGCGTTTCGAAACCATGCGATCGATGATGGAGAGCCGCACCTTCCAGGGCGGCTTCAACATCAGGTCGGTCAAGGGACCGGACGGCCGGCCGCTGCGCTTCGTCATCAACAAGACGATGATGCGGATCGATATGCCGCAGGCGCTCAAGCCGGGCGCGAAGTTCGTCTTCAGCATCGACTGGAACTACAAGATCAACGACGCCAAGGCGCTGGGCGGACGCTCCGGCTACGAACGCTTCGACGACGCCGACAAGAACGACCTGTTCGAGATTGCGCAGTGGTTCCCGCGCATGGCCGCCTACTACGACGTCTACGGCTGGCAGCACAAGCAGTTCCTCGGCTCGGGCGAGTTCACGCTCGAATTCGGCGACTACGACGTGTCGCTGACCGTCCCGGCCGACCACATCGTCGCCAGCACGGGCGAGCTGCAGAACCCGGACGCGGTGCTGACCGCGACCCAGCGCGACCGCCTGCGCCAGGCGCGCAGCGCCAGCAAGCCGGTGATCATCGTCACCCAGGCCGAAGCCGAAGCGGCCGAGAGATCGCGCAGCACCGCCACCAAGACCTGGCATTTCAAGGCGAAGAACGTGCGCGACTTCGCGTTCGCCACCAGCCGCAAGTTCATCTGGGACGCGCAGGGCTACAAGAAGGACGGCACCAACACGATGGCGATGTCGTACTACCCGAAGGAAGGCAATCCGCTGTGGGAAAAGTTCTCGACCCAGGCGATCGTCCACACCATCGAGCAGTACAACAAGTACTCGCTGGACTACCCGTACCCGACCGCGATCTCGGTCAACGGCCCGGTCGGCGGCATGGAATACCCGATGATTTCGTTTAACGGCCCGCGTCCGACCAAGGACAAGAAGACCGGCGAGATTACCTACTCGAAGCAGGCCAAGTACGGCCTGATCGGCGTGATCATCCACGAGGTGGGCCACAACTACTTCCCGATGATCGTCAACTCCGACGAACGCCAGTGGACCTGGATGGACGAGGGCCTGAACAGCTTCGTGCAGTACCTGGCCGAGCAGGCGTGGGAAGAGAACTATCCGCAATCGCGCGGCGAACCGCGCGCCATCGTCGACTACATGCGCGGCAAGAACCAGGTGCCGATCATGACCAACTCGGAGTCGGTCCTGCAGTTCGGGATGAACGCCTATGCCAAGCCGACCACCGCGCTGATCATTCTGCGCGAAACGGTGCTGGGCCGCGAGCTGTTCGACTTCGCCTTCCGCGAGTACGCGCAGCGCTGGAAGTTCAAGCGCCCGACCCCGTCGGACTTCTTCCGCACCATGGAAGACGCATCGGGCACCGACCTTGACTGGTTCTGGCGTGGCTGGTTCTACACCACCGATAACGTCGACGTCAGCGTCGACGGCATTACCGAGTACGGCGTGAGCAGCAAGAATCCGGAAATCGAGAAGGCCTGGAAGAAGTCGCAGAAGGATGCCGAGCCGGTTTCGCTGACCGACCAGCGCAACAAGGGCACGCTCGCGCGCCGCGTCGATGCGCACCCTGAGCTGAAGGACTTCTACAACGACCACGACGACTTCACGGTCACCAACAAGGACCGCAACAAGTACAACGAGACGATGGAGACGCTGGAGCCATGGGAGAAGGCGCTGCTCGCGCAGGGCAAGCATCTGTACCTGGTCGACTTCACCAATATCGGCGGGCTGGTGACGCCGCTGGTGCTGGAGATTGAACTCAAGAGCGGCAAGAAGTACATCGAACGGATTCCTGCCGAAGTGTGGCGCTACAACTCGAAGAAGGCGACCAAGCTGATCGTCACCGACGAGCCAATGGTCGGCCTCGTTCAGGACCCGTACTGGGAAACCGCCGATACGGATGTCAGCAACAACGCCTGGCCGCGCAAGATCACGCCGTCGCGCGTCGAGCTGTTCAAGTCCGAGCGCGGCACCAACGACCTGATGAAGGACTTCAGGACGCCATTGAAAACCAAGGACTCGAAAGACAAGGCCGACAAGCCGAAAGACGATTGAGTCCCTGAAACAGCAGCAAGCCAGCCGGCAGCCGCGCGATGAATTTCGCTCCGCTGCCGGTACTCATTCCAGCACAGCCACGCCCATGAACATCAAACGCCTTCCCATTGCTCTCGCCGCCCTTCTCCTTTCGCTGTCCGCCGCCGCGCAGCAGTTCGACGACAAATTCCGCCAGCTCGACGAGCTGCTGCCGACGCCCGGCAGCATGCGCACCGCGTCCGGCGCCCCGGGCCACGCCTACTGGCAGCAGCGCGCCGACTACAAGCTGCGCGCCACGCTCGACGAGAAGAACCGGGCGATTTCCGGCGCCGGCACCGTCACCTACCATAACAATTCGCCCGATACGCTGTCCTACCTGTGGGTGCAGCTGGACCAGAACATGTTCCGCGCCGATTCGGACAATCGCCTGGCCGCCACCGTGCCGTCGCGCGAATCGTGGGGCGCCGCCAAGTCCGAAGCGGACGGCATGAAGTTCGAGGCGATGCGCTTCAACCTGGAGAGCCGCACGTTCGACGGCGGCTTCAGGATCACGTCGCTCACGGGACCCGACGGCCAGCCGCTGCACTACGTCGTCAACAAGACCATGATGCGGATCGACCTGCCGCAGCCGATGAAGCCCGGTTCGGCGTTCTCTTTCAGCATGGCGTGGAACTTCAAGGTGCCCGAACTGAACGTGCTGGGACGGCGCAGCGGCTACGAGCGCTTCGACGACGCCGACAAGAACGAGCTGTTCGAAATCGCGCAGTGGTTCCCGCGCATGGCGGCCTACTACGACGCGGCCGGCTGGCAGAACAAGCAGTACCTGGGCGACGGCGAGTTCACGCTGGAATTCGGCGACTACGACGTCGAGCTGACCGTCCCGGCCGACCATATCGTCGCCAGCACCGGCGAGCTGCAGAATCCGGACGCCGTGCTGACCGCCGCCCAGCGCGACCGCCTGCGCCAGGCGCGCACGGCCAGCAAGCCTGTCGTCATCGTCACCCAGGCGGAAGCCGAAGCGGCCGAGAAGGCGCGCAGCAGCGCCACCAAGACCTGGCACTTCAAGGCCAAGAACGTGCGCGATTTCGCGTTCGCCACCAGCCGCAAGTTCATCTGGGACGCGCAGGGCTACAAGAAGGGCGGCACCGACGTGATGGCGATGTCGTTCTATCCGAAGGAAGGCAATCCGCTGTGGGAGAAGTTTTCGACCCAGGCGGTGATCCACACCATCGACCAGTACAACAAGTACTCGTTCGACTATCCCTACCCGACCGCGATTTCGGTCAACGGCCCGGTCGGCGGCATGGAATATCCGATGATCTCGTTCAACGGCCCGCGCCCGACCAAGGACAAGAAGACCGGCGAGATCACCTATTCGAAGGCGACCAAGTATGGCCTGATCGGCGTGATCATCCACGAGGTGGGCCACAACTACTTCCCGATGATCGTCAATTCGGACGAGCGCCAGTGGACATGGATGGACGAGGGGATTAACACCTTCGTGCAGTTCCTGGCCGAGCAGGCGTGGGAGGAGAACTTCCCGCGCTCGCGCGGCGAGCCGCGCGCCATCGTCGACTACATGCGCGGCAAGAACCAGGTGCCGATCATGACAAATTCGGAGTCGGTGCTCCAGCGCGGGAACAACGCCTACGCCAAGCCGGCCACCGCGCTGAACATCCTGCGCGAGACGGTGCTGGGCCGCGAGCTGTTCGACTTCGCCTTCCGCGAATATGCGCAGCGCTGGAAGTTCAAGCGTCCTACTCCTTCGGACTTCTTCCGCACCATGGAAGACGCGTCGGGCACCGACCTTGACTGGTTCTGGCGCGGCTGGTTCTACACCACCGACTCGGTCGACGTCAGCGTCGACGGCATCACCGAATACGGCGTAAGCAGCAAGAACCCGGAGGTCGAAAAGGCGTGGAAAAAGGCGCAGAAGGATGCCGAACCGGTGTCGATGACCGACCAGCGCAACAAAGGCACGCTTGCCCGCCGCGTCGATGCGCATCCCGAGCTCAAGGACTTCTACAACGATCACGACGACTTCACGGTCACCAACAAGGACCGCAACAAGTACAACGAGACGATGGAAGCGCTGGAGCCGTGGGAGAAGGCGCTGCTCGCACAAGGCAAGCACCTGTACCTGGTCGATTTCTCCAACCTCGGTGGGCTCGTGACGCCGCTGGTGCTGGAGATTGAGCTCAAAAGCGGCAAGAAGTACATCGAACGCATCCCGGCCGAAGTGTGGCGCTACAACTCGAAGAAGGCGACCAAGCTGATCGTCACCGACGAGCCGATGGTCGGCCTCGTTCAGGACCCGTACTGGGAAACCGCCGACACGGACGTCAGCAACAACGCCTGGCCGCGCAAGATCACGCCGTCCCGCGTCGAGCTGTTCAAGTCCGAGCGCGGGACCAATGACCTGATGAAGGACATGAAGACGCCGCTCAAGCCGATCAAGAAGGACGAGAAGTGATACGCGCTTTTAAGCTGTGGTTCTCCGCGCTGGCCTTGTGCTGCGCGGCGGCACAGGCGCACCAGTTTCACATCGGGATCACGGACATCTCGTTCAACCAGAAGACCGGCAGCACCGAGTTGGTGCACACCTACCAGGCCGACGACATCGCGGCGCTGTTGCAGAACCTGTACCAGCGCCAGTTCGACCTGACGCAGCCGGAGGACGAGGCGGTCCTGCGCAAATACATCGAGAAGCAGTTCTGGATCGAGGGCGCCGACAAGCGCCGCCTGCCGCTGCACTGGGTCGGCCTGAAGGCGGGCGCGGAAACCGTCGAGATCTACCAGGAGATCGAAAACACGCCCTTGTCGAAGGCGGCGCGGATCCACGACGAGGTGCTGATCGATTTCATCGGTGCGCAAGCGAACACAGTGAACCTCAATGAGGCCGGTAATATCAGGACCTTGTCATTCGATCGGCAGAAAGTCGACCTGCCCACCCGCTGAACGTCCCGTCATGCCACTGAGATTACGCCCGATCCCGTGCGCGCTCGCCGCGCTGCTGATGCACGCCTCCTGCCAGGCCGACGACGACGTCCTCCAGCGCATCCTGGTGCAAGGTTCGCGCGCGAGCCAGCTGGGCGTCGCCGATTCGGCCAACGCCGGCAGCGTCGACCAGAAGCAGCTTGCGGCGCGCACGCTGTACCGGCCGGGCGAAATCCTCGAGGCGACGCCGGGGCTGATCGTCAGCCAGCATAGCGGCGAAGGCAAGGCCAACCAGTTCTACCTGCGCGGCTTCAACCTCGATCACGGCACCGACCTGCGCACGACCGTCGAGGACATGCCGGTCAACCAGCGCAGCCACGCGCATGGCCAGGGCTGGACCGACCTCAATTTCGTGATCCCCGAGCTGGCGGCCCGGCTCGATTACAAGAAGGGCCCGTACTCGGCGCAGGAAGGCGATTTCGCTTCCGCCGGCAGCGCGGCGATGACGTACTCGAACCGGCTGACGGAGAATGTGGCCAGCGCCAGCATCGGCCAGAACGGCTATGCGCGCACGATGATCGCGGCGGCGCCCGAACTGGGCAAGGGCAACCTGCTTTACGCGCTCGAACTGCTGCACAACGACGGCCCCTTCGTCCATCCCGACGACTATCAGAAGGTCAACGGCGTGCTGCGCTATAGCCAGGGCTACGCGAACAACGGCTTTTCGGTGACGGCGATGGCCTACCGCGGCAAGTGGAACGCGACCGACCAGGTGCCGCTGCGCGCGGTCGACGCCGGCGCCCTCGACCGTTTCGATGCGATCGATGCCACCGACGGCGGCAACGCCCACCGCTACAGCCTGTCAGGCGTGTGGCGCCGCACCGGCTCGGACTCGACCTCGAAGGTCAACGCCTACATGATCCGCAACCAGCTGGACCTGTATTCGAACTTCACCTACTTCCTCGACGACCCGGTCAACGGCGACCAGTTCAGCCAGCCGGACCGGCGCGTGACAAGCGGCGCGAACGGCACGCACACGTGGCACACGCACCCTGGCGGGCGGGTGTCCGACTTCACGGTCGGCTTCCAGCTGCAAAACGATAATATCTTCAACGGTTTGTACAACACGAAGGCGCGCAAGCGGCTGTCCACCACGCGCGAAGACCACGTGGTCGAGACCAGCCTTGGCGTGTACGTCGAAAACCACACGCGCTGGACCGACTGGTTCCGCAGCACCGCCGGCGTGCGCGCAGACGGCTACCGCTTCAAGGTGCGCGGCGACCTGGCCGCCAATGCGGGCACGGCGCACGACAGCCTGCTGAGTCCCTCGCTGAACCTGGCGTTCGGGCCGTGGAAGCAGACCGAGTTCTACGTCAATGCCGGCAGCGGTTTCCACAGCAACGACGCGCGCGGCACGCTGACCACCATCGACCCAAAGACCGGCGAGTCCGTCGAGCGCGTGCCCGGCCTGGTGCGTTCGCGCGGCATCGAGCTGGGCGTGCGCACCGAGGTCGTGCCGGGGCTGAAAACCTCGCTGTCGCTGTATCGCCTCGACTTCGATTCCGAGCTGACTTTTGTGGGCGACGCCGGCACCACCGAGGCGGGCCGCCCGAGCCGGCGCAACGGCATCGAGATCTCCAACTATTACAAGCCGCTGAAGTGGCTGACGATCGACGTCGACGCGGCGTTCGCGCGCGCCCGTTCGCGCGACTTCGCGCCGGAAGGCGACCGGATACCGGGCGCCGTCGAAGGCGTCGGCCAGGTCGCGCTGACGGTCGACCAGTTCGGCGCCTGGTCGGGCGCGCTGCGGCTGCGCTACTTCGGCCCGCGCCCGCTCATCGAAGACAACAGCGTGCGCTCCAGGCCGAGCATGACCATCAACGGCCGCATCGCCTACCGCATCAACAAATCGATGAAGATCGAACTGGAAGGCTTCAACCTGGCCAACCGGCGCGATTCGGCAATCGACTACCTGTATGCGTCGCGCCTGAAGAACGAAACGGCGGCGGTGACCGACATCCATTTCCATCCGATCGAGTCGCGCTCGGCGCGGCTGATGCTGATCAAGAACTGGTAGGGGCCGCACGCGGGCGGGGCAAAAATGCTACGCTATCGGCGATGACGACTCCCGCCCTGCCCTTTACCGATCCGTCCGAGCTGGCGCACGACCTGCGCACCGCCGGCTACGCGCTGCTGCGCCCCCTTGACGTCGCCGCCCTCGCCGGCTGCGCACTCGACGACCTGAATGCGCTGGTTCCCGCCTGGGACCACCTCGCGCTGGACAACTACCTGAAGGACGGCGGCCGCTATCGGCGCCGGCGCCACTCGTGCTTCATCGACGACGGCGCGGAGCTGGCGCAGACGCCGCACCGCGCGCACTGGCAGCCGATCGAGTACAACGCGCTGCACGGCGGCATGCACCGCCTGTTCGAGCCGATCGAGCCGGCGACGATCGCGCAGCCGGCCTGGGGCAAGCTGCTGCATGCGCTCGGACTGGCCTGCTCCGCCGTCAAGGGCGCGCAGCGCTGGCACGTCGAGGCGCACCAGTTTCGCATCGACACGCTGGAAGGCATCGGCCGGCCGACGCCCGAGGGCGCGCACCGCGACGGCGTCGACTTCGTCGCCGTGCTGCTGGTTGCGCGCCACAACATCAAGGGCGGCGAGACGCGCATTTTCGAAGCGGCCGGCCCGGGAGGCAAGCGCTTCACGATGACCGAACCGTGGACTTTGCTGATGATCGACGACGCCGCGGTGATCCACGAGTCGACGCCGATCCAGCCGACAGGCGAGAACGGCTACCGCGACACGCTGGTGCTGACCTGGCGCGCAGGTGCATTCCAGGGCGAGGACGCTCCGCAAGATCCGGTATAGTGCAAGCCTCGAACCAGGAGGCGAACGCGTGGAACAAGAACGGGAACTGCAGGCGCAAGACCATGAAATCCTCATCGTCGAGGACAGCCCGACCCAGGCCGAGCGGCTGCGCCGCCTGATCGCATCGGCCGGCTACCGCGCGCGCGTCGCCGCCAACGGCCGCAAGGCGCTCGACCAGATCCGCGAGCACAGGCCGCAGCTGATCGTCTCGGACATCATCATGCCCGAGATGAACGGCTACGAATTGTGCCGCGCGCTCAAGGCCGATCCCACACTGCGCGACATCCTCGTCACCGCGCTCAACGACGCCAAGGACATCATCCGCGGCATCGAGTCGGGCGCCGACAACTTCATCCGCAAGCCCTATTCCGAGGATTACCTACTGAACCGCATCAGCCAGGTGCTGCTGAACCAACGCCTGCGCCAGGATGCGGGGCCGGAAGCGGGCATCGGCGTGTACCTGGGCGAGCAGAAGCACTTCATCAACGCCAGCCGCCAGCAGATGCTCGACCTGCTGATCTCGACCTACGA
>NZ_JBFUAC010000007.1:0-275464 GCF_056406475.1 Massilia sp. P1_C10
CCCCTCCCCTCAACCGACCCCTCAACCGACCCCTCAACCGACCCCTCAACCGACCCCTCAACCRACCCCTCAACCAACCCCTCAACCAACCCCTCAACCGACCCCTCAACCGACCCCTCAACCGACCCCTCAACCGACCCTTCAACCGCCCCTTCAACCGCCCCTTCAACCGACCCCTCAGCGACCCCTTCAACCGACCCCTCAGCGACCCCTTCAACCGACCCCTCAGCGACCCCTCAGCCGACCCAGCCGCCGCCCCCTACTCCCCACAGGAACACCAGCACCGACAGAATCAGCCACGGCAGCCACGCTTTAAGCACGGCGGAACGCGAGTGGTTGTAGGCGATGGATTCTGGCGCAACGGCGTGTTCGCTGCCGGTGAATTTTCCCGCCGCGTTAGTCCAAATCTTGGTTGGCTTCCATATCTAGGCTTGAATCCAGGTACGCGCGGCGCTACGTAAAGGAGTAGCGAACGTCTCGATTTTTGTGATCGAGGGCGGGCGGTACAATGGACGCGTTGACGGAGAATGGATCGAACCGCTGCAACGCGCCGGCATTGGCGGACCTAACGTAACGACAAGTTGAGCCGCATTAACGCAGAAACCCGATCCGAGGACGTTCCCGCGGCGCGTACGGCTCGACTTTCAGGTCACGAGGCTGAACACTCCTAGACCGCCGCAGGATTGCTCGGCCGATCCCTTCCCGAAGCGCTTGGCGCATTCGCCGAGGAGAGACGCGCATGAGCACGTCGACCGACGTCCTCGGTAGCCGAATAGCATGAGTCAGGCCGGGCATGCTCTGGATCAGCCCGTCGTAAATCTGGAGTACAACAGCGCGCGCTTGCCGATCAGTCAGATTGGGGATGTCGAATCGCCGCACACGATCGAGGATCGGCGCCGAAAGCGTGTTCGCATCATTGGACGTACAGATCCAAATGATACGGCTAGCATCAAGCGTGATCCACGGGTAGGAGAGATCACGAAACGTCTTCGCAGTCCCCGTTTCAAAGAGGCCTAGAAGGGACGACATCGGGTCGTAATCGCGCGCTTTTGCCTTGTCGATCTCATCAAGAAAGACGACAGGATTCGCGTACTCCTTTTCGACGAGCAGGTTGAAGAGCTCGCCAGGTTTCGAGTTACTCCAAAACTCGGCGCTACCGCTAAGGCTCGAGTTGCTCTGCGCATTTTCCATGGACAGCTGTAACAATCCGGAGCCCAGTTCTGTGGCCAGAGCGCCGGCAAACATGGTCTTCCCGCATCCCGGGGCGCCGTTGAGAAGGATGGGGTCGAAATACGCAACTTCATCACCTCGATCTGCCAATGCAAATGCTGCGCGCACGTAGTCGAGGACGTCTCGGAAGTTAGGGAACCTCGCCTCCAGGTCGTCGATGATGATCTTCCAATCCCGCGGGATGCGCGCAAGCTTTCGAAGCTCGCCGCGATCGCGCAGGACGTTAATCATCGCAATCGTTCGCTTTTGATCCTCGACCGCTGTGTTCCTGGCGAGGCGCAAGCGGTACGCCTGTTCTGTCGGCACCTGTTCGACAAGCCGCAGGACTGGCTCTCCCCATCCGTAGAGCGTTAATTGCCAATCGACGTCAGCGCTCGTCACAGGCTTCTGGCTATTCCCTACTTGCCGCATCACCCTCACTGAGGCATCTTCCTGCGCAAGCTCGGCTTCACGGATCTGCCGCTCGACCATTTGCCTGGGAAGCATCAATCTTCCGGTGAATGCCCAGTTGGCGTCAAAGGATTGAGTGTGTGTTGTCATTGCATTTCCCCATCGTCAGATTTAAGGCGACGGGAATGACTCGATCACCGTCTGCCGCTTTGCGCGACTTGGAGGATCGGAGAGAATGCCCGTCGATGTACGAGGGGCGGCGACGCAGTTACGCTATGGCCACCCTGTGAGGGCGGCGTATCGATGAGAGCGCGGAGTAGATGCCGCTGAGGGATAGACGAGTCATAAGTGTTCAGGCTACCACGTTACTGAGAACGTCGGATATCCTATTTGCCCGCTCGCGCTTTTTTCGTAACCAGTTCGGCCCGCGCGCGGCCGTTCCGTCTCCACCGTCCAAACAGCGTCTGACTCCCCCTGAGAAGCACCGATACGGCGTTTGGGCGCTGCTTTCGGTAGTCCGGCCTACATCTCAACATAGGAGCGTCACAGCCTGTTTGTCGATCTCGATCGACAACATCGCGTGTAGATGTTATTTATGCAACTAATGACCAGCGAGATGAGCGAAAGGGCAGTAGTAAATGTAGAACTACCTTCTACTACCGCGTCGCACATGTTACCTATAGGCATTGATTTTCAACTTTTCGGGTCAACTGCTACATAAGACCGGACTTACGGCCTGATCGGCGGTATCGGCACCGGCATCATCTACGTGGGAGTTGTCGGGTTGATGGTGAAATGGTTCCCCGACAAGCGCGGTTTCGCCACAGGCCTGGTTGCCGCCGGCTACGGCATGGGGGCGATCGTCACCACCTTTCCTATTTCCGCCAGCCTTGCCTCGGCGGGCTACCAACAAGTCATGCCCACGTTCGGTCTGATCATTGGCACCGTCGGCCTAGTCGCGGCCCAGGCGCTGAAACGGCCACCGGCGGACTGGATGGCCGAGCATCGCCCGGCCCCTACTGCCAAAGCGGACACGTCGCCGCGGCAGATGTTGAAGACGCCGGTGTTCTGGCTGATGTTTCCGATGATGACGATGATGTCGACGTCCGGGCTGATGGTCATTTCGCAGATGGGCAGCTTCGCCAAGGATTTCGGCGTCACGGGTGCGATGGTATTCGGCATGGCCGCATTGCCGCTAGCACTGACCATCGACCGGTTCACCAATGGGCTGACGCGGCCGTTTTTTGGCTGGGTATCGGACCGCATCGGCCGCGAAAACACAATGACGGTGGCGTTCGGGCTGGAAGGGCTGGCGATGATTATATGGCTGGCCACTCGCGACAACGCGCTGCTGTTCGTGCTGATGTCGGGCGTGGTGTTCTTCGGTTGGGGGGGGATTTTCTCGCTGTTTCCGTCGACCCTGACCGATACCTTCGGCGCGCGCGACGCGACGACTAACTACGGTTTCCTGTACATGGCGCAGGGCGTGGGCTCGGTGTTCGGCGGCTCGCTGGCGGCGCTGTTGCACGAAAGGACCGGCAGCTGGATTCCTGTATTCGAAGTAGTCATTGCGATGGACCTGATCACGGCACTACTGGCATTCTCGTTCTGCGGCCGATGCGGCGCAGGTTCCTCGCATCAAAAGGGTGACGCGGCCGGTTGGCGACTTGCGCGCAACGCTGGTTTCGGCGTATCGTTGCGGCAGTTGCTTGCAGCCGGAGGCGGCGGACGAACCTCCCCCGAATTACGGAATTTTTAGGAATACTCGATGCTCACAAATACCGCCCGCTCTACTCGGGCGATGGCAGTCGCGCCACACCATCTGGCGTCTCAATCGGCGCTGGCGGTGATGCGAGACGGTGGAAATGCGATCGAAGCGATGATTGCCGCCGCAGCCACCATTGCCACCGTCTATCCGCACATGAACGGCATTGGCGGTGATTCGTTTTGGCTGATAGTGCCGCCGGATGGCAAGCCGATCGCGATCGACGCCTGCGGTCCGGCTGCCCTTGCTGCGACGATCGATAGCTACCGCCAGCGCGGCCTGGCCGAAATCCCCTTGCGTGGCCCACTCGCCGCCAATACGGTGGCCGGTACCATCGGCGGCTGGCAGGTGGCACTAGAGCTGGCGCGGGAATTGGGCGGGCGTGTGCCGCTGGCGCGGCTGCTGGAAGACGCGATCGGCTACGCGACCGATGGCGTCGCGGTGACACTGAGCCAGCAAAATGCGACCGCCGCCAAACTGAGCGAGTTGCGCGACCAGCCCGGATTCGACGGTCAATTCCTGATCGATGGCGCACTGCCAATGGCAGGGCAACGATTCCGCCAGCCCCGCCTGGCGCAGACGTTGTCGGCGTTGGCGGCCGATGGGCTCGACAGCTACTATCGCGGTGCGCTCGCCGGGCGCATCGCGGCCGACCTACTCGCGGTCGGCTCACTGGTCACCGGCGAGGACTTGGCCGCCTACTGTGCGCAACGGACAAAGCCATTACACCTGCGCCATTCTGCCGGCGACCTTTACAACATGACGCCGCCCACCCAAGGCGCCGTGTCTCTGGCCATCCTCGGCCTGCTCGACCGGGCCGGCTTACACAACGTCGCCGCCGATAGCGCCGACCACATCCATTTGGTGGTGGAGGCCACCAAACGCGCGTTCAAGCTTCGCGACCAATACATTACCGATCCGCGCGACATGGAAATCGATGGCCAAGCCTTGCTCGCCGATGCCACCCTTGACGCGCTGGCCGCCGATATCCGGCTTGACCGCGCTGCCGCTTGGGGAGAAGGGAAGGGGCCGGGCGACACAATCTGGATGGGAGTGATCGACCAGGAAGGGATGGCGGTATCGTTTATTCAAAGCATTTATCACGAATTCGGTAGCGGCGTTGTGCTGCCTGAGACTGGCATCAACTGGCAAAACCGGGGCGCGTCGTTCAGCCTCGATGCGGACAAGCTACTGGCGCTCAAGCCCGGCAAGAAGCCGTTTCACACCCTCAATCCTGCAGCTGCACGGCTCAAGGATGGCCGGGTGATGGTCTACGGAACGATGGGCGGGGATGGCCAGCCGCAGACGCAGGCAACCGTATTCACGCGCCATGTGGTGTTTGGTCAGCAGTTGCAAAGTGCGGTCAGCGCGCCGCGCTGGCTGTTGGGACGCACATGGGGGCAGAAATCCGATACGCTCAAGCTGGAGCAGCGCTTTCCGCAGACTGTGGTCGACGAGCTAGTGCGTAGGGGGCATGACGTCGAAGTTCTGCTGCCATTCGATGAAACGATGGGACATGCAGGCGCTCTTGTGCGGCATGCGGACGGCGTCCTCGAAGGCGCGTCGGATCCGCGTTCGGACGGCGCCGTCGCTGCCTGGTAAGTTCCAGAACACAACTTTCGAAACGCCGCTTTCTTTAGCAAAGTCGCACACCATGCGACCGCACCTTTAAAAATGACGATTCCGGCACAATCGCGGGCGATGGCGTCGGGCTGGGCAATGGCTGAACGATTACAACCTGAACATCTCACGTTCTATCAGTACAGCGACGGCGAAAGACAAGGTTGAATTCGACTATCGCTGCCTTCCCTAACTGCGCGGCGTGCCGCATGAACTCGCCATGAGCGGTACGCTGATCTTGTGTCCTGGCCAAAAAAGCGCCCGGCTTGACGGTTTATCGCCGGTTTGCGATAAAGCCCTCTCGGAACTGTTGGCGCAGAAAAGCCACGAAGACGCGAACCGCAGTTGGTACGTAAGGGCTGTAGGGCCGAATCGCAAACAGGGAATCGCCGAAACTGCCAACCGGGCGCCAATGGGGAAGCACCTGCACCAGCTTGCCGGCCGCAAGGTCGGCGCTAGCGGTGAAATCGGGAAGAAGGGCAATGCCAAGCCCATCGAGCGCCGCGCCGCGCAGTGCCTCGCTGTTGTTGGCGGCGAAGGGGCCCGATAGGGCAACACTGTGCCGCTGCTTATCGCCGCGCCGCGCTTCGAAACTCCAGCTGGGCGATTCGCCACGCCGAAAATAGTAAAGGCAATCGTGGTCCTTCAAATCCTGCGGCGCGGACGGTGTACCCCGCATGCGCAAGTAGGCGTCGGTCGCGACCAGAACGGCATCAGTGCGGCATAAGTTCCAGGCGACATGCGTTTCGGGCGCCGATGAGGCATGCCGAATTGCCAGGTCGAAGCCTTCTTGTGCCAGAGGCACCAGGCGATCCGACAGCTCCAGCACGATATGTATCTGCGGATATGTGCGAAAGAACGCGGCCATCCGCGGAACGATTTGCTGGCGGCCAAGCGCCACTGGCGCCGTAACTCGTAGCACGCCCCCCGGGGATTCGGCCAGATCGCGGATGCCCGCAAAGCTGCGTCCGATGTCCTCGAACGAGCCACGCACCGAATCGACCAGCATCTTTCCTGCTTCCGTTAGCTGCATGCTGCGGGTAGTCCGGTGTACCAGCGCAATTCGCGCGGCACGCTCCAGTTCAGCGATGCGCTGGCTGATCGCGCCCTTTGTCAGTCCGAGCCGGGTGGCGGCGGCGGTGTAGCTGCCGGTGGCGTCGACGATGACAAGCGAATACAGATGGTGCCATAGGTCTTCGATGTTCTTGGGATCCATTCAGGCCCTATCATAGTTGGTCGATTGTTTAATAAATTAAACGATCTTTGTATTGTAGACGCATTGTTTCGATGTGAGGAGGAACATAGAATGGGCAGTCTTATCACCAATCAGGAGACAGTCGATATGAACAACACCCCCGCATTTACCAGCAGCGAGACGGTCCCTCATTACATCGGTGGCGAGCGCACCCAAGGTACGAGCCTGCGTCGCGCTGACGTTTTCAATCCTTCCTCCGGCGCCGTGGCGCGCCATGTCGTGCTTGGCGAAGCCGCCGACGTCGCGACGGCCGTCGCCGAGGCCAAGCGGGCGTGGCCCGCATGGGCCGATACGCCGCCAATCCGACGTGCGCGGGTGATGCACCGGTTTCTGGCGCTCATGAATGAGCACCGCAACGAGCTGGCCGCCATCATCACGGCCGAACACGGCAAGGTATTTACCGATGCTGTTGGCGAAGTGGAACGCGGCATCGACATCGTCGAGTTCGCATGTGGGATTCCGCAACTGCTTAAAGGCGACTACACCGAGCAGGTATCGACGGGCATCGACAACTGGACCATGCGCCAGCCGCTGGGCGTCGTGGCCGGCATCACGCCGTTCAACTTTCCGTGCATGGTACCGTGCTGGATGTTTCCGGTCGCGATTGCGGCGGGCAATACTTTTATTCTTAAGCCAAGCGAGCGCGACCCGAGTGCCGCCTTGCTGATGGCCGACCTTTTCAAGAAGGCGGGCCTGCCGGACGGCGTTTTCAACGTCGTTCAGGGCGATAAGGCAGCGGTCGATGCGTTGATCGAGCACCCTGACGTCAAGGCGATCAGTTTTGTCGGCTCGACCCCGATTGCCCATTACATTCACGAGCGTGGTGCCCATTTCGGGAAGCGCGTCCAGGCCCTTGGAGGCGCCAAGAATCATATGATCGTCATGCCTGACGCCGATATTGAACGCACGGTCGACGCCCTCATCGGCGCCGCCTACGGCTCTGCAGGCGAACGCTGCATGGCAATTTCGGTGGCGGTGCTTGTGGGAGACGTGGCCGACCATATCGTGCCGCTAGTGACGGAACGAGTGCGTAAGCTGAAGATCCGCGACGGCATGGACCTCGATGCGGAGATGGGCCCGATCGTCACGCGCCAAGCGCTCGACCGCATCGATGGCTACATCCAGATCGGCGTCAACGAGGGCGCGAGCCTAGTGGTTGACGGCCGCGGCCACCAGGTCGCAGGGCACGAGCAGGGATTTTTCACGGGAGGCACCTTGTTCGATCACGTCACTCCCGACATGCGCATCTACAAAGAAGAGATCTTTGGACCGGTGCTGGTCTGCGTACGGGTCAAGGATTTCGCGGAAGCGGTAGAACTGGTAAACGCTCACGAATTTGGCAACGGGGTCTCCTGCTTTACCAGCGACGGAAACGTCGCGCGTGAATTTGCGCGCCGCATCGAGGTGGGCATGGTTGGCGTGAACGTACCGATCCCCGTGCCGATGGCGTGGCACAGCTTCGGTGGCTGGAAGAAGAGTTTATTCGGCGATATGAATGCTTACGGCGAAGAAGGAGTGCGCTTCTATACCAGGCAAAAATCGGTGATGCAGCGTTGGCCGCAGAGCATTGTCAAGGGCGCCGAATTTGCGATGCCGACGGCAAAATAGATTGGCTGACAACCGCGCCGTAGGTGATCTCAACTAAATAAGTTATTAATACGGTTGTGTAAGCGGAGACCCATCCAGGTGACTTAGGTGTGATGTTTCAATAGGTTGTTGTGGTTCATTCGGACTGGATTTGAGAAACTGGAAATCGCCAAACCCCCAGTTCTTAAGGAAACCACCCGAATGAACATCCATAAGAATGCCCGATTGACTTTGATTCGTCGAGTCGAAATGGTTGAAGACGTCCTACTGAACCGAATACCTAGCTGCCAGGTTGCTTCGCATTTTGGAGTAAGCGAGGCGACAGTACGCAAGTGGCTTGGGCGCTTCCTTTCCGAAGGCCGGGAAGGCTTGGTCGATCGATCTTCGCGACCGGCATGCAGTCCCAGGGCATTAGAGGCGGCTAAGGCGCTCACTATCGTCGAACTGCGAAAAAAGCGCATGACGCAGGCAAGAATTGCGCAGTATCTTGAGGTATCGAAGGCTACGGTGAGCCGTATCTTGAGCCGCGCGGGCTTGTCCAAGCTGACCGACCTCGATCCGGTCGAGCCAGTGCAACGCTACGAACATGAACGACCGGGCGACCTGATTCATATCGACACAAAGAAGCTCGGCCGCATCGAAAATACGGGACATCGCGCGACTGGCGACAGGCGACATAGAAAGCACGGCGCCGGCTGGGAAGTCTTGTTTGTCGCAATTGACGATCATGCCCGCATCGCGTTTACGGAACTCTATCCTGATGAAACCCAGGAAAACGCCAACCGGTTTCTCGCCAACACCCATGCCTATTTTTGCTCGCTCGGAGTGCGCCCTAAAGCGCTCCTGACCGACAATGGCTCCGCGTTTCGCGCCAAGTCGTTCAACGCTACCTGCGCCCAGCTAGAACTAAAACACCGTTTCACGCGTCCCTATCGGCCGCAGACCAACGGTAAAGCCGAGCGCTTCATTCAATCGGCCCTGCGTGAATGGGCCTATGGCTTCGTGTACAAAAACTCAGACGAGCGTACCGACATGCTGAAGGTATGGAATCATCATTACAACTGGCATCGACCACATCAGGGCATTGCAGGCAACGCTCCAATGTCTCGACTCAGATCCAGTCCGAATAACCTCTTGCAACTTCACACTTAGGTCGCACAATCTGAGGTGTACTGTCAATAGTGGACACGTCTGTTTCAAGCAGCCAGCGCCTCTTTGCTGAAGTTCTTGGCGAAAGGCGCTGGCGATACGTAGCCTCGATCCGGTTGCGGGAAGCGCATTAATGGCAGTGGGATTTGCCATCCACTATCTGCAGGACTGGCGCTTTGTCAGACACGCTGGCCTGCCAGCATGGTATCTGCCGAGGCGCCTCAGACTGTCTGTGGTGGCAGCGCTGAGTTTGATTGTGACAAGCTTTGCCAGCCGCGTCTGAATTGGTGCGTCGTGTCGTTCTTCACCCGAGTATGTCAACTCATCGCGCGGCAAGCACATGCGCAGGATGCGCAGAGCGGTCAAGGTTGCATCAACGCGGATCGTTGACGCCGCTCAGTTCTTATTCGGCGCCAGCACGATCAAGACGCCTTCAGTGATGGATAATCGATGTATCCGCCTGCTCCGCCGCCGTACATGGTGGCCGGGTCAGGCGTGTTCAAAGGCGCGACGATGCGTAGCCGCTCCACCAGATCCGGATTGGCGATGAACGGGCGGCCGAAGGAAATCAGGTCGGCGGTATTGTCGGCGCGGGCGGTGACCGCCAAAGCGAGGTCGTAGCCATTGTTGGCCATATACAGGCCGTTGAACAAGCGGCGCAAGATTTGCAAGTCGAAGCCGCCGGGTACTTCGCGCGCGCCACCAGTGTCGCCTTCGATCGCATGCAGATAAGCCAGATCGAAGCTGTTGAGTTGCTCGACGACATAGGTGAACAGCGACTGCGGGTTACTATCGGCAATGTCGCCAAACGAGCTCAGGGGCGAGATGCGAATGCCGACCCGATCGCCTCCCCAGACCTGCACCACCGCTGCCGTCACCTCAAGGAGCAGCCGTGCGCGGTTTTCGATCGAGCCGCCATAGGCATCGGTGCGCTGGTTGGTTTTGTCGCGCAAGAACTGGTCAAGCAGATAGCCATTTGCCGCATGGATCTCGACGCCGTCGAAACCAGCGGCGTGGGCATTCTGGGCCGCGCTGCGATATTGCTCGACAATTGAGGGTATTTCGCTCGTCTCCAGAGCGCGCGGCGTCACCAT
Organism: Massilia sp. P1_C10; assembly: GCF_056406475.1. NCBI lineage: Bacteria > Pseudomonadati > Pseudomonadota > Betaproteobacteria > Burkholderiales > Oxalobacteraceae > Massilia > Massilia sp. P1_C10. The sequence goes on from NZ_JBFUAC010000007.1 coordinate 10,091, forward strand.
CGGTACAAAACCGTCGTTCGTATACGCTTGTCCTTCAGGCTTGATGGCAGACGGTGCCACCGGCAGTGCGCCGTCGACTTGGATCGATGGATGGGAAATGCGCCCAACGTGCCAGAGTTGCAAGAAGATCTTGCCATCTGCCGCATGCACGGCCTCGGTAATTTTCTTCCAGGCCTGCACCTGCGCTTGGCTATAAATGCCCGGGGTGAGCACATAACCCTTGCCTTGTTGAGAAATCTGGGTAGCTTCGGCAATGATCAATCCGGCGCTGGCCCGCTGAACGTAATATTCGGCCGCCAGATCACCGGGGATGTCATCTTCCTTCGCGCGGCTGCGCGTAAGCGGCGCCATGACGATCCGATTGGCAAGCCGCAAGGGGCCGAGTCGCGTCGGCTGGAACAGATCGCTCGACGTGTTCTGCGTGAGCGCGAAGTTATGGTCGGCGATGCTGGTGGGTGTTTTGGAGCTGGTCATTATTTCTTCCTTTGAAAGAGGGGCGCGGCCGCGTGACGGAGTTTAGAAAACAATAGCGTGCAATTGATTTGGATGAAGGCATCTTAAACTTAAAACTAGATCGAGGTCGGCGGTTTGGCAGGCGTACGGTGTTGGCCGAATGCGCAAGGCGAATTGGCTCCAGCAGTTGCTTCCCCTGTCATTCAGGGCGGCTCATTCGAAATAACTGGGCAGCGCCAATGGCGAAGTAATCTGCCGGACCGCCCCCGCGCAGAACGTGCCCGGCAGTAGCGGTGTCATACATGCCGTCCGCGAGCAAAGCGCTGGCGATATGCACGCCGACGACTTCTCCGAGCACCAGCCAAGTCGGCACTTTCTGACCCTCTGCTCCTTGCAGTTGTACTATCTGCGTGCAGCGGCATTCAAACGAGACGGGGCTTTCGGCAACGCTCGGGACCGTGATGACGCGCGAATCGCGTGGGGTCAAGCCGGCCAAGCCGAATTCGCTGATGTTCGGAGCGACCGGCGCGCCGGTCTGGTTCATCGCCTCGGCGAGCTGCCGGGTCACAAGATTCCAAGTGAATTCCCCAGCATGCTCAATGTTGCGAACGGTATCTTTGTAGCCGATACTGGCAAACCCGACAATCGGCGGTGTGTAGTTGAAGGCATTGAAAAAGCTGTAGGGCGCCAGGTTCAGCACGCCATTGGTGCCGCGTGACGCAATCCAGCCGATCGGACGCGGTCCGACGATGGCATTGAACGGGTCGTGCGGCAATCGATGACCATTGCGCGGTTCGTAGAAGTGAATCGGATCGGTCAAGGAGGATTGCCTTGTCATGGTTGGGAGCAGGCACGATGGCTTTCGTCATCGCGACGCCGTTGCCGGTGTCAAACTGGCAGCAACTAGCGTTGCCTGGGCGTGTCGAATTTTTTGAACAGCCATTGGATGGCGGGGCGAACATGGAGGAAGCCACGATAAAGCAACTCCAACAAGGGGGGAATGCCAGGCAGCGAGCCTAATTTTCCGAGCCAGCGCCAAGCGGGGAACAATCGCCACAGCGCTATAAACGCTGCCGCTCCGCTCAGCATCACGCCGTCGGCCCTTTGTACATGAAATCTCTCCATCAGTTCGCCGCAACTGCGACCCTCCATCGAGGCGGTTCTCTCGGCGCTGACATCGACCCAAATGATGGGAGTCGAAGCGATGGCGCGTTGATAGACACTGATTTCCCTTCGGCACAAAGGGCAGGATCCATCGAAAAAAACCGTCGTGCTGGCAGCGCCATCGGCAGGTTCAAGCATTCCTGTGGTCCTTCAAAAGAGCGTCACTTTCGGGGGGCGATGCAGCTAAAAAATGCGCCTGGCGAAGCGGGTGAGGCGCGCTGATGCACGGACCAACAGGTCCAGGCGCATCCCAACGTCAGTAAGCTGGCGCTGGAATTGGCATCATCCCTTTTTTGCCCAGGCGACGCACCATCCTTTTGCGCTCACCAGTTTGCCGCCGAAGACGCTGCACGGCCCCGCCGCGTCGGACGGCTTGCCGGCGTAAAGCTGGCAGCCGGCACATTGCCGGCCGGTGGCCATGGCCGGATATTTTTTAGCGTCGACCTTGCTGGCGTCGGCTTTGTAGCCGAGCGCGGCTGCGGCCGGGTCGGCCTCGGTCACTGTTATGGCTGCGGCAGTGGCCTTGCCCATGCTAAGTGTAATGGCGCTGACGGGAATCACGGCGAGGAAGCTTCGGCGGGTGGTCATTGTATGCTTTCGTCAATAATGAACTGATATTGTACCGCGATTTTTTGGGGGCTGTACCGAATTTTGCGTAATTAATACGCTATAATTAGCCATTAACGGGTCTACATCGGTTCACAACATGGTTAATATAGAACAGTCCCCTGAGAAAGTCGCCCCTTGCACAGCCCGCTATCGCAGCGGGGTTGCCGCCAGGCTGGCGGGCTTGCCGGTTGAAACATTGCGCGTCTGGGAGCGCCGTTACAGCATCTCTGACACCGGCCGCAGCGCGCATGGGCAGCGCCTGTATTCCGATGCCCAGGTGCGCCGGCTGAGGTTAATGAAGCAACTGGTCGACCAGGGGCATCCGATAGGCGTGCTGGCGCCACTGCTGCTCGACCAGTTGCAAGCATTGGCGTCGGTGCCGGTGCCGCGCGCGCCGTCGCAGCCGGCGCGGGTGGCCCTGGTGGGCGCCGCGCTGGCGCGGCGCCTGGCCGGCGGCGGGCGCGAATTGCTCGCGCTCGATATCGTCGCCAATTGCAGCGAACTGGACGGCGCGCCAGCGGCATTGGCCGGCGCCGGTGCCGAGGTCGTGCTGATCGAAATGTCGGAACTCGACGACAGCGTGGTGCCGGCCATTACTGCGCTGCGGCAGCAGCTCGGCGTCGCAACCGTGGTGCTGTACCGCTTTTGCGCCAGCGCGACCATCCGCCAGCTGCGCGCGCACGGCTGCCTGGTGGCGCGCGCGCCGAGCGACGCCGCTGAAATCGTGCTGCTGTGCCAGACGGCGCTGGCCGCCGCGCCGGCCGCGCTGGCACAGGCGGCGCCGGCCGGCGTGGGCGCGCCGGCGCCGCGCCGCTTCGACGATCAGGCACTGGCCGTGCTGGCCGCTGCCGGCAACAGCATTGAGTGCGAATGCCCGCGCCACCTTGCCGACATCCTACTCATGCTCAACAGCTTCGAACGCTACAGCGCGCAGTGTGCCGCGCGCACGCCGGCCGATGCGCTGCTGCATGAGCAACTGCATCACGCCGCCGGTTCCGCCCGCGTGCTGATGGAAGCGGCGCTCGAGCGTCTGGCCCGCGCCGAAGGCATCCCGCTGCCCGCCGGAATGTGAGCGGCCCCCCAACAAACGAAAAGGAACGTCATGCCGAACGACGCCATTGCCATCTTCAAACCTGCGCACAGCACGGTCTCGCACCGTATCCGCGAGCGGCTGCAAGCGCGCCGCACGCGCTACTTCGCCAACGATAATATCGCCGCGTCCATCGAGCCCGGCGAGCTCGACGAGCTGGTCGAGGAGGTCGGCGCCAGGCTGCAGCAGGTGCTCGAGAGCCTGGTCATCGACACCGCGGCCGACCACAACACGCGCGACACCGGGCGCCGGGTCGCCAGGATGTTCATCCACGAAGTATTCGCCGGCCGCTACACACCGATGCCCCCGGTGACGGAGTTTCCCAATGCGTCCGCCCTCGACGAACTGATGATCGTCGGCCCGATCACCGTGCGCGGCGCCTGTTCGCACCACCTGTGTCCGATCATCGGCAAGGTCTGGATCGGCGTCATGCCCAACAAGCGCTCGAACCTGATCGGCTTGTCCAAGTACGCCCGCATCGCGCAGTGGATCATGGGCCGCCCGCAGATCCAGGAAGAGGCGGTGGTGCAGCTGGCCGACGTGCTGCAGCAGAAGATGCAACCGGACGGCTTGGCGGTGCTGATGGAGGCCGATCACTTCTGCATGCAATGGCGCGGCGTCAAGGACAGCGAGGCGCGCATGACCAACAGCGTGATGCGCGGCGCGTTCCGCGACGACGCTGCGCTGCGCCGCGAGTTCCTGTCGCTGATCCGCGGCCGCGAATGAACGCGCCAACACCGCTGCGCCTGCAGGCGGCCAAACTACTGCGCAGTAAATGGACCGCTGCTGTGCCAGTCAATAAGGAAAAGCACTTCATCGTCACCGCCCTGATCGCACCTGAGCCGCCGGGTACGCAGATCGACGCCATCACGATGGAGGCAGTGCTGACAGGGCGCTGCGTTACCTTGCGCTGGCGCGAACTGAACGACGCCGCGCAATGGCTGCAAGGCTGGCGTTGAGCGGCGCCGGAAAACCAGGACAGGAAACAGCATGAGCGCTTCTCCGCACATCGCCGTGATTGGCGCCGGCATCGCCGGCTTATCGTGCGCCACTGCGCTGCAGCATGCCGGTTTCCAGGTGAGCGTATTCGACAAGAGTGGCGGCCCCGCCGGGCGCATGAGCACCCGGCGCGTCGACGGCTGGCAATGTGACCACGGCGCCCAGTACTTCACCGCGCGCGACCCGGATTTTCGCGCCGAGCTGGCGCGCTGGGAGCGGGCCGGTGTGGCCGAGCAGTGGTCCCCGGCAATGCGCCGTTTCGATGCCGACGGCACCGCCATCGGCTGCGGCGCAGCCGAACGCTTCGTCGGCACACCACGCATGACGGCGCCCGCCGCATGGCTGGCATCGAGCCTGGCGCTGCGCAGCGGGGTGACGATCCGCGCTTTGCAGCGCGGGGATCCCGGCTGGCGCCTCGCGGTGGACGGCGCGGGAGCACTTGACTGTCGCTATGACGCGGTAGTGCTTGCGGTGCCGGCACCGCAGGCCACGCCGCTGCTGCGGGACGTCGCACCGCTGATGGCCGCACTGGCGGGCGGAACGAAGATGGAAGGGTGCTGGGCCATGATGCTGCAGTACCCGGCACCGCTCGCGCTTGGATTCGATGCCGCCTTCGTCAATCGCGGCGCGCTGCGCTGGGTCGCGCGCGACAGCTCCAAGCCGGGCCGCGGCGGCGGCGAAAGCTGGCTGCTGCATGCCAGCGCGGACTGGAGCGAGGCGCACATTGAGCTCGACGCCGACAGCGTGGCCGCGGTGCTGCTGCCCGCCTTTGCGGAGTTGGGCGGCACGTCTCCTCAACGCTGGAGTGCGCACCGTTGGCGCTTCGCCAGCACGGCGCAGCGGCATGGCGAGGTCTGCGTCTGGGACGGCGGCCTAGGCGTGGGAATGTGCGGCGACTGGCTCAACGGCGGAAACGTCGAAGCCGCCTGGCTCAGCGGGCGGGCGCTGGCACAGCGCATCATGGCCCGCGCGGACGCCACCGGCGTACCGTAAACAGGCTTGTATCAGCCCGCAGCGCGGCCGTCCCCCATGTCGACGCGCTGTCGATGCCCGCGTGGCAACACCAGTGCAGTTCGGGATCGGCTAGGGGAGGTGTATCGAGCACATGCAGCATGGCGCTGTCGGCGTCTCGAGGGGGACGCCCGATCGCCTTGCCGCGAAACGGCGGCGACCGGCGGGAATTGACGGTGCAGGGATGCAGTGCGACCAGCACGCTACTTTTTTGCGGACATGGTGGTCGCCGTTTTGATCAGCATGTTGAGCGCTGCCTTTGAAGCATGGTAGCTGTACCAGCCGCCGAGCCGATTGTCGCCGTTGTCGACCACTATCGGTACCGGTTCGTCCGCCAATGTGACAGTATTCGTGCGATGGCAAAGCGATGAATCGATGGTCAGGTCGGCACTCGGCGCCGCCTTTTCCGCGTTGGCGCTTGCCGACGAGGCGAAGGAATACATAGCGTCAAGGCCCGCCGCCTGTTGCTCATGATCGCGCCGCACGCTTCGACCCGGAGTAGCGCTTGGCAGTGGCATTCATTCTGCCGTTTCGCCCTCCCGGATCGGCAGCGTGGCTGGGAATTCCGCATGTTGGCGAACTGTCGCGAAGCCGACTCCAGGTTCAGCCGTGTTGCTCTCTTCCTCAGGATTTTGCTATGGTGATGATGTACTGGCGTAGACGTCGGCCAAGATCTGTGCAGTAACTGGCGCAGCGAGGACGGCATCACCAGCCGGGATTTGCACCGTTCGAACGGTTTGGAGCATTCCATGAAACCTTATGTCATTTGCCATATGATGTCCTCCATTGATGGACATGCCCTTACGGACGGCTGGGACCGTGCTGTCAAAAACAACGCCGGCGAGCTATACGAAAGGCTAGCGCACCAGCTAGAGTTCGATGCCTGGATTTGCGGCAGGGTCACCATGCAGGAGATCGCCCACGGCGACGGCTATCCGGCGGGGATGGCCAAGGCGCCTTTTGCACGCACTCATCATTTTGCCCATCGCGATGCGGCTCGTTACGCGGTATCGATCGATCCGCACGGGAAGGTAGCGTGGAAAAAAAATACAGCGCTCGATTCGCACATCGTGGAGGTTGTCACGGAAGGGGTGGCCGACGATTACCTTGCTTACCTGCAGTCGATCGACGTGTCGTACGTGTTTGGCGGCAAGACCGAGATTGATCTGGCGCGTGTCGTCCAGATACTCGCTGATGAGCTCGGCACCAAGCGTCTGATCGTCGAAGGCGGGCCTCATATTAGCGGCTCATTTGTCAATGCCGGTCTAGTCGATGAAGTCAGTGTGCTGGTCCTGCCGCTCGTTGACGGGCGCGGAGAGCATCCAGCATCGTTCGAAATCACCAAGGAGGAATGGGTCAAGCCGACGTATCTCTCGCTGGCGTCGGCAGAGATTCAGGACGGCGGCGCTGTATGGTTGCGCTACAAGAAGCATGCGTAAGGCAAAGCGCTGGCAACGGCGCCGACGGCTGGCCTGACTAGGAATTTGATGCCGTCGACCGCGAGCCGACATCGCCCCCAACGGGTCATCTTCTCTTCTTACCTTCTCTTCTTCTTTCTTCTTAACTCAATGCGCGAGCGGCGATGATAGGATATTCTCTGTGCACATGTATGGTATATGAAAGATGAATTGGCATCGACTACAGTGCGGCGACATAATGCATCTGTCTCTTCCGACTCCCTCAAAAAAAATTGGATTGATGCCCGCCAGACGGCGGGCTTTTTTATAGACCGTTTTCCGTAAAGTCGGTTATTGCAATGGGGGGGCATTGAGGCAGTTCCACCCTTCAACACGAGCCGCGTGGCTTGGCGACGACGCGCCATGCTGCACTGCCATACTCACACATTCACATTCTGATCGATCGCTCGCGCAGCAAGGCGCGGAACATTGCATCGTCAGCTAAGCGCCAGGACACACCGCATATGGATCAGCACGCTAAATTATCGCCTGACATCTCGACCGCCATGGTCTGGCTGCTCGCTATTTCCACCGGTTTGATCGTGGCGAACCTGTATTACGCTCAGACCCTCGTTGGGCCGATCGCCACCACCACCGGGCTGATGCCGCAAGCAGCCGGGCTGATCGTCACGCTGACCCAAATCGGTTATTGCCTCGGTCTGCTGTTTATCGTCCCGCTCGGTGACATGGTAGAAAACCGGCGCCTCGTGTGTGGCGCGCTGCTACTGACGTCGTTCGCGCTGTTGGCTGCGGCGTTTGCCAGCAGCGGCTGGGTGTTCTTGGGCGCGTCGCTGTGCATCGGGCTCGGATCTGTGGCGGCCCAAGTGCTGGTGCCGTTCGCCGCCCACCTGTCGCACGAGGCGACGCGCGGCCAGACAGTCGGCAAGGTGGTCAGCGGATTGCTGATAGGAATCATGCTGGCGCGCCCAGCAGCGAGCCTGGTGGCCGATCATTTCGGCTGGCACGCAATCTTCCTCTTTGGCGCAGTCGCCATGCTGGCGCTGGCGATGCTGCTGCGCTGGCGGCTGCCGGTGCGCGTACCGACAGTGATGCTTGCGTATCCCAAGCTGCTCGGCTCGATGTGGCAGCTGTTTTGCACCACGACGGTCCTACGCCGCCGCGCTGCGTATCAAGCGGGAATGTTTGGCGCGTTCAGCCTGTTCTGGACCACGGTGCCGCTGCTCCTGGCCGGTCCATCGTTCCATTTGTCGCTTACCAGTATCGCCATCTTTGCGCTGGTTGGGATGGCTGGTGCGATCGCATCGCCGGTTGCCGGACGGTTGGCCGATCGCGGGCATACCGGCATCGCCACAACGGTAGCATTGCTGCTGGGTGTGGGCGCATTCGCGCTGCCGCTGTTGGTGCCGGGCAGCCCCACGCTGGCCCTGGCGGTTCTGGTGGTCGCCTCGATCTTGCTCGATATGGGCGTTGCCGCCAACCTCGTGCTCGGCCAGCGCGCCATTTTTGCGCTCGCCGCGGAAACGCGCAGTCGCATGAACGGCGTGTTTCTGGCGATCTTCTTCGGTGGCGGTGCGCTCGGTTCGGCGCTTGGTGGCTGGATGTATGCCGCCCACGGATGGCATGCGACGCTGCTGCTCGGCGCGGCGTTTCCAGCTCTGGCGCTTGCGTATCATGCGGCGCAGTACACTGCGGCACGGCGCTGCGCCTGCAGTCCATGACGAACGTCGGCACCGCTACGCGCGGCGACGGCAATCTTCGGTGTCGCGCAGCCAAGCTAAATCAGGGCGCTTTTGCCGCTACTAACAGTTTATTGGGATATCGGGCATGCACACCCACATTGCCGTCGACGAGTAGCGTGATGTTGAGGTCGACTACCGCGCTGGAGAACATGTAGGCCATCGCGTGAGCCCGTTGCAAGCGAAATTGACGTCGAAATTCACCTTCAGGATTTGTACCTCAAGCATGTCGTCAGGTTCGGCTTTGGTGATCGCCACTGGGTCCGTAAGGATATGTCCACAGGGGTCCTTTTCGGTCACCTCCTTGTCGATGGCATCGGTGCAAAGCGCAATGTCCTTACGCTTGCGGACGCGACTCATCATCAGGTCCGGTGAACCGCGCGTGGATATCCTGTCGCCGGAGCGCACTCGTCAGAGGGGGCTTCGAGAGGCCTAAACGGTAACCGCATACCACCGACGTGGGGGCCGCAGCGTATGCTCGGCGGCATAGAGCGGGGCGGCGAAGCCGGCTGCGTAACGCACCAAGACAGTCGATTCATTTATTTTCACCTTGAGTTAGCAGGACACACGTACAAGGGGGCGATACGACGCGCTGATGCGCCTGCCCCGGCGAAAGAGGGAGGACTAGAACGACAAGACGAAGGTGCTGCTGCGCTGGCGCGCATTGGTTACTCTGGCACACGAGTTGGGCAAGCTAATTGAGGTGAGCGCGGCTGAATGCCCCCTCAATATTGAGCATCCGCCGGCTAATCGCCGCCGTGCATTGGTAACACAGGAGTGGCTCAATTTCACGTAAAATCGTTGACTGATAGAAGACATTACGATCAGGCTTTAGCCATTGGCATCAGCATCATGGCCGCGTCAGCGCCAATCCTAAATGTGAACCCAGATTCAGTGGAGCCGTCGACCGCTTCGTCGGCATACCGGAGAGAGTCAATGCAACTTAACACCAACTCCTCGCAACGTCTTGTGGTTGAGTCATCTCGCTTGCCGTGGGTTGATTCGCCCGTCGCTGGCGTCCAGAGGCAATTGATCGAACGCGACGGCGGTGAAGTCGCACGCGCCACTTCCATCGTACGCTACGCCCCCGGCGCAAGTTTTGCGCGCCATACGCACGATTTCGGCGAGGAGATTTTCGTGCTCGATGGAGTGCTTGGCGATGAGTCTGGCAGCTTCCCGGCGGGTACGTACATCAAGAACCCGCCCGGGTCCTCGCATGCGCCGGGCTCGACAACGGGCTGCACATTGTTTGTCAAGCTGCGTCATCTGGATTTAGCAGACCGCGAGCGGATCGTGGTCGATACGCGGACCGCAAACTGGTTTCAGGGGATGGTGCCTGGTCTGACAGTGCTTCCGTTGTCGGAGTTCGCGTCGCAGCACACGGCGCTGGTGCGCTGGGCGGCGGGGACGCAATTCAATTCGCATCGTCACTATGGCGGTGAAGAAATCTACGTGTTGGATGGTGTGTTTGAGGACGAATTTGGACGTTATCCGGCCGGCACGTGGATACGCAGTCCACATTTGAGCATGCACTGCCCATTTAGCCAGGAGGGATGCACAATTTTGGTCAAGACAGGCCACCTGCCAGTCGACGAATCCGATCAAGTGCTGGCGTGAGTTATTCGGGGGCGACTTCGTTGACCATGGCGTACGAAGAGTGCTGGGCAATCGATACTGCGATAGCCGCCAATTTCGCGTTAGCCAAACTGCGCGCATGGGCTCAACTGCGTTGTTTCTGCGTCTGAGTGTCAAATGTAAGCGGCCAGCCGCTCCACCTTCCATTGGAACTTAGGACTATGTAGAGTTTGCGAACGGTGGCAGCGAGTCGATCCTGCTGTTGGGGCAAGTTGGGAGTTGTTCGAGGTGTCGGCCAGCCACCGCAACGCCGCAGAGGGCAGCGATACTGCGAAGGCCATCGGTCAGGCGCTAGGCGCTGGCCGGCGCTGCAGCTTTACGCCAGGTCGAGCAGCCTGGCCATCGACAACAACCCAGTCGAGAGCGCGATACGTCCTCCATCGAAGACATCGTATTCCGCGCATTCATCGCAGCTGCAACAAAATTTGGTATCCAGCCTCGGGTGAAGTTTGCATGGGCCGGGTGGGCGCGATATGCGGACGTTATCAACGCAGACTTAAAAAGCAGCAATGCCTGTCTGCGCCCGACCGAGAATTAGCGCGTGGATGTCATGCGTGCCTTCGTAGGTATTGACTACCTCGAGGTTGACCATGTGGCGGATCACGCCGAACTCGTCGGAGGTACCGTTCCCGCCCAGCATGTCGCGGGCGACGCGCGCAATGTCGAGCGACTTACCGCACGAATTGCGCTTCATCATCGAGGTGATTTCCACCGCCGCCGTGCCCTCATCCTTCATGCGGCCGAGGCGCAGGCAGCCTTGCAGGCCGAGCGTTATCTCAGTCTGCATGTCGGCCAGCTTCTTCTGCACCAACTGGTTAGCCGCCAACGGCCGGCCGAACTGGGTGCGGTCCATGGTGTACTGGCGCGCGATGTGCCAGCAGTCTTCGGCCGCGCCGAGCGCGCCCCAGGCGATGCCGTAGCGCGCCGAATTGAGGCAGGTGAACGGGCCCTTCAGGCCGCGCACCTCGGGGAAGGCGTTCTCTTCCGGGCAGAACACGTTGTCCATCACGATCTCGCCGGTGACCGAGGCGCGCAGGCCGAACTTGCCGTGGATCGCCGGCGCCGACAGGCCGGCCATGCCTTTTTCCAGCACGAAGCCGCGGATCGCGCCTTCGTCGTCCTTGGCCCAAACCACGAATACGTCGGCCACCGGCGAGTTGGTGATCCACATCTTGGCGCCCGACAGCGCATAGCCGCCGTCGACTTTTTTGGCGCGCGTGATCATCGAGCCCGGGTCGGAGCCGTGGTTCGGCTCGGTCAGGCCGAAGCAGCCGATCCATTCGCCGGACGCCAGCTTGGGCAGGTATTTCTGGCGCTGCGCCTCGGTGCCGAACTCGTAGATCGGCACCATCACCAGCGACGACTGCACGCTCATCATCGAGCGGTAGCCGGAATCGACGCGCTCGACCTCGCGCGCGATCAGGCCGTAGCAGACGTAATTCATGCCGGAGCCGCCGTACTCGGTCGGGATGGTCGGCCCGAGCAGGCCCAGTTCGCCCATCTCGCGGAAGATCGAGGTGTCCATCTTCTCGTGGCGGAACGCTTCGAGGATGCGCGGGCGCAGCTTGTTCTGGCAGTACGCGGCGGCGGCGTCGCCCACCATCCGCTCATCGTCACTGAGCTGGTCGTTCAGCAGAAGCGGGTCGTCCCAGTGAAATGTCGCTCTTTTGTTTGTCATGATGGTGTCCTCGAATATTTGCTCAAGATTGATAAGAAACGCGGATGATCCGCTACATGTTCGGGTAATTCGGGCCGCCGCCCTCCGGCGTGACCCAGACGATATTCTGTGTCGGGTCCTTAATATCGCAAGTCTTGCAATGGACGCAGTTCTGGGCGTTGATCTGCAGGCGATCCGCGCCTTCGTCGCTCTTGACGAACTCATACACGCCGGCCGGGCAATAGCGCTGTTCGGGACCGGCATACCGCGCCAGATTCACCGCCACCGGAACGTCCCGATCTTTCAGCGTCAGGTGGATTGGCTGGCCTTCGGCGTGGTTGGTATTCGAGATGAATACCGACGACAGGCGGTCGAAGGTCAGCTTGCCGTCCGGCTTTGGATAGACGATGGGCGTGTAATCGGCGGCCGGCCCGAGCATCTCGTGGTCGGCATGCTTGTGGCGCAGCGTCCAGGGCGCCTTGCCGCGGAACAGGATCTGGTCGATGCCGCTCATGACCGTCCCGAGCAACAGGCCCTTCGACATCCACGGCTTGAAGTTGCGGGCGACGTGCAGCTCGTCGTGCAGCCACGACTGCGCGAACGCGAGCGGATAGCTCGCCAGTTCGTCATGCTGGCGCTGCTCGAGCAGCGCCGCAAAGGCCGAGTCGGCAGCGAGCATGCCGGTTTTGATCGCGGCATGGCTGCCCTTGATGCGGCTCACATTCAGGAAGCCGGCATCGCAGCCGATCAGCGCGCCGCCCGGGAATACCACCTTCGGCAGCGACTGCAGGCCGCCGGCCGTGATCGCGCGCGCGCCATAGGAGATGCGCTTGCCGCCTTCGAAGAAGCCGCGGATTGCCGGATGGGTCTTGTAGCGCTGGAATTCTTCGTACGGCGACAAGTAGGGATTGCGGTATCCCAGGCCGACCACATAGCCGACCGCGACCTGGTTGTTTTCCAGGTGATACAGGAACGAGCCGCCGTAGGTGTCGGCCGGCAGCGGCCAGCCGGCGCTGTGGATGACCAGCCCCGGCTGGTGTCTGGCCGGGTCGATTTCCCACAGTTCCTTGATGCCGATGCCGTAGGTTTGCGGATCCTTGCCCTTGTCCAGCGCATACCTGGCGATCAACTGCTTGCCAAGGTGCCCGCGGGCGCCTTCCGCGAACAGCGTGTACTTGGCGTGCAGTTCCATGCCGCGCTGGAACGCCGCGGTGGGCTCGCCTTCGCGGTTCATGCCCATGGCGCCGGTGGCAACGCCCTTGACCGCGCCATCGTCGTTGTACAGGATTTCGGCAGCCGGGAAGCCGGGGAAGATCTCGACACCCAGCGCTTCGGCCTGCTGGCCCAGCCAGCGCACCACGTTACCCAGCGAAACGATGTAATTGCCGTGGTTCTGCAGCGCCTTCGGCAGCGCGAAGGCGGGCGTCCGGAACGATCTGGTGGCGGTCAGGAACAGCACGCGGTCTTCGGTGACGGGCGTGTTGAGCGGCGCGCCGCGTTCCTTCCAGTCGGGCAGCAGCTCGGTCAGCGCACGCGGATCGATCACCGCCCCCGACAGGATATGCGCACCGAGCTCGCCGCCTTTTTCGAGCACGCAGACCGACACTTGCCGGCCTGTTTCGGCGCCCAGCTGTTTGAGCCTGATGGCGGCGGACAGCCCGGCAGGGCCGCCGCCGACGATCACCACGTCGTACTCCATGGCTTCGCGCGGTCCGTATTGTTCAATCATCGTGATAGGCTCCGGTGCCGCGTCAGCGGGCAAAATATAGGTCGTGAAGCTGGTCGAGGCTCACTTCGGAGGCCGGCTGGGACAGTACGACCTTGCCACTTTGCATCAGATACACATGGTCGGCGACCGACACCGCCCGGTGCGTATTCTGTTCGACCAGGATAATGGTGCGGCCTTCCTGCTTGAGCCGGGCGAGAATCTCGAACAGCTCATTGACCATCACCGGGGCCAGGCCAAGCGAAGGCTCGTCGATGATGAGCAGCTTCGGGTTGCTCATCAAGCCGCGCGCCATCGCCAGCATCTGCGCCTCGCCGCCGGAGAGCGAGCCGGCCAGTTGCTTGTGCCGTTCGCGCAGGCGCGGGAACATCTGGTACGACTTCTCGAGGTTGGCTGCGGCGCCGGCCCGGTGCTGCGGCGCGAACGCGCCCATCATCAGGTTTTCCTCGACCGTCATGTCGCGAAACGTCATGCGGCCTTCCGGAATCATGGCCATCGACATGCCTGTCATCTTCCAGGTCGGCATGCCGTTCAGGGACTGGCCGTCCAGCGTGACCGACCCCTGCGACACCCCGACCATGCCCATGATGGCGCGCAGCAGGGTGGTCTTGCCGGCGCCGTTCGAGCCGATGATGGTGGTCAGCTTGCCCGTTTCAGCGGTCAGGGACAGGTCCCACAACACATTGATCGCCCCATATCCTGCGCGGACGTTTTTAACTTCAAGCATGTTCTGCTCCCGTATAGCTCTTCACCACCGCCGGATCGCGGAACACCTCGTCGGGGGTGCCGTTGGCGATGAGTTCACCGAAATTGAGTACCGCCACCCGCTGGCACAGGTTGCTGATGGTCTCGATATCGTGCTCGATGATGATGATGCCGACCGCAAACTTCTGATGCAGCTGCTTGAGCATGTTCATGAAGTTGCGCTTGCCGGTCGTCTCGAGGCCGGCCAGCACCTCGTCGAGCAGCAGCAGCTTCGGGTCGGTGGCCAGCGCCTTAGCCACTTCCAGCGCCTTCAGTTCGGTCAGCGCCAGCGCGGTGGCGGCGTCGCGTGCGGCCTTCGCCGACAGGCCGGTGAAATCGAGGATTTCATCGATCCGTTTCTGGTTGATGCGGCCGGTGCCAAAGCGCTGGGCCACCATCAGGTTCTCGCGCACCGTCAGTTCGTGCATCGGCTGGGGAATCTGGAACGTGCGTCCGATCCCCATCCGGGCGCGCTGATACATCGGCGCGGCCAGCACGTCGCGGCCATCGAACATGATCTTGCCGCCGGTCGGCCGTACCAGGCCGGAGATGGCGTTGAACAAGGTGGTCTTGCCGGCGCCGTTGGCGCCGACCAGGCCGACGACGTCGCCGGTGCCGACCGCGAGCGAGACGCCGTTGACGGCGGTGAGGCCGCCAAAGCGCACAGTGACGTTATCAAGCTGGAGCATCATTTTTCCTCGTGAACTTGCGCATCAGTGCCAGCAGGCCGTTCGGACTGGCGACGATCATGGCGACCAGCACGACGCCCAATACAAGCTGGTGACCCGACGGCAGAATGTTTTTGACGAATAGCTGGTCGACCAGGTAGACCACGACGGCGCCGACGATCGGGCCGGTGATCGTGCGGTAGCCTCCGAAAATCGCCGCCACGATCGGGATCGTGACCCACAGGCCGCTGAACGCGTAATCGGGCTCGAGGAAGTTGATGTAGTGGGCGTTGAACGCGCCCACCACGCCGCACATGAAGGCCGATACCACTAGCATCAGGGCCTTGAGCAGCGTGTTGTTCACGCCCACCACCTGGGTCGCGTCTTCGCTGTCATGCATGGCGCGCAGCGCGAGTCCCTGTGGGCTGCGCCGGATCAGCTCGTAGACGACGGCGAAGGCGAGCACGATGCTGAGGATGACCAAGTAGCTGCCGGTTTTGCTGCTGAGGTCGTAGCCGAGCACGACCGGCAGGCGCGGAATGCTCGAGATGCCGGCCGAGCCGCCGGTGACCGAGGTCCATTCGTTGGCGAGGATGCGGAAGATGTGCGCATAGGCCAGTACCGCCAGGGCAAAATACGGCCCGCGCAGGCGCAGCACCGGGAACATCGCGAACGCGGCAACGACGGCGCCAAGGCCACCGATCAGGATTGCCAGCAGCACCGGGATACCGTGCTGCATCGACAGGATGGCCGAGGTGTAGGCGCCGACGCCGAAAAACGCGGCGTGGCCAAAGCTGACCATGCCGCCGAGATTGCCCAGCAGCGCCCAAGACAAGGCGATGCCGCCGATCACCAGCGAAGCGATCACCAGGCTCATGACGTAGTTGTTACCGCCAACGGCCAGCGGCACCAGGATGTAGACCGCCAGCAGCGCGGCGACCATGGTTTTATTGAGCGTCATCCGCGCCTCCTTGTAGCGCCGAATAATCCATTCGGCATAACGAACAGCACCAGCAGGAACAAACCCATGCCGACCAGTTCCTGCAATGCCGAGCTGGCCAGCGTCACGGTCAGCGCCTCGGCAATGCCGATCAGCACCGCGCCGATCAGGACGCCGGGGATCGATCCCACGCCTGCCAGTACCGTGATGATGAAGGCCTTGACCGTCAACACGCCGCCGTAAGCGGGGCTGATCACGCCATAGCTGAACAGCGCAACGCCGGCGAAGGCGGCCAGGATGCCGGCCACGATGAACGAGACCAGCTCGGTGAAGCCGGGATCGATCCCCATCAGCTTGGCGGCATCGCGATTGCTCGATACCGCCCGTACCGCGCGACCATACCAGCTGCGCGAAAGCCACCACCATAGCCCAACGATCAGCGCCAGGCTGACGACGAAAAACAGCAGTTCGCTGCGCATGCTGAACAGCGGGCCAATCACGAAGGCCTCCTGCATCCACGACGAGCTGGTGGTATGCACATCGGCCTTCCAGGTCAGCAGGATCAGGTTGGTCAGGATCACGCCGATGCCGTAGGTCAGCGTCAGCGAGTTAATTTCGCGGTTGGTCTTGACACGCCCGACCGCGAAATACACCGATGCCGAGGCGATGCACACGACCACCACTGAAACCGGGATGGCGGCCATCGGATTCCAGCCCAGTTTCGACTCGACCGTGTAGGCGACGTAGGCCGACAGCAGCACCAGCTCTCCGTGCGCCATGTTGATCACTTTCATTGCGCCGAACACCAGCGCCAGTCCGAGTGCGATCAGGGCGTAGGAACCGCCCTGCAGCAACCCGGAATACACAGCTTGCATTATTAATTCGGTCATATTCTGCATTCCATTCGAATTCGTCGCCGGCAGGCGGGGCCGCTGGCCCCGGCCGCCTGCCACCTTTCATTACCAGGGAACGCCCGGATACACGACCTTGCCGGTAGCGGCGCTTTTCGGCCAGACCAGCTCGATTTTCTTGCCCTGATGCTGCCCCATGTTCTGGACGAAGTTCTTGTTGTCGCCCTTGGCATCGAACTGCACGCGGCCGATCAGCGTCTGCCGATCGGTCTTGCGCATCTCCTCGATGACGCCGTTCTTCTTCAGGGTGCCTTTGTCGGCGGCGCGGGCGATCGCTTCGAACAGCAGCATCGACTGGACGTAACCGAACTGGCCCAGGTAGTCCGGCTCCTTGTTGAACAGCTTATGGTAGGTTTCGCCGAACGCCTTGCCGTCAGCAGTGGTGAACGCGACCGGGAACGGCAGCACCGCGGTGCCGTAGACGTTCGGCATCAGGTCGGGGAAGTCGCCGGCCATCTTCGGCGTCGCCAGCGACCATACGCCGATCATTGCCTTGACGTTCGGCTTGAGTACGCGCGCCGCACGCAGGATGCCGACATAGTCGTTTTCGTAGCCGACCATCGCCACCACTTCGGAGCGGTCTTGCAGCTTGACCTTGTTGATGATCGGCTTGAAGTCGGTGATCGACGGGTCGAAGGCATGCGTCGCGACCTTGATGCCTTTCGCTTTGAGCGTTTTCTCGACGTCGGCAGCGAGCGCGTGGGTCGCTTCCTTGGTCGAGTAGATGATCGAAATCGATTTCGCGTTCAGGTCCGACACCAGGCCGACGAGCGCCTTCTGGTAGCCGGCCGTGTTGTTGATGCGGAAAAAATTCTTGCGGCCGCTATTGACCAGGCTGTCGTCGACGCCGCCGGAACTGACGTACGCCAGGCCGAGCTTGCCGGCCGCGTCGGACGCCGGCGCGATGTTGTTGGAACCGTAGCCGCCGGTGACGGCGAGCACGTTCTGGCTGGCCAGTTTTTCAACGGCGGCGATCGCTTTCGCCGGCGCCGACTCGTCATCGACGATGATCAGCTTGACGGTATGCTTGCCGTTGGTCTTGTTAAACAGTTCAGCGGCAACCTTGACGCCTTCCTGGATGCCATTGCCCACCCGTGCCAGGCTGCCCGTCAGGGGCAGTTCGACACCGACCAGCAGTTCGTCGGCGTACGCCGTCGACAGGGTGGATGCGGCAATCAGGGCCAGCGCGATTTTTGTTCGGGTGTTGTTCATTTGTCTCCGCCTATTCAGATTTGTTCCACGATCAAGTCCTGTTGTCAGGACCAGTTTTCCTACATCAGCCGGGCGTGTGCCCGCCGGAATTCACGATGCCTTACTCAGCTAACAGGGTGGCCCAGGCTCATGGCGACGTTGCGCACCATTTCCACCAGGCGCGGCCCGAGGTCATTCATCAACACGTCGCGCGGCAACAGGAAAGCGGGGCCGCCGCAGTTGAACGCCATGGTATTGGCAGGGGAAGTATCGATTAACGGTACGCCGACGGCGCTGATGCCCGCGTCCCAGATGCCCGACGACAGGCAAAAACCGCGATCCTGGTAATCCCTGTAGCCCTGTTCAATATCGGCCTTGATTTTCGGCCAGTTGTCTTCGTCATTGAGCCGGATGTGGTCCATCAGGAAGTCGCGATCCTTCTGCGGCAGGCCGCACAGGTAGGCCTTGCCCATCGCGGTGGTGGCCAGCGGAATGCGCGATCCCGCATCGCGGCGCAAGGTCACGGCCGCGCTGCCGCGGCACGCCTCGACGTACACCATGCTCAGCCGTTCGCGGATGCCCAGCGCCACGCTGGCCTGGGCGTGCTCGGCCAGCTCCTGCATCGCGGGGCGCGCCAAATTGCGTACATCGAGACCGGACAGCACGGTATACCCGAGGGCCAGCACGCCCGAGCCGAGCTGGTAGCGGCCCTGGTCGGCCGAAAAGTTCAGGTAGCCGAGCTCGGTGAGGGTATAGGTGAGGCGCGAAATCGTCGGTTTCGGCATCCCGGTCCGCTTGGCAATTTCATTGTTGCTCAGGTATTTCTCCCCCGGCCGGAAGCAGCGCAGGATCTCCAGGCCGCGCGCCAGGGCGGTCACAAAGCGGCGGTCCTTGCCGCTGTCGTCATCCGGGAATGGCTCGATCTGCTCGCCCATGGTGCGTCTCCTGTTCGTTGTGTCCCCCTGCATCGTTGGCAGGCTGGTCCAGATATTCACACACCCAAAAGCGCAGTGTCAACTGTTTTGTGAAATCACGGTTCGCACTGCGGAACGTCTGATGGTTGCCGAAGAATCGTCTGCCAGCCAGCCCGCCGCGAGGTCTTGGCCGGAACACGCTGGACAAAAAACGGGCGGCGAGGTTCGATAATCAGCGGTTTACATCCCTCATGAAAATAAGGTATCGTTCATTTCGAATTATTTTGCGGAATGATGTTCTGCACAGCGAAACAACAATCAAAAGGAGCGAATAATGAATTCCGGCCAGCCCAATCCCGTCTTGCGCCAGCTGTGCGGCGACATCCTCCTCGTGACAATCGATCATCCGCCGGTCAATGCGCTCGGCGTCGAGGTGCGCCGCGGCCTGCTGGCAGCGATCGACGGCGCCGGCGCCGACCCTGCGGTGGCGGCGGTGCTGCTGGTTGGCGCGGGGCGCAATTTCATCGGCGGCGCCGATATCCGCGAGTTCGGTATGCCGCCGCTGGCGCCGGCGCTGCCCGACGTCTGCAACCGCATCGAGGCATGCGGCAAGCTCGTGGTGGCGGCGATCCACGGCGCCGCGCTCGGCGGCGGCCTCGAGGTCGCGCTGGCGGCCCATTACCGGATCGCGCTGCCGGCGGCCAGGCTCGGGTTGCCCGAAGTGCAGCTGGGGCTGTTGCCTGGCGCCGGCGGCACGCAGCGCACGCCGCGCCTGATCGGTGCCGCAGCGGCACTTGAGCTGATGCTGAGCGGGCGCCATATCGGCCCCGCCGAAGCGCTTGAGCTCGGCCTGATCGACCGGGTCGGTTCCGGCGCCGACCCGGTGGCCGAAGGCCTGGCCTATACCCGCGAGTTGCTCGACAAGGCGGCCGCGCCGCGCCGCACCCGCGATGCGCCCGGCCTTGCCCAGCGCGAACAGCAGCTCGCTGCCCTCGACGCGGCGCGCGCCGATACGGCGAAGAAGGCGCGCGGCCTGTTTTCGCCGCTGAAGATCGTCGATGCCGTGCAGGCTGCCGTCGAGCTGCCGTTCGACGCCGGCCTGGCGACCGAACGCAAGCTGTTCCTTGAATGCCTCGACAGCCCACAGCGTGCCGGCCTGGTGCACGCCTTCTTTGCAGAGCGCGAAGTGCTGAAGTCACCCGAAACGCGCGCCGCCAAGCCACGCCCGATCGACAGCGTGGGCGTGGTGGGCGGCGGCACGATGGGGGCCGGCATCTCGGTCGCCGTGCTGGACGCCGGCCTGCAGGTGACGATGATCGAGCGCGACGAGGCTTCGCTTGCGCGCGGCCGCGCTCACGTCGAGAAAGTCTACGACAGCCTAATCGCCAGAGGCCGCATGACCCCAGAAGCGAAAGCGGCGGTGATGGCGCGCTGGCACGGCAGCACCAGCTACGACGCGCTGGCGCAGGTGGACCTGGTGATCGAAGCGGTATTCGAAGACATGGCGGTCAAGCTGGCCGTGTTTGCCGAACTCGACCGCGTCTGCAAGCGCGGCGCGGTGTTGGCCACGAATACGTCTTACCTCGACATCGACCAGATCGCCGCGAGTATTTCGCGCCCGGCCGATGTGCTTGGCCTGCACTTTTTTTCGCCGGCCAACATTATGAAGCTGCTCGAGATCGCGGTGCCGGCCGCCGTCGCGCCGGACGCTGTGGCAACCGCCTTCGAACTGGCCAAAAAGTTGGGCAAGACACCGGTGCGCGCCGGCGTGTGCGACGGTTTCATCGGCAACCGTATCCTTGCGGTGTACCGCCAGGCTGCCGACCACATGATGGAAGACGGCGCCTCGCCCTACCAGATCGACCAGGCCGTGCGCGACTTCGGCTACCCGATGGGACCGTACCAGGTGGCCGACCTGGCCGGCGGCGACATCGGCTGGGCCACCCGCAAGCGGCGCGCGCCAACGCGCGACCCGCAGGCGCGCTATGTCCAGATCGCCGACCGCTTGTGCGAGCGCGGCTGGTTCGGCCAGAAAACCGGCCGCGGCTTTTATCTGTATGCCAAAGGCGCGCGCAACGGCACCCCCGATGCGGAAGTCGAGGCCATCATCGACCTCGAGCGCCAGCGCGCCGGCGTTGCCCCACGCCGCTTTAGCGACGCAGACATCATGCGCCGCTACCTCGCTGCGATGATCAACGAAGGCGCCAACGTGGTGCATCAGGGCATTGCGCTGCGACCGCTCGATGTCGACGTCACCTTTGTCCACGGCTACGGCTTCCCGCGCTTTCGCGGCGGCCCGCTGAAGTATGCCGACACGGTTGGCCTGGACAAGATCCTGGCCGACATCCGCGAGTTCGCCAGGGAGGACCCGCTGTTCTGGCAGGCTTCGCCACTGCTGGTCGAGCTTGTCGAACGCGGCGCCGATTTTGCCAGTCTGAACCAATCGAACTAACCCACCCGAAGCCGACCAGGAGAACACTTGCCATGCGCGAAGCTGTCATCGTTTCAACCGCCCGTACCCCGCTCACCAAAGCGCACCGCGGCGAATTCAACATCACTGCCGGGCCCACGCTGGCCGCATTCGCGGTACGTGCTGCGGTGCAGCGCGCAGGGATCGACCCGGCGCTGATCGAAGACGCCATTCTTGGCTGTGGCTATCCGGAAGGAACCACCGGCCGCAACGTGGCGCGCCAGGCAGTGATTCGCGCCGGCCTGCCGATCACCATCGCCGGCACCACCGTGAACCGCTTCTGCGCATCCGGATTGCAGGCGATCGCGATGGCCGCCGGCCGCATCGTGGTCGAAGGCGTGCCTGCCATGATCGCCGGTGGCGTCGAAAGTATTTCGCACATCCGCAGCCGCGACAGCGGCGACTCCGGCATCGATCCGTGGATGCTCGAACACAAGCCCGAGTTGTACCTGCCGATGATCGACACCGCCGACATTGTCGCTGCGCGCTACGGCATCAGCCGCGAAGCGCAGGACCGCTTCTCGCTCGAGAGCCAGCGCAGGACCGAGCTGGCGCAACTGGCCGGCCGCTACCGCGATGAAATCATCGCCTGCACCACCACGATGGCGGTGACCGACAAGGAAACCGGCCTCGTCTCGCAGGTCGAAGTGACGGTCGACGCCGATACCTGCAACCGCCGCGGCACCACCTATGAGGCGCTGGCAAAGCTGAAGCCGGTGATGGGGGAGGACAAGTTCGTCACGGCGGGCAATTCCTCCCAGTTGTCCGACGGCGCCTCCGCCTGCGTGCTGATGGAAGCGAAGGATGCGGAACGCGCCGGCCTGCAGCCGCTGGGCGCCTTCCGCGGCCTGGCCGTGGCCGGCTGCGAGCCGGACGAAATGGGCATCGGCCCGGTGTTTGCCGTGCCCAAGCTGCTGGCCCGGCATGGCCTGACGGTGGCCGACATCGGCCTGTGGGAACTGAACGAGGCGTTCGCTTCGCAGGCGATTTACTGCCAGCAGCGGCTCGGCATTCCCGAAGAGCTGCTCAATGTCGACGGCGGCGCCATTTCGATCGGCCATCCGTTCGGCATGACCGGTGCGCGCCTGGCCGGGCACGTGCTGATCGAGGGCAAACGGCGCGGCGCGAAATACGCCGTCGTCACCATGTGCATCGCCGGCGGGATGGGCGCTGCCGGGCTGTTTGAAATTTACTAAGGAATCGCATGGATCTGAATTTCACCCCTGAAGAAGAGCAATTTCGCAGCGAAGTGCGCGCCTTCCTTGCCGCCAAGCTGCCGGCGCGCCTGTCCGATAAGGTGGCCAGCGGCAAGCACCTGTCGAAGGCCGATATGGTCGAGTGGCACGCGATCCTGAACCAGCGCGGCTGGCTGGCCAACCACTGGCCGCAGGAGTACGGCGGTCCGGGTTGGAGCGCGGTCGAGAAGTTCATTTTCGAAAACGAGTGCGCGCTGGCCAATGCGCCGCGCATCGTGCCGTTCGGCGTCAACATGCTCGGCCCGGTGCTGATCAAATATGGCAACGCGGCGCAGAAGGCGTACTGGCTGCCGCGCATCCTCGACGGCTCCGACTGGTGGTGCCAGGGGTATTCGGAACCAGGCGCCGGCTCGGACCTGGCCGCTGTCAAGACCACTGCGGTGCGCGGCGCCGATGCCCAGGGCGAGCACTACATCGTCAACGGCCAGAAGACCTGGACCACGCTCGGCCAGTATGCCGACATGATTTTTTGCCTGGTGCGGACCAACCGCGAGGCCAAGAAGCAGGCCGGCATCAGCTTCCTGCTGATCGACATGAAGTCGCCAGGCGTCGAGGTGCGTCCGATCATCACGCTCGAGGGCGAGCACGAAGTGAACGAGGTGTTCTTCACCGACGTGCGGGTGCCCGCCGAGAACCTGGTCGGCGAGGAAGACCAGGGCTGGACCTGCGCGAAATACCTGCTCACGTACGAACGCACCAACATCGCCGGCGTTGGCATGTCGGCGGCGGCGCTCGAGCGCCTCAAGGGCATCGCCGCCCGGCAGCAGCGCAACGGCCGGCCGCTGGCCGAGGACCCGTCGTTTGCGGCGCGCCTGGCGTGCGTCGAAATCGATCTCGAGAACATGAAGACGACCAACCTGCGCGTGATTGCCGCCGTCGCCGGGGGCGGCGTGCCCGGCGCCGAGAGTTCGATGCTGAAGATCCGCGGCACCGAGATCCGCCAGCAGATTTCGTCGCTGACACGGCGCGCGATGGGCGCCCACGCGCGCCCGTTCGTGGCCGCCGAACTCGATGCGGACTACGACGGTGTCCAGACCGGCCCCGACTTCGCCGCCGCCGCTGCCGCGCAGTACTTCAACAATCGCAAGCTGTCCATCTTCGGCGGCTCCAACGAGATTCAGAAAAACATCATCTCCAAGATGATCCTCGGCCTGTAAGGACCAGAACATGAACTTCGAACATACGGAAGAACGGCGCATGCTGGCCGACAGCCTGAACCGCTTCATCGCCGAACAGTACAATTTTGAGACACGCAACCGCATCGCCGCCACGCCGGAAGGCATGAGCGGGGAGATGTGGCAGCATTTCGCCGAACTCGGCGTCATCGGGGCGCTGTTGCGCGAGGACGATGGCGGTTTCGGTGGCGCCGGCTTCGACATCGCCGTAGTCTTCGAGGCGCTCGGGCGCGGGCTGGTGGTCGAGCCCCTGCTGGGCAGCGCCGTTCTGGCGGGCGAAGCCATCGCAGCTGCCGGCAACAGCACGCAGAAGGCGCTGCTTGCGGACATCATCGACGGCAGCATGATCGCCTCTTTTGCGCATGACGAACCGGAGACGCATTACGAACTCGCGCGGGTGCAGACCAGCGCCCGCCGCAGCGCCGACGGCTGGGTCCTGAACGGCGCCAAGTCGGTGGTGCTGCAGGGCGAGGCGGCCGGGCTGTTCGTGGTCTCGGCGCGCAGCGCTGGCGCGATCGATGATGAAGCGGGCATCTCGCTGTTTCTGGTGCCGAAAGACACGCCAGGGCTGGCGGTGCGGGGCTATCCGACCATGGATGGCGGCCGCATCGCAACGCTGATCTTCACTGATGCCAGGCTGGGCGCCGATGCTCTGCTGGGCGAAGCGGACCAGGGCTACGCCACGCTTGAGCGCGCGGTCGGGCGTGGCGTGCTGGCGCTGTGCGCCGAGGCGCTGGGCGCGATGGAAGCGGCAAAAACCGCCACGCTCGAGTACCTGCTGACCCGCAAGCAGTTCGGTGCGGTGATCGGCAGCTTTCAGGCGCTGCAGCATCGGATGGCCGACCTTTTGCTCGAAATCGAGCAGGCACGCTCGGCCGTGATCAATGCCGCCGCCGCGCTGGACGCAGACCGTGTTGCGCGCGAGCGCGCGCTGTCGGCCGCGAAGATGAGCATCGGCCGCATTGGCGCGCTGGTCGCCGAAGAGTGCATCCAGCTGCACGGCGGCATCGGCATGACGTGGGAACTGCCGCTGGCGCACTACGCAAAGCGGCTGGTGATGATCGACCATCAGCTCGGCGACGAGGATCATCACCTGCAGCGCTATATCGCGCTTGGCAAGCTGGCAGCATGACGCACATCGGGAGCTTATTGTGACAGACAATGTATCTTTGCCACTCGCCGGGGTCCGCGTTCTCGACCTCTCGCGCGTGCTCGCCGGGCCATGGTGCGCGATGGTGCTGGGCGACCTTGGCGCCGAAGTCATCAAGGTCGAACACCCTGAACGTGGCGATGACACGCGCGACTGGGGCATGCGCATCGGTTCTACCGAGACCGCCTACTTCAATAGCGTGAACCGCAACAAGCGCTCGGTCTGCCTGGACCTGAAAACGCCGGAAGGACAGGACCTGGCGCGCGCACTGGTGAAAAAAAGCGATATCGTGATCCAGAACTTCAAGTTCGGCGATATTGAACGGCTCGGCCTAGGCTATGCGCAACTGAGCGCCGACCAGCCTGGCCTGATCTACTGCTCGATCACCGGCTACGACCGCACCGGTCCCGAGGCCGCCCGGCCCGGGTACGACCTTGTGATCCAGGGCGAAGCGGGGCTGATGGCCATCAACGGGGAGCCGACCCAGCCGCCGCTGAAGTTCGGCATTGCCGCGGTGGACATGATGACCGGCATGTATGCCGCCCAAGGCGTGCTGGCAGCGCTGTACGAGCGTCAAATCTCGGGAAAGGGCCGGCATATCGGCATGGCGCTGTTCGACTGCGGGCTGATGATTACGGCCTATTACGGGCTCGAAGCATTGCTTCGTGGTGACGACCCTCCCCGCTTCGGCAATGCGCACCCGTCCATCATGCCGTACGGGGTCTACGAGGCCGAGGACGGGCCGCTGGTGGTCGCAGTCGGCAACAATGCGCAGTTCGTCCGCTTCTGTACCGACGTCATCGGCCGGCCGGACATTGCTGCCGATGAACGGTTCAAGACCAACCTGTTGCGCACCACCCACCGCGACCTGCTGATGCCTGAAATCCGCAGCGAGCTCGGGCGCAGGAAGCGTCGGGACCTGCTCGACCGGATGAGCAGTGCCGGCATTCCGTGCGGTGAAGTGGCGGGTCTGCACGAAGCGCTGACGTCGCGCCGCGCCATCGACAGCGGTCTGGTAGCAACCATGCCGCACCCTGAGGTCGGCAGTGTCAGCGTGCTGGCGTCGCCTTACCGTTTCGACGGCGAACGGTTGCCGGTACGCAGCGCGCCGCCGCAACTGGGCGAAGGGACTAAGGACGTGCTGCAGGAATTGCTTGGCTTGTCCGATGACAAGGTAGCGGGGTTGAAATCGCGCGGCGTATGTTGAATCCTTAACCGCAGGAGTTTGTCTTGGGCCCTCGTCTTCGAGCATTCGTTGGGTTTGCTGTTGGACAGGGTCGGTGGATCAGAAAAAACACGGGGGAAATGATTCTCGCTTCGTGCGACACTAACTGCCGCTCGCTCACTCTCTGCATTTGGACATGAACGAATTGGAAAAATGAGATACCAGTTCCTTATGTTGTCGCGCGAGATGTACCGCAGCGCCTGGCCTGGGTGGTTGGATGCGATATGCGGCCAACATGCCAAAGCTGAAGAAAAATTTTCCCGCCTTGCTCATGCACGGCTTTCGTTACCTCTTGCCATCCAGCTATCTGTTTGCTGTTATAAATCCCGGGCGTCTTCGGATAGCCCTTGCCCTGTGGACTGATCTGGGTGGCTTCGGAAATAATCAGGCCAGCAGTGGCGCGCTGAGCATAGTAGCGCGTGTTCAGGTCGGAGGGCACGTCGTCCGCAGCAGCGCGGCTGCGCGTCAAGGGCGCTATCACGATCCGGTTGCGAAGCTCAACTGAACCGATTTCGGCGGGGGGCGAACAATGAAGATGTGTCAGATTGATTCGTTTTAAAACTTCCACGGTGTGGGCGAACCGATTGCTTCGGATCGCATGATAGGAGCGCTAAGTTAGGCGATGGGGCAAACAGTGATGTACCCGGCAGGCGCACCTTCCAAGCAGGTGGCACGGCAGCCATGCCCGCCTAACGGTTTGGTTTGTCCTATGCAAAAGCTTGTCGAGCGCATTCGCCAATCCTGCGCTGCGTGGCTAAAATCGCTTGCGGCGGGCCTAAATCCTAGTAGTTTTTAGATGATAAGAAAAATTCGGGTAAATGTTGCAAGTTTTGCTGCAAGTGGTGATGCTGTCGTAGTGAAATACCGACGGAATAAGACTTTCTTACACTTTCCCCGAGGATCATATATATTCCTTGAGGAAACCTTCTGTACTCTGCAGGGCGCAAGCTCGATAAACTTCACAACATCATAATGCCAAAGCTTCTCGACGCTACTTTGCAACAGCATGCCCGTTCTGCCGATCGCCTGATGCTCTCTATTCTCTGGGGCTTGTTCGCCATCGCTTTGGCCTTATCACCTCTGCACGGCACCTTTTACTGGGCTCTGCTGATTGGATTGCCGACGGCGGGTGTGCCGACGGCCCTGATCTTGCTGCGCGGCGGACGTCGCGGCACGGCGATCGTAGTCGCCGCCGCCCTGATGGTGTTTTCAGCCCTGCACATCCACCAGGCGGCGGGCATGAACGAAGTGCACTTCGGCATTTTCGTGCTGCTGGCGTTCCTGCTTTGTTATCGGGACTGGCTGGTGGTGGCCGCCGCCGCCGGCGTCATCGCGGTCCATCACCTGAGCTTCAATTATTTGCAGGAGCTTGGCTACGGCGTGCTGTGTATGAGCGAACCCGGCATTGGTCGCGTGCTGATTCACGCCACCTATGTTGTCGTCGAAACGGCAGTGCTGTGCTACTTGGCGGTGCTGCTGCGCCGCGAAGCGGTGCAGGCGGCCGAACTGGAGGCGCGGGTCGCAGCGATGTCCGGGGGGGCCGCCGGCACAATCGACCTGCGCCCTGGCGTCGCCGCCACCAGCCCCGCCGGGCTGGCGTTAGACACGGTGATGGACAGTCTGCACGAGGCCTTGACCCAGGTACAAAGCGGAGTGGGCGCGATCACCAGCGCTTCGCAGGAAATCGCCCTCGGTAACCAGGATCTGTCGGGCCGCACAGAGCGCCAGGCGACCTCCCTGCAGGGCACTGTCGCCACCATGGAGGCGTTGACCGAACGGGTGAAGCAGAGCGGTGTCAATGCGCGCCGCGCCAACGACCTGGCTATCACGGCGTCGGGCGAAGCCGTTCGCGGCGGCGAGGCCGTCGCCGAGGTGGTGGACACCATGGCGTCGATCAATGAGTCCTCGCGCAAGATCGTCGACATTATCAGCGTGATCGACGGCATCGCCTTCCAGACCAACATTCTGGCGCTCAACGCTGCTGTGGAGGCGGCCAGAGCGGGCGAGCAGGGTCGTGGGTTCGCCGTGGTGGCGGCGGAGGTGCGCAACTTGGCGCAGCGCTCGGCTGCGGCGGCCAAGGAAATCAAGCAATTGATCAGCGACTCCGTGGGCCGCGTCGAAGCTGGCACGCAGCTGGTCGACGCTGCCGGCGCGCGCATGCAGGAAATCGTCACCAGCGTTGCCGGAGTCACCGCTATCATCGGCGACATCAGCGCCGCCAGCGCGCTGCAGGAAGGCGACATTGGCCGCATCAACGACGCTGTCGGCGAAATGGATGGGGTCACCCGGCAGAACGCCGCGCTGGTGGAAGAGGCGGCGGCAGGCGCCGCGTCCTTGCACCGGCAGGCGGCAAGCCTCGATGCCATCGTTGCCCGCTTCACCTTGCACGCGCCAGCAATGCACGCATCGCTGCCGCCGCCGCGCGGTCACCTGCGCATGGTTGGCGGCGTTTCCAGCGCAGCTTATCCGAACGGCCAGAGCGCTCATCCAAAGGCTGGCCTCGGTGATAGGCTTTACTCCAACGTTTTAGATCGCGCGTCATGATCCCGATCCACTCAGACCACGGCAACGCGCCGGGCTGCACAGGTTGCCGCACCCCGGACGGACTCGACTTCGACTTCGAATACGCTTACCAACCAATCGTGGACCTCACAAGCCGCACCATCTTCGCGCATGAAGCGCTGGTGCGCGGTCCAAAGGGCGAATCTGCTTACAGCGTGCTGTGCCAGGTCAATGACACCAACCGCTATCATTTCGATCAGGCATGTCGGGTCAAGGCGATCCGAGGCGCGGCAGCGTTGGGCATGAAAGGAATGCTCTCCATTAATTTTCTGCCGAATGCGGTGTACCGCCCGGAGGCATGCATCCGAAGCACCTTGGCGGCGGCCCGCGAGTGTGACTTCCCGATCGAACGCATCATCTTTGAAGTGACGGAAGGCGAGGAAGTCATGGACCGGCCGCATCTGGTCAATATTTTCCGCGAGTACCAGCGCTTCGGCTTTCACACCGCCATCGACGATTTCGGCGCGGGTTACGCTGGACTGAACCTGCTGGCGGAGTTCCAGCCGTCCATCGTTAAGATTGACATGCATCTGGTACGCGGCATCGACAAGAATGCGCCTAAGCAGGCGATCGTCGATGGGATCGTGTCGATCTGCAATGCCCTCGATATCCGCGTGCTTGCCGAAGGGATCGAGACGCCCGAGGAGCGCGATTGCCTCCGCGAAGCCGGCATAAGCCTGATGCAGGGCTATCTGTTTTGCAAGCCAGCATTTCAGTCACTCGGGACGATTGTCGACGAGGCCTGGGGCTAAGGAAGAGCAAACTGGAACAGGAAAGCGGCCGCAAAGGACATCCTCCACCTGGCCGAAT
The DNA here is from genome assembly GCF_056406475.1 of Massilia sp. P1_C10. Taxonomy (NCBI): domain Bacteria; kingdom Pseudomonadati; phylum Pseudomonadota; class Betaproteobacteria; order Burkholderiales; family Oxalobacteraceae; genus Massilia; species Massilia sp. P1_C10. Next base: position 39,605 of record NZ_JBFUAC010000007.1, read on the forward strand.
TCGCATTGTCGATCAGGCGCTCGGTGCCAAGAGCCGCAAAGGTCTCGCTGCTGGCCGTGCCGCTGCTGACCACTTGTGTGATTAACCGGTTGCGCGCGGTACCGTCCCCTGCCGCTAGAATCGGAACGTCCAAGCCGCGAATGGAAAAGCGGCGGAAGGGTGAGAGAAAAGACCACTCCCGTCGATGGAGTTCTACGGAGGCGTTGTCCGTAGAACTCCAACTTTCGCGCTTTGCTGCACCGACCACAGCAAACACATGCCCCGCGGCCACGTGCAGTGATCCTCGAGTTCTTTAATATTAGCTGTGCAGTGCGGATACGCGCGGTGGGGGCGCTCGTCATTTACGCTCAGCATATAAAATACCTACCAAATACAACCGACACTGTCAATTAACCCAGCGTTGCGACTGGTGCTTGGAAACGGCCGCATAGTGCTGACGCACTTTGCAATGCGCTCAGTGACTGTCAGACGTTCGGTCTGTTCGCTCAAGAAAACTTGCCGAACATATAGCCCGACGGACCCGAACCGGGTGGCGACCATGCAGACACACTGGCTGACGAGTGGAGGGTTGTGGCGTATAGGTATTTCTGCATGGGAACAAGTTCGGATTTGAAGTAAGTTCTGCTCGTCCATTTACATTAGAACTGAACATGTAGTTGAGTTTATTGGATGGCTATAGCACGATGAAAGAGGCTTCTGCCTCTTTCCTATGCGCCGCGGGGACTCTCAACCGCACGGGCTCTTTGTTTGACGATGGACGCCACACCGCGATTCGAGCTATGAAGTTCGAATCTATTCAAAATCCGAGTCAAAATCGTCTCCGCAACTAGTACAAACTTTGGATATACAAGGGCTACAAATCTCGCTAACTTGATGATGGTGCGGAGAGGATTTTGATGTAAGTAGTTGATTTTTATAGCTTTGTCCAAAGACTTGAAAACTGGCGACGGGGGAACCTGTTCGTGAGTTCGAATCTCACCGCTTCCGCCAAAGGCACATCAGTAAGCTCCCCGACCGGGAGCTTTTTTTTCGCCTCTTCATAGGGAAAAATCAAATAAGTTCGTGCGCGGAGGTTCTACACTGTTCGCCAGAATCCAGCGATGTCGCATGGGTAGAAGCATGGGTAGGGTCTCATGGCGCACACAGTCAGAAAACTCTCCGCCATACTCGTTAGCAAGCTGAGTTCGCCTGGATATTACGGCGACGGCGACGGGTTGTGGCTGCAGATCTCCGGCTCCGGCTCGAAGAGCTGGGTGTTTCGGTTTACCCTGTCCGGCCGGCGACGCGAGATGGGCCTCGGCGGGCTGAACGCAGTCAGCCTCAGCATAGCGCGGGAAAGGGCGCGGGAATGCCGGCTGCTGCTGACCGAACGCAAGGATCCCATCGTTGTCCGCAACGCGAGCAGAACCGCCTCCGCGCTGAGCAGGGCACGGGCGAAGACGTTCGACCAGTGCGCGGCGGCCTACATCAGCGCGCACCGCGGCAGCTGGAAGAGCGCCAAGCACGCCTTGCAATGGGAGACCTCGCTGGCAAACTACGCATCGCCAGTGTTCGGGGCGCTGCCGGTGTCCGATGTCGACACGGACTTGGTTGTGCAGGTTCTGAGACCAATCTGGAACACCAAGACGGAAACGGCCGTTCGCTTGCGCGGTCGGATCGAATGCATCCTCGACTGGGCCACCGTCAGCAAGTATCGCCAAGGCGAGAACCCGGCCAGGTGGCGCGGCCATCTCGAGAACCTGCTGGCCAATCCGAACAAGATCGCGCCGGTCACGAATTTTCCTGCGCTGCCATGGCGAGAGATTGCGGGGTTCATGGCTGAACTAACGGGCCGCGAAGGCACCGCCGCGCTAGCGGTGCAGTTTGCGATCCTGACCGCGTGCCGGTCCGGCGAGGTACGCGGCGCCAAGTGGAACGAGATCGATCTGGACGAGAGGCTATGGACCATCCCCGCCGAGCGGATGAAAGCGGGAAAGGAGCATCGGGTGCCGTTGTCGACCGCCGCGATCGCCGTGCTGCGACAACTACCGCGCGACGGCGATCTGGTCCTCTCTGGCCGAGCGCGCGACACGATGCTTTCGGATATGAGCTTGACCGCGGTGCTGCGGCGCATGGGACGAGGGGATATCACCGTGCATGGCTTTCGCTCGACATTCCGGGATTGGTGCGCCGAAGCGGCTGGCAACTCCTTCTCTCGCGAGACGTGCGAGCATGCTTTGGCACACAGCCTGCCGAACAAGGTCGAGGCGGCGTACAGGCGGGGTGACCTGTTCGACAAACGGGTGCCGTTGATGCAGGCCTGGGCCGACTACTGCATGTCGAAGGTCAGCACGATCGCAGACCTCGCACGATAAGCACTATTTATTGCCAGTCGTCCCCGTCCGGCTAATGACCTGGTCGAGCTTTCGTTGCGTGTCCGGATGATACCCGGGGCGCGCTTGCTGGTACACGGCAATGGCCCAGTCGCGCTTGGCGGGTGTATTCAACAGTACCTGGTACAGCGCGCCGGTAAACTTCATGCGTCCGACATGCATGAGGAAATCGCGCAGTGGTTCAAGGACGGCGTCGTACCCCGCCTTGATGCTGGCCCGGTAAAAGCGGACAGCGACTTCGTTATTTGCCGTGCCAGTGAGGTGGGCAGTCTCGTCAAGCGACTGTAACTGCGCGGCGCTGGCCTTGCCGTCAATATCGTCCAAGAACTTGATCCACTCCACCGCCTGCCAGTTGCCAGTACCAAGCTCGGTCGTGGTGATGTCGCCCTTGAGCCAAGCTTCACGTACTTGGCCGAGTCGGCCCAGCCGCGGTGAGGACGCGCGACGCGCGCTCGCGGGGATACCCGGGCCATACAGCCATTCATTGAGTTCGGCGGTGCTCATGACCTCGGGATGGGCGCGCAGAAGTTCCGTTTGCAGGTAGTATTTGAACTGGTCGGTTGTCGCACTTCGGAAAGCGTTCTTGTCGAACCAGCCGCGCAAGAACGGATCGAACAGGGCGCGGCCCGCGCGTTGCTCCAGCGTTCGCATGAACCACGCGCCCTTGTTGTAAGCCAGGCCCTTGTCGGTGTAATGCTCGGCATCGGTGTCAGGAAACTCGGTAACCAGGCCTTGCTTGGACTGCGGCACATTGCCGATGTAGGCGAGCGTTCCTTCCTGCTCCACTTGCAAGGCCATGGAGGCGAATTCGACGCCATAGATCTGCTCGACGATGCGATTGGTGATATAGGTGGTGACGCCTTCGTTCAGCCAAAGATGCTTCTGGGACGCCATGGTCACCAGGTTGCCGGCCCAACTGTGCGCCAACTCGTGCGCAACGAGGGAAACCAGGCTGCGATCGCCTGCAATCACTGTCGGGGTGAGAAACGTCAGCCGCGGATTTTCCATGCCGCCCAGAGGGAAGGAGGGCGGCATGACGACCATGTCGTACTGGCCCCAGCGGTAGGGGCCGTACAGCGATTCGGCCGCCGCCACCATTTTCTCGGTGTCGGCCATTTCGTGCTGCGCCGCCGCGATGCGCTGCGGTTCGGCATAGATACCCGTGCGGGGGCCAAGCCTGCGGTAGTCCAGTTCACCAATGGCGATTGCCAGCAAGTACGAGGGAATCGGCTGCGGCATCCGGAAATACCAGCCACCCTTGCCGGTGGCGGCGGGATCGTTGTTGGCGCTCATCACCACCCGCAGTCCGGCCGGCGCACCGATGCGTGCGCTGTAGGTGAAGCGTACCGCCGGGGTGTCTTGAAGGGGTAGCCAGGACCGCCCCTGGATTGGTTCGTTGTAGCTGAACATGAAGGGCTGCTTGCCGTTCATTGTCTGGGCTGGTGCCATCCATTGCAAGGCTCCAGCGTCGGGCGAAGTCCGGTAGGTGATGCGCACCTTCTCCGGATGCGACGCCGCATCAATATGGAGGGCCTGACCCAGCGACGGGACAACCGGATCCAGTGTGAAGGCGGCTGCATGCCATTGGCCATCGGCGCCGAGCGCCTCGATCTTGTCGATATGGAGATCCCTCGTGTCGAGATCGAGTGTTGCCGCCTTGGTGTCAATCCAATCTAGCGACAGTTCGGCGTAACCGGAAAGCGTCTTGCGCCCGAAGTCCGCGTCCAGGTCCAGCTTGACGTCACGCACCTTGACCTGGTCGTCATGGGCGAAACTAAGCGGATCCCGCGCGAGCGCGGATCCAGCGGTGTGCAGAAGAAGCGCGCAAATCGATACACGCGCCAGCGTTAGGACTGTCATGGAATCTCCATTAGGCGATAGGGGCAAACTGGTAGTCCTACTTTGCCGTACCGCTATTTGCCATCCGCCGCTCCAGCGACATCATATGCAGCGGCACGCCATTCTCGGTGGGCTGGCGATCCAAAAAGCTGCGCCCAGCGGCGCTGCCTTTCAAGTACGCATCGAGAAAGGCTTGCGTATATCGCGCGGTCCAGCCATACGCAGCCAGCACCTCCTGGCGCGAATACTCATCCTTGACGTCCGCCGGCGTGAAGCGCAGCAGCTGCGACGCGAAATCAAAGTGACGCAACGGTCGCATGGTGGCGAGATAGACGTCAGCGTGCGTCATCTCATTGATGAAGCTGCGGCTGGTGTCGATCTTTTCCATGTTCAGCGCTTCTATGGATTTGTCGCGCGACCCGACGAACAGCAGCGGCGTCGTGATGCGGCCGGCGCTGACATCGCGGGCGGCCTTCGCGCTGCCATCGACAAACGCGTGCACGTAACGAAACGGCCCGTCAAGACTGACGACCGCGCGAATGCGGCTGTCCTGGGCGGCGGCAATCAAATCTGCCATGCCGCCCCAGCTGAATCCCACCACGCCGACGTGCCCCAAATCCGCCTGCGGCAGTTGCTGGGCCGTACCAATCAGGAAGCGGATGTCGGCCGCTTGCGCCTCGACACCCTCGGAATCCAGGCCCATTGCGCGTTCCCGAGCGCCTATGCTGGCGCTGGCGATGACCACGTAGCCCTGGCTGGCCAGGAATTCGCACAACTCAGCATTTTCCGCAGCCGACGATCCGAACCCTGGTGCATAGACGATCAGTGGAAAGGTCCCCGGAGCAGGCGTTGCATCGCGTTGCGCCATGGTGGCCTGCTGCAATTCCTTGAGCACCACGTCCTTTGGCATCTTGGCACTGCGCGCCTTCACCCACGCCTCCGCCTTGCGCTCCACCTCGTCCGCCGGCAAGTCGAACTGCTCATCGGCCCGGGTGATGCGTAGATAGTCCGTACTGGTGAGCTTCGCGCCCATGTCACGCGTGGGATACCACACGAGCGCGAGAAGTGGCCGTCCCCGCTCACTGAGCACGGCCGCCGCGCCTGGCGTTGCTCCCTTGCGCTTGTAGGCGCGGGTGGCGTCATGTTGCTGGAGGACCCGCAGGCCGACGGCGTAGCTGCCTGGCTTGGCGTCGAGCACAAAATTCGATTGGGCGTGCGTGCAGGTGCACAGCAGCATCAGCACCAGCGCTAAAAGGTGTCGCATGAAGTTCTCCAAACTGCCATTTTTTTATAGGTCGATTGCTCGCCATGCAACGCGAAGTTATTTGTGCTTGCCATACCGATTGCCAGTGCGCGTATTGGCGTAACGGCCTCCTTTGTGGGATTTGCCGCTACCGCCGGCGTAGTGACCGCCATGGCTGGTGGTGTGGTGTCCTCCGCCGTAGGACGCGCCTTTGCCACCTCTGCCGCCTTTCGCGAACGACGGGGCAGAGAACGCAAGCAGGGCAGCGCAGACGATGACGCAAAGTTTCTTCATGGATTTCGCTCCGGTCGTGGGAAAAGTTAAGGTGTGGCGGCAAGTGGTCGCGCGAGCCGAACGGCGATGTCCTCGTCGAGCACCGTCGCCAAGACGTTCAGCGGTACCGAACCTGTCCTTAGCACCACGTCGTGAAAGCCTTGGAGGGAGAATTTCGGCCCAAGAGCAGCACGAGCTTGTTCGCGCATTTCAACTATGCGAAGCATGCCGGTCATGTAAGCACATGCCTGGCCTGGATAGGCCACATAGCGCTCGACCTCTTGGGCGTTGATGCCGTAGTCGATCGCCTGCTGGCGCGTCCAGCCCTTGGCGTGCAAGCCGGTGTCGACAACCAGACGACGTGCGCGGAAAAGCTGTGAGTCCAGGGCGCCCAGAAGTCCGGGCAAGTCGCCTTCATACCATCCCTGCTCGATCGCCAGAAATTCGGCGTACAGGGCCCAGCCCTCGGAATGTGAAGAGCCGCCGCCGAAAATTCGCTGCCGGCGAAACTTTGGCAAGGCGGGCATTTCCTGCTGAAGAGCCAGTTGAAAGTGGTGGCCAGGAATGCCCTCATGGTAGGTCAGCGATCGCATCGAGGCCATTTCGAATCGAGGACCCGGCATCGGCACCCACAGTGTGCCTGGGCGGCTGCCGTCCTGTGATGGCCAAGTGTAGTGGGCCGACGCGGTGGCTTCCGTCAGCTCGGGCTCGCGGCGCACGGTCAGTGTTGCGCGCGGACGGAGGTTAAACAGTGAAGCGCTGCGAACCTCGGCATCGCGTTCGATCGCTCGGAAACGCTCAAGCAGCTGAGGGCGAGGATCGGTGTTCGTCGAAGGCTGAAGCGACGCATCCAGCGCGGCCATGCGCGCAGTAATGCTGCCATCGACGAAACCCAAAGTTTGAAGGTGCCGATCCATTTCCGCTTCGATGCGGCCGACCTCGCGCAAACCGATCCGATGGATATCGTCTGCCGTCATGCTGGTGCCGGTGAATGATGCCAGGGCAGCCGCATATGCTTGCCTGCCGCCGGGTAGCCGGGACATCCCTGCGACATCGTTTGTGCGCGGGTGTAATTGAGCCAGGTAGTCTTTGAGTCGAATGAATGCCGGCAGCACCTGGCCAGCGACAATGCGATCTGCCTCGGCGATCGCTGCTGCCCGCGCGGTGGGTGTGAAATCAGACAAACCTGCCGTACGTCCGACCAGGGCGACAACCAGCGCGTTCTGCATCGAGGGAGGAGCGAGGAAGGCGTCAACTTGCACCTGCGCTCGCTCCAGAATGAAGCGTGGAGGCAGCATGCCTTTGTCGGTCGCGACACGGGCGCGCACCAGCGCTTCATCGATCCTCGTTGACAACTGCGCCAGTCTCGCCAAGTACGCCGGCACATCTGATGCGCGCCGCAGCGGCTGCACCTCCGTCATGAACTCGACCAGGTCAAGGTGAGTGCCCGCAAACTGATTAAATTCGAAGTAGTAATCGTCGATGCTGTCCATGCGAATTTCGGACTCGAGCGATGCCAGCATGACCGCCGCGGTGATGCGCTGCGCGGAATCAAGTGGGTCCCGCTGCCATTGCTGAAGCCTACGTACCCCGGCTTGCCGCAAAGCCGCCCGTTTAGCTCGGTGCGCCGCATTGAGCGGAGTAAGTTCTCGATCGAGCGCTGCCTGTTCGGCGCCGTCGAAGTATTGCTTCTGCGTCGCCAGTTGCGGGTTGAGGCGAACCGCATCGTCGGCGAACTGTTCGGACCATGCCGTGAATTCCGGATTAGCCTTGTCCGCCGAGGCTGGAAGACCGTTAGTTGTTGGTGACGGAACTTCAGTCGCCGCTAGCGACACCGCACCGGTTGAGAAAAGCAACGTGGTCAACAGGAGAGCGCGCGGGAGGATATGCAGCGCGCGGGAAGGTTGGGCCATAGATTCTTTCACAGGAACAGGCGGCTGGCGATCGGGGATTTCCGGAATTGCCAATCTAGCATCGGATTGCAAAAATTACAAACAAGGAATTGTTACTGCGAGTGGAATCCCGATGGGATGCATGTCCGTTTCTTCTTCCCTCCGTACTGTGCATTCAAGGGTCGTCCCTTGCAGAAATTCTCGTGGTGGTCGCGGCCACCCGGAGGGGCGATTCGAGCCGAGCGCAGGCGAGGAAGCCCGTCAGGGCGCACCCCTGCGTGTCACGGTGCTCCTCCAGAGCATCCGACTGTGTCCGTAGCGCATCGCGTGCTGATACCGGCTTTCAAGCAAACACTGAGAGACGCCGATGCAGAGGAGGCTCGCCTGTCGCCCGTCAACGTTTTCCCCGAACGCTTGATCAAAATGGGCGCATCAATCGATGTGCCTGTTTGGAGGATTTCATGAAGACCACGCTGCGCCCGAATCGCATCAATATCGACCTGCAGGAATACAAGCAACCTTGGCTCGATTACTGCAAAGCCCGCGGCATCTCGCCCAGTGCCGGGTTTCGTCAAATCGCCGCGAAGCTCACGAACGGTAGCGACGCCATCGAACGTCCGGTGCCCCATGCGACTGCGTCGAAAAAAGTGCGGGTCGAACTGAGACTGACGAAAGAGGAAATCGCCACGGTGACCGAGATGGCAGGGCGTGAGGGATTTTCACCAACGCGTTGGATTGTCGCGTTGATCAACGCCCGAGTCTACGCTACGCCTCAACTAGGCCAGCGCGAACTAGAGACGCTGGCGCGTTCAAATTTGCAGATGTTGGCGATCGGCCGCAATTTGAATCAGCTTGCGCGCGCCGCCAACGCTGGCGTATCGATTACGCGAGCCGGCGGCGCCGACATCATCGAAGCGCTTCGCGCTGCGGTATTGCGGCATGCCGAACAAGTTGCGGCGCTGATTGGAGCAAACGTCGCGAGGTGGCGTTCAAAATGATAGAGATCAGCCAACCCCAGGCCGGACATTGCTCTGCGATCTCTCGTCCGCAAGCAACAGAATCCTGCGGCCATTCGGAAGTGTCCCCTTGCAGACTCAGCGCCGACTCTGTGTCACCACATCGTTAATCGCATCGATAACTACATCCGGACGCTCGAGTTGAATGTAGTGCGAGCTCTCCGAGATCAATTGGTTTCTGCCCCGTGATGACAGCGCCGCGAGTTCGTCGTGCGCCCGGCTCCATTCGGTCAGGAAAGCGGGATATCCCTTTGTCAGGCCTTCTGCGACGGTTTGCTCAAGCCCCGCTATAGCCTGCATTTTTCCCGCCGTTAGAATGATTAATGGCATGGACCCATAGTTTCGTGTGTTATTCACAGCCAATTGACTGCTTAGGTCAAAGTTGTCTCGGAGGGAGATTTTGGCTGTCCACCGCGCTTCTTCGGTGTTCAATCGTGCCAGCTCGGCAGCAGTCGCCGCCGGATAAGAGCTTGGCGATTTCAAACACCCGTCTGGATCAGGTGACGCCAACGTCAGTTCGCCGTTTTTCGCGGCTGCGGCGCACTTTCGCATTCCGCTAGCAGACGTGCGCAGGAGTTCCGTTAGGGAGGCCATAAAGTTAGGGGCGGACTTTCCCAAACGGGCCGACTGATCCGGAAAGCTGGGATCAACCAGCACCATGCCCACTACCGCATCGCGATGTTTGTCGGTGAAGAGCAGACTCTCGTATCCGCCCAGCGAATGACCGACCATCACATATGGCCCTTGCACTGCTGCGGCCTTTAGTGCCGCTTCAAGGTCGGAAGTCGTATTAGCGACGCTCTGTTCCTGTCGGCTTCCGACGCTGAAGCCGAATCCGGCGCGGTCCCAGGCACAAACGCGTGTCGCTGTGGCGACCCGAGGTTGCACCTTACGCCAGACTTCGCTCCAATTGCCTAACCCTGCGGTAAGAATTACCGTAGGTGAACCGGCGCCCGTGCATTTCAGGTGAATGATGCGTCCGTCGGGAAGTTTCGCCAAGACGTCCGGAGCAGCGTATGGCACGAATTCCGGATTGGGCACTGGCAGCTCGGCGGCCATCGCTACTTTGCAGTTGGCGACGGTCGCAACAATGCTGGTGAAGATCACTACAGAGACGAAATAACGAATCATTCGAACCTCGCAAGTGGACACATGGAAATTGAATTCGGCCATCCGAGTATCGCACCTTGTTTTCAATTGAACAAGAACGATATGTAAGACTACTCGCGTCGAAGGCTGTCACCGATGCTGGCTCAGCGCGATAGTTGGTTTGTTGGCCGGGTAACTTAGCGCCTGAACGGCACCCTGCTGAGGAAGCCAGGCAGCGCCCCCCTTCACATCACGTTGCTCATCCGGGCCGCGACCTTGCTGGGGAACAGGAAGATTTGACGCTAAGCAGGCGAGGGCGCTATCGGTCCCACAGGCGTGTTGTCGCATGCCAGACTGCTGAGCTTGACCCGAAAGGGTACTTCACGGTCACTTGAGGAAAGGAACGGATCATGGTGCTGGATCTTTCGATGTTGGACGACGCGGAATATTTTCGGTCCTCGACGCCGCGCGGATGCGCCGAGCGGGCCCCCTTGTCATCGTTCGAAGAGGACCCCGATAATCCCCGCTTCGAATCGATGCCGGAAGAATTCGCGGCCCTCGTCGAGAACGTGCGTGTGCATGGGATTCTCCAGCCCATCGTTGTACGGCGGTTGGAAAATAACCGGCTCCGCATACGCTTCGGTGCCCGGCGTTTTCGCGCAGCGATGCATCTGGGATTGCCCGACGCGCCGTATGTGGTGACTGAGGACCCGCGTCAGCTTGACGATTATTCGCAAATCGCGGAAAACGAACGGCGCACTTCGCTGCAGCCGCTGGAACTGGCGACGTTCATTGCGAAGAAGCTGGCCCAGGGCGAATCGAAATCCGCAGTGGCGACAAGGCTCGGGATTCATCCGAGCGCAGTGACCCAACTCCTTTGTCTGACTGGAGACGTTCCGCCCTTCGTGCTGGAGATGTACCATTCGCGGGTTTGCCGTTCGCCGCAGTACCTGTACCGGCTTACGAAATTATGGCGAATCGATGCACGCCTGGTTGAGGATGCGTGTGCCGGCGCGACTGAAGTGGGGCTGCAACTGGTTGAAGCAATCGAGGCATCGTTGAAGAAAACCGGAACCGCCGCGCCGGATCCTGACCCGGCTCCCACCATGAGTGGTAGTCCGGTGCCGATCGAGATGACCTCCATAGAATCGAAGATCGCGCCTCAAACACGATCAGGGACCGGCAAGGGGGATGCAATGAAGGGACCAAAGTCTGGCCTTGATCTCAAGCGCGCATCAGATTCGCATCGGTCGCGTCTTTTTGGGACTGTCGATGGCGCGGCGATCGAGCTGCTGATCTTCGTTCGTCCATCAAGCGATCGAAGGGTCGTCGTGCGATATGCGAATGAACTGATCGAGTCGGAGATCGACCTTGCACGCATCGTTCTCACTAAGGTAGTGCCGCATTCCTGACATGTGGACGTCAGCCGTATTCAAACTGATCAGACTTGATGGGTGATGACGGCTTGGGCGACGGCCAAACTTGCAGAGGGTCCTGGCTCCCATGGCCGCAGTCCCTGATCCTTGGCGAGCCGGATGCGGTGCATCTTCATCGCATCGATGATGTCTGCCGGCTCCGGGTGCTCTATCAGGAGAGGCAAAGTTTGTGCGGCTTCAAGATAAAAGCGCTGTTTGGAGGTCTGTCCGTCGGCTAAGAATGCGTCTCCCCACCAGTTTGTGATGTTATCACTCGCGCGCTCAAGCGCGCCCTGCGTAATGAGGCGATTCGACTTTTGATTGTTGATTTGTTTTGACGCGGGCATCAGGTTCCATGCATCGCCACAAGGCCAGGCTGCAAACGGGAAGCAGTGATCTATATCGAAGTCGTCACGCAATCGCTGGCCCGACCACACGCAGTAGACAGCCTTGCACGCCGAACGGAGACGCACAACGGCTTCGCGCGCGACGCGGGTATCGCGCTCAGGATCTGACCATGCCAACTTTGTTTGGGCTAGTTGACGTGCGTTCGGCTGGCCGCTCCCTGCGTAGACTTCCACTAGCCTGACCCACTCAGATACGAGGACCGGTTCAATCCAAACGTTGTAGCGCGTGAGGGCCTGCCAGATTTGGGGAGGCACGCGCAGTTCGCCGAAGCTCCAGAGAAAGGCGGCGTCAATCGAGAGCGGCGATGGGGCAGTGGTGCGTCGACCAGGCTGGATTTCAAATATGGGCTGGTCACTCGCGGGCCAGCGCAGATAGTTGGCCGGCATCCGGCGAATTAGTTGCGAGATCTCGGAAAGACTGCGTTGGAGATGCTTCGCCGTATCGCCACTAAAGGTTGCGCCCACACGCAGTTCGAAGGGATTGAGGATCCGCAGGGCGTTGAAGCTGTCCGTGACAAAGCCAGGTTGTGTGCCTAAGCGCGTACGCGGCATCTGCGGCAGATCGCTTTCGATCAGCGGCTTGTACATGCGCATCCAGAACAGTGCGACCATGCCCATGGGGACGGCGACAAAATCGGATTCGTGGCGTGCCGTACCGTTCGCCGTGTCTGCGATCCGAGCCAGTATGCGTAGCAGAGCGATTTTGTAAGTGGAGGATTTGTCGTCCACCAGAATCAAGTTACGCAGGAGAGGCAAGGCGCCGAGCCCGTCGTCAGGGAGTCCAAGGACCGCGGTGGTCCAAGAAATGCCGGCGCGCCCCAATCGATCGTCGCTTTCGCTCGCGTGAACCACCCGGAGTCCGAACTGGAGCGAGAGTGACGATAGTTCCTGCAGCGAGACTTCGTGCATCTCGCGTTCGCGATCAGGTTCACCAAGTCTGAGAGTGAGGGCGATACGGCCTCCTGGCGCCAACATCGTGGCGAGCTTTCTCAGCGCTCGCGCACGAGACGCCGGAGGAATGTGCATCCATACCGCGGACAGGAGAATGAGGTCAAAGGTCAGTCCAAGGCGCCGTACCTGGGAGAGTTCAGGAAGGCTGTCGGACAACCAGTGAATTCGGGATGACGGGTGCAACGCTCGTCCCCTTTGCAACATTGCGTCCGATGGTTCGACGGCGACGACATCGTAACCGTTGGCCGCAAACCAGGCAGCGTCGCGACCGGAGCCGGCGCCAATGTCCAAGATAGTTGCGCCAGGCTGGGGCAGCAGATTGAGTAGCGCCGCATGCACGTCCTCGAACGCCAACGATTCATATTGGGTCACCAGTGCTGGTGCGTTCTGATCGTAGTAGGGGATCTGCGTCATATGGCTATGTTGCCATTTTTCTGTCTTTATTGAAACATTCGCTTCGTTATCTGGTGCAACAAGCACGCGGATGTTTGGCCATCCGCGTCGGCGTGGTCTCATCGCTCTCAGCGTCAGGAGTGGCGTTGCATGAGGCTGTCCCGGGCACGCAAGTTCATCCCAAGGGGCTTTGACAGTATCAAGTAAAAGCAGAGTCGCCACCGTAATGCAGGATAGGCTGCCGCCGGTAACCGTGCTCCCCGCACGGACTGCCAAGGCTCCCGCAGTTAAATGGCAGACTCGGTACGTATGTACTGGAGTAAGATTTTCCGGCTGAGCTGGACTGTCAATCCCGCGAAAACGATGCTAACTGCATTGCCCCAAATCCAATAATACCTGTGTTGTTTGCCAGGACAGCGTCGAACTCGGACCGCAACGAACGCACCCGATTAGCCATGGGTAGGAGCTCTTAACTGAAACGCTGTGCAAGCAGTGCACGGTCAGCATTGCCTGCTGATCGATTGGTCCAGCAGTAAACCAAGCTGTCGATGTCGATTCTTATTTTTTCTTGCCTCGCTGCACAATAATGCTGCACACTAGGTGTTCTGCAAAAATTAATTCATTCATTTTTTGTTCGAAACTTCCTCCGGAAATTGAGATCAATCTCTCTTGTTTAAGTTGAGCCAAGCCAATGAATATGCCATCACTGCTGTCCTTGCCTACGGATACTCTTCTGGATAAATTTGGCTCAGGGTCGCATGCACCAGGCTCCGGTAGCGCGGCCGCATTTATTGGTTTGCTAGCGGCGCAGCTGGTTGTCACGGTTGGACATTTGACTCTGGAGAGAAGCGAGTATGAAAGGCATCACGTACGTGTTGCTGAAATATGCACAAGGATACAGACCGACTTAGTACCACTCTTGACCGAACTGTTCCAAGCGGACGCTGATGCCTTCGATTTGGTAATCCAGACCCGTAGAGCTCGGGATCAAGAAAGCGATGGTGTGGGCAGACGAAAGTTGGCGAAGGCAGCGCTGGATCAACTGAAGCTGGCGACCGCCATTCCCTTCAAAATCGCGGAATCCTGTATCGAATTGATTGATCACTCAGCCGCGGTGTTCGATGTGGGGTTCAAAGGCGCGCGCGGTGATACCGGTGTTGCGTTGAGCGCGGCCCTCGCTGGAGTCTTTTCTGCTGTGTTCGTGATAAATCTTAACCTGAAGTCGTTCAAAGGTAGCTATTGGGCACGGCAGCAGCGTCGAGAATGCGATCAACTTCAGAAAATTGCTATTAGTAAATATGAAGCGGCACTTACACGTATTGCTAAGTTGCGAGGTGAAGATCTCGGTGTGCAGAGCAAAGTCGACGACTCTGATCCAATCGCGAAGCTTTGGTCTGGTTCAAAATCAATTTATTCTAAAGACGAGATCGAGGAGCGTGCCTCTGCGGTCCGGGCAATTGTTTGGCAACAACGCGAAAAACTGTGGGCGGAGACGACGATCCCAACTAATCCGGTTGACCTTCTCAACCCTGAAGTTGCGCTTCGACTTCTTGACTACAATTTCATGTTGGTGGAAACTCTCGGCACTTTTGCGTCGGACGCAGGAACAGTCGAAGTCGCGGGGCTACTGGAATCGCAGCCTGGGAGGGTGAGTGTCTCTAGGCAAATGCGTCCAGATATACGAATTTTCACTGCTGCTCACGAACTCGGACATATTGTCCTACACCCCACGCTTAAAGAAGCACATCGCGATCGCCCCCTCGACGGTACCATCATTTCCCGAAGCCGCATTGAGAGAGAAGCGGATCAATTTGCGTCCTGCTATTTGATGCCAGCTGTTCTGGTACGAAAAAGGTTCGCGGCGATTTACGGTGCGGATGAGTTCTCACTTACGGATGAAACAGCGTTTGCGCTCTTTGCCACCGGGCTCACCGACGCCCGACGCCGGACGAAAAATCTTCGGAGTCTTTCTCTACTGCTCGCTGGCACGGAAAGGTTTGATGGTCGGAGCTATATTTCACTTGCAAATCAGTTTAAAGTGTCGGTGACAGCGATGGCGATTCGCCTGGAAGAGTTAGATTTGGTTCGAATGGAAGGTTAGATGCTGGCACACTTGCCTGTATTAACCAAATATTCGTCAGCCGTTTTCATCGCTTCTTGGGCATCAGAATATTGCTGCTCGTTCGGCTGGAAATATTCAATTAGACTTATATTACTTTAAATGGAGGAACACCTGAATCCAAGTGATCTAATAGCTGAATTCTCGAAGAGTTTGGTACATGGGCGTGGCGCGATTTTTGTCGGCTCTGGAATTTCCACGGCCTCTAAGGTACCCTCTTGGTCGGATCTGCTGAGGCCGATGGCGAAAACTCGATTGGGGATCGATATCGTTGCGGAGGACCCACTTCCACTTATTGCCCAGTACATTGTCAATCATGCGAATGGGAATCGCGGACCGCTCATACAACACTTTCGCGAATCGCTTTCGCGGCAATTCACCGGAAATGCCTATCATGCGGCACTGGCTCGTACAAATGTTAGCACGTTGTGGACAACCAACTACGATACTCTTTTGGAAGATTCATTCAGGAGGAATTTCCACGTTCATGTAAAGTCGACAGACGACGCTATCGTTCGAAGCGTGGCGAGCTCAGGTGTTGAAGTAATTAAAATGCACGGGTGCATTGAACATTCCACACATGACAGTATTGTCGCGACGCAAGAAGACTATGAGGATTTCTTCGATCGACGCCCGGCGACAGCGCAACGGCTCAGCCAGGATCTATTGGAAAAATCACTTCTATTTATTGGATATTCCTATGGAGATAGTAATATTAACAATATTCTGGTAGAAGCGCGGCGGTTAGGGCGTGCTGCTACTCGACAACATCATATCGTTTTGCGGAGGGTACAAGATGCCGACGATTCAAGACGACAAGCAAAGCAAGCGCGTCAGGATTTGTGGTTGCGGACTTGGCTCGGGTGGGGATCGAGGCTTGCCAAATTGATGAGCATGCTGAACTTCAGGTAATACTGGATGGGATTGCTTTGGGTTCCCGCGGAAACACAGTGTTTGTGACCGGGTCGCACGTGCGCGGTGCGGACGGGTCCACTCCTGAGTCACTAGCACGACTCGGAAGATTGCTCGCGGAAGAACCCGGATTAATTCTCTTCGATGGGCAGTCCACTGGGACCAGTCGATTTGTCGTAACTGCATTCTTGGAGCACTGCATCGCACGTGGCGCCGATATTATCAATAGATTCCGTCTTTTCCCCAACCCATATGCGGCCAACCCTAGTTTCGCGAATGAGGCGAGACTATTGCCAGTTCTGCAGGAATGGCGCTCCCCGCTTTTGCGTCAGACCAACGTAATGGTCGTTTACAACGGCGGGATGGGCACACAGGCAGAAGTGGACGCAGCAAAGAAACTCGGTTGTCAAATTATTCCGGTACCAGAATTTTCTGACGATTTTCCCTCGCAGTTGCTCGAACATGATCCGGAGATACGAAACGCGTTAGATACCATCGCGCCCACATATCTTGCAAAGGCGCTAGTGCGAGCGGTCTCTCCTGAGGATGTCCATGAATGCATTAAGGCGATGCTCCTGTGAACGCTCATAGCATAGTTAAACTCCGTGCGGGGGCGCACCATTACAAAGCGGGAATCGGCTGCAGAACGCTCGTTATGGCATTGATCGGAAAAAGCCATCTTCGCCAACACGATATCCAGGTAGAGAAAATTCGACGCATGGCAGGATCCGAAAAGCCCCCACATATTATTAGCGATCTCAGCATCGTTTCGTCTGCAAATGACGTTCCACTGTGGAAGACTGTTTTATGTGAAACTGAGGCTGTCGCTGCTTGCCTGCCCGTTTATACAGCAAAAATTCGTAACGGACTAATCGATGCGTCAGAACTTCTCGAAATTGCTATCGAGCAGATGGAGGGGGGCGTTGGTTTGCTCACAATTCATCCCACCCCTACCATTCGAATTAAGCAGATGTCAAATCGACGTTTAACACCATGTACCTCCAGAGGTGGTGGGCTAATTATTGCTGACGCCGAAACTCGTGGGTGGCGCGACGAGAATGCATATCTTAAGATATTGCCCGAACTTATTGCTCACGCAGCAAAAAACGGAGTGGTGCTCAGCTTAGGGGCCGCTTTCAGGTCGGCGAATATTTTTGATTCTTGTGATGAAGCGCAGTTAGCAGAGATCGACTTCCAAATCGAACTAGCAGAGTTAATTCGTTCTCATGGCGTCGGTGTCATTATTGAGTCGCCCGGTCATGCGCGTCCGAGGGATATCAGGAGAATAGCTGAATTACTACGTTCGACCGGGTTTCCAGTCATGCCGCTCGGCCCAATTCCGACCGACACCGCTATTGGTATGGATCACGTGGCGAGCGCCATTGGTGGGACGATCATGGGACTTGAAGGGTGCGCGCAGATACTGGCCGCGGTGACGAGGGAGGAACACACTGGCGGGGTCCCCACTGTAGATTCGACACTTGAGGCCGTCGCGGCAACGTTTGTCGCCGCGCACGTGATTGACATTCATATGTTGAACCACGATGCGGAGGATCATTTAATTGCAAAATTGCGCGCGGATAATCGGACATGTGTTGCCGATAAAATCAGCAGCGGATGCGACCGTTGTGTGCGCGCGTGTCCTCTATGATTATCACTTCAGGTTGCGCCATGTGGCTGGGTGCACGCCAGATAGCGCCTGGTACCTATGCAAGTGATGTGATGCGCTTTTAAGTGAAGCAAGTTGCAGCCCGCGTAGATGCTTCGTTCGGAGGCGGTGTTGACCCAGCGCACTTGGAGGTTGCTTACTACCGATTCAGGCTACACTTTTCAATTCCCCACAAAGAAAATTATTAACCACGATGCAAGCTGAGCGGCGCTTCCAAGTCTTTATTTCATCTACTTACACCGATCTTATTGATGAGCGGCAAGCGGCAATGCGCGCAATACTTGAGCTTGGACATTTTCCAGCTGGAATGGAACAATTTTCTGCGGGAGATTCAGACGCTTGGTCTTTGATAGAGCGGGTAATCAATGAGTCCGATTTTTATATGCTAATTGTCGGTGGTCGATACGGATCGACTGATATTCGTGGCATAAGTTTTACCGAACGTGAATACAATTATGCAGTCTCCCTGGGGAAGCCGGTGATCCCGATGCTTCACAAGGATCCCTCATTATTGCCGCGAAAGCGGACCGATGCCAACGACATCGCATGGGAAAAGTTGACTTTATTTTGCCATCGCATTAGGGAGCAACATACATGCAGTTTTTGGGAGAATGCGTCCGAACTCCGAGCTTGTTCGATGGCGGGGCTTTTAGCAGCAACTCAACGCGCGAGCAGAGGTGGATGGGTAAGGGCGAACTCGCATGCGCCCGGACAGCCGGCACTAACGGTCGAAAAATCGTCGCGTCGAAGAGCGATGTCTGTGCAAGAGGCCATGACTAGGAATGTGGAAGCAATTGATCGACTATATGGCAGAGATTTCCCCGATGGAGTGCCAAGAACAGAAGGGATTTCAACGGGACTTACCCATTTAGACCAAATGATTGGCGGTCTCCGACCTGGGGAAGTGATTGCTTTCGCCGCACGACCATCCCTCGGAAAAACCACGCTTTCACTTTCTGTATTGTCCGCAGTTTCGAAGTTGGAAATTCCAACCCTAATTTTCAGTTTGAAACATTCAACCGAGGAGATCTCGAAGCGGCTTCTTACGCCTCATGGAGGGTTGAACGCTAGCAGAGTCTTCTCTGGAAATTTGCTAGATGATGAGTGGCCAAAGCTCACGCAGTCAATACAAGTGCTGAATGACGTGAACGTAGAAATTGATGATTCACCGTTTACCTCAGTGGCGCAAATCGAAGAATGTTGTCGCGAAGCGAAGGGCCGTTTTGGTGCAATTTCATTAGTGCTGATTGATTCGCCTCACTACTTGGACCCTCGCTTGGCGGGGAGCGGATCCATCGGGGCGGCGCTCAAGCGACTTGCTCGCGAGTTAAGTGCGGTGTTTTTGGTGACTTGCAATGTGAATGCGGAGGTCGAGAGGCGTCCGAATAAGCGGCCGGTGTTGCGCGATCTCCCCACAGAATTTGGTCTTGCGGAGGAAGCCGACGTGGTGATTTTTTTGTATGACGATCGGTTTTACAATTATGACAGCCCAGATGCCGGAACCGTCGAACTAATTATTGCAAAAAACGTTTTAGGTCCTCTTGGAACTGTTCGCGTCAAACAGTTTGGCCCTTATCACAATTATGGCAATTACTCACCTTCCGAATTTTTATAATAATTTAGGGAGTTGTATTGGACTGGCGCATGCAACCGCTTCGCGAAAATATCGATTAACAAACGCTTTGGCGAGAATTAATGGAATTGATTCGTGTGAGTTTGATCTCATTTGAATTGAAACAAAGGCAGTCGCGCGAGCTGGGGAATGGGATTTCATGCTTCTATCAAACATGGGTAGGAAAATGGGTGTGCATTCCTGACCGTCGATTTTTCATAGAGAAGTATTAAGGACACCGCTGCCACCAAATAGTGCCTAGCTCAGCCTCAGTCAGCATACAGACTGCGGCTGAGTTCAGTGTCAACGGTCAGTTCGGCCGCTGCTTTTTAGTGCTTACAAAAAGTTACAGCAGCCCAACCGTCAAGTAACATTGTGCTAAGTACAAACAGGCCGAGTTTTTGCACCCGAAGATGGCTGAATCATATGTTTGGCGTCTCACAGCGAAGGAGGCGCCCTTCTGGGTCTCCATCGGCAAGCGTTAATTTCGCGGTCCTTTGCGCAATGAACGCCTATATGCCAACCGGCGCTGGAGTTCATCCTCGCCAAAGATACCTGGCAAGATCCACCGTCGCGGTCGCGATCCGGACTCCTTCGGCGGCCAGCCTTTGCGCCTGCCCTGGAATGGATGCCAGCAACTCGCCCTTGGCATTGACGATCCGGTGCACGGGCGCGCCGCCATCCAAATTTCTTCGGATGTAGCCGGGCAGCGCACGCACAAAGCTGTCGGCCACCCCCATTCCGATGGCCACATCCGAATACCGGACGACATGCCCTGCCGGGATGGTCGAAACGAAGTCCAAAAATCGTTGCACCGGTGATTCAGGAAGCGGCGCATATTTGTTCGGAAGCAGTTGAACCGTATCGCCGAGGCGGATGGCGCCCCCAGTAACAATGGTGCCCAGGATTCCGCGGCGATGGATGATCCGGCGAAGGTCGGCGATCTGCGACAGGATGCGGGCGCAAGGTTCGCAGAACATCGTCAGCCGGATCTCGACACCGCTGCTCGTCACGATCGCCGCGCCGGGGCGAAAATGTTTTCGCGATGGAAGCGAAATCACCATGTTTTCGTGCAAGGCCCCGGGCGCCAGCGCGAACTCCTCCAAATCCGAGGCGAGCGTGATCAGGATCTGCCGCGGACTCAGGCGATTGGCGTGAACATCGCCGGCAATTCCCACGTCCTGAACGCACACCAATGTCGGACAGGGCGTTGCGTTCGCATCCTCGCCGTGAGCGGCCTTGACGCGCAGGTATTCGACGGTTCCATCGATGCAGTGAGCACCCTTCGCGGTAGAGTTCATGAGGCGTCGCTAGCTGAGTGAGGAGACGAATGGCACCGCCCGTGGGAATGACCGGTACGGGTAGCCGCCTTCGCGGGCACGACGGCCATCACCGTCCGACGCCATTCTACTGGCGAAAATCGTTGTCTCCGCGCCACTATGCATTTCGCATAATTTTCTGACAAATAACTATAATGGTTCTTCGGGGCGAACTCGGCAGTCCCGATCGAACGGAGGCTCAGCGATGGCGCGGTTCCGAATGCCCTCTACGCTTTGGCGTTGGTTCATCTGCTGCGCGGCGCTGCTGTCGGCCATCCTTCTGGTCATCGATTTCAGCCATGCGGTCAGCCCGCTGTTGATCGACGGCGAACAGGGCAGCATTGGCGTCAAACTGGTCGATCAAATCGGCGGCGACAACCTCGGGCAGGGCACCTACCGATTGCGCATCGCGTCCATCGCGCCCGATTCAGCCCTTCTAGCGGCCGGCGCGGCGCCCGGCGATTACCTGCGCTTCGATCATTATGTCGATCGCTGGCGCAAGCCGGCCATCGGCGCGCCGGTCGGGCTGACACTCTACCGTGGCACGCTTGCCACCCACCTTGCGCCGACGGCGCGGCCGGAGAAAATCCCGTTCGCCGATTACGTCGATTACTTCGGCCGCTTGTTGATCGCCTTGCCCGCGCTTCTGTTCGGCCTGATGATCGGCTTCAAGCAAAGCGAAAGCCGCCCCTACCGCGCTTTGTCGCTGGCGTTTATTTTGCTCAGCTTCATGTATTTCTACAACTTCAGCTACGCGCCGGACGGCGCGGCGCTGAAACTCGGCAAGTTTCTGTGCATTACTGCCTATTGTGTCGTGTGGTACTGCTGCGCCATCTTCGCGTTGAGCTACCAGCCTTACCCGAGCCCGCTGCGCGAGGTGCTCGGGCGGCTGATGCCGCTGTATCGCGCGTTGGCGCTGACCACCGCGGCCTATGCCGTCGGCTTCGGGCTGGGGGAGGAGACGCCATGGCTATGGGCCGGCTCGCTGCTCGGCGGCATGTTCGGGCTGGCGCTGGTGCTCATCAGCCTGCTCGACGGCTGGCGCCAGAGCGTCGGCGAAATGCGCCAGCGCCATCTGTGGCTGCTGCTGGCGCTGGCGCTCGGCGCCGTGCCCGCCGTGCTGACGCGCATTCCTGCGCTCGATGCGCAGATCGCCGGCGTGCGGGTCACCTTGCTGATGTATTTTTGCGGCCAGCTGATGATGTACTGTGGCCTGGCCTACGCGGTGCTCAAGTATCGCGTGTTCAACTTCGATTTCGCGATCAGCCGCGCATTGGTGTTCAGCGTGGTCAGCGTGCTGTTGCTGTGCTCGTTCGGCATCATCGAATGGATCTACGCGTCCGTCATGCATGGCGGCGCGGCGCCGGGCTACGGCAGCGGCCATAAAAGCCTGCTGGTCGATGCCGGCCTGGCGCTGGCCGCTTACCTGGTATTCCACAAGATTCATGGCACGCTGGAACGCTGGGTCGAGCGCTTCCTGTTCGAAAAATGGCACACCAACGAACGCCGGCTACGTGCGTACGTCCGCCAGGCGGCGCATTTCACCACCGTCGACAGCTTGCTCGACTCGTTTTGCGCCGCGTTGCAGCGTTTCAGCGGCGAGGCGGGCTGCGCGATCTACCAGCGTCTGGAAAACGGCGACTATCGACGGGTGGCCGGCGACCTCGCCGGGGCGCAAAACATCTTCAGCGCAAACGACATCACGGTAGTGGGCTTGCGCACTGACCTGGCGCCGGTGCCGGTGACCCATCCCCATGCCGACCTGGCGCTGCCGATGACGCATCGCGGTGTGCTGGACGGCTTCGTGCTGATGGGACGCAAGCACCGCGGCGACAGCTACCGCCCCGACGAGATGGAGGCGCTGGGATTTGCCGCCGCCCACGTCGGCCTGGACCTGCACGCCTTGCGGGTCGATGAACTGCAGCGGGAAGTGGACGAGCTGGCGCGTAAAGCCAACCGGCAAAGCGAGGAGCTGGAGCTGATGGCGGGGCGCCGGCGCAGTCCCCGCGTCATCATGCATCCTGCGGACCTCGGCGATGGCGTGGTCAGCTGGTGAATTGCGGCGGCGACGTCGCGCCGGGTATTTTCCGCGGCAGCGGAGGATACGCCCATCAAGCGAACTGAAGATTGACGCGGTGGCGGTGCGCGACCAAAATGGATTGGAGGCGCCGCGCATTGCGATCGTGCCTTTTGCGTGTTGAGCTCAACGAAGTGTGTTGCCGTACGTCGAAAGGCCCGAACTGACCGCATGCATTGATGCGGGCAAGGCGATGCGCGGCGACGATATGGCCGAGCCACCACACGTTTGCAGAGGCAACCCCATGAGCATCCCGAGCACAGCCCGCGCCCGCATCGACCTCGCGTCGCTGACGGCGGCGGCGGAGGGCGCTGCCCCCGGTCTGGGGCAAGTCCAGGAATTCGATCCCGCGGCCGAGAGTGCGCCGCGCCTTTTCCTCACGCGTCCGGATCAGTCCGGAATACGCGTGGCGATCGAATGCAGTTATGAAGGGCGCAAAGCGGTCATCGGCGGGCCGGACTGGCAGATGCTGGAACGGCGTTGCGCCGAGAACGGGAACTTCGTCGCGACCCTCAATCCCGCCGTTATTCACGCGTTGATCGCCGAGCTCGAGTTGGCCAGGCAGGACGACGACCTGGCCGTGGCCCAGGTGCGCCATTACGATTATCCGGGCCTGGTGAAAAATGATGTGCACCAGGAGATCGTGTGCGAATCGAACCTGCCGGATGGGACTAAGCTATTTCTCCGGCCCGATCCCGAACTGGCCGCGCTGCGCAGCAGGATCAATCAGCTGGAGCAGCGCAATCGCGAGCTGGAATCGCAGCTGCGGGCGAAATGATGGCGTGATTGCCGCGGCGTTCAGTCGAACATTTCGCCGGTGGTTTTGGCAAACGTCTTGGCGAACAGGTTGAACAGTTCGACGCCCGGGTTCGATTCCAGGTATCTGTGCGCGCGCTGCGCCAGCAGCGTCAGGGTTTCCCCATCGCTCAGGAACTCTTCCCAGTGATCGGCGCGCATCTGGCCTTCCAGCCAGCCGACCGCCGCCGACATCGTTTCCTTGATGACGTGCTCGAGCAACTGCGCGGCCTTGTCGTTGCTGACCGGGCGGCGCATCTGCAGGGCGGCCACGAAGGCGGCCAGTTCGCTGTTGCCTTCATCGCGCACGGTGTCCTTCGCCTCGCCCTTGGTCAGGTGGGCTTTGTCGTCGTCCGGGCTGGCGGCGTCGATCGTGGACGGGTCGGTTGTCATTGCTGGTTTCTCCATTGGGGTTTATGCACACAGCATGGCGCCGCGCGCCGCCCCAGTCTGTGCGGCAGCTAACGCGAAGTCGTCGCCCTGGCCCTCCGCTTATCGAGTTGAATCGGTTTATCAATCCCAATCGGCTTAATAATTTTGTTACTAATGATCGATGTGGCGCATATAAAGTAGGTACTCCACGATGCATATATTTTCTCGCTAGCCGCCATTATGTCGGATATTTTTACAGTCGATTTTCACGGCAAACGTAAACACCTGATTTTATTGAAATCATATTATTGGCACGGTTTTTGCAATGTTTGCGCCCTGTAGTTAATGATGATATGTCCAAACAGGGAGAAAATAATGAAAAAATCGATGTCAATAGGAATTGGCCTGCTGCTCGGGGCACTGTCGCTGAGCGCAGCGAGCGCGGCGCCTCTGCGCACGGGCTTTGGTGGACCGGAAGGGTATGGCGCCCTTAGCCAGGGACCGAATGACGATGGCACGTCCGGGTAGTTGAGCTTGCCCTTCAGTGTTAACTTCTACGGCAATACATTTAATAATTTTTACGTTAATAATAACGGTAACATCTCATTCGGACAGGGTTCGGGCAGCTTTACGCCAGTTCATTTCCCGAGTTCCAATTTGCCGATCATTGCGCCGTTCTGGGCCGATGTGGATACGCGACGCCAGCCGGGCGGCGGTGCGGTCTACGTGGCGGCGCCGAATGCCAACTCGGTGGTCGTCACCTGGCACGACGTCGGCTATTACAGCCAGCACAATAACCTGCTGAACGATTTCCAGCTGACGCTGCTGAACCGTGCCGACACCGGCGCCGGCAACTTCGATATCGAGTTCCGCTATAACCAGTTGCAATGGACGACCGGCGACGCCAGCGGCGGCTCCGGCGGGATGGGCGGTACTCCTGCACAGGCCGGCTACGATGCGGGCAACCATCAGAATTTCTTTGTGCTGCCTGGTTCGTTCTCGAGCGGCATCCTGAACCTGGCGAACACTTCCAACGTCAGCCAGGATACCCCGGGCGTGTGGACCATGGCGATCCGCGGCGGCACGACCTCCGACGGCGCCACTCCCGGCGCGCCGCTGCTGCCGACGATCGTCGACGACTCCGGCTTCCACTTCACTTTCAGCGCGAACCTCGGACAGACCGTCTACATCGATCCTGAAGTGGCCACCGGCTACGAGTACCAGGTTCTGTCGGGCCCGAACATTCTCAGCGCGATTTTCCCGATCATCGCCGGCGACGCCGACGGTTACGATATCTTCTCGCTGACCGGCGACCTGCTCGGCTCGGTTCTGCCGGGCGGCACCTTCAATTTCGGCGGTGGCGGCGTCAACGGCTTCCGCCTGGGCGGCATCGATATCGGGGCCAACCTGGATCCGGCCAACACCCAAGCCTTCGTCACCGGGCTGACGTTTGCCGCCGCCGGCCAGTTCGACATCGCCCAGTTGCCGATCACGGTGACTCTCGGCGGCACGGTGCCCGAGCCCTCGTCGGCGCTGCTGCTGCTGCTCGGCGCCCTGGCCATCGGCGCGAGCCGCTCCGTGCGCCAGCGTCGCGCCACCGGGTTGCGCGCTTGACCGCCAGCGCGATGGGATCGCGTTTGCAGGCGGCGCGCTCGTGCGCGGTTGCGCTGCTGGCCGCCTGCGCGGCCGGCGCGGCTTCAGCGCAAGGCGGCGACGCGCCGCGCGTCGTCAAGGAGCAGCGCTTCGCTTCCTGGGGCTATTCCTGTGCCGTGGCCGGCAACGGCAAGGGCGCCGAGGTTGAACGCTGCATGATCTCGCAAATGGTGGCGACCAATCCGCGCGAGCGCAAGGTGGTGCTGGGCCTGACCGTCGACTTCGAGGACTCGCGCACCGTGCCGACCTTGCGCGCGCGCTTTTCGGCCGACGCCAAGCGCGAGGCGGGCATCGGCATCAAGATCGACGAGAAGCCGGAAATGCGGCTCGCCATCGGCGATTGCAACACCCAGCGCTGCGAGTCGTTGGGACGCATGTCGACGCCGGTGCTGAAGGCGTGGAGCTCGGGCAAGATCGGCAAGTTCGCCTTCCTGCGGCAGAGCGGCAAGCAGGTGTTGCTGCCGATTTCGCTCGACGGCTTCGACCAGGCGCTGGCGGCGTTGCGCCAGCATCCGGGCGGCTCCGTGGCGCCGCCGGCGAAGACGCCGGCGCGGACCTGACGGCGCCTGCGGCGATCTTTAAGTCCCGGGGCGCGGCATTCGCCTCCTCGCCGGGGCCGGGCAGCGCGAGTTGTCCGGCCCCGCTTGTTTCCGGCTGGGATTTCGACGTTCAACGGAACATTGCAGTGCAGACGCGTTTCTTCGAAAGGGGAAACGTTTGCGTGGGGCAATGGATGTCGGACAAGGACGACATCTTTACAGGAAACCTTGAGGCCGCTATGTGGCTTGGGCGACAGATGGGAGGACAATAAAAGCGGATATTACGAGCGTACAGGCAACTTTGTCTGGTTTTGGAGTTCACGCATGAAACAATCCGCCCTCGTCATCGCTCTGCTCGGCGCAAGCCTCGGTAGCGCCTGGGCGCAAAATTCGGCCCCGACCGTGTACGGCGTCATCGACGCCGGCGTGGTGAGCGAGCGCGGCTGCGCGAATGGCTGCGCCACGCGCATCGACGGCGGCATCGCGTCGGAATCGCGGGTCGGCATTCGCGGCAGCGAGCAGCTCGGCGACGGCCTGTCGGCGATCTATACCCTGGAGGCGGGCCTGCAGCCCGACACCGGCCGCTCGGGCACGGACGGCCGCTTGCTGCGCCAGGCCTTCGTCGGCCTGAAGGGCAAGGCGGGCACGGTCACGGTCGGGCGCCAGGACAACCTGGAATATGTGGCGCTGACCGACGTCGGCGACCCGTTCAAGGGCGGCACCGCCGGCAGCGCGTCCAACCTGATCGGCACTTCCGGGCGGCGCGACGACAACAGCATTCATTACTACAGCAACGAGGTGCATGGCCTGTCGGCGGCGGCCTCCTATGGCGTCGGCGAGGTGGTAGGCGATCCGTCCGGCAACCGCGCATGGGGCGTTTCGGTCGGCTTCGCCAACGGACCGCTGACCTTGCGCGCGGCGCACCAGAACCGCTACATGGTGAAGATCGCGCCCGCTACCGCGATGGGCAACAACCTGGAAGCGAAGAATTCGGTGCTCGCGGCCAACCTGCGGGTCGGCGTCGCCACCGCCTACGCGGCGTACAGCGTCAGCCGCGGCGCCGCCAGTTCGCCGCTGTGGAATCCCGACAATCCGTACAGCGCGGCGATCGCCTCGGTGCCGTCGACCGACAGCCGCGACGTACTGGTCGGGCTGGCGGTGCCGGTCGGCCCCACCACTTTGCTCGCGTCGTTCATTCGCAAGAACGACCGCGACCGGGCCAATCTCGACGCCAACCAGCTGGCCTTCGGCGCCAGCTATGCGATGTCGCGCCGCACCGATTTCTACGCGGCGTATTCGCGCATCACCAACCGCAACGGCGCCAACTATACGGTCGGCAACGCGTCCGCGCGCGGCAGTGGATCGTCGGCGCTGAACGTCGGCATGCGCCACGCGTTTTGAGCGCGGCGTGGCGCATGGAGCGCGCCGCCGCAACGGAAATTTCGTTAAGCTCCCAACATGATTCATCTAACCTTTCGGGAGTTCCTATGAGTGGCAGCAGCACATTAGATCCGGACAATTTTCCGGAAGCGCCGGACCGCAGTCTGGGCAAGGGGCATGGCACCGACGCGCTCGGGCCGAGCGACAACTCCGATTCCGGCAGCGACGTGGTCGGCGGACCGGGCTTTGCATTGGGCGTCGATGACGACCAGTTGCCGGACCTGGACCGCGGCACCAGCGAAGACAGCGAACGCGGCCACGGCACCGACAGCGCCGGCCCGGACATGGGCGACGCCAACCTCGACAGCGACAGCGATTCGGGCGGCACCGGCGAGCGCGCCAGCGCAGGGCGCGATTCGTCGACGCGCGATGGCGCCGACATCGATACCGATTCGATCCAGTCGTTCGACGATGTTCCGCTGAGCGACGAGGACATCGACTTCATGCAGAGCAGCCCGCCGGACAAGGCGCCGCGCGGCAAATGAAGAAACGGGGTCAGGTGCGACGGACCTGACCCCGGGTTTGTCTCCGCCGCGTGGCGCAGCGTTCAGTGCATCTAGCCGGCCAGCCTGGCCTTGAAGAAATCGACGGTGCGCTGCCACGCCAGTTTAGCGGCGGCTTCGTCGTAACGCGGCGTGGTGTCGTTGTTGAAGCCGTGTTCCGTCCCTGGGTACACGAAGTACTGGTAATTCACTCCCGCCGCTTTCAGCGCAGCCTCGTAGGCCGGCCATCCCGCACGAATCCGCTCGTCCTTCTCCGCATCGTGGATCATCAGCGCCGCCTTCATTTTCGGCACTTCCGAAGCAGGCGCCTGCTGGCCATAGAACGCCACCGCCGCCGCCAGTTCCGGCACCACGGTGGGCAGGTAATTGGCAATGCCGCCGCCATAGCAGAATCCGACGACGCCCACTTTGCCGCTGCTGTTCGGCAGCGACTTGGCCAGGTGCGCAGCTTCGACAAAGTCGGCGCGGGTCTTGGTCTGGTCGAGCTTGGCGAACAGCGCGCGCGCCTTGTCTTCGTCGCCCGGATAGCCGCCCAGCGGGAACAACGCGTCCGGCGCGAAGGCGATGAAGCCGTCGAGCGCGAGGCGGCGCGCGATGTCTTCGATGTGCGGGTTGAGGCCGCGATTCTCATGCACCACCAGCACCACCGGCAACTTGCCTTTGACGTGGGCCGGCTGCACCAGGTAGCCGCGCAGCTTGCCGTAGCCGTTGGGCGACGGGTATTCGGCGTAGACCGCCTTGATGCGCGGATCGGCCGGCGCGACCATCTGCGCGGCGAAGGTCGGCGACAGTGCCGACAGCAGGCTGGCCGCAGTGGCGCCGCCGACAGCGTAGCGGCCAGCCTGCGACAGGAATCCGCGGCGGTCGAGCTGGCCATGCACATACTGGTCGAACAGTTTCAGAACTTCAGGGTCAAAGTCTTTGGCGGTCAGGCGTTTGGTCATTGCGTCGGCTCCTGGGATTGTTTGTATTGACGGCGTCGGGCGCGCCAACCAAGGCGCGGTGGCAAGATGATAACCCGGTTGCGGATGAGGTGAATTCTTGAGACGTGCTCTTGTTTCGATGACGAAAAAGGGATGATATGCAAGATCGGATCGCAGTGCTGGAGCGCGATGTTGCCACCATCAAGGTCGAGCTCGAGGTGATCAGGCGCGAGTGCATCGACGCGGCGGATCTCTCGACGCGAACGTCGCACATGGAGTCGGATATCGTCGTTTTGAAGGGGGACGTTTCCCAACTGCAGAAGGATGTTGCGCAGTTGAGGATCGACGTCAGTCAATTGCAGAAGGATGTTGCGCAACTGCTGGAGGATGTCGGGCCAGTGTTGAAGCAGGAGTTCGGACTCTTAATGTTCGCGGTAGCGGCTCTTCAAAGTGACGTGACAAAACTGAAGGAAGAGTTTTCGCTCTTTGGCAAGGAAATGACCCGGATGAGCACTGAGCTGGCGCATTGCGCGACGAAGGAAGATTTGAAGGAGCTGAAGGCAGACCTGAGGGGCTGGATGATGGTGATCGCGATTGCGCTTTTGAGTGCGCAAGTTGCGATGTTTTCTTACATGCAGTCGATTTTGCCAGCACATGCAAGCGGGCAGCATAACGCGGCAGTCACTCTGAACTCGGCGGAGGCGAAATAGCGTTGGCGATGCAAAATGGAGACTTGACGTCCCCGTCCGACCGCAGGACCAGACGCCAACGCATGAAGGATTATTTGCGGCCGGGCGCGTAGACCTGGTCGAATACGCCGCCATCGGCGAAGTGCGCCTTCTGCGCCTTGGTCCAGCCGCCCGCTACTTCGTCAATCGTGAACAGTTTGAGCTTTGGGAACTTGGCCGCATGCTTCTTGGCGAACTTGTCGACCGCCGGACGGTAGTAGTGCTTGGCGGCGATCTCCTGGCCTTCATCGCTGTACAGATATTCGAGGTAGGCTTGCGCGACCTTGCGCGTGCCGCGCTTGTCGGCCACCTTGTCGACCACGGACACCGGCGGCTCTGCAAGGATGCTGACCGACGGTGCCACGATCTCGACCTTGTCGGGGCCGAGTTCCTTGATGGCGAGGAAGGCTTCGTTTTCCCACGCGATCAGGACGTCGCCGATGCCGCGCTCGACAAACGTCGTCGTGGCACCGCGCGCGCCGGAGTCCAGCACAGGGACGTTGCGGTACAGCTTGCCGATAAAGTCGCGCGCGGTGGCTTCGGAGCCGCCCGGCTGGCGCAGTGCGTATCCCCACGCGGCCAGGTGGTTCCAACGCGCCCCGCCCGAGGTCTTCGGGTTGGGCGTGATGACGGCGACGCCAGGCTTGACCAGGTCGCCCCAGTCCTTGATGCCTTTGGGGTTGCCCTTGCGGACCAGGAAGACGATGGTCGAGGTGTACGGCGCGGCGTTGTGCGGCAGGCGCTTTTGCCAGTCGTGCGCGAGCAGGCCACGTTCGCTGATAGCATCGAGGTCGCTGGCGAGCGCGAGCGTGACGACGTCCGCTTCGAGTCCGTCGATCACCGAGCGCGCCTGCTTGCCCGAGCCGCCGTGCGATTGCTTGACGGTGACGCTGTCGCCCGTCCTGGCTTTCCACTGGCGCGCAAACGCCGCATTAAAATCCTGGTACAGCTCGCGAGTCGGGTCGTAGGACACGTTGAGCAGGGTGACGTCGGCGGCCGATGCGGCCTGCGCCAACAGCACGAGCGCGACCAGTGCCTGGCTTATTTTTTTGAGCAACATCTGATTTCTCTTTCGATGGGGAGGAAGCTCTAGCGTAAAACTACCCCATCGGAAAGGGAACGAACGAAATCAGTTGTCGATATGCGATTTTTAAAGAACGGTGCAATCAGGCGCTTAGTGCGCCTTGGACAGGATCAGCAACCAGCGGCGCATCAGCAGCACTTCGAGATGACCAGGCTCGACGCCGGTGTCGCATTCGATGACCGGGTTGACCGCGTAGAAGCGCTTGCGGAAGTCGCGGGTGACCAGCAGTTCGCGGCGGCCGAGGCGCAGCATGAAAGGGGTGGGTGCGTATTCCATGCCGAAAGAGCTGTTCAAGGTGGTCATGACGATTTTCCTTTGTTTGTTGTTTGGTCCAGAGATTCCAGAATAGCATAACTACTGTATAAATCCACAGCTACTGTACGAAATCACAGTATTTTTTCAAAGTGTGGTTTTTTCGCCAAGGGGCCCGATGCCGACGTTTTCCTTTCTCCGCCTGCGGCGTTTTGTCGCGGCCCGCCTGTCTCCCGAAGGGCAGACCGGCCTGCACCTGACCGTCGGCGTGATGCTGATGGTTGGCGCCGCCTGGCTGTTCGGCGATATCGCGGAAGACGTGGTCAACAACGAGGCGATCACTGTGCTCGACCTGCGCCTGGCGCACTGGTTTCACGCCAACGCGACCGCGGCGATGACCGGCTTCATGCTGTTCGTCACGCACTGGCACGGCATGGTGGGCGCCGCGCTGATGGCGGCGGGGCTGGCGGCTTATTTTTACCGGCGGCGCGAGCAATACTGGGCGCTTGCGGTGGTCGCCGTCGTGCCGGGCGGCATGTTGCTAAATGTGCTGCTAAAGTATGTTTTTCATCGCGCGCGGCCGAGTTTCGACGATCCGCTGCTGAGCCTGACGACCTACAGTTTTCCGAGCGGGCATACCGCGAACGCTGCCTTGCTGTACGGGCTGCTGGCGAGCTGGCTGTGGGTGCGCCACCGTCGCATCGGCGCGCGCGTGGCGATTGTCGCCGGCGCCTGCGCGATGGTGGCGCTGGTCGGCATCAGCCGCATGTATTTGGGCGTACATTATTTGAGCGACGTGCTTGCCGCATCGGCCGAAGGCTGCGCGTGGCTGGCCGTGTGCATCACCGCGATCTCGACCCTGCGCCGGCGCCGGCAGGGAAGGTCGCTGAACCAAGCCGGGAGAACCACCTGAAGCGCATCGCAGTCATCATCAACGGCGGGGCCGGCAGCGGCCACGACGACCAGGCCGCCAGCGACCTGCGCAGCAAGTTCGCGGCCCACGGCTGCGAGGCGCAGGTGACGCTGGCGAAAAGCGGCGAGGAGATGATCGCCGCCGCGCGCAAGGCGATCGAGCAGGGCGTCGACGCGGTGGTGGCCGGCGGCGGCGACGGCACCATCAACGCGGTCGCCTCGGTGCTGGCCGATAGCGGCGTGGCGTTCGGGGTGCTGCCGATGGGCACGCTGAACCACTTCGCCAAGGATGTCGGAGTGCCGCTCGACATCGACGAGGCGGTGCGCAACGTGGCCGAGGGCAAGCGCCTGCAGGTCGACGTGGGCGAGGTGAACGGCCGGATTTTCCTGAACAATTCCAGCCTCGGCCTGTACCCGGACATCGTGCGCGACCGCGAAAAGCAGCAGCACCGGCTGGGCCGCGGCAAGTGGCCGGCGGCGCTGTGGGCCACCGTGGCGGCGTTGCGCCGCTATCCCTTCCTGCACGTGAACCTGTGCGTGGACGGCAAGGAGCTGGCGCGCAGCACGCCGTTCGTCTTCATCGGCAACAACGAGTACAGCATGCAGGGCCTGTCGATCGGCGCGCGCGCCAGCCTGGCCGACGGCAAGCTCAGCCTGTACGTGGCGCAGCGTCCGGGCCGCCTCGGCCTGCTCCGCTTCGCCTGGCGCGCGCTGTTCGGGCGGCTGGCGCAGGAGCGCGATTTCGACGCGATGCTGTCCGAGCAGTTCGACATCGAGACGCGCCACCAGCGCATGCGCGTGGCCACCGACGGCGAAGTCAACATCATGGCGACACCGCTGCGTTACCGGATCCGTCCGGGCGCGCTGACGGTGATCGTTCCCCAATAAACAAGAGGAGACAT
The DNA here is from genome assembly GCF_056406475.1 of Massilia sp. P1_C10. Taxonomy (NCBI): domain Bacteria; kingdom Pseudomonadati; phylum Pseudomonadota; class Betaproteobacteria; order Burkholderiales; family Oxalobacteraceae; genus Massilia; species Massilia sp. P1_C10. The sequence continues at coordinate 72,306 of NZ_JBFUAC010000007.1, forward strand.
CATGCGCACATTGGTACATTTATCGGACCTGCATTTCGGCCGCGTCGACGAGGCCTTGCTGGCGCCGCTGCGCGAGACCATCGAGCGCATCGCGCCGGACGTGGTGGTGGTGTCGGGCGACCTGACCCAGCGCGCCAAGAGCGAGCAGTTCGAGCAGGCGCGCGCCTGGCTCGACACCTTGCCGGGGCCGCAGATCATCGTGCCGGGCAACCACGACATTTCGCTGTACAACGTGTTCCGGCGCTTCGTCAAGCCGCTCGAGCGCTACCAGCGCTACATCACCGACGACCTCGATCCGATCCACGTCGACGCGGAGATCGCGGTGCTGGGCATTAACACGGCGCGCTCGCTGACGTGGAAGGACGGGCGGATCAACGAGGAGCAGCTGGCCAAGATGAAGGAGGAGTTCGCCGGGCTTGGGCCGGAGGTCACGCGCATCGTCGTCACGCACCATCCGTTCGACTTGCCGCAAAGCGCGGACGAGGACGACCTGGTCGACCGCGCGCCGATGGCGATGAAGGCGTTCGCCGAAGTGGGCGTGGACCTGCTGCTGGCGGGGCACCTGCACACCAGCCACGCCGACACCACCGAGGAGCGCTACGGGATCTCTGAGTATGCGGCGCTGGTGGTGCAGGCCGGCACGGCGACGTCCACGCGCGGGCGCGGCGAGGTCAACTCGTTCAACGTGCTGCGGGTGGAGCACGACAGGATCGAGGTCGACCGCTATGGCTGGGATGTGATCAGTTCGGCGTTTTCGCTGATGACGACGGAAGCGTTCATGCGCAGCGGGGATGTGTGGGCGGCGCACAACGACGGTATGCTGGCCGCGGGTATTTGAAAGGTCACGCGGCGTCGACAACCCCGGGGTCAGGTCCGCCGGACCTGACCCCAGCCCTTGGTCCGCGCCGCGTGCCCTCCGTTCAGATCCAGTACTCGGTCAGGCGCGACGCCCATTCCTTGACGCGGTCGGTGAACGGCCGGCGCTTCCACTCTTCGCGCGTCACTTCCTTCGAGTCGCGCAAATCCTCATTGAACGCGTTCTCCATGTCCTGCCCGAACGCCGGATCGAGCACGATCACGTTCAGCTCATAGTTGTGGATGAAGCTGCGGCGGTCGATGTTGGCCGAGCCGATGGTCGACCAGGTGCCGTCGATCACCGCGGTCTTGGCGTGCAGCACCGCCACCTGCAGGTGGAAGATTTTGACGCCGCCCGCCAGCAGCTGGTCGTAGAACGCGCGCCCGGCATGCAGCACCAGGCCGTGGTCGGTCACGCCGGGCAGCACCAGGCGCACGTCGACGCCCCGCTTGGCGGCGGCGATCAGCGCGTCGACGATCTGCGGATCGGGCACGAAGTAGGCCGAGGTGATGTGGATGCTCTTTTTCGATTCCTGGATCGCCAGCACCAGCGACTTGTAGATCTCGAAGCCCTTGTCCGGATCGCTGGCGAGCACGCGCACGACCTTGTCGCCGGCTGGCGCCAGCGGCGGGAAATAGTTGGCCTCGGGCAGCTCGCCCGCTTCCTGGCGCACCCAGTTGTTGACGAAGGAGTACTGCAGCGCGGACACCGCCGGCCCCTCGATCTTGACGTGGGTGTCGCGCCAGCCGACCTTCTTCTTGTCGGCCGGGTTCGGCTTGCGGCGCGAGCCGAAGAAGGAGCTGTTGGCGTAGTCGCTGCTGATGTTGATGCCGCCGGTGAAGGCGACCTTGCCGTCGACCACCATCAGCTTGCGGTGGTCGCGGTTGTTGACTTCCCACTTGCCGGTGGCCTTGGCCGGATTGACCGGGTTGAACGCGACCAGCGCGATCCCGGCCTCCTTCATGTGGTCGAAGAATGCCTGCGGCGTGCCGAGGGTGCCGACGCTATCGTACAGCACGTTGACGATCACGCCCTGCTTGCGTTTTTCGATCAGCAGCTCGGCGAACTGCATGCCGACCGGGTCCTGGTCGAAGATGTAGGTCTCCAGGTTGATGGTCGATTTCGCCTCGCGCACCGCGGCGATCATTTCCTTCATGGTGGCCGGGCCGTCGAACAGCAGGGTCACCTTGTTGCCCGCGATCAGGGGCACGCCGGTCGCCGCTTCCTCCTGCACCGCCAGCGCCTTCATGTCCGGCGTCGCGCGCGCCCAGCGCCTGGCCAGCAGGGCCTGCGCCTGCTTCGATTGCAGCATGCCGTTCTGGGTGGCGACGGCCGGCGTGGTCCTGGCGACGGCCTGGCCGCCGGCGCCGACGTCGGGCAGGGTGGCGCACGAGGCCACCGCCAGGGACAGCATCATCGGGACCCACCACTTGCCGCTGCGCGTTCTGCTCATGTCATTCCTTTAGGTAGTTCAACGGTGGGCTGGTCGGACGACAGATCCTTGGGCCCGATAAAAAAATCGATCGGGGCGGCGAGGAAGCGCCGTCCCAGTGCGCGCAGCAAACGGATGCCGTGCTCGAAGCGAATCTGGCGCGCCCGCAGCGCCACCCACAGCGCCAGCGAGAAGCTCACCAGCAGGTTCACCGCGCCGATCAGCAGGAACCCGGCTATGGATGTGGCCGCCAGTTCCCAGCTTACCCGATGATCGAGGGCGACCAGCGCCGTGGAGAAATTGGCCGCGGAAAAGGTCACGTGGCGGATGTCGAGCGGAAGGCCCAGCAGGTAGCCGAGCGTGCCCATGGTGCCCAGCAGGATGCCGAAGTAGAAATTGCCCATCAGGCCGCCCAGGTTGTTTTCCAGGTAGACCGACAGGCGCGCCAGGCGTTCCTGGCCGAGCCAGCGGCCCAGGCCGCGCAGCTGGCGCACGCGCTGCGCCATGCGGGTGTAGAGCGCCTTGTTGTCGTAGTAGCCGGAGATCAGGCCGGCGACGAACAGGCAGACGCCGGCGATCGCCGCGTACATCAGCGCCAGGCTATGGAACGGGTCGATGTCGTGCAGCAGGTGCATGGCCTTGGCCGGATCGACCAGGTGCTTGCCGGCGACGTTCTTCCACACCATCGCGATGCCCCACGCGGTCGGCAGCACGGTGGCCAGGTTGCCCAGCACGGCGACGCACTGGGTGCGGAACACCTTGTTGACCAGCTCGGCCATGTTGTCGAGGTCGATGTGGCGTCCGTCCTGCGACGACAGGCCGGCGGCGATGCGCGCGGCCGTCATCGCCGGCTGCTTGGTGGCGACGGTGAAGTGCAGCAGGTGGATCAGCATGAAGCCGAGCGAGTAGTTCATGCTGAACAGGAAGGCTTCGACCAGCGGCGCGCTGCGCAGCCAGGCCAGCAGGATCTTGATCATGGCCATGAAGCCGACGATCACGCCGGCGCCGGCCGAGGACAGGAACATGCCGCGCAGCCCGGCGCGCGTCTCGGCGATGTAGTGCTCGCCGGTGCGGCTGGCGTTTTCCGTCACGTTGCGCGCCAGCAGGTCGACGTTGTCGGCCACCAGCCCGCCCAGCTCGTACTTGGCGTTGTGGGCTTCGATCAGTTCTTCGGCCAGCGCGATGGCGCCGGCGCGGCGCAGGCTGGTCGGCGGCTCGGCCGGCGGCGTGGCGGCGTTGGCCACCGCTTCCAGGTCCACGGTCGGCGCGCTCGGCAGCTCGCCGCTGACGTCGACCAGGAACAGCAGCTTGCGCAGGCGGTCGATGCTTTGCGCCAGCGCCACCAGCAGGTAGGTCAGGGCGACGCTGGTGCCTTGCGCGGCGGCGTTCTTGCGGATCTTGCCGAGCGCGGCCTCGCACTGGTCGAGCATCACCAGCAGGTGCTTGGCGTCTTCCGGCGCGGCCGCGCCGTCGGCGAGCATGCGCGCGTAGCCGTCGAGGTAGTCGTTGACCTCGATGTTCTGCATCAGGAAGGGCGAATCGAAAGTCTCGATGTCGGGATTGCTTCGGATTAGCCGGGGCTCGAGGCCCAGCGCGCAGACACGGCACGACAGGGTGCGGATCGCATCGAGCATCCCGAGCAAGGTGGTGCGCTGGGCGGCGGCCGCGTGCTCGCGCGGGGTGGCGGAGGCGATCGCATCGAACAGGGCCAGCCAGTCGGAGTTGGGCACTGCGTTGATCCAGCGCCAGTCGGTTTGCAGGTACAGCACCTCGTCGATGGCGTCGGCCAGGTAGGTGTCGTCCAGCGCCGGCGGCAGGAAGCGGTAGGCAATGCGGCGCTTCAGTTCAACCACGAAGCCATCGTTCGACAGGATGCCGATGTCGGTGTACAGGCTGGTGTGGCGGCGCTGTTGGAGCAGGGTGCACAGCGCGGCGCCCAGACGGGCGGCCTGGTCGGGGTGGGCGTGGAGCAGGCGGGTCAGCGCGCGCACGTTGGCCGCGGCGATCTCGCCCTGGCTCGGATGGGGCGGGCGCAACTTGTCGACCAGCTCGACGAGCAGGTCGATCCGTCCGGTGTCGGGAGCGATGCGCTCTAGCGTGGGAAGCATGGAAACTTTGGTGCTGGTACAAAAGGACAGTGTACCGTTCACACTTCAATTGCTTTGTACGCCAGCGTACGAATACCCCGCTTGTCGTACCGGCGCAGGCTGGTACCCATGCTGAGCGTGCTTTAGCTGCGACCCATGATCAGTATAGGTTTCCTGCCTTCGCAGGAACGACAAGCGTTATTGCGGCGGACGGACCGCGCCGCAGTCGGCCGCCAGCCAGCGCCCGGTCGATTCGACGCCGACGGTTTCGCTGCCGCCTGTCGCGGTGGTCGTCACCCGCGTGCTGGACGTGTAGGAAGTCGGACTGTTGAAGGTCGCGCTGCCTTCGCCCCGTCCGTCGGGATCGGTGCAGGTGAACGAGTAGTGCATGGTCTTGCCGCTCATCGGCGCATTCTGGAAGCTGCAGTTGCCGCGCTGCTGCACCGGCAGTTGCTGCTTCCTGGCCATCTCCGGCGTGATGCACACCTTGGCCAGCACGCCGTCGTTGCTCAGCACCACGCCCTGGCGCGCCATCATGCCTTCTATCTTGGCGCGCTGCTCCGGATTCATGCTGGCCAGCTGCTGCTGCGCCATGGCCATCGCATCCTTGAGCTTGCCGCTGCCGGAATTAATTTTGTTGTTGGTCTCCCACAAGCCGGGCTTGATGGTTTCGGCGGCCTGGGCGCAGATCGCGAGGGCGGCAAAGGGCAGGGCCAGGTAGTGTAATTTCATGGTCGCTCCGGGAATTGGTGGTTTCGAGCAAAAGCATAGCCCAAAACCGCCTTGCCCAACCGTTCCGCAGAAGTGACGATTGTCACTGGCGCCCGGCGCCGAGCGCATGGTAGCGTTCGGGGTGCGACCCTTTCAACATCAGAAAACACTATGTCCATCAAATCCCTGATCACGCTGGCGCGCGGCCCGTGGGTGCCGCCGCGGCGCGGGAAAGCGCCTTACCTGTGGCTCTTTATGCTTTCCTTCCTGTTCTGGAAATACATGGTGGTGGGGCCGGGCTGGATCGAGATCGCCCTGCTGGTGGCGACGGCGCTGCTGTTCGTGCCGCTGTATTTCGCCAGCTACTGGTGCCGCGGGCGCGCCCAGGCGCTGGTCATCATGCTGACCTGCCTGTTCGGCGTCGTCTGGGCGCCGTTCAATTTCGGCGCCAGCACCTTCTTCATTTTTGCCTGCGCGATGACGGGAGGGATCGCGGCGCCGCGCCGGGCCTACGCCAGCGTGGCGGCGATTATCCTGCTGGCCATTGCAACCGCCTGGGGCATTCCCGGCGCCGGCTTCAATTTTCTGGTGCCGGTGCTGATCGTCGGCACCACGCTGGGCCTGTCCGGCGTGATGGAGGCGCAACTGCGGCGCTCGCGCGACCAGCTGCTGCGCAAGCAGGAGGAGGTCGAGCAGATGGCCACCATCGCCGAACGCGAACGCATCTCGCGCGACCTGCATGACCTGCTGGGGCATACGCTGTCGCTGATCACGCTGAAGGCCGAACTGGCCGGCAAGCTGTTCGATCGGGATCCGCAGGCGTGCCGGCGCGAGATCGGAGACATCGAGCACAGCGCGCGGGCGGCGCTGTCGGAAGTGCGCAGCGCGGTCAGCGGCTATCGGCAGACCGGCTTCGCGCACGAGCTGACCGGCGCGCGCGCCAGCCTGGCCGCGGCCGGCATCGCGCTGCGCGCCGAGGTGCAGGCCTTCGCGCTGCCGCCGGCGTGCGAGAACGTGATGTCGCTGGCGTTGCGCGAGGCGGTCACCAACATCGTGCGCCACGCCGGCGCCACCGAATGCGCGCTCAGCCTCGCGCTGGAGGACGGCATGATCGTGCTGCGGGTGGCCGACAACGGCGCGGGCCTGGCCGACGGCGCGACGGTCATGCGCGGCAACGGCCTGACCGGCATGCAGGAGCGCATCGCGGCGCTGGGCGGCCAGCTGGCGCTGCGGGTCGAGCGCGGGCTGGCGCTGGAGCTGCGCGTGCCGGCCGGAGCGGCGGCATGATCCGCGTGCTGATCGCCGAAGACCAGGCGCTGGTGCTCGGCGCGCTGGCGGCGCTGCTGCGGCTCGAGGCGGACCTCGACGTGGTGGGCTGCGCACGCAACGGGCGCGAAGCGCTGGAGATGTGCGCCGCGCTGGCGCCGGACATCGTGCTGACCGATATCGAGATGCCGCAGATGACGGGGCTGGAGCTGGCCGCGGCGCTGGCGGCGCAGAAGCTGGCGTGCAAGGTGATCATCGTCACCACGTTCGCGCGCTCGGGGTATTTGCGGCGCGCGCTCGACGCCGGCGTGCGCGGCTATCTGCTGAAGGACGCGCCGGCCGACGCGCTGGCGGCGGCGATCCGCAGCGTGTACGCGGGCGGACGCGCGGTGGCGCCGGAGCTGGCGCTGGAAGACTGGCGCGGACGCGCCGATCCGCTGACCGAGCGCGAACGGCAGGTGCTGCGGCTGGCGGGGGAGGGCAAGAGTTCGGCGGAGATCGCGAAGACGATTCACCTGTCGGAAGGGACGGTGCGCAATTACCTGTCCGAGGCGATCAGCAAGTGCGATGCGGTGAACCGGACCGATGCATTCCGGCTGGCGCGCGACGCGGGGTGGCTGTAGTCTGTCGTACCTGCCTGCGCAGGTACGACGGGCGGTGTTAGCCGCGCGGACCGCGCTCGGCCACGTAGATCTCGACGCGGCGGTTGCGCGCGCGCCCCGACGGATCGTCGTTCGACGCAATCGGCTCGCGCTCGCCGCGCCCGTCGATGGCGATGCGCTCGGGCGACACGCCGCGCATGGTCAGGTAATCGCGGGTGTGCGCCGCGCGGTCGACCGACAGCGGCTGGTTGACCGCATCGGTGCCGGTGCTGTCGGTATGCCCGATGATGGTCACGGTGGTTCCCGGATTCTCATTGAGCGTGCCGGCAAAGCGCTCCAGCACGGGACGGAAATTCGACTTGATGTCGGAGCGCCCGGTGTCGAACGACACGTCGCTCGGGATCTCGAGCTTGAGGCGGTTGTCCTGGGTCTGGCTGACCTGCACGCCGGTGCCGCGCGTGGCCTGCTCCATCTGCTGCTTCTGCTGCTCCATGCGCTTGGACCAGACGTTGCCGATCAGCGCGCCGGCGGCGCCGCCGATGACTGCGCCCTTGGCAGCGCGGTCGCCGCCGCCGCCGCCGGTGCTGGCGCCGAGGATCGCGCCCAGGCCCGCGCCGATGCCGGCGCCCTGCGCCGTGCCGCGCTGGGTCGGGTTCATGTCGGCGCAACCGGTGACGGCCAGCGAAACGATCGCGGCGCCAATCAGCGCGCGGGTGAGTTTGTTCATGTTCTGCATTGTGGGTCTCCTAAAAAGAAAAATCCGTTTCGTAGTCGCATCCGTCGAGACGGGAGCGACCGCGAAACGGATCGGGCATCAAAGCCGCCGATGTCCGCATGCGGGTGGCCTACTAAATACCTCGACCGCTGATCAGCTTGACCAGGATCATGATGACGGCGACGACCAGCAGGATGTGGATGAAGCCGCCAACGGTGTAGGAAGTGACCAGGCCGAGCACCCACAGGATCAGGAGAATAATTGCGATGGTATAGAGCATGATGTGTCCTCATTTAGTTGTGTAGCGACAGGTTCGTCGTAAGTTCAGTATCGCTAATTGACCGCACTCGATCCGTACGGTGCCGTACATTAAGAATAACTTTTTTGCTCAGTTCGCAATCCCGGGACCCAGCCCGCAAACCCCATCAGCCCGACCAGGCCGATCAGGCAGGTGACCATGCCGCCCGCGATCAGGAACATCACATCCTGCGGCGGTGCGGACTCGCCGGCGCCTGCTCCGGTTAGACCGCAGCCGGCGACAAAAAGTCCCCAAACGATGATGCCGATCCAGTGCAGGGTTTTCATGTTGATTCTCCTTGTAGGCTGCGATAGGCCCGACGCCGGGCATGGCCCCATTCTGTGTTGAGCTCAGCAGTAACTCTGTTCGCTGGCGCACGTTGCACAAAAGAAAAACGCCAGGCGGTGGGAGCCGGCATGGCGTTTTGTTTTCGCTGCAGCGGGCAAGCCCGCCCGGGATCAGCGCACCGAGCGCAGCCCGCCGTTGACCACGCGCACGCGGTCGCCCTGATGCCAGCCCGGCGAGGACTGGTGGAAGGTGCGGTATTTGCCGTTGTCCATGCGCACGCGGATCTCGTAGCTGTGGTTGGCCTTCATGTTGCCTTCGACCTGGTTGCCGACCACGGCGCCGCCGACGGCGCCGGCGACGGTCGCCAGCTGGCGGCCATGGCCGCTGCCGACCTGGTTGCCCAGCAGGCCGCCGAGGATCGCGCCGCCGGCCGCGCCGACGCCGCTGCCCTGGGCGCGGGTGGTGATTTCGCGCACCGACTCGACGTTACCGCAGTTGTCGCACCAGTTCTTGGCGGGGGTCGCCGCGGCGACCTGCACCGGACGGTAGTTCGCTTCGCGCATCGACGGCGCCGGCGCCGGTTCAACATAGCGCGGCGCCGGTTCGCGCAGCTGGCGCACCGGCTGCTGCACAAACTGCTGCTGCACCGGCTGGTTCAGCGGCGCTGTCGCGTACGGCTGCTGCACTGGCTGGTTCGCCGCCAGCAGGTTCTGGTTCGGCGCGTCCATCTTCATCGCCAGTGCGGCGCGGTCGGCTTCGGTCAGGTCGCCGCGGCCGGCGGCGCTGTTGCCGCCGATCGAAGACGGCAGCCAGCCCATGATGGCGGCGGTGCCGGCCAGGCAGAACAGGATGATGGCGATCGCCGCGATGATCATCATCGGGTGATGGCTCGTCTTGTGGGTGAGGGGCGTGTTCATGGTGATTCCTTGTGGTTGTTTTGGGTGATGCTTGATGTGACTCATTCTGTCCGGGAACATGTCGGCCTTCCGTGCGTCACCGTACATACTTTCAGTTTTAGAGCCGTTAGGCTGATCTAAATTGTTTGCAAATGTAAGCGCGCACCATTTAACAAATGGCCTCTCACCATGAACGCCACCAGACGAGAAATATGTTTCAACACACGCCACCGAGCCGAGAGGGGCCGATGAGTTTCGCGGCCGTCCAAGAGGCGGCGGTAACGAACAGTAACTTGTTGCTGGCCGCATTGCCGGATGCCGACCTGGCGCAACTCGCGCCGCTGCTCCAACCGGTCCACGTCGACGTCGGCGATGTCCTGTTCGAGCCGGGCGAGCGCATCCGCCAGATCTATTTCCCCAACGACTGCCTGGTGTCCCTGCTGGGCGTGGCCGAGGGCCGCATGACGCTCGAGGTGGGCCTGGTCGGCCGCGAAGGCATGCTGGGCGCGACGGTCGCGCTCGGACACGAGCTCGCGCAGGTGCGCGCGGTGGTCCAGCGCGCCGGCAGCGCCAGCCGCATCGACAGCGCGCTGTTTCGCGCCGAGTTCGCGCGCAACGCGGCGCTGCAGCGGGTGCTGTACCGCTACACCGACACCTTGCTGGCGCAGGCGATCCAGATCGCCGTGTGCAGCCGCTTCCACGTGCTCGAGGCGCGCCTGGCGCGCTCGCTGTTGATCACGCGCGACCGCCTGCAATCGGACAAGTTCCATCTCACCCACGAATTCCTCGCGCATGCCCTGGGCGTGCGGCGGGTCGGCGTGACCAAGGCGGCCAGCGCGCTGCAGCAACAGGGGCTGATCAACTACAGCCGCGGCAATATCGAGATCATCGACCTGCCGGGCCTGGTGGCGGCGTCGTGCAAGTGTTACGAGATCGTCAAGGAAGCAGGGGAGGCGGCGTTGGCGACGGCGTTCGTCTGACCTTGCCGTCCGGCTGCCGCGCCGACAAATCCGGGGTTTCGTCCGGATTCCAGGGCGTCGACTTCTTTCGAAACATCGCCAGGGCGAATCAACATGGGGTCAGGTCCGGCGGACCTGACCCCGGACTTTGGTCGGCGCCTCGATTGGTGGAGCAGACGTAAAAACGCCCCGACCAGCGGGGCGATTCGTCGAGCGACCTGCGAATTACTTGGTGGTCTTGACCTGGTTGCCGATCACGCCGCCGACAGCTGCGCCGCCCACGGCGCCGACTGGCGAGCCGCCGGTCAGGACGCTACCAGCCACGGCACCGACGCCAGCGCCGATTGCGGTGTTCTTGTCCTGGTTCGACATGCCGGCGCAGCCGGTCAGGCCCAAAGCGACGGTTGCCAGCGAAGCGGTGACGATCAGTTGTTTCATGGTTTTCATAGTTGTATTTTCCTTAGGTAGGGTGGATTACTTCGGGGGCCGATCGTTGTGACCGACTGGGAAGCCATTGACGCGACGAGCCACCGCCGATGCGGTCGCAATGTGCGTCGGGACCGAGTGGAAGGGGCCGTGGCGCCGTCAAAACGCCCCCTGCCCGCGGGGCGTCTCTCGGACGTGCTGCGAATTACTTGGTGGTCTTGACCTGGTTGCCGATCACGCCGCCGACAGCTGCGCCGCCAACGGTGCCGACGGTCGAGCCGCCGGTCAGGACGCTACCAGCCACTGCGCCGACGCCGGCGCCGACTGCGGTGTTCTTGTCTTGTGCCGACATGCCGGCGCAGCCGGTCAGGCCCAGTGCAACAGTTGCCAGCGAAGCGGTGACGATCAGTTGTTTGATGGTTTTCATGGTTGTATCTCCTAAAGTGGGTGGGTTACTTGAGGCGCAGGTCGTTCTTGACCGATTTCACGCCATTCACGGAACGCGCCACCGACGATGCGGTCGCGATGTTTTCGGCGGAGCTCACGAAGCCGCTCAGCTGCACAACGCCCTTGTAGGTCTCGACGTTGATTTCCGAAACTTTGAGCGTCGGCGCATTCAGAATTGCCGCCTTGACGCCGGTGGTGATGGCCGCATCGTCAATGTACTGGCCTGGGGTTTCATGCTTGGCGCTCGTGGTCGATGCGCAACCGACGACGGTCGTCAGCATCAGTGCAGCCAGCAGGGTCGATACGATTTTCAGGTTCTTCATGTTGTTGTCCTCAGTGGTGGGCGGATTATTCTTGTTAAGCCGCGGCGAAGCGTCATTGCCTCACCGATAAGGCATACAGTACGGTGCGCGCCGAGACTGGTCTGTTCGGCAACGCACACATTGTTGCGAGGAATACATTTCCTTACAACTTCCCGCGGATCATCGTTTCGCATGGGCCGGCGGCGGCGGCGCCACCGGCTTGACGCGCGCGGCCGCCAGCAGCTGGCCGCAAGCGCTGTTCTCGCCCGGCCCCGCATTGACCAGCGGCACCAATGCGGCGATCGGCGCCGCGATGGTCGCCAGCGCGATGGCGCCGCCGGCCTTCAGCGCCACCACGCCCTTGTCGATGCCGACCTTGGGCGCGTTGAACGGGCCGGTGACGTGCAGCGGCGCGCGCAGCGAAAAGATGCGCAGGCTCTTGGTCTCGGGACGCAAGGTCAGGTTCAGCTGCTCGTCGGACAGGTTGATGGTGCCGTCGGCGGTGATCACCGCTTCGTCGGTGTCGACCACGAAGGTGCGCGTCTGCATCAGGCCGTTCGTCACCGCGAAGTCGGTGGCCATGCAGTTGAGCCTGACGGGCTTGTCGCCGAACAGCTTGGTCAGGATGATGTTGCCGACGTTCAGGCCCATCTCTTCGAGCAGCAGCTTGCTGACCGAGCCCTGGTTGATCAGCGTCTTGATCTCGCCGTTCGAACTGGCCAGCAGGGTGGCGACCGAGCTGCCGGTGGCCGACAGCTGGGCGTCGCCGTTGACCTCGCCGACGGTGGCCTGCATCTTCTCGATGGTCGGGAACAGCTGCTTGATCTGCAGGTGGCGCGCGGTGACCTTGGCGGTGGCCTTGATCGCGTCCTTGCCTTCGCGCCCGCTGCCATCGAGCTTGATGTTCGACACCATGTTGCCGCCGGCGACAGAGAAATTCAGCGGATTGAGCGTCAGCACGCCGGCCTTCATCACCAGGTGGGTCGACAGTTTGGTGATCGGCAGCTCCTTGTCGCGGATGATCTGCTCGGCCGAGTACTTGACGTCGGCGTCGACGGTCTTCCAGCGGTCGGTGCGGAATTTTTCGACCGGCAGCACCTTGCCTGGTGGCTGCACCGGCGCCACGCCGCGCGCCGCCTTGCTGGCGTTCGAATCGGCGCCGATCACCGGCCCCAGGTCGGAGAAGCGCAGCACGCGCGACACCACGTTGCCGCTGAGCATGCCGCGCGGCTTGCCGGTCTGGAATTCCAGGTGACCGGCGATGTCGCTGCCGCCAACCTTGCCCTTGAACTTGTCGTAGGTCCAGCGGCTGCTCTTGTCGTCGAGCGTGCCGATCAGGCGGCCTTCGGTGGTGAAGGCCGGCGTTTCCGGCAGCAGCACGCCGGTGAAGTTGTACAGCCGCGCCATGCTCGGCGCGCCCAGCTTGAGCTTCAGGTCGACCGCGGCCAGCCGGGCCGGCTTGGTGACCGTGCCCTCGGCGCTGACGTGGGTGGCGCCGGAATGGAATTCGGCCTTGATCGGAAACGGCGTGTCCTGGTTCTTCAGCGACAGCACGGCGCCGGCCTTGCCGCCGCCGGTCACCGGCGCGTCCTTGAAGGTGCCGCGCAGTTTCCAGCTGACGCCGTAGGTCGGATCATTGTCGAGGGTGTCGATGTCGGCCGTGACGTCGGCTTTTTCCAGCGCGTCGGCCAGGTGCACCACGCCCTTGGTAAACACGATCCGTTCGAGGTCGAGCGTCCAGGGCGACGGTTTTTCCTTGTGATGGAAGGTCCAGTTGTTCGAGCCGTCCGGCTTGCGCAGCAGGTCGACCGCGGGCGATTTGAATTGCAGCACCGGCACCTGGATGGTGTGGTGCAGCAGCGCGAACGGGTTGAGCGAGAACGACAGCGCCTCGACGCTGGCCGTGTCGCGCGCCGGCATGCCTTCGGGATTGCTGACGTGGACGTCCCTGGCCACCAGGTGCGGCCAGGGGATGTGGTCGCGCCAGGTCGCCGCCTTGCCGGTGACCTGTTTCTCCCAGGTCAGCGAGAGGTCGCCGTTGATCGAGAAGGGGCGGCCGATCGCGTCGCTGGTGCGCGCGTTGAGCCAGGGGCGCGCCTTGTTCCAGTCGTAATTAAGCAGGATCACGAGTGCGATCGCCGGGATCGCGATCAGCAGGCCGACCACCCACAGCACAATTTTGGTGGTGCGCGCGGTACGGCGCGGCGTGGAGGGCGGTGAGGGCGGGGCGCTGCGTTGCGCTTGGCTGTCGGGCATGGCCGATCCTTCTTATCATATTAAGTTGCGCCCAGCGTAGCGCAAATGGCAATGCTTCGATGTGCGCTGCCGCACCCAGCGCAGGCCGCTGCGGTGGCCGCGTATGTGCGTCAGCGTACCGATCTTGCCAAAGAATCAGCATATAACGTTAATAACATCATTTATCACCGAACGGAGAGAGCACATGAGCACGGTAAACAAATCCCATCAGCCGATCAAAGTGGCTTGCGCTGCAGCCTTGCTGTCCCTGCTGGCCGCTTGCGGCACGTCGCAGAAAGCCCCCGCAACCGCTGACGTGGCCGTGTCCCGCAATGCTGTCGAAAACGCCGTCAGCGCCGGCGCCGCCGACCTGGCCCCCGCCGAGATCACCGCGGCGCGCTCCAAGATGATGCGCGCCAACGAAGCGCTGGCCGCCAAGGATTACGTGCTGGCCCGCCAGCTGGCTACCGAAGCCCAGGCCGACGCCAAGCTCGCGCAGAGCAAGGCCAACTCGGCGAAGGCTAACGCCGCCGCCAATGCGCTCGACGCCGACCTGCGCGTGCTGCGCCAGGAAGTCGACCGCGCCCGTTGATCCGCACGGCCGGGTGCGCCCGGCCGCCAATCACAAGCCGAATACGATCTCCGCGCGCCATTGCGCGCCACAAGAAAAAGGATAGACCATGAACACCAAACTGTTACGGACCGCCGTCCTCGCCAGCGCCGTCCTGCTGGCCGCCTGCAGCACCACGCCGACCACCACCTCGATGCTTGACCAGGCGCGCGGCGACTTCATCGCCGCCAACAACACGCCGGCGGTGTCGTCCTATGCGCCGCTCGAATTCAAGCAGGCCAGCGACGCGCTCGACGCGGCCAACGCCGCCGCCGCCAAGCGCGAAAGCCTCGACACCATCGACCGCCTGGCCTACATCGCCAAGCAGAAGATCGCCACCGCGCGCCAGGTCGCCAGCCAGAAGGCGGCCGAGGCCGACATCGCCAACTCGGGCCGCCAGCGCGACAAGCTGCAGCTCGAGGCGCGCACCATCGAAGCCGACCGTGCCCGCGATGCGGCGGACCGCGCCAAGGCCGACGCCCAGGCCGCCCAGGCCCAGGCCGAAGATGCCCAGCGCAAGGCGATGAACGCCGAAGCGCAGACCCGCGAAGCGCAGGCCCGCGCCGCCCAGCTGGAAGCCCAGATGGCCGACCTGCAAGCGAAGAAAACCGAGCGCGGCATGATCATCACGATCGGCGACGTGCTGTTCGACACCGACCAGGCGCGCCTGAAGGCGGACGGCATCGCCACCGTGCAGAAGCTGGCCGACGTATTGAATCAGAACCCGCGCCGCACCGTGCTGGTCGAAGGGTTTACCGACAGTACCGGTTCGGCCGCGCACAACCAGGAATTGTCCGAGCGCCGCGCCGCCGCCGTGGCGAGCGCGCTGACTGGCATGGGCATCGGGCGCGACCGCGTGGCGATGCGCGGCTACGGCCAATCCTACCCGGTGGCCGGCAACGATACGGCCAGCAACCGCCAGCTGAATCGCCGCGTCGAAATCGTGCTGTCGAATGAAGGCGTTGCAATTCCGCCGCGCCGCTAATACCGCTTTAGAACAAGGAAATCACCATGGAACAGAATCAACAGGATTTGGCGCATGGCTTCGACAAGGAAGCAATTCGCAAGGCTGCCGCCAACCTCGACGACGGCGCCGTCACCGACGGCTACCAGGCCGACCGGCAGGCAGTGATCCGCATGCTCAACGACGCGCTGGCGACCGAGCTGGTGTGCGTGCTGCGCTACAAGCGCCATTACTTCACCGTCAGCGGTCCGGGCACCGGCCAGGTCAAGGCCGAATTCCTCGAGCACGCGACGCAGGAACAGGACCACGCCGACTGGCTGGCCGAGCGCATCGTCCAGCTCAATGGCGAGCCGGATTTCAACCCCGCATCGCTGGTGGCGCGCAGCCATGCCGAATACGACGACTCGGACGACGTCAACGCGATGATCAAAGCCAACCTGATCGCCGAGCGGGTGGCGATCGAGTCGTACCGCCAGATGATCGCCGCGATCGGCGACAAGGATCCGACCACGCGCAACCTGCTGATCGAAATCATGGCCGTCGAAGAAGAGCACGCCGACGACATGCGCGACCTGCTGCCGAAGTAACCGAAATAATTTAACTAATCCACCCCACCCACCACAAGGAGATTCATCATGATGGACAACACCACCCGCAACGCCGCCAACAACGCCGCCTCGAGCCTGAGCACCACGCTGTCGGACGCCCAGACCGACGTCAAGACGCTGGTCAAGGATGCGCAATCGCTGCTGACCGCGGCTGCCGCGCTGACCGGCGAAAAGGCCGACGACCTGCGCAAGCGCGGCATGGAAATGCTCGACGTGGCGATGAAGAAAGCCGGCGAAGTGCAGGGCCAGGCGCTGGTCAAGGGCAAGGAACTGGCCAAGACCGCCGACACCTACGTGCAGGACAACCCATGGCGCACCGTTGCCGCCGCCGCGGGCGTCGGCCTGCTGGTGGGCGTGATCCTGGGCCGCAAATAATCCACGCCGGGAGCAGCCATGGAAAAAGTTGAAACTATCGTTCATGGCCCCGGCCTATTGGGCGGCGTGACCGGCCTGGCGAAGAACCTGTTCGGCCTGGTCGTGTCGCGCGTCGAACTGGCCGCGCTCGAGCTGTCCGAAGTGCGCAACCACGTGATCGAACTGGTTGCCATCTTCGCCGGCGCCGTGCTGGCCATCTGGTTCGCGCTCGCCTACGGCACCGCCACCATCGTGGCGCTGGC
The DNA here is from genome assembly GCF_056406475.1 of Massilia sp. P1_C10. Classification (NCBI taxonomy): domain Bacteria; kingdom Pseudomonadati; phylum Pseudomonadota; class Betaproteobacteria; order Burkholderiales; family Oxalobacteraceae; genus Massilia; species Massilia sp. P1_C10. Next base: position 88,625 of record NZ_JBFUAC010000007.1, read on the forward strand.
GTGGGAGACCATGGGATGGAAGATCCTGTTGATCATGTTCGGCGTGTTCGCGCTGATCACCGCGATCCTGGTCTGGAAGGGATTGTCGATGCTCAAGCAGGGCAAACTGGCGTTCCCGGAAACGATGAACGAACTGAAGAACGACCGCGAAATGCTGCTGTAAGCGGCAGCGACACGAGGAGCTGGCATGGAATCACAAATCGTAGAAGTCAAGGACGAGCGCAGCGTGCAGGAACGCAAGGACGAGCTGGTGCGGCAGGGCGAGTTCTATCGCATCGGTGTGGTGCAGTCCAAGGCGCAGGTCATCCAGGCCGCGCGGCCCGAGGCGCTGTTCCACTCGGCCATCGACCACGCGACCTGGTCGCTGCGCGCCAAGTTCGACAGCCTGCTCAAGCCGTCGGGCGCCAGCGTGGCGACGATGCTGCCGTTCGCGCTGAAGATTTTCAACTTCGTGCGGCACCGTCATATCGGCACGGCCGGCAAGGCGGCGCTCGGCGTGACGGCGCTGCTGGGCGCGGCGGGGGCTTACCTGCAATACCGCCGCACGCATCCGCACACGACGGAGTACTGATCGCAGAACGACGCCGGCGCAAGCCGCAGAAAAAGGTAATATGGTGGGGCTTGAGCGGCGTCGTGATCATGATCGGCGCCGCTTTTTTTTGTGTGCGCCGCCACCTCCGGACAATCAATGAAAACAAATCCCCTCAATCCCGACAAGCTGCGCATCGTGCTGGTGCTGCAGGGCGGGGGCGCGCTGGGCGCCTACCAGGCCGGCGTCTACCAGGCGCTGCACGAGCACGACCTGGCGCCGGACTGGATCGTGGGCACTTCGATCGGCGCGATCAACGCGGCGCTGATCGCGGGCAACCGGCAGGCCGACCGGCTGCAGCGGGTGAAGGCGTTCTGGGACCGGGTGGCCCATCCCGACCGGATCGACATGGCGCGGGTCGGCGACGAGCAGCGCCGCACCAACATCTGGATGAACACCTTCGACACCGTGATGCGCGGCGCGCCGGGCTTTTTTGCGCCGCGCTACTTCAGCGGCTTCGCGGCCGGCCTGCCGGTGGCGCCGGACGACGCCTCCTACTACGACACCACACCGCTGCGCGACACGCTGGCGGAGCTGGTCGACTTCGATTACCTGAACGAGCCGGGCGGCATTCGCCTGACCGTCAACGCGGTCAAGGTCTGCACGGGCGAACTGGTGCACTTCGACAGCCTGAATGGGGAACTGTCGGCCGACCACGTGCGCGCCAGCGGCAGCCTGCCGCCGGCGTTCCCGGCGGTGCGGATCGACGGCGACCTGTACTGGGACGGCGGCCTGTACTCGAACACGCCGCTCGAATCGGTGCTGGCCGAGCTGCCCGAAGGCGACACGCTGTGCTTCCTGGTCGACCTGTGGAGCGCGCACGGCGCCGAGCCGGCGACAATGGACGAAGTGGCGACGCGCCAGAAGGACGTGACCTACGCCTCGCGCACCCAGCGCCACATCGACGATTATGTCGGCACCTACAAGATGCAGCAGAAACTGCGCGAGCTGTACACGCGCCTGCCGGAAGGAGACCGCAGCGCGGCCGACCGCCAGGAGCTGGCCGCGCTGGGCGTCGATGCGACGCTGCACATCGTGCGCCTGGCGTACGCCGGCACCGACTGGCACATGGCGGCCAAGGACGTGAATTTTTCGAAGGGGTCGATCGAGTGGCGCTGGGACCAGGGGTATCGCGACGCGCTGCGGGCGCTGAAACACGCGGGCTGGCTGGGCAAGTACAGCGAAGACACGGCGGTGGTGGTGCATGAATTGCCGACGCACGACCAGGGTAGCCGCCAGGCGGATTGAATGCAAGCGGCGCCGACAAAACCGGGGTCAGGTCCGGCGGACCTGACCCCAGCCGTTGGGCCGCGGCGCGTGAATTACTGCTGGTACTCGGCCATCACCTGCGCGCGGGCGCCGGCCATGTCGGACTGGTAGGTCGCGCGCGCTTCGCGCATGCAGGCGCCGCGTTCGGCGGCCGGCATTTTGCGGCAGGCGCCCTGCGACTCTTGCAGCGCGGCGCCGATTTCTTTTTGCAGGTTGCGCAGGCGCGCACCCATGCTCGGATTCTGGCGGAACCAGCGGGCCGGATCGCCCTGGGCGATTTCGCGCGCCTGCTTGGCGGCGGTCGCCGGCGGCACGTTCGAATCGGTGGACGTCGGTTCCTGGGTCGTTTGCGCGTGTGCGGCGCCGATCGCGGCGAGCAGGGCGCAGGCGCCGGCCAGGGCGCGCAAGGAAATCAGGTGAGGCTGTGTCATGGCAGCTCCTTATTGTTCTTGGTTGCAGAAACGAAAAAGGCCGGCGCAAGGCCGGCCTCGTCAAACTAGCTTACAAGCGCCCGGTGACGAGCATGAAGATCAGCACCAGTACCAGCAGGCCGGTGATGCTCACTGGAGCGTAGCCCCAGTTGCGGCTGTGGTTCCAGGTTGGCAGCACGCCGATCAGCGCGAGTACGAGAATGATTAGCAGAATGGTTCCCATGGGAGGCTCCTAAAGTGGTGAATGTATTTTTATAAGTAGTGGGAACATGTGCGAGGCCGGGCTGTCACCCGGCCCCGTTTCGATCAGTAACGATAGACGCGGCCGTCGACCAGGCGCACGCGGTTGCCCACGCGCAGGTCATAGACGCTGTCCTGGGTGACGCTGCGCCATTCGCCGTTGTCCATGCGGATGTTGATCTGATACATGTCCACGCCCGTGGCGTTGCGGTTCGCTTCGACGCTGTTGCCAATCGCCGCGCCGGCGACGCCGCCTGCGACGGTCGCTGCGGTACGGCCGCCACCGCTGCCGACCTGGTTACCGACCAGTGCGCCGACCAGGCCGCCCACGACGGCGCCCGAACCGGTGGTGCCGGCCTGGCCACGCACGACCTGGATCGAATCGATCGTGCCGTAGCCCGACGAGACGTTGCTGGTGTAGCCCGAGTTGTAGCCGGCGTTGTTGTTGTAGCCGTACGGAGTGGAGGTGGTGCTGGCGCAACCGCTCAAGACGGCGGTGCTGGCGACGATCAGTGCGGCAATGGTGTGAGTCGATTTCATATTGTTCTCCTGGCAAAAAGTGTAGGGTCAGAATAGTCGGCAGGAATTTCTCGGTCTGTGCGGTGCCGCACCCTAAACATGATGATTTGACATTCTTCGTTGGACAGGTTTTGTTGTAAAAGCGACAGCGCGGAGCGAATCCGGATGGCAGTGTTCGGTAGCGAACAGAAGGGCGGGGGCTTCTGACGTAAAACAGTATGAAACGTCACTTACGGAGCTCACCAAAAATGAAAAAAATCCATCAACACGCCATCGCCCTGGTTGTCGCCGCACTGTGCGGCGCCGGCGCCCACGCCGCCACCACGCCGGAAGCGAAGGCCGCCTACAACCAGGCCAAGGACAATGCCGCGGTCGCCTACAAGGCGGCGCGCGCCCAGTGCGACGCCATCACCGGCAATCCGAAGGACGTCTGCGTCGAGGAAGCGAAAGCGGCGCGCGTGCGCACCGAGCAGGAAGCCGAAGCGTATTACAAGAACACGCTGAAGGCCTACACGGCGTCGCGCCTGAAGATCGCCTCGGCCAATTACGACCTGGATCGCGCCAGGTGCGGCGCCTTGGCCGGCAACGACAAGGACGTCTGCGTCAGCCAGGCCAAGGCGGCGCTGGTCGCGGCCCAGGCCGACGCCAAGGCCGACAAGCGCGCGATCGAAGCGCGCAACGATGCGCGCGAAGACAAGCGCACCGCGGAGTACAAGGTCGCGCGTGAGAAATGCGACGCGTTCGCCGGCGCGGCCAAAGACAGCTGCGTGTCCGCCGCCAAGACCCAGTTCGGCAAGTAAGCCTCACCGATTCATCGATTTTTGTCCACCACCACCACCAGGAGTTCCATCATGCACATCGCACGCCGCTTCGCCACCATGCTGTTCGCCGCTTCGCTCGTCGCCACCCTGGCCGGTTGCGCCTCCACCCCGACCAAGGAAAGCGCCGGTGAATACGTCGACGACGCCGTCATCACCACCAAGGTGAAGGCATCGATCGTCAACGAGCCGACCCTGAAGGCGACCGAAATCAACGTCGAGACCTTCAAGGGCACCGTGCAGCTGTCGGGCTTCGTGGCCCAGCCGGGCGACGCCCAGAAAGCCGCCGATCTCGCCCGCGGCGTCAAGGGTGTAGTATCTGTGAAGAACGACATCCGCGTTAAATAAGCCCGGCTGTCCGAGCCGGTCCCTGCAAGGGGCCGGCATTGCGGGCGGCATTTTTTTTTTGTAAAGTGTCCGATGAAGCTTGCAGATCCAACCTTGCCGCCTGTCCCCGAACCTGTTTTGCCCGCCGAGGCTGCAACCGCGCCCGCGCATGCCGCCGACGACGAACTCGTCGCCCCCGGCCACTCCTTCAAATTTCCCCTGCACGTCAATGCGCGCGGCACCGCGATCGGCATCGTCGCGACCGTCGCCTTCGTGTGGGCGCTGCAGTGGTCGGAAAAATTCCTGGTGCCGCTGCTGCTGGGCGTGTTCATCGCCTATACCCTGAGCCCGGTGGTGCAATGGCTCGAGCGCTGGCACATCAAGCGCGCCATCGGCGCCACCCTCGTCACGGTACTGATCCTGGCCGCGCTGGCGGGCGTGATGTACCGGGTGCAGGACGAGTTCGTCAACATCATCGACGAGCTGCCGACAATCACGCACAAGGTGACCAAGCTGCTGTCGGATAACAAGACCGGGCAGCCGAGCACGATCCAGCAGGTGCAGGCGGCGGCCAGCGAAATCGAACGCGCCGCGTCGTCTGGCGGGGCCGACGCGGCGCGCGCCGCGGCCAAGCGCGCCGCGCCGGCCGCAGCCGCCGCCGGCAGCACCTTCAAGGTGATGGACTGGGTGCTGGCCGGATCGATGGGCCTGGCCACGTTCGTCAGCCAGGCCACGATGGTGGTGTTCCTGGTGTTCTTCCTGCTGCTGGCCGGCGACACCTTCAAGCGCAAGCTGGTCAAGCTGACCGGGCCCTCGCTGACGCGCAAGAAAGTCACGGTGCACATCCTGGAAGACATCAACACCTCGATCCAGGCCTACATGTTCATGCTGCTGGTGACCAACGGATTGCTGGCGCTGCTGATGTGGATGGCGCTGTCGGCGATCGGGCTGGAGAACGCCGGCGCGTGGGCGATCTTCGCCGGGCTGATGCACATCATGCCGTACTTCGGGCCGCTCTTAATTACCATCGCGACCGGCGGGGTCGCGTTCATGCAGTTCGAATCGTTGCGCATGGTGCTGCTGGTGTCGGGCGCCTCGCTGGCGATCGCCACGCTGGTCGGCACGGTGGTGGCGACCTGGATGACCGGGCGCATCGCGCGCATGAATCCGGCGGCGGTGTTCGTCAGCCTGCTGTTCTGGGGCTGGCTGTGGGGCGTGTGGGGCTTGCTGCTGGGCGTGCCGGTGGTGGTGATCGTCAAGGTCGTGGCCGAGCGCATCGAAGGGATGGAAGTGGTGGCCGAACTGCTGGGAGAGTAGCGCGGTTGCAGCAGGTCCGTTGGCGCGACGGGACGCCAGGTCACGGCAGTTGACCCGGCTTCGGCGGCGCCGCGGCGTAGAAAATGTCGGCTGCAAAACCGGGGTCAGGTCCCATGGACCTGACCCCCTTTTTGTTTCTGGGCGCGGGTTGATCGTCATCATGGCGGCGACGTTTTTGCATTGTCTTGTGATTTACCGGAGACAACAATAACGGTTTTTGGTTTCAGCCGCCGGAGCACCCATGTCCCGCACGATCGAGTTGCACACGTCGCTTGGCAGCGACCAGATCCGCTTCGCCTCGCTGCGCGGCGTCGAAGCGATTTCCCACGTCGGCGAATTCGAGTTCCAGGCCCTTTCGCCCGCACCGGACCTCGACCCCGACCACCTGCTCGGCACCGCGGTCGCCATCGAGATCGAGGCCTTCGGCGGCGGCACGCGCTATTTCCAGGCGCTGGTCAGCGAGTTTGCCTATATGGGCCCCGACAGCAGCGCCGAGCTGCAGCACCGCTACCGGGCCAGCCTGCGCAGCTGGCTGATGGTGGCGGACCAGAATGCCGATTACAAGATATTCCAGCACAAGATTGGCCGTCAGCCCGATCGATGCGGCGATTGCCACTGCTGCTGGCAAAGATGCGATCGCCACCACCAGTTGGGCCGTTCGCGAATTTCGCGGGGGCGTGCGGTGTGGAAAGCTGCCGCTCACACCGGAAGAGATCCGTCAATTGGAAAACAGCCTGCCTGGCCAACGAACCGGAGCGAAGACGGACGATGATCGTTTGCGATTGGTGAGCGTGGATTTCGCGGACGCAGACGCAATGAAGGGCACATACAGCATCGAAACGGCGAATGAGGCGCGGGCGCGCTGGCAAGCGAAAACGGACGCGAACTCTTACCATTCGGCCGTCCCGACCAATCCGGCCCATGCCGCCGGGGTGACGGCCTACGACCTGTCGCTGGGCGCGCCGTTTCCCGTTTCGGAAGACGACAAGGCGTATCTGAAGTATTTATGCGCAGTGGCCGACTGGCGGACTGATTGGAAGGATATGAAGATGAAAGAAGACAATCCGGATGCAAAAGTTGTTCTCGAATATGTCGCGAAGGAGCAGACGCCAGGCGCAGTCGCTCTAATAACAGCGACATTTTCGTACTTTGCTAGTGGAGTTCTGCCTGCCGACATTGCGGTGGACGAAATCGCTAAATTGATCCCACCCAATTTGATCGTCAATCATACCGTGGCCCAGCGGATGTTCGGCAAACCACTGAGCTAGGAAAGAAACCATGAAGGTATCCCAATTTGTGATCGGCTTCATCGCCTCGCTTACAGCATCTACGGCACTCGCGGTAGAGCCTGCGAACGCATTCAGCAACGCAACCCTTCCACCTTTCAATTACGTGGGCACCACCATGAACGATCCGAACACCAGTATGACACCCCCCCTCGCATCTCTCGATATATTGGGTGTCGGATTGTCCGTAGAAATGTTTCGGCAGGCGCATTCATGGGTCGAAATGCAAAAAAATCCGCAAAAATCAATCTTGCCGGATGATCTAAAAGTTTACGAGACTAACCACACAATGAGGGACTTGATCTCGGGGAAACGTAGCGCAGATGTACTGGAACACGGAGCGAGTCGTTTCGTTGAGCAGTGGCCGATTCCCAGTATTAGCATTTGGGCGCACATGCACAAGAAGGAAAGGCAGGATTCCAGTTTTGGCGGCAAGACGAATTTTGATTTCGTAAATGATCGTACTAATGATCTAAGAATGCCTGCGGGCATGCACCATCATCAAATCGCTTCGCTAGGCGCCATCTTTCTGAACGAGCCGGAAGAAATTCTCGAGCGCGCTTTTCAGTTCTTCGAACAAAATCCGGATGTGCCTGCCTTACTTCTTTATGCGTCCGATGGAGACATGACTCGGCAGTACACCGGCGATGTGAGCCGTCGGCCATTCTGGGAGGAGGGCCCACGTCGTGCGGGCAGCATGACGGAGTCGATGGTGGCGTTGGTGTTAGCGCGCCGCGATCGAGTCGACGCACTGCGCGTGTTTGTGCCGAATGCCGATGGTGACCGCAATGCCCAATATTTCGCAGAACGTGACCGGCAACTGAACGCTGCGCGCGCCGCCGCACGCGCTGCCGGCAAGCCGGAGCCGACTAAGCTGGAATTCAAACCCAGCCGGTATCTGCCGAAGCCTTGGACTGCCGAACAACTTTACCAATTCGATCGGCTACCGACCATCGCGGTACTGCACCGGCCCGTCCGTGTTACGTACCGCAAGGACAAACAGGGCAAGCCGACTTTTGATCCGGCGCAAAAGGCGAGCCTGATGCACGAGCAGGAGCAGCAGTCCGCTTTCAAAATCGGCCTCGATGCAGCACTACGCGCGGTCCCCGGCGGCAAACCGGCGCGGGTGTTTTATGACACCGCCGGACCTGCGACAGGCCGGCATGTCGTGCCTTTCACAGTAGCGGCATTTCAGAGCATGCCTGGCTTCGACCTGTTCAAGCCGGAACAGGGCTACGACATCTATGCCCGCATCGGCAATACCGGCGCGGCGAGTCTGTTCGTGCAGTGGGCGCTGGCGGCCATCGCGGGCTATCAGAAGCACGACACCAGCATGACAATGAACCTGCGGCAAAGCGATGAGGCCACGATTACGGTGGTCACGCCCAGCCCTCCGAGCGGAATGCGCAAGGATGCTTTTGTATTCGATTTCAATCCTGCCCGGTAATCCGATGCCCGCGCCAATACGACAAGGCGATGCGACTAGCCACGGCGGCGAGGTGACGTCGGCCGCGGAACAGACGAACGTCATGGGAAAACCGCTGGCACGGATGGGCGATTCGTGCAGCTGTCCTGTCGCGGGGCACGCGAACTGCGTGATTATTGAGGGTGATCCCAATTGGACAATCGAGGGCAGAGCGGTGGCGCTGCATGGGCATAAGACCAGTTGTGGCGCGACGCTTATTTCGGCGTTGGAAAACGTTATGAGGGACGGCTAACTTCATTGAGGTCGATGCATTTTCGACGATGGGGTCGGGTCCGCAGGACCAGACCCCTCCTTGCTGCTTATTTCTCGATGGGGTAGGCGGTGCGCGCGGCGCGCCCGACGCTCTTGCTCTTGGCCTCGACGCCGGTTTCCTGGTCGGTCTTGTGGCGCAGGCTGCCCAGCTGCACCGCGTACTGGCGCGCGAATTCGGCGCCAAGGAAGAAGATCTGCGCGGAGTAGTAGATCCACAGCAGGATCGCAATCGTCGAGCCGGCCGCGCCGAAGCTGTCTGCCACACCGCTGTTGCCGATGTAGAGGCCGATGATGTATTTGCCCAGCTCGAACATGGCCGCCGTGCCGAGCGCGCCGACAAACACGTCGCGCCACGCCAGCTTGATGCGCGGCAGCAGCTTGTAGATCACGCCGAACAGCACCGCGATCACGCCGAAGCTGATGGCCTTGGCCACCCAGCTCAGCACCACCGTCGCTTCCTTCCACAAGCCGCCGACATAGTTTTCCAGCACCGCCAGCGCGGCGCTCACCGCCAGCGAGACGATCAGCAGGAAGGCCAGCACGAGAATCAAACCGAACGAGAACAGGCGCGTCTGGATCACTTGCCACCAGGTCGAGCCGGTGGCCTTGGGCGAGCCCCAGATCTCGTCGAGGCTGTCCTTGAGCTCGGCGAACACCGAGGTGGCGCCCACCAGCAACAGCAGCGAAGCGACCAGGGTGGCCTTCAGGCCGCTGTCGTGGCTGCGCGCGCCGGCCAGCAGCAGCTGGATCGCGGCGGCGCCTTTGTCGCCCAGCAGCCCCCTGAGCTGGCCGAACAGCTGGCCCTGCGCCGCCTCGGCGCCGAAGAAGGCGCCCGCCACCGCCAGCACCAGCACCAGGATCGGCGCCATCGAAAAAAGGGTATAGAACGCCAGCGCCGCGCCCTTGCTGCTGCAACGGTCGTCGAGCCAGTCGCTGACCGCGCAGCGCATCACGGACCACAGCTCGCGCAGATTCGGCATCCATTCTTTCTTGTTCATCCTGCCTCCAAAAATTGCAAAAAAATGGGCCCCGCGGGGCCCATCAGGTCAGATCGCTACCGTCGCTGCGCAGCGTTTCACTGCACGCGGCGTTCGATGCTGATCTGCTCGACTTCCACGCGGCGGTTCGGCTCGAGACACTTGATCAAGTCGGCGCGCTTCTTGTTGCTGCAGGTGACGACCGGCATGGTTTCACCCTTGCCGTAGGCTTTCAGGCGGCTGCCGTCGATGCCTTTCGATACCAGGTAGTCGCGCACCGCATTCGCGCGCGCGGTCGACAGCTTCATGTTGTACGCGGCCGATCCGATGCGGTCGGCGTGGCCGGTGATGTCGACGTCGGTGATGCCCGGATCGGCGGCCAGCGCGGCGGCGATGTCGTCCAGCCTGGGCTGCGGCATGCTCAGCCTGGCGCTGTTGAACTCGAACAGTTCGGTGGCCGACATCGTCACTTTCTCGAAGCGCGCCGGCGGCGGCGGCGGCGGTGGCGGCGGGGCGACCGGCACCGGCGCCGGCTGCTCGACCGCTTGCGGCGGCGGCATCGGCGCAGGCGGCGGCGCCGGCTTGCTGAACGCGTAGTTCAGGCCAACCGTCAGGTATTTGTTGTTACTGTTCCTGAAGCCAAAGTCGTCCTGGTCGAGGCGGCCGCGCACGGTCGACAGGTCGGCCTGCATCGCCAGCTGCTCGGTAAAGCCGAGCTGGAAGCCGACGCCGGCCTTGGCGTACGGCGCCGTCGCGCTGTTGCGGCGCAGCGGGTTGGACACCTTGTCGCGCTGTGCGCCCACGCCGACCAGCACGAAGGGGCGGAAGTTTTTGCGCGAGAGCATCCACAGCGCGTCCGCGCCCAGCAGGGTCTGGTGGTAATTGAAGGGGCCGTCTTCGACGCGCACATGGCTGGCGCCGACCTGCAGGTCCCACATCGGCGCGATCGCCTTGCCGAACTTGAGTCCGCCGCCGGCCTTGCGCTTGTCGGTGCCGAAATCCCGGTCGGGCTGGACGCCAACCACGTTAGGCTGGATGTACCAGGATGGATTGACTTGCTGCGCCAGGCTGGTCCCGGCGCAACAGAAGACTGCAATCGCCATGGCGATTTTTTTTATATTGTTCACAGAGGCTCCCGTAGGTGGATCGATTGTCAAAAGTCTATCGAGCCTGTTGGACGAAGATTAAGCTCAGGAGTTCCGTGGGTCGGTACGCTGCCGCACCAAAATTTGTCCCGTGTCGCCTCTGCGCCACACTACAGGGTGGTCTCGACGTAGCCGTATAAATAGTTCGAGCCGCCGTTGATGTTGCCGAGAATTTGCGAGGCACCGAAGATGCCGGAGCGGTGCGACACGCCGACGCCGGCCCAGGTCTTGCTCAGGCGCGTGGCGCCGAACAGGTCGCCGACGTTCACGTCGATCGACGGGTCGAGATAATTCAGGAAGCGCGACACATCGCGGCCGCGCCGGGACTGGTCTTCCAGCTCCACCAGCGGCACCCGCTGCGCCATCGAGAAGCCGGCGCCGAAGCCGACCCGGGTGCGCACCCGGTCGCGCCACGGGAAGCCGTAATAATAGGCCTTGATGTGGGCGTTCATCTGCAGCCCGTCCTGGGCGCGGCCGCGCTCGTCGTGCGCCTGCACGCCGATCCAGGCGACGAAGTCGAGCGGCCAGCCGTTGACCTTTTCGATCAGCGGGCGGCCGAAGTCGACGCCCCAGATGCGCGTGTCGTCCGGGGTGCGGGTCGAGCCGCAGCGGAACGTCGCCGCCGGCAGGAAATTGCATTCGGTGGCGCGCCCGCCGTACAGCTTCATGTGCAGCGGCAGGCCGGGCTCGGAATACGGCTTGTGGCTGCCGAAATCGTAGGCCGCGCCCACCATTGCGTTGGGCTGCCACTTGTCGTCGACGACCGGACTGTTGCGCACGCCGGCGTCGAGCAGCGTCACGCCGACGCCGCCCAGCAGGCGCCAGCGCTCGGTCACCTCGTAGTAACCGAACAGGCCCAGCGTGAGGTCGACGCCGGCATTCGGCAGGTAGGCCGGGCGGCCCGGGCGCGCCTCGCTCGGGCGCACGCCGTAGTAGTAATTGTTCAGGCTGGAATTGCGGTAAGCCAGCGCCACGCTGGGGCGCAGGTGCAGGCGCCGCGACGTCACGTCGATGCTGTAGCCAAGGCGCATCTCGGTGCCGTGGCTCAGGTTGTTGGCGTCGTGCAGGATCTCGGCGTCGAGATTGCCCCACGGCTCGCGCTTGCGGTAGGCGATGCCGGCGTCGATGCCCGAGCCGCGCCGCGCCATGCCGGCCAGCACCGCCGGGGTCTGCTCCGCCGGATAGCCTTCGAAGCGGTAGTCGAGGAAGACCTCGAGGTCATGGTCGCGCCGCTCGCTCAGCTTCATGCCGACCCGGGTCGCGTGCAGGTAGAACTGCTTGCCCTCGTACATGTACAGCGGCACCAGGTCCTGGCTGACGGTGGACCCGCGGTAGGGGCTGTAGGCCAGGCGCTGGATCGCGCCCAGTCCGGCGCTGCCGGGGATGGCCAGCAAGTCGACCAGGACGTCGGAACCGGCGGGGCCGGCCAAAGCGCTGAGCGGCAGCAGGAGGGCGGGGAGCAGAAATCGGCGCATCAAGTTATTGGAGGCAAAAATCAAATAGGCAATTTTATCAGCCGCAAAAAAAAATCGCGCCGCAACGGACGCGAGGTCCGGTGCGGCGCGATCGGGCTTCTCAGGGCTGCTTAGTGCTTTTCTGGCACCACGATCACGGCGTCGCCGGTCTTGCCTGGCTCACCTTTTTCGCCTTTTTCGCCAGGCGCGCCGGCTGGGCCTGGAACAGGCACTGGCACAGGAACGGCTGGACCTGGAACGGCAACTTGCTTCTCGACGGTCGGCTGGACGACGGTCGTCGCAGGTGGGTTGACGGTGGTTTTTTCGCAAGCGGTCAGGCCGATTACGGCAAGCATTGCTACGAGCAGGGTGGTTTTCATGGTGTGGTTTCCTTAATGTAAGTTTTCGATGGTGAAGCGGACGCAATCTCACGCGAACGGCCCCAGCTTAATCAAGTCGGTACATGCAATCTGTACGCCAACGCACACAGGTGCGCCGAGGACTTCTCTTGTGGCGAGATAAGTAATTTTGGGAAATGTTCGATGGCGCACAGACCATTGTCCTTGACACAGGCAATCTGGCAGCAAGCTAAGGGGAACCGCAAAGTTGTTGTAGTGGTCAAACAGACAAACGACGAAACGACGCGATCCGGACCAATGACATCTCATTCATGGAGTACCAACATGCATGCACCGACCAAGCACAACGCAACGCAAAGCGACCTGGGCGTAATGCACTCTTCCGGCAATTCGGCACTGATCGAGCGCGTAGCGCCACAGCCGGCCGAACGCGCACCCATTTCGATGGCCCCGATCGAGCGCGTGCGTTCGACCTCGGCCACCCAGCGCCGCATCGAAAACATGCAGAAACTGATCGGCGAACTGTCGACCCACGAAATGCTGGCCGACGAAATCGCCTGGTTCCTGAAGTTTTCGCCTTCCGGCGCGCGTAAATACATCCGCGACCTGCGCGAAGCGGGCGTGATCGAACTGGCGCGCTACATCGAGGGCACCGCCACCTACCTTGGCAAGGCGGTGTACCAGATTTCGCCGGATCCGGACCGCGTGAAAGCCTTCCTGGCCGCGATCGTGCAGCCGAAGCGCGAAGGCGCCGCTCCGCGCAAAGAGCGTCCAGGCCTGCGCGAGCAGAGCATGGCCGGCACGGGGCGTCACTTCCACATCCTCGCTGACGACACGCATTATGCAATCCGGGTAAATCGCAGCCCGGTGGCGCGCGATCCGCTGGTGGCGGCGCTGTTTGGCGCGGCGCCGTCGGCCAAAGAGCACGCGTAATCGGCTCGATCACGCGGCGGCGACAAAATCGGAGTCAGGTCCGCCGGACCTGACCCCAGCCCTTGGTCCGCGCCGCGTGGATATGTGCGGCAAGTCGTTCGGCCCGGCCTCATCTTTCTGTTTTGCATCCCCAATTGAAAACCAAATAACTATCCCCACCTTCGGGACAGTGCGCGATCGCGCGCGTTTCAATTGCCGACAGAAAGGTCTCACCCGATGCAAGCCTGGATCTGGAGCACCGCGATCACCACCCTGATCGCCGCTGCCATGCTGTACCCCGGCTGGCGCCTGCGTCGCGCGCTCAAGCAGCCGATGCCGCTCGAATTCCGCGCCATCCTGCGCCGCAACATCCCCATCTACCTGCGCATGGCGCCGCCATTGCAGCAGCAACTCCACAAGCTGGTCCAGCAGTTTCTCCATCAGAAGAAGTTCGTCGGCTGCGAAGGGCAGGAGATCGACGACGAGGTGCGCGTCACCATCGCCGGCCTGGCCTGCCTGCTCCTGCTCAACCGAAAAACCAAAGTCTACCCGGGCCTGCACGCCGTGCTGGTGTATCCGACCGCCTTCCTGGTGCCGCGCAAGAACGTCGACGCGGCCGGCGTCGTCACCGAATCGCGCCAGGACCTGCTGGGCGAATCCTGGGGCGACGGCCGGGTGGTGCTGTCATGGGACCACGTGCGGCGCGGCGCCGACGACTGGACCGATGGCCAGAACGTGGTGCTGCACGAATTCGCCCACCAGCTCGACAGCGAGTCGGGCAGCAACAACGGCGCGCCCTACCTGGGCAGCCAGGAAAGCTACCGCAGCTGGTCGCAGGTGCTGTCGCGCCACTTCGAGGATTTACGCTCCGATGCGATGTTCCATCAGCAAAGTGTCCTGGACCATTACGGCGCGCAAAGCCCGGCGGAGTTCTTCGCGGTCGCCACCGAGACGTTTTTCGAGAAGCCGTGGCAGCTTTCGGAGCGCCATCCGGCCCTGTTCGAAGAATTCGCCAAATACTATCGGGTCGATCCGCGCGAGTGGCAGGATGCGCCGGCGCCGATCCCGTACCAGGAGCCCGGCTACGGCCAATGGCGCTAGGTACGCTGGCGTACAGAACTTGGCCCGGCCGCGGCGCATGATTGTGATACCAACAACGAGGAGCGCAGCCATGTCGACGATTATTGCAGGCCACTTTCAACTCCAGGACGAGATCGACCGCGCGAGGGAAGAACTGATCGGCGCCGGCTTTCCGGAACATTCCATCAGCGCCTTCTTCGTCAACCAGCCGGGCCAGCACGACATGACGCTGATCGGCGGCGATAATCTGCAGTCGCCGGGCGCCAAGGAAACGCCGCTCGGCGTGCTCGAAGGCACCGCGGCCGGCGGCGTGGTCGGCGTGGCGATCGGCGCGGCCACCTCGGTCGTCACCGGCCCGGTCGGACCGATCGTCGGCGGCCTGGTCGGCGCCCACGTCGGCTCGCTGTTCAGCTTCTCGAAGATGAAGGAGGGCGGCGAGTCGGAACAGGGCGGCGAAAACGCGGCCGAGCCGCGCAAGCCGGGCATGCTGGTGGCGGTGGCCATTGCCGACGCGGCGCAGGAAGCGCGCGCGCTGGAAGTGCTGCGCGACCTGGGCGCCCACCACATCGAGCGCGGCGAGGGCAGCATCGTCGACGGCGACTGGGTCGACTTCGATCCGCTCAGCGTGCCGGTGCTGATTCCCTGAACCTAGCAACTATTTTCTTGCTGTCATCGGCTTTGATATTGCTCAACATCGCGCGTTGTTAGCCTCCTAGACTTGTTCTTCACGCCCGGAAAGCGGTGTGCAACGGACAACTATCTTGGGGGAAGCGCGCGATGGAAAAGGTCAGGGTGGCATTGGTGACGGGAGGCATGGGCGGGCTGGGCACCGCGCTGTGCCGGCAGCTGGACGCGGCCGGGTTTCGGGTGGCGACGACGTATTCGCCGTATAACACCAGCCCCGACGGCTGGCTGGCCGCCCAGCGCGACGAGGGCTGCCGCTGCCAGGCCTACAAGGTCGACGTCGGCGACTATGCCGACGTCGAGTGGATGATGCAGAAGCTGCTGTCCGAGATGGGACGGCTCGACGTGCTGATCAATAACGCCGGCATCACGCGCGACCGCAGCCTGCGCAAGATGGCGCCCGACGACTGGTCCGGCGTACTGCGCACCAACCTCGACAGCGTGTTCAACATGAGCAAGCAGGCGCTCGAGCCGATGCTCGAACAGCGCTGGGGCCGCATCGTCAATATTTCATCGGTCAATGCCCAAAAGGGCGCGTTCGGCCAGGTCAATTACGCCGCGGCCAAGGCCGGCATGCACGGCTTTTCGAAGTCGCTGGCGCTGGAGGTCGCGCGTCACGGGATTACCGTCAACACGGTGTCGCCGGGCTACCTCGATACCAAGATGGTGGCGCAGGTGCCGGACGAGATCCTGCAGTCGACGATCCTGCCGCAGATACCTGCCGGCAGGCTGGGGCGGCCGGAGGAGGTGGCCGCTCTAGTGGCGTTCCTGGCGTCGGACGCGGCCGGTTATATTACCGGCGCCAACATCGCCATCAATGGCGGGCAGCACATGTGCTAACGCTTCTCGGCGCGCGTCTGGCAGGCGATGCACAGGCGCGCTTCGGGCCGGGCCTGCAGGCGCGAAAAGCCGATCGGGTTGCCGCATTCCTCGCATTCGCCGTAGCTGCCGTCGTCGATTTTGGCCAGCGCATGGCGCACGATCGCCATTTGCGCGACGTTGTGGTCGGCCGCTTCCTGGGCCAGATCGTTGAGCAGGCGCACCGTGGCCTTGTCGGCAGGCGAGGTTTCCACTTCATCGACCGCCAGGTCGTGCACGCCCGGATGGCCGGGGTCGACGAGGCCCGTCAGCGCGTCGCGGCGCTGTTCGAGCATCGATTGCAGGAGCGCAAGTTGCTCCTGGTCTAGGCCGTTCATCGGGAGACCTTTCGGGCGCAGTGGGAGTGGCGAGATTGTGACTGGGCTGTCACCAGTGTAGCGCGATCGGGGGCGGATGAATACGGGCGCACGGTTGGCGTGGCTGATCATGCCGCGGCGACAACACCGGGGTCAGGTCCGCTGGACCTCACCCCATTTTTGCTTAGGCCGCGGGCTTCTTCGGCATGTCGGCCTGCACGGCCTTGATCTGCTTGCCGATTTTTTCGAGCGCGACCAGGATCGGCGCCGCCTGGCCCGTCGCCGCGGCGCCCGCCAGCGACAGCAGTCCGCCCACCAGGCCGACCACGTCGCCGATCAGCGCGATCTTGCGGATTTTTTCCGCGGCGTCCGCCGTCAGCTGCATCACGTGCTGCTGCGGCTGGCCCAGCGTCTTGACCACGTAAGTCGCCGCGTCCGCGTACAGGCTGTTGGCGCGCTGGCGCAGCAGCAGTTCGTCATCCAGCAGCGCGCGCGCGGTGGCCTGCTCGGCATCGTTGAAGTCGCCCTGGTGCGACTTGATCGACTTCATCACGCGCGCATGCAGTTCGTCGGCGCATGCCGACAACTGGTCGGCCAGCGCTTCGACCTGCGGCACCGTGGCCAGTCCGTTCATTTCATTGGGAGCATTCATCGCGAGCCTCCGTTCAGTTTTGGCCGGTCAGCCCGGTGCGAATCATCTGCAGGTCGCGCACGTAGCTCATCAACAAGGTGCGAATGTCGCTGCCGTGCAGTTCGTTGAGATGCTCGCGCAGCTTCTGGTGCCCCTGCGACACCTTGGTCAGGCCCTGGATCGCCAGGTCGTAACGCTTGTCGAGGATCTTGTATTCCGAGGACTTGCTCAGGTAGTGCACCTTGGCCAGCGTGACCAGCATCCGGTCCTGCGGCTTGTTGGCCATCGGGATCTCGACGTCGAAGATGCCGAGGATGGTTTTCTTTTCGTTGTCGTGGGTCTTGGCGTACAGGCGCGTCAGCGTCAGCATCGCGTCGAGCAGGGTCTGGAGGTCGCGGTCGCCGTCGCGCACCATGGTGGCGACGCTGCGTCCCTGGTAGCCGGAGGCAATCACCCGCGTCAGCAGGCGCGTCATGCCGGTCCAGGCGACCGCGTGGCGCTGCTCCAGCCCGGAATCGGTGTTGGCCTTGATGCCGTTGCCGAGGTCGTCGAGCTTGTCGCCGAGGTCGTAGCGGCCGTCGCCGGCCAGCATGCTCAAGGTCTGCATGTACAGCACCACGGCCTTCTGCGCGCTGACGAAGTCGTCGTAGACGGCGCGTCGCCTGGCGTCGGTTTCCTTGCCGACCTTGGCCGCGGCTGGCGGCAGGTACAGCTGTTCGCGCGCATAGGTGTCGCGGAAACGGGTCGACAGCTCGGCGTACGCGCCCAGCTTGGCCGACTGGTCGGCGAAGTCGCGCACTTCCTGCAGGCTGACGTTGCCGGTGGCGCAGCCGGACAGTAGCAGGGAAAACAGCAGGACGAACAAGGCGAACAAGGGGCGGCGGGCGGTCATGAGGTCCTTTCAGGCCGCGCGTGAGGGCGTGCCGGAAGGAAGTATTCTGCGCCGCTATCCCAGTGTCGTCTTGCTCGAAGTCAAGTTCAGCCGACCTTCGCCTTGTCGAAGTGCGGATTGAAGATCAGGCCGAACTGGTTGCCGTACGGGTCCTTGATGGCCGCCACCACGATGCCGCCGCCGACCTCGGTGGGCGGCGAGTGGATGGTGCCGCCGAGGCCGACGATGCGGTCGGTTTCGGCGTTGATGTCGGCCGTGCCCCAGTACGCGGTGGCGCCATCCGGGCCGGGCGTGCCGTCCGGGATCAGGCCCAGTTCGAAGCCACCGACTTCGAAGCCGACGTAGTACGGCTCGTTGAAGTAGGGCGCGCGCTCGAGCACGGCCTGGTACCAGGCGGTCGCGGCGGCGATGTCGGTGACGGGATAGACGACGGTGCGCAGGCCTTCGATCATGATGGTTCTCCGGTTGGTTGTTGGGTAGCTATCGTAGCCGATTGTGGATCGTTGATCCGGCGCATCGGCGTCAGCGCGAAGGCCAGCGTGGCGCCGATCACGAGGAACAGGCCGGCGCCAAAAAACAGCTGGGCCAGGCTCACGACTTGCATCAGCAGGCCGGTCAGCGAAGCGGCCAGCGGCGCCAGGCCCATCAGGATGAACATGAAGATGCTCATCGTGCGCCCCAGCATGTCGCGCGGCACGCGGCGCTGGATCCAGGTGAACACGGCGACCTGCATGAAGCCGGCCAGCGCGCCCAGCGCGAGCATCAGCGTCGCGCCTTGCCAGGCGGCGTGGATGGTCCCCATGAACAGCAGCAGGACGCCGGCCAGCGCGTCGACCACGAGCAGCGTCGAGCCCAGCGTGCCGATGCGGAAGTTCGGCCTGAGCGAGGACATGGCCATGCCGAGCAGGGTGCCGGCGCCGTGCGCGCCCATCACCAGGCCGAGCGACGCGGCGCCGCCCAGGCGGGTGCTGGCCAGCACCGGCAGCGCGACCTGCATGGTGCCGCCGACCACCAGGGAAATGATGCCCCAGTACAGGAAAGCGCTGCGCATCTCGGCGTCGCGCCAGACCATCGCCAGGCCGCTGCCGACCGCGGCCAGCACGCCCTGTGGCGCCGCGCGCACGGCGCCGGCGTGCATGCGGACGCGCTGCAAGGTGAAAATGGTCACGGCGAAAGTGAGGGCGTCGAAGGCGAACGCGATGCCCAGGCCGCGCGCGTCGGCGACCGTGCCGCCGGTGTTGCCGGAGAACGCGATCAGCACGCCGGCCAGCAGCGGTCCCGCCAACGAGGTCAGCACGCGCATGCCCATCATCATGCCGTTGGCGATCTGCAGGTGCTCGGGTGCGACCACGTTGGGCAGCATCGACGAGCCGGCCGGAAAGCTGAAGGCCGACGCCAGGCCGATGCCGAGCGCGATCGCGTACAGCAGCGGCATGGTGACCTGCCCGGTCAGCACCAGCGCCGCCAGCAGGCCGAGCAGCGCCGCGTTGGCGTACTTGGTCAGCATCAGCACGGTCTTGGGCGAGTAGCGGTCGGTCAGCGCGCCGCCGATCAGGATGAAGACGGCGCGCGGAATGCCCATCACGGCCAGCACCAGGGCGAGCGTCAGGGCGTCGCGGGTTAGCTGCAGCACCAGCCAGGGCAAGGCGATCAGGGTGAACTGGTCGCCCAGCATCGAGAGAAAGCCGCCGGACATCATCCAGCGGAAGTTGGAGTCGCGCAGCAGCGCGGCCTTGGCGGGCGGGGCGGTCATGGCGCGGGCGGGACGGGGGCGCCGGGCAGTTGTCCGAGCAGGTCGGTCATGCCGGCCAGCTGGTCGGGGTCGATCGCCTTGAGCAGCTCGGCGCTGACCTGGTCGGCGGTGACGCTCGCGTTGAGCAGCAGTTCCTCGCCGGCGGGCGTGACGGCGGCGAAGCCGACGCGGGCATCGCGCGGGTCGGTCTCGCGCGTGACCAGGCCGATCTTTTCCAGCGGCAGCAAGGTGCGCGTGACGCCGGACGCGGTCAGGCCGAGGCGCTCGGCCAGGTCGACCCGGCGCAGCCGGCCGCCGGGAGCGCGCGCCAGGTGGTTGAGCACCTGGTAGTCGCCGAAGCTGATGCCGTGATGGCTGCCGAGGGCGCTGTCGAAGCGGCGGATCAGCAGCGCGTGGGCGCGTGCCAGATGCAGGCAGAAATCGGTCGGGACCGAGGGCGGGATGGTAATCATGGCGGCTCCAAAAAAAATGCTTGACGACGCAAGTATATTCTAGATACTTGCGTAGTCAAGCATTTTTCTCGCCGATCAGCAGACGTCGGCGTCAAGCCCGGGGTCAGGTCCGGCGGACCTGACCCCATGGTTCTGTTAGCGGCCGCGGCCACCGGAGCGGTGCGGCGCCGCAGGACGCGCACCGCGCGCGCCGCCGCCGCCACCGCCGCCAGGACCGGCGCTGCGCGGCTTGGCCGTGCCGCGTCCGCCGCCGCCGACCTTGACCACCTGTCCGCCACCGCCACCGCCGCCGCCCGAGCGTCCGCCGCGGCCGCCATGGCCAGGCGCGCCGCTGCGCAGCTGGATCGCCTGCGCACGCGCGTTCGGATCCGGCTCGAAGCCCGGAATCACTTCACGCGGCAGGCTCTGCTTGATCAGCTTCTCGATGTCTTTCAACATCTCGTGCTCGTCCACGCACACCAGCGACACCGCTTCGCCGGTTGCGCCGGCGCGGCCGGTTCGGCCGATCCGGTGCACATAGTCTTCCGGAATGTTCGGCAGGTCGTAGTTGACCACGTGCGGCAGCTGGTCGATGTCGATGCCGCGCGCGGCGATATCAGTCGCCACCAGCACTTGCAGCTGGCCGTCCTTGAACTCGGCCAGCGCCTTGGTGCGCGCCGACTGGCTCTTGTTGCCGTGGATCGCCATCGCGCCGATGCCGTCGGCGTTCAGCTGCTCGACCAGCTTGTTGGCGCCGTGCTTGGTGCGCATGAACACGAGCACCTGGGTCCACTTGTTCGACTTGATCAGGTGGGCCAGCATCGGGTGCTTCTTGTCGCGGTCGACCGGATGGATCTTCTGCGCGATCACTTCGACGGCCGAATTGCGGCGCGCCACTTCGATCATCGCCGGCTTGTTCAGCAAGCCGTCGGCCAGCGCCTTGATCTCGTCCGAGAACGTGGCCGAGAACAGCAGGTTCTGGCGCTTCGGCGGCAGCACCGCCAGCACTTTCTTGATGTCGCGGATGAAGCCCATGTCGAGCATGCGGTCGGCTTCGTCCAGGATCAGGATCTCGACCTTCGACAGGTCGACGGTGCGCTGCTCCATGTGATCGAGCAGGCGGCCCGGCGTGGCGACCAGGATGTCGACGCCATGCTTGAGCTGCTTGATCTGCGGGTTGATGCCGACGCCGCCGAAGATCACGGCCGAATTCAGGTTGGTGTACTTGCCGTACACGCGCACGCTTTCCTCGACCTGGGCCGCCAGTTCGCGGGTCGGGGTCAGGATCAGGCAGCGCACCGCGCGGGTCGAGCTCTTGCCGGTGAGGGCGGCCCCGACCTTGTCGGTCGACAGGCGGTTCAGGATCGGCAGGGTGAAGCCGGCGGTCTTGCCGGTGCCGGTCTGGGCGCCCGCGAGCAGGTCGCCGCCGGCCAGCACGGCGGGAATCGCCTGGGTCTGGATCGGGGTCGGGACAGTGTAGCCGTGTTCGGTAACGGCACGAACGATGGCATCGGACAAGCCGAGTTGAGCAAATGACATGGTAACTTTATGGTGAGATCGGCCCGTCGCCGCAATGAGGGCGCCAGTGGCAGGCAATCGGATTAGAAAATCAAGGCGGCAATCACACTGGATAAGGTGCCGCTCGATATTGCCGGCGGGGCGCGATGGCCCCGCACAGGTGCAAGCGGGCTATTTTACGCGAAAGGCGACAACAGCGTGACCATCTGGCCAAACACCTTCGGGCTGGCGGCGATGATGTCGCCCTTGTTCAGGTACGCGGACTCGCCGCTGAACTCGCCGCAGATGCCGCCCGCCTCGGTGACCAGCAGCGAACCGGCCGCGATGTCCCAGGTCTTCAGGCCTTTTTCGTAGAAGCCGTCGATGCGGCCGGCGGCCACGTTGGCCAGTTCCAGCGCGGCCGAACCGGAGCTGCGCACGGCCTGGCAGCGCTCGGCCATGATGGCGTACATGCGCATGTACTCGTCCAGCGCGCGCGGGCCGGCGGCGTGGCCCGAACCGATCATCGTGTTGGCAATGCGGTCGTGCTTGGTCACGCGGATGCGTTTTTCGTTGAGGAAGGCGCCGGCGCCCTTGGTGGCGGTGTACAGGTCGTTGCGCACCGGGTCGTAGATGACGGCCTGGGTGATGATGCCGCGCTGCTGCAGCGCGATCGAGACGCAATAGTTGGGGTAGCCGTGCATGAAGTTGGTGGTGCCATCGATCGGGTCGATGATCCACGCGAATTCACTCTCGTCGTTCATGTTGGCGGAAGCGCCCGACTCTTCGGCCAGGATCGCGTGGTCCGGGTAGGCCTTGAGCAGCGTCTCGACGATCGCCTGTTCGGCTGCCTGGTCGACGTCGGTGACGAAGTCCTTGTGTTGTTTTTCTGTAACAACGATGCGGTCGACGTCGAAGGCGGCGCGGTTGATCACGGTGGCGGCGCGGCGGGCGGCCTTGATCGCCGTGTTGAGCATTGGGTGCATAGGGTGCTTTCCGATATGAGAACGCTAACGCCACCGCGCGGTGAGGCGCCGTGAACGATAATGAATGAGAGTGAATTAAAGAGCGGTGCGGCGGCGAAATGGTTAGAATCGCGGCCTTGGTAGCCTTGACAATCAACCTCATCGAACTGCGCGGTAGCGCTATTTTAAATGAACCAGCCCGAAATCAACACGTCTGTTTTCAATCGGCTCCGGGTCGTCCTGGTCGAAACTAGCCGGGCAGGCAACATCGGCGCGGTCGCGCGCGCCATGAAAACCATGGGTTTTTCCGACCTGGTGCTGGTCAATCCGCGCTTTGCCGACGCGCTGGCCGACCCCGAGGCGATCGCGTTCGCCAGCGGCGCCCAGGACGTGCTGGAAGGCGCGCGCATCGTCGGCGACATCGGCGAAGCGCTCGACGGCTGCAATTTCGCCGCCGCGGTGTCGGCCCGGCTGCGCGAGTTTTCGCCGCCGGTGTGGACGCCGCGCGCGTTCGCCGGCCACGTGCACGCGCAGACCGAGCTGCGGCCGGCCGTCGTATTCGGCAACGAGCGCTTCGGCCTGCCGAACCAGATCGTCGAGCAGTGCAATGTGCTGATCAACATCCCGGCCAATCCCGATTACTCGTCGCTGAACCTGGCGCAGGCCGCGCAGGTGGTCGCGTACGAATGCCGCGTGGCGGCCGAGCCGGGGACGGCGGCGGCGGGGCCGATCGGCTTTCATGGCGACTCGGCCAGCCTGGCGCAGGTGGACGGCATGTACGCGCACCTGGAACAGGCGCTGGTGGCGATCGACTTCCTCGACGCCGACAATCCGAAGAAACTGATGCCGCGGCTGCGCAGGCTGTTTGCGCGGACCGGGCTCGAGACCGAGGAAGTAAACATCTTGCGCGGCATCGCGCGCCAGATCCTGAAGAGCGCTAAACAGTAGGGGTCAGGTCCGCTGGACCTGACCCCAAGCCCGGAGACCGCGATGGCAAGTACCAGCTTCCAACCGAGCGCGCGCCGACTGCTGCACGCGCTGCTGCTGGTCCAGCTGGCCGGCGCGATCATCATCGCCCTGATGGCGTGGCGCTGGTTCGGCGCTGCGCCCGCGATGGCGCTTGCCTGCGGCCTCGGCGCTGTCGCGCTGGTGCGCCTGCTGGTCTTCTCGAATAACTTCGTCCTCAGCGCGCGCCACGCCAGCGCCACGCCGCCCGAGTTCCGCCTCGGCCCGGCCGCCTGGCTGCGCCTGTTCGAGGAGGAGTTCGTCGCCAGCATGCTGCAGTCGTCCTGGTATATGCCGCGCGCTACGGCGCGCCAGGTGGCCTATCCGGATTCGCCGGCGCCGCCCGTGCTGCTGCTGCACGGCTACGGCTGCAACAGCGGCTACTGGACCCATCTGCTCCCGCTGCTCGACGCCGCCCGCATCAGCCACGCCACGCTCGACCTCGAACCGGTCACCGGCTCGATCGACGACTACGCGCCGCTGGTGCAGCGCGCCGTCGAGTCGTTGTGCGCCGCCGCCGGCGCCGACAAGGTGGCGATCGTCGCCCACAGCATGGGCGGGCTGGTCGCGCGCGCCTGGATGCGCGCCCACGGGACCGAGCGGGTATCACGCGTGATCACGCTCGGCACGCCGCACCACGGCACCTGCCTGGCCAGTTTCGGCGTCGGCCTGAACGCGGCCCAGATGCAGCGCAGCGCCGACTGCGGCCAGGAGAGCGCCTGGCTGCGCGCGCTGAACGCGTCCGAGTCTGCCGCCACGCGCGCGCTCATAACGTCGATCTACACCCATCACGACAACATCATCGCGCCGCAGACCTCCTGCATCCTCGAAGGCGCGCACAACATCGCCATCGGCGGCGTCGGCCACGTCGCGCTCGGCCGCAACCCGGGCGTGCTCGCGCGCGTGATGCGCGAGATCGCGTGATAAGCTGGCGCCTTGTTCCGCATACCGGGGAAAAGCGTGGCGCGCATCCTGATCATCGAAGACAACCCCACCAACATGGAGTTGATGTCCTACCTGCTGACCGCCTTCGGCCACACGCCGCTGATGGCCTTCGACGGCGAGAGCGGCGTGCGGATGGCGCGCGAGCAGCGCCCCGACCTGATCCTGTGCGACGTCTACCTGCCCAAGCTCGATGGCTACGGCGTCGTGGCCGCGCTCAAGGGCGATCCGGCGCTGCGCGCGATACCGGTGCTGGCGTCGACCGCGCTGGCGATGGTGGGCGACCGCGAGCGGCTGATGGAGGCCGGCTTCGACGGCTACCTGGCCAAGCCGATCGAGCCGGAGCTGTTCGTCGACCAGCTGGCGCCGTTCCTTCCGCGCCCATAGAGGTGGTATGCTTGGGGCAGGAATAACCCACGCCGCCCGCCATGCTCCAGAAAGCTCCACGCAGAACCCGCGAACGCATCCTCGAATTGTCGCTGCGGCTGTTCAACGAGTTTGGCGAACCAAACATCACCACCACGGTCATCGCCGAAGAGATGAATATCTCGCCCGGCAACCTGTACTACCACTTCCGTAACAAGGACGACATCGTCAACTCGCTGTTCGCCCAGTTCGAGGAGGAGATCGGCCGCATCCTGACGGTGCCCGATCCGCGCAGCTCCAACATCGAGAACGTGTGGCGCTACCTGCACCTGATGTTCGAACTGATCTGGCGCTGGCGCTTCTTCTACCGCGACCTGAACGACCTGCTGTCGCGCAACCGCAAGCTCGAACTGCATTTCAAGCAGATCCTGGCGCACAAGATCAAAGTGGCGCGCGAGCTGTGCATGGACCTGCGCGCCGAGGGCAAGCTGGAAGCGTCCGACGCCCAGATCGACGCGACGGCGACCAACATGGTGGTGGTGGCGACCTACTGGCTGTCGTACGAATACGTGCGCAATCCGCGCAAGTACACCGAGCAGCAGGCCATGGCCGACGCGCTCGCGCGCGGCTGCTACCAGGTGCTGTCGATGCTGGCGCCTTACCTGCGCGGCGATACCCACGTCCTGTTCGAGAGCCTTTCGCAGGACTTCCTGAAAAACCTGAACTGACCGAGGAGACTCGCATGGCCTGGATCGACTTCCCGCATCACGAAGACGCGTATGTCCGCGACGCGGCCTGCCTGCGCAGGGACTGGGCGCGCCTGCACGCGGGCGACTGCGAACCGTTCCCGGTGCGCGAGGCGCTGGTCGAAGCCTGGATCGCCTACCATGCGGGCGACTTTCAGCGCGCGAAAAAGCTGGGACTGACGGTGGGCCTGGACGGCTACTCGGTCGCGCACAAGGCCAGCTGCACCTACGCCAGCTACCTCGAGACCAACGAAAAGCGCAAGTTCGACCTGTTCGAGGAAGTGGCCGAGCGCTGCGACCGCCAGCAGGCCGAGCAGCCCGACAATCCGGCCGCGTGGTACTGGCAGGCGCTGGCGCTGGGCCGCTATTCGCAGGGCATCTCGGTGGTCAAGGCGCTCACCCACGGCATCGCGCCGAAAGTGCGCGCCGGCTTCGAGCGCGCCATTGCGCTGGCGCCGGCGCATGCGGACGCCCACATCGGGCTGGGCGTGTTCCACGGCGAGATCATCGCCAACGTCGGCACCCTGATCGGCGGCCTGACCTACGGCGCGCGCAAGGAAGAATGCTACCGCGCCTTCCATGAGGCGCTGCGGCTCAATCCGGCCTCGCCCAACGCCCACATCGAATACGCCAACGCGCTGCTCAAGCTGGAAGGCAAGAAGAAGATGGAAGAGGCGGTGGCGCTGTACCGGCAGGCCGCGGCGCTGGTCCCGGCCGACGCCAAGGAGCGGCTCGAAGTCGAGCTGGCCAAAGAACAGTTAGAGGACGAATGAAATCGATTTGCGTGTATTGCGGCGCCTCGTTCGGCGCCAACCCGGTGTACGCCGACGCGGCGCGCGCGCTGGCGGCGGTGCTGGTCGAGCATAACATCGGCCTGGTCTACGGCGGCGGCAACGTCGGCCTGATGGGCGTGATCGCCGACGAAGTGCTGCGCCTGGGCGGCGAAGTCACCGGCGTGATCCCGCGCGCGCTGCTCGAACGCGAAGTGGGCCACCTGGGACTGACGCGCCAATTCGTCGTCAAGGACATGCACGAGCGCAAAGCCATGATGGCCGAACTGTCGGACGGCTTCATCGCCATGCCGGGCGGGATGGGCACGCTGGAAGAGCTGTTCGAGATGCTGACCTGGGCGCAGCTGGGCATCCACGCCAAGCCGGTGGGCGTGCTGAACGTGAACGGTTTCTACGACGGCCTGGCGGCCTTTGTCGCGCACCAGCGCGATGAAGGCTTCGTGCGCGCAGAACACGCCGGCCTGATGATGGTGGAAACTACGCCCGAAGCGATCGTGCGGCGGCTGTTTGAAGCGGCGCCGACCTAAGACATGGGGTCAGGTCCGGCGGACCTGACCCCGGTTTTGACGCGTGGCCTGAATCATGCGTTGATCCCGATCGGGATGACCTGGTTGCGTCCCGACGACTTGGCGATATACATCGCGCGGTCGGCGCGCGAAATGGTGTCGGCGAACGGCTCGCCGCCGCAACGCTCCACCAGTCCCGCCGAGAACGTAATGGTCAGTTCGCGATCCAGTTCGCTGATGCGCATCGCGCCCACCCGGGCGGACATTCGGTTCAGCACCAGGGTCGCCTCGCTCAATTCCGTATCCGGCAGCATCAGCAGGAATTCCTCGCCGCCCCAGCGCGCCAGCACATCGTCGGCGCGCAGCTCGTCGCGCACGGCGCCGGCAAAGGTGCGCAGGACCGCGTCGCCGCCGGCGTGACCGTAGCGGTCGTTGATGCTTTTGAAGAAATCGATGTCGATCAGGGCGATGCAGGCCGGCTTGCGGCCGGCCGGCTGGCGCCGTTCCTCGGCGCCCAGCACTTCGTTCATGTGGCGGCGGTTGGCCAGCGAGGTCAGTTCGTCGACCGTGGCCAGCGTGCGGATCGTGCTCACCGCGGTCAGCAGTTCTTCTTTCTGGCGCTTCAGTCGCGCGCGCAGCTTGGTCATCTCGCCGGTCAGCAGCGCCACCGCGATCATCGAGGTGGCGGCCAGCCCGAAGTGCACCGCCTCGACCTGCAGCGGGTACGCTGTCGGGTCGCCGGCCATCAGCAAGGTGATGGTGACGCCCAGCGCGCACACGGAGCAGGCGCACAGTGCCAGCGTTTCGCGCGGGCGCAGCGAGAAGGTGCAGAACACGATAATCACCGGCATCACGATCAGGGTCGCGCCGCGCAGCGGCCCGGTGAGCGTGTAGAGGCCGATGTTGCAGGCGATCGCAAGCACCGACTGCAGCACGGCCAGGTGGGCCGGCAGGATGCCCAGCCGCTTGCTGAAGCGGATCAGGCCGTAGAAGCCCAGCACGCTGCTCATGCCAAACCAGATCAGGCTCACCCCGACCTGGCGTTCGACGATGCCCTCGTCGATCAGCGCGATCATCAGGAACATGCACAGGACGTAGAACATCACGGTCGCGCCCCAGTAGCCGAGCAGGCGGCGCAGCTTGGGGTCTTCGCCGAGGAACAACCGTGCCAGTTTATGCCGCAGCGACATCGTGACACTCCTTTTGGTTAGTTGATGCAATGGATAAGGCCTGGGCGCGCAGCATGGCCGCGACCTGCTCGGGCGGAAGAGGGGGGCTGAACAGATAGCCCTGCATTTCGTCGCAGTCGTTCTCGCGCAAAAAGGCGCACTGCTGTTCGGTCTCGACGCCCTCGGCGATCACGCGCAGGTTCAGCTTGTGGCCCAGCGAGATGACCGCCATCGCAATGGCCTGGTCGTCGGTGTTGTCGGCCAGTTCGCGCACGAAGGACTTGTCGATCTTCAGGCTGCTGATCGGGAAGGACTTGAGCGCCGACAGGCTCGAATAGCCGGTGCCGAAGTCGTCGATCGACAGCGAGATGCCCATCGCTTTGAGCTGGCGCATCTTGTCGACCGATTGCGCCAGGTCGCGCATGATCAGGCTTTCCGTCACTTCCAGTTCGAGCGCCTCGGCCGGCAGCGCGCTGGCGGCCAGCGCGTGCGCGACCCGCTCGACCAGGCGCTTGTCCTCGAACTGGCGCGGCGACACGTTGACCGACATCGACACCGGCGCCAGGCCGGCCGCGCGCCAGGCCATGTTCTGGCGGCAGGCGGTGTGCAGCACCCAGTCGCCGATCGCGCCGATCAGGCCCGCTTCCTCGGCCAGGCAGATGAAGCGCAGCGGCGAGATCAGGCCGTGCTCGGGATGGTGCCAGCGGATCAGCGCCTCGACGCCGAAGATGCGGCCGGTGCGCAGGTCCACCTTCGGCTGGTACAGCAGGTGGAACTGCTGTTCGTCGAGCGCGTTGCGCAGGCCCTCGAGCAGCACCAGCTTTTCTTCGACGCTGGCGTTCATCTCGCGGGTGTAGAACTGGAAGGTGTTTTTGCCCATGTCCTTGGAGCGGTACATGGCCGCGTCGGCGTTCATCATCAGCGTGTTCGGATCGGCGCCGTCGCGCGGGTACATCACCACGCCCATGCTGCAGCTGACCTGCACCTCCTGGCCCTCGACCAGCACCGGCGCGCGCACCGCCTGGCGGATCTTTTCCAGCACCGGCGTCAGCGCCATCGCGTTGTCGGCCAGGTCGGACAGGATGATGACGAATTCGTCGCCGCCGAAGCGGCCCAGGGTGTCGTCGCGCCGCACGCAGCCCTGCATGCGCGCGCCGACCACTTTCAGCAGTTCGTCGCCGGCATTGTGGCCAAGGCCGTCGTTGACCAGCTTGAAGCCGTCCAGGTCGATGAAGGCGACCGCCACGCAGCGGCCGGTGCGCTGGGCGTGCAGGATGGCCTGGTCGAGCCGGTCGCGGATCAGGCTGCGGTTGGGCAGGCCGGTCAGCTCGTCGTGGTGCGCCATGTGGCGGATGCGTTCTTCGGCGCGCTTGCGCTCGGTGATGTCGCGCACGATCGCCACCACGCCGTCTTCCACCGCGACCACCTGGCGATGCATCCAGATGTCGCGCGTGCGCTCGGTGTTGCCGCGCCACTCGGCTTCGCGCATCCCGCCCAGCATCGCCACCTTGACCATGTCGTCGAAGATGCCGTTGGCGCGGTAGGCCGGCAGGATCGTCAGCAGCGTGGCGCCGATCAGCGCCTCGCGTTCCAGGCCGGTCAGCTGCACCGCGCGGCCGTTGGTCGCCTCGAAGCGGAAGTCGGTGATGGCGCCGTTCTCGTCGAACATGCTGCGCAGGACGAAGAAGGCGTCCAGGCTGGCTTCGGAAGCGGCGGCGAAGGTCTCCTGTGCGCGCCGGATTCCGCGCTGGGTGCGCGACAGCTGCCACGACCACAGGCAGACCAGCGTGACGATCAATACCAGCAGGGCGCTGGCGCCGCTGGCCGCCCACAGGTAGGTGCGGCGGTGCTTTTCGAAGCCGGCCATCTGCTCGCCGCGCTCCAGCGCGACCATCGCGCTGATCGGGAAGCCGTGCAGGCGGCGCACGCTGGTGTAGCGCACCACGCCGTCCCACGAATTGACGGTCGCTTCGGACGGACGCTCGACCGGCGCCAGTTTGGCCTGCTGGCCCCAGCTGACGTTGTCGCCGCTGCGCATCGCGCGGAACACGCCGTCGGCGCCGAACAGGCCGAGCGCGCCGCGCTCGCCCATGCGCGAACGCTCGTAGCCGCTGGTGAAGTAGCCCGGGTCGGCCTCGACGATGGCGACGCCGGCGAAGTTCCCCGCGGCGTCATTGATGCGCCGGGTGAAGTGCAGGTGCCACTCGGGATTGGCGGCGTCGCGCGTCATCTGGCTGACGAACGGGGTATCGGTGTCGGCGTGGCGGTGGAATTCGAAGTATGGTTCGCCGGCGACGCTGATATGGGCCGCGGGAGGATTGCTGGCGACGATGCGGCCGTCGCGGTCGGCGATGCTGACGACGAATACCAGGCCGGAAGGCAGCAGGCCTTTTTCCGAGAGGCTGGGCAGGGCGGCGGCGGGGCCTTTGAGCTGCACCGCGAATTTGAGCACCTTCAGGGTCTGGTCGATGCCGCCCAGGTTGCGCGCCAGCTGGGCCTCGTAAGTGTCGATCAGTTCATGCGCGGACTCGCGCGCCGCGAGGTCGGCCGCGGCGCGTTCGATGCGCACGAAGTGGCCGGCCAGGGTCCAGATCGCGAGCAGCAGCACCAGCGCGAACAAGGGCAGCGAGATGTGGGTTTCGAGGCCGCGCCGCAACCAGCGCCGCAGCATGCCGTCGCCGTCGCCGCGGATGCGGGACAGGGCGTGGGCGTGGGTGGCGTCGCGCGGCATGGGCGGGTCAGTGCAGTACCAGCACCGGCTTGACCGACGCGTCGAGCGCCGACTTGTCGATGTAACCGATTACGGCAGGGTTGTCGGCAACCAGCTTGCGCACGGCGGCGCTGTTGGGCGCCTCGCGCGGCGGCTGGCCGCGGCCGGTGAAGATCATCTTGGCCCAGTGGGCCTTCATCAGCGTCGGCGTCTTCGATGCCACCTTGGCATAGAACTCGTTGCGCTGCGGCGAGCCCAGGGCCTGGTCGAGCGCGAAGGCTTCGGCGCCGTCCGGGAAGCGTCCGACCTGGCCGAGGAAGATATCGGCCACCTGGTCGGCGCGCAGGGTCGCCACCGTGCTTTTGGCCGAGACGATCACCACCAGTTCGGACGCGCCGGCGCCGCTCGCGAGCAGGGACAGCACGAAGGCGGCGAGGAGTTGGCGCATGCTGGGTAATTGCATCGGCGCGGCCTTAGAACACGAAGTCGAGCACTGCGCTCGC
This sequence comes from Massilia sp. P1_C10, assembly GCF_056406475.1. Taxonomy (NCBI): domain Bacteria; kingdom Pseudomonadati; phylum Pseudomonadota; class Betaproteobacteria; order Burkholderiales; family Oxalobacteraceae; genus Massilia; species Massilia sp. P1_C10. Next base: position 119,852 of record NZ_JBFUAC010000007.1, read on the forward strand.
GACGGTGACGCCGCGGCCGGAGACGAATCCCGGCTGCACATTGGTGAAGGTGCCGCGCGAACCGCCTTGCGGCGTGACGCGGTCGACCTGGACCTTGAGCGCGACGTCGGTCATGAAGTCCCAGCGCGTACCGGCGCTGATGGTGCGCTGGACCGGGATGGTGGTCATCAGCCATGACAGGTAGGCGTTCAGTCCCGCGCCCGCCGCGGCCTGCTGCGGCGTCATCCCTGCCAGGTTCATGCCCGCTTCGGTGGTCGAACTGTTCGAGCGCACGCGCGCATAGCCCACGTAGGGAGTGAAGTCGCCCAGGCGATATCCTGCGCTGGTGTAGACCCCAGTGGTGTCCCCGAGGAAGGAGCGGGTCTTCATGCGGCCCACTTCGGCCATCACGTACCAGTTGCCCGGATCATAGTTGATGCCGGCGCTGATCGCGTTGGCGCGCTTGTGGTCGACCGCGTACATTTCCGCCAGCACGGCGCCCTGGGGGCTGAACGCGCGCAGCTGGTCGAAGAACGGGCGCACGATATCGATCGTCAGGTCGGTGGTGAGCGCGCTCAGGCGGCCGGTGAAGGCGCCCACTTCGACCGTGTCCGAGAAACCGGCCAGCCGGCGCGCTTCGATGCGCGCACCTTCGGCCAGTTTCAGGTCGGTGCGGCCGAAGAAGACCTGGGTGGTGTTCTTCACGCTGCCGTGGTTGAAGCGGTAGCTGGCGTCGACGCCGTCGCTGTTGCTGAAGGGGATGGCGCCATACACTTCGACCGGCGTGCGCACCCACGGATAGGTGTAGCCGATCTTGCGGTAGTCGGCGGCCAGGAAAATCGGCAGCGCGATGCGGCCGGCGCGGATCGACAGGTCGGGCGTGGCCTGGTACTTGACGTTGGCCCATTCGACGGCGGGCCGGTAGGTGCTGTCGAGGCGCTGTTCGCTGATCACCTGCAGCACGGCCGACCACTGGGCGTTGGCCTTGACGCTGAGCTGGGCGCCGAGGCGGCTGTCGACGTTCGGGCTCCAGCGGCCGCTATGGCCGACCCCGTTGCCCTTCAGGATGGAGGCGTTGAAGTCCGCATCGGCGAAGTCAGTGTAGGCGACGCCGGCGCTGCCGAAGCCGCGCAGCGACCAGGACGGGCGGGTGACGCTGTCGTCGGCGTGGCCGATCGAAGCCCAGGCCAGGCCAATCAGCACAGCCGCGGCGCGCAATCGAGGCGCACGACAGCGCATTGTTCGGTGAAGCAAATGCATCTAGTACTTTCTGGTCGGGATCGGCGCGGGTGACACGCTGGTCCGGGCGCCTCGGCGCCGCCTTCGAATTCGGGAAATATTGTCGTTTTTGTATTGGCTGGATCGCAGCCTGGTGGACCAAAAAACAATTGCATCCAGTCATCAACTGTAACTGCGGGCGCAGAAAAAGTCGATAACTTTACGGCTGGAAATTGTTTTTCGTGCAGGGATGGTGCGAGGGTGCAACATATCCGGGAGGGCGTGAATCAGGCCCAGACGGGCGCCGGCAAAATCTCCAGCTGGGTCAGCACGAGGCGCAGGTCGAATTCGTACTGGTGATAGTTGGGCTCCATATAGCAGCACAACTTGTAGAACGCCTTGTCGTGTTGCTTTTCTTTTACGTGGGCCAGCTCGTGGACGGCGATCATGCGCAGCAATTCGAGCGGCACGTTCTTGAACACGGTGGCGATGCGGATCTCGTGCTTGGCCTTGAGCTTGCTGCCCTGGACGCGCGAGATGGCGGTGTGCAGGCCGAGCGCATGCTGGATCACCTGGATCTTGCTGTCGTAGGCCACCTTGTTGATGGGATCGGCGTTGCGCAGGAATTCGCTGCGCAGGTCCTGTACGTAGTCGAACAGCGCCTTGTCGGTGCGGATGGCGTGGGCCTGCGGGTAGCGCGAGCGCAAGACGTCGGCGAGCTTGTCCTGCTCGATCAGCTGAGCGACTTGGGCACGGGTCTGGTCGGAGTAGGCGCTGAGGTATTTCAGGGGCATCATAGGGGCGCGAATGTATCACAATTGTCGGCGCGATGTTGACCTTGGGGTCTGGTCCTGCGGAGCGACGGACGCCGAGTCCCCGTTGCTCCGCAGGACCAGACCCCGAAATGCAACGTCGCAGACCAGAAAATGGGGTCAGGTCCGCAGGACCAGACCCCGCCTGTGCGGCGGCCGCGGGCACAAAAAAACCGGGCGGGGACGCGATCGTCCGGCCCGGTTCAACACTAGAGATTGCCCGCAAATACGCGGAGATCGCGCCAGCCCCTTACTCCTCCTTGCCGCCCTGGCGGCTGCCTTTCGCCGCCGCCGCCGCTGCCGCCGCGGCGCGGTTGGCCGACTGCCGGCTCTCGCCACCCTTGCGGCCGATGTCGGCCATGTGCTCGCGGTCGCGGCTCACCGCCTCGCCGCCTTTTTGTCCCGCGCGCCGCGCTTCTTCCGAATCGAATTCGTGCGCCGTTCCCTTCTGGTGGGCGGCCTGGCCACCCTTGCTGGCGATCTCGCGCTGCTGGTTCTGGTCCATCGCGGCGAAGCCGCGCTTGGCAGGACCGCCGCCGCTCTTCTGGGCGTTGCCGCCCGCCGCGGCGCCCTTGCCGCCGCCGCTCTGTTTGCTTGTGGCCATGTCGATCTCCTCGTGTGCACTGCGTCTGAAAACCGGCCGCTCCTTCCGCGCCGGACCGGCGCATGGCTGCGCTCGTGAATTTAGAGGCAGCGCCCGCCCTTTAGTTCCGCCTAGTTCGGCGCGCGCGGCTGGCGCCGCATGCGCTCGTGCGGCTGCATCGCTTCCAGGGTGGTCGGCGGCGACGCCAGGTCGTCTTCCAGTTCCGCCTTGCGCGCCGCCAGCCGACGCCCCAGCGCGTCGAGCATCAGCCCGGCCTGGCGCGCCAGCTCGAACAGCTCGCTTTCTTCCTTGTCGATGTGGTGCAGCACTTCTTCGCCCAGCACCGTGACGGTGGCGTCGTAGTGGTCGTCGCCCGGGACCATGATGTCGAGCTGCCCGATCAGCTCGCGCGCGCCGGCATGCTCGATGTCGGCCTCGTCGAGCAGTTCTTCGTCGTCGGCGCCGGTGGCCGCGCGCAGCGCAGGGTAGAAGATTTCTTCCTCGAGCATGCTGTGCAGGGTCAGCGCGTGGCAGATGGCATCGACCAGTTTGCCCTTGCGCCGGTGCGCGATGCCGTTGCCCTTGAGCGCGTCGAACTCGCCGAACAGCGCCTTGATCTGGGCGTGGTCGCTCTGGAGCATTTCCAGCGCGTCCGTGACGGCGCCGTCAGGTGTTGCCGGGTTCATCGTGGGCTCCGTGATGTGCGCGTGTGTCAGTGCGGCTTGCCAGCGGGATTGCCTTCGCTGGCGGCGAGCGGAGAGGTGGCGGCGGCCGCGTGGCGCACCAGCTCGTCGGCGACGGCGCCGGCGCTGCGGCTCGCTTCGGGAAGCCGCGCTTCGGCCGCGTGGGTGAAGTCGGCCTGGGCGCCGGCCAGTACGCGCAGCAGGTGCTCCTGCCAGGAGCGGATGCGCTCGGTAGCCGGCTGCAGCTGTTTCATGGCCGTCTGGACAAACTGAACCGGGTCGGTGCACCCGAGCAGTTCGCGGCTGGCGTGAATCGATCCTTCCATCGTCTGGCGCGCCAGCTTCAGATTCATCTCGCTCAGCTGGCGCGCGGTGTCGAGCGCCTTCTGCGAAAATTCATTGGTGAAGTCGACCTGCGATTCGAGGTGCGAACGCAGGGCCGGATTGTCGTCTAAAGATTGCATGATTGCCTCGCCTAAACGTTATAAAGAGCGCGTCGTGACGACTGCGCTCTTTTAGAATAGACGTTATTTTTCGCGGCGAGTTCCAGCGATTCGCGGCGAAGATGGGAGAGGTCAACAGGAAAGGGGACTGTTCCGCAGGAACCAGTCCCCGAGACGTCATGCGTCGGCGACTTTCAGGACCAGCTTGCCGAAGTTCTTGCCTTCGAAGAGCATCAGCAGCGCGTCGGGGAAGTGCTCGAGCCCGTCGACCACGTCTTCGCGGCTCTTGAAGCTGCCTTCCTTCATCCACTTGGCCAGCGCGGCCACGCCTTCCGGATAGCGCGGCGCGTAATCGAACACGACCATGCCTTCCATCCGCGCCCGGTGCACCAGCAGCGACAGGTAGTTGGCCGGCCCCTTGACCGGCGTGGTGCTGTTGTACTGCGAGATGGCGCCGCAGATGACGATGCGCGCCTTCATGTTGATGCGCGATAGCACGGCGTCGAGGATCTCGCCGCCCACGTTGTCGAAGTAGACGTCGACGCCGTTCGGGCAGTGCTGCTTCAGGCCGGCGCGCACGTCGCCGCCCTTGTAGTCGATGCAGGCGTCGAAGCCCAGTTCGTTGACGACGAAGTCGCACTTGTCCTTGCCGCCGGCGATGCCGACCACGCGGCAGCCCAGGTGTTTGGCGACCTGGCCGACGGTCTGGCCGACCGCGCCGGCCGCGCCCGACACCACCACGGTCTCGCCGGCCTTCGGCTGGCCCACTTCGATCAGGCCGAAGTAGCCGGTCATGCCGGGCATGCCCAGCGTGTTGAGCCAGGTGGTCAGCGGCGCCATGCGCGGGTCGATCTTGAAGAAGTTGCCGTACTTGTCGTCGGCCGCGCCGACCCAGTAGGCCTGCACGCCGATGCCGCCCGAGACATAGTCGCCGATCGCGAACTTGGGCGACTTCGACGCCACCACGATGCCGACCCCGCCGGCGCGCATCACGTCGCCGATGCCGACCGGCTTGATATACGATTTGGCGTCGTTCATCCAGCCGCGCATGGCCGGGTCGAGCGACAGGTAAAGCGCCTTGACGACGATCTCGCCGTCGCCGATCTCGCGCACCGGCTCGCTGGTCTGCTGCCAGTCGGTCGGTTTCGGCAGGCCCACCGGACGCGCGGCGAGGCGGAATTGCTGGTTGAGCAGGGCGGTATCGGACATGGCGCTTCCTTATGAATGGGGTGGAGCGGACCACTATACCGTAAAATGCACGGTCGTACTATTTTGACCTTGCTCGGTATGGTCCAGCCCGTGAGACAATAGCGGACTCGCCCGAGATCGACCTTTTCCGCCCGCCGCCATGACGACGCCCGAATACATCCTGACCCTGTCCTGCCTCGACCAGCGCGGCATCGTGCATCGCGTGTCCGGGTTCCTGGCCGAGCACGGCTGCAACATCATCGATTCGGCGCAGTTTGGCGACGCCGAGTCGAAGCTGTTCTTCATGCGCGTGCACTTCGCGCTGGAAGACGCTGGCGTGGCCGACGGCGACCTGCGCGCCGATTTCGCCACGCTGGGCGCATCGATGGCGATGAACTGGCAGTTGCACGACGCGCACGCCAAGCCGCGCGTGATGCTGATGGTGTCGAAGATCGGCCACTGCCTGAACGACCTGCTGTTTCGCTACAAGAGCGGGCTGCTGCCGGTGGAGATCCCGGCGATCGTCTCGAACCACATGGACTTCTACCAGCTCGCGGCCAGCTACAACATCCCGTTCCACCACCTGCCGCTGGCGGCCGGCGCGGACGAAAAGGCCAAGCTGGCGCAGGAAGCCAAGGTGCTCGAACTGATGGACAACCACAAGATCGACCTGGTGGTGCTGGCGCGCTATATGCAGATCTTGTCGCCGGGGTTGTGCGAGGCGATGCGCGGGAAGGCGATCAACATCCACCACTCCTTCCTGCCAAGCTTCAAGGGCGCCAAGCCGTACGCGCAGGCGCATTTGCGCGGCGTGAAGCTGATCGGCGCCACCGCGCACTTCGTTACGGGCGACCTGGACGAAGGCCCGATCATCGAGCAGGACGTCGAGCGGGTCGACCATGCGATGGGCGCCGAGACGCTGTCGGCGATCGGGCGCGACGTCGAGTGCGTGGTGCTCGCGCGCGCGGTCAAATGGTTTGTGGAGCACCGCATTTTGCAAAACGGCGACAAGACTGTCGTCTTCAAATAACTCACTGTAAGAATTAATGGCACTCAAAGCGACAATCTACAAAGCAGAACTGCAGATCGCGGACATGGACCGCAACTACTATGGCCAGCATCTGCTGACCGTGGCGCGGCATCCGTCCGAGACCGACGAACGCGTGATGATCCGCATCCTGGCGTTCGCGATCCACGCCAGCGAGGCGCTGACCTTCACCAAGGGCCTGTTCGACACCGAGGAGCCGGACCTGTGGCAGAAGGACCTGACCGGCGCGATCGAGCTGTGGGTGGAGGTGGGGCAGCCGGACGAGAAGCGCCTGATGAAGGCCTGCGGCCGGTCCGAGCGCGTGGTCGTGTACAGCTACAGCGCGACCAGCCATATCTGGTACAAGCAGATCGCCAACAAGCTCGAACGCGCGAAGAACCTCGAAGTGATCAATATCCCGTCGGATGCCAGCGCGCAGCTGGAGAAGATGGTCAACCGGAACATGCAGTTGCAATGCACGATCCAGGACGGACAGATCTGGCTGACCGACAGCGTCGAAACGGTGCTGATCGAGCGCGAAACGTTCAAGCCGATTCGCTGATGGAGCTGAGCCCGCTTGTTGGGCCGCGGCCTGGGATATACTGACGCACCATGCAAACCAAATCAACAAGCTGGCGCTGGACTCTCTGGATCGCATGTTTCGCGATGCTGATGAATGCGCTCGCCCCGTCGATCTCGCACGCGATGGCGGCGAAACAGAGCGTGCCGGCGACCTGGGAAATCTGCACTGTCGATGGCGCCGCAACCACGCACGCGACGCACCAGGCCGACGCCATGGCCGATTGCGGCTACTGCCTCCCGCACGGCGGCAGCTTCGCGCTGATGCCGTCCCCGATCACCGGCCTTGGCCTGATCGGCGGGCACGCGCTGCGTCCCTTCCTGTTCTACCACGCGCCGCGCCCTTTGCTCGCGCTCACCGCGGCGCCGCCGCGAGGTCCTCCCACGGTTTCCTGATTCCGCTCGCCTTCCGGCGCCATCCAGTCAATAGGGAACCACCATGAACAAGCAAATACTCGCGCTGATCGCATCGATTGCGCTCGCCTCGTCCGCCTTCGCCCAGACCGCCGTCGTCCAGCCCTGGGCGCGCGCCACTGTGCCGCAGCAAACCTCCGGCGGCATCTATCTGCAACTGCGCTCGCCCGACGCCGCGCGCCTGGTCAAGGCGACGTCGCCGGCCGCCCGCTCGGTCGAAATCCATACCATGGAAATGAGCGGCCAGATGATGAAGATGCGCGAGGTCGACGGCGTCGACCTGCCGGCCGGCCAGCCGGTCGGCGGCTTCCACATCATGCTGATGGGTCTGAAGCAGCAGCTGAAGGAAGGCCAGAGCGTGCCGCTGACGCTGACCATCGAGCGCAAGGGCGGCAAGCGCGAAACCGTCGCCGTCGAGGCGCCGGTCAAGCCGATCGGATTCAAGCCATGAAAATCCTGACCCTGACGATCGCAGCGTTGCTGGCCGCCCCGGTGGCGCAAGCCCACATCACCATCGAACAAAGCTCGGCGCCCGTCGGCGCCCACCAAAAGCTCACCTTCCGCGTGGGCCACGGCTGCGACGGCAGCGCGACCAGCGGCATCACCGTAATCCTGCCGGAGGCGGTCGCCCATGCCAAGCCGATGCCCAAGGCCGGCTGGGCCATCACGATCGGCGAGCGCGACATCAGCTGGAAGGGCGGCCCGCTGCCCGATTCGCAGTACGACGAATTCGTCATGCAGGCGAAGCTTCCCGCCGCAGCCGGCAAGCAGGTGTTCAAGGTGGTCCAGCAGTGCGAGAAGGGGCGTGCCGAATGGTCGCCGGCCCTCGACGTGGTTCCGGCCGCAGTGCCGGCGCACTGAGGGGCGCAATGACAGCTGACCATTTCCGCCGCGGCCAGATTGCCGCGCTGGTGGCGCTCGCATGGCCGGCCGTCGCGCTGGCGAATCACGAGCCGAAAAAAATCGAGACCGTCGTCATCAGCGGCGGCCGCCCGACCACCTTGCCGATCCAGATCCCGACGACCATCGAGGGCATCACCGGCGCGCAGGTCGAGGACCGCATCAATGCCACCGACAGCGAAGACGCGCTGAAGTATTTCCCCAGCCTGAATGTGCGCAAGCGCTACATCGGCGACTACGACCACGCGGTGCTGGCCAGCCGCGCCTCGGGCACCGGCAACAGCGCGCGCTCGCTGGTGTACGCGGACGGCATCCAGCTGTCGAATTTGCTGGGCAACGGCGCCAACTTCACGCCGCGTTGGGGCATGGTGGCGCCCGAAGAAATCGAGCGCGTCGATGTGCTGTACGGGCCGTTCTCGGCGGCCTATCCGGGCGGCTCGGTTGGCGCCGTGGTCGATTTCCAGACCCGCATGCCGGACAAGCTGGAAGCGCACGTGAAGCTGTCGGCGTTCAGCCAGCGTTTCAAGCTGTATGCGACCGACGACCGGTACTCGGGCCGGCAGGGCAGCGCGTCGGTGGGCGACCGGCAGGGCGCGTGGTCGTGGTGGATCGATGCGTCGCGGCTCGACAACGCGGGGCAGCCGATCACGTTCGCCAACAAGCTGGTGTCGACGGGCGTGACGGGCAGCGCCGGCGTGCCAGTGACCGGCGCGATCGCGGGCCGCAATCCGGCCGACAAGGACTGGGTGATCATCGGTGCGGCAGGGCAGACCGACACGGTGCAGGACCACGCAAAGGTCAAGCTGGCGTATGACGTTTCGCCTGTGCTGCGCGCCAGTTACACGCTGGGGTGGTGGGGCAACGATGCGGTGCGCAATGCGCAGTCGTACTTGAATCAGACCGCGGCGGTCGTGAATATCGACGGGAAGCGTTACGACATCCGGGCGTCCGATTTGGCGCCGTCCACCGCGACGCTGTCGCATTTGATGCAGGGGTTCTCGCTCAAGCAGCACACGCGCGCGGGGTGGGATTGGGAGATCGCGGCCAGCAGGTATGACTATCGCGAGGACCTGGTGCGCACGCCGACCGTGCTGGCGGCAACGGGGCCGGGCACGATCACCGACCTGGCCGGCAGCGGCTGGACGACGCTGGCGCTGAAAGGTATCTGGCACCCGAACCCTGCGCACGTCGTCGAGGCGGGACTGCAGTCGGACGGCGCGCACTTGCGCACGCGCGTGTCGGCCAGCGCCGACTGGACTGGCGGGGCGCCGGCGTCCACGATCTCCAGGTTCAATGGCGACACGCGCCTGCAAAGCCTGTACGCGCAGGACACCTGGAGGTTCGCGCCGCGGTGGAAGGCGACATTGGGCGCGCGCGCCGAGCGATGGAATGCCTTCGGCGGCGAGCTGGCGAGCGCTGCGAGCACGGTGAAGTTCGGCGAGCGGCGCGAGACCAGCGTATCGCCCAAGGCGGCGCTGGCGTTCGGCGTGGCGCCGGAATGGACGATCAAGGCGTCGTTGGGCCGCGCAGTACGCAATCCGACTGCGTCCGAACTGTTCCAGGGTTCGATCGTCGACAATGCGCTGGTCAACAGCGATCCGCTGCTGCGCGCGGAGAAGTCGTGGACCGGCGAGTTCAGCGTCGAGCGGGTGCGCAACGACGGTGTGCTGCGGGCGACCTTGTTCGCCGAGCGCACGCGGGACGCGCTGTATTCGCAGCCGCTGACGGCCGCCGTCAACACGGTGCAGAACATCGGGCGGATTCGCACCAATGGGCTCGAACTGGCGTACCAGGCGGATGATGTGATGATGTCCGGCCTGACTGTGTCGAGCAGCGTGACCTACGCCGATTCAATCATCACCGAGAACCGCGCGCTGCAGGCCAGCGTGGGCAAGCGGCAGCCGCGGGTGCCGGCGTGGAGGGCAAATTTGCTGGCGACGTATCACACCGGCCGGCACTGGACCACCAGCTTCGGCGCGCGCTACAGCGGCAGGCAGTACAGCGCGCTCGATAACAGCGACGTTAATTCGGATACGTATATGGGAGTGTCGGAATACCTGGTGACTGACGTGCGTGTGCGGTATCGGGTGAATCGCAACTGGAGTGCTTCAGTTGGGATCGACAACCTGGGGAATGCGAAGTACTGGGCGTTTCATCCGTATCCGCAGCGGACCGTGCTGGCCGAACTGCGGTGGGATCTATAGCGGTAGCGACAATTTGAGATCACAAATTGTGATCTCAAAGCATCCCATTCAGCGGAAGCGAGCTGGAACATGGAATCGTCCGGGAAACGGTCCAAATTGCCCTTGACGGCTTGCACCAGGGCGCTCGTCGTTACGCCGTATACGAGTTCCCGCTGGAGCAGGCGGGTAGTGCCTTCGATGGATCCCACAGGGAACGGGGTCATCTATATGCGCAGCGGACCCTCATAACGGCGTTTCAGTGGGATTTGCAGATGTAGCGACAGGGGCCGGGACTAGTCGTCCCCGTCTCTCCGGCGGATCTGCCCCGAGAACCTTAGCGGGCGGCGCCGACGCGGTTGGCGCTGCCGGACCCCATCACCGATTTGCTCACGCGCGGGTCGCCGTAGTAGTTGACGTCGCCCGAGCCGACGATGTTGACGTCCAGCGTGTCGCGCACCGAGACGGTCGCATTGCCCGAACCGGCGATGTTGGCGCTCGCGCGCGCGGCTTTCAATTTACCCAGGTCGACGTCGCCCGAGCCTGCGATCGACAGCGACACTTTGTTTGCGTTGCCGCCGGCGATTTTCAGGTTACCGCTGCCGCCAAGGTCCACCGACAGCGCATCGCTTTCCACGCCTTTCAGGTGGATCTCGCCAGAGCCGCCCAGGTCGACGGAGACCTTCGCGCCGCGCAGCACGTCGCCGTCGATGGTGCCCGAGCCGCCCAGCGCGAGCCGGTCGACGGACTTGGCGTTGACCACGATTTTCAAACGGCGCGGCTGGATGCCGATGTTGCGCTTGGAAGTGCGGATTTCCAGGACGCCGTTTTCCACCACGGTCTCGATCAGCGGCATCAGGTTGTCGTCGGTTTCGATGGTGATGCCTTCGGTGCTGCCGATGCGCAGGTCGACGCTGCCCGGAAGGCCCATCGACACGCCGGTGAAGTGGCCGATGGCGCGCGATTCGGTCTTGATGTTGCCGCTGCCTTGGGTCATTCCGACGTTCCAGCCGGCGTAGGCGGCCGGCGCGGCGACGGCGAGGGCGGACAGGGCAAGCATCGTGGCGGCGAGGCGGCGGGTCAGGCGAGGGGCTGCGGTCATGGCGGTTCCTTTCAGGAGAGGTTCTAGTCTGACCATATAGTAGGAAAACCGCGCTCGGCGCGGCTGGCGTTTGCGACAGATTGCGCGCCGGGCCGGACAGAATGCAAATTTGCGCCCCCGAGGCGGTATCATGGCGGGCCCGGACAGGCGTCCGGCACGTCACATTATTGGAATCCCATGTTATTTATCACCATCAAACAGGGCAAGGAAAAGAGCCTGCTGGCCGGCGAACCCTGGATTTACGCGTCCGCGATCGAAAAAGTCGAGGGCAAGCCGAACGAGAAAATGAAGCCCGGCTCGACCGCCGTGGTGCAGTCGTCGTCGAAGAAGTTCCTCGCGCGCGCCGCCTACAACTCGAAGTCGCAGATCCGCGCGCGGGTCTGGACCTTCGACGAGGCGCAGCCGGTCGATCACGCGCTGATAAAGGGTCGCGTCCAGGCGGCGCTGGCCAAGAGCGCGCCGGCGGCCAAAAAAGCCAGGCCGGACCAGGTGGTCAGGCTGGTCAACGCCGAAGCCGATGGCTTGCCTGGCCTGCTGGTGGAATCCTTCGGCGGCCCGGACGGCTGGCTGATCTGCGAATTCCAGGCCGGCGGCGTCGATGCGTGGAAGGTGGCGATCGTGCAGGCGCTGATCGCCGGCACCGGCTGCAAGAATGTCTACGAGCGTTGCGACGAACTGGTGCGCAAGGGCGAGGGCCTGGCGCTGGTCGACGGCGCGCTCGCCGGCGAGGAGCCGCCCGACGACGTCACTGTCACCGAAGGCGGCGTGAAGTTTTCGCTGGACCTGAAAACCGGGCACCGCAACCGCTTGCGCTGATCAGAAGCTGCTCCCCATCATTGCGGCGATCTGACCCTGGCACGAATGCGACAGGCGCTCGGTTTCGTCGCGGCTGTCGAGCGCGTGCTGCTGCACTTCCACCGCCGCCAGTTCTTTCAGGATCAGGGGCCGCAGCCAACTCTCGATCTGCCCGTGCAGCACGTCGAGGCCGTGGTGCAGCGGGGCGTACAGCGGGCCGGCGTCGTAGCGCGTGAGCAGCTCCTGGCGCACGCGCTGTTCGATGCGCGGCAGGTTGTCGATATAGACTTTCACGTGCTGCATCTCGTGCTCGTAGACGGCGCGGTAGGAACACGACATCGGGTGAAATTCGCGCGCGACATACACATCGAGCGGATGGTAGCTCAGTTCGACGGTGATGCGCGGGGCGATGCACTCGCGCGCATTGTCGACATCGGTCAGCGCCGGGCCGTCCACGTCGATTTCCGCCCGCGTGCTGCTGGCCGTCATGCCCAGCACTGCCTCTCCGGTGGCCGCGTACGATCCCTTGGTGTTCAGCACCCGGCTCGAGACGGTGTTGTGCACCACGAAGTCGGGGGCGCGGGTGTGCACGGCAATGATGGGGCGCATTTCGCGTTCGCAGCGCTGGGTGAAGGTGTCGGCCGTCGCGGGCGCCGCGGCGGACGGGCGCGGGATCATCCAGAGGACGAGGGCGAGCAGCGCGGCGAACACCGCGATGCGGACAATGTGGGATTTTTTCACGGCGGCCTCCGACGAATTTACCGATGTGAATATCCTGCGCCCCGCGCGGCCGTTTGCCAAGCACTATTCGCATTCACAATTTATCTTTCGGTTATGCAATTTTTTGGGCCGGAGTGGTTTTATAATTGGCGCATTCGCAACCCTGTTCAGCCGAGAGCTTCCGATGGAAAACCACCAGTCCTCCCAGATTCGCACCCTGACGTATGTCGAAAATGAAGACCACCCGGTGTTCGGGACGCTGGTCGAGCAGATCCTGCACCTGCTGAACTCGCGGCTGATCTTCTCCGACATCATCATTCACCAGAACAGTCCGCTGATGTTGCGCCAACCGAAGGGCCTGGTGGCGGTGACCGACTCGCCGATCACGAAGGAGGAGCTGGAAGAATTCTTCGAAGTCATCGAGCCGAACTGGGCCGAGCGGATCGCCGACCGCGCCTTCGACCGCTCGATCGACCTGCACACCGCGCGCATCCGCGCCAACTGCTTCACCTTCCAGGGCAAGAAACGGCTCGGCTGCGTGATCCGGCGCTTCCCCAAGGAGCCGATCGCGCTGGCCGAGCTGGGCCTGCACCGCGACGAGCAGGAGTTCGCGCGCCTGACCAGCGGGCTGGTGCTGATCATCGGCGACACCTGCCAGGGCAAGTCGACCACGATCGCCTCGATGCTCGACGAGATCAACAAGCACCGCTCGGGCCACATCATCACCATCGAAGACCCGGTCGAGACCCTGATCCCGCAGCGCAAGTGCATCGTCACGCAGCGCGAAGTGGGGCTGGACGGCGACGTCGAGAGCTACTACCTGGGGGCACTCGACGCGCTGCGCGAGCGGCCGGACGTCATCGTGATCGGCGAGATTCGCGATGCGCAGACGGCGCAGGAAGCGCTGGCGCTGGCCGAATCGGGCCCGCTGGTGCTGGCGTCGCTGCACGCGCGCTCGACCGAGCTGGGGCTGCAGAAGATGCTGCGCCTGCTGGGCAATTCGGACGCGCAGGCGCAGGCACTGGCGCATGCCTTGCGCGGCGTGCTGTGCCAGGCGCTGCTGCCGTCGTCGGAGGGCAACCGCTATCACCTGGCGACCGAGTGCCTGACGCCGGGGCCGGCGATCACGCGCATGCTCGAGGCGGGCGACATTTCCGGCATCCGCGCCCACATGAACGGCGCGCGCGACCAGGGCTGCCACACGATGAATTCCTCGCTCGAGACGCTGCTGTCGGGGCACAAGATCAGCGTGGACGACGCCCGCGCCGCGACCACCGACCGCATCGGCTTCGCCGACATGGTGTGACCTCGTTCCCATCGGGGTCAGACGCGTCTTTTACATCGGGGTCAGACCCGTCTTTTATTCAGCGGCGGCCCGCGGCGACTGACGGCGCGCGCGGTTCCGTCCTGGAGCCATTCATCCTGAAACGAAGCAACCCCGTTTGTTGTTTTGGCTGGACCGGTTTTTTGCATTTTTAACGCGGGTCTGACCCCGCTGCTTTCTCCGACCGCATCGGCTTCGCTAACATGGTGTGACCTCGTTCCCATCGGGGGCAGACGCGTCTCTTACATCGGGGTCAGACCCGTCTTTTATTCGGCGGCGGCCCGCGGCGACTGACGGCGCGCGCGGTTCGGTCCTGGAGCCATTCACCCTGAAACGGAGCAACCCCGTTTGTTGTTTTGCCTGGACCGGGTTTTTGCATTTTTAAAGCGGGTCTGACCCCGCTGGTTCCGCTTGTTTCGACACCGCTGCTTTCGCTTTCACCGCCGTGCTTCAGTCCAGCGGCGTGCTGCGGTAGCGGTTCACTGCCGTCGCGCTGACCGGCGGCGCCCGATTGCCCCAGCTGGCGCGCAGGTAGGTCACCACCGCCGCCACTTCCTCATCGTCCATCGTGTGGCTGTACGGCGGCATCCCGTACGGCCGCGGATTGGCGGCCGTCCCCGGCGCGAAGCCGCCATTGAGCACGATGCGGATCGCGTTCGCCGCCGAGTCCATCGTCAGCGCGCGGTTGCCGGCCAGCGGCGGATACGCCGGCGGCAACCCTTTGCCGTCGGCGCCGTGGCAATCGACGCAGTGCGTCTCGTACAGCCGCTTCCCCTGCGCCACCACTTGGTCCACCTGCGGCCCTTTGATCTCGGCGCGCGCCTCCGCTTTGGTGGCCGGCAGCGACTTCAGGTACACCGCCATCGCCGTCACGTCCGGCTCGCTGACGTGCTGCAGGCTGCGCGCAACCACTTCGGCCATCGGCCCGAACACGGTGGCGCGCGGCGACACGCCGGTTTTCAGCAGCTGCACGATCTCGGGCACCTCCCAGGTCCCGAGGCCCGCTTCGGCGTCCGAGGTCAGCGAAGGCGCGTACCAGTTCACGCTCGGGATCAGCCCGCCGCCCAGGCCGCGCACACTGGCGCCCGCCGCATTGCGCGTCGCATGGCAGGCGCTGCAATGGCCCAGCCCGTCGACCAGGTAGGCGCCGCGGTTCCATTGCGCATCGTGGCCGGGCGCCGGGCGGAATACCTCCGGCTTGAAAAATGCCAGGCGCCAGGCCGCCACCGCGAGCTGGCTGTCGAACGGGAAGCGCAGCTGGTGCGGCGTGTTGGCCTGCCTGACCGCCGGCAGGCTGTGCAGGAAGGCGTACAGCGCGTCGGCGTCGGCGCGCGTGACCTTGGTGTAGTTCACGTAGGGGAACGCCGGGTACAGCAGGCGGCCGTCGCGCGCCTTGCCGTTGTGCAGGGCGCCCCAGAAATCGTCCGCGCTCCAGGCGCCGATGCCGGTGTCGCGGTCGGGCGTAATGTTGGGCACGAACAGCGCGCCGAACGGCGTCTGCATCGCGCGCCCGCCGGCGTAGGCGGCGCCGCCGCGCGCCGTGTGGCAGGCCATGCAGTCGCCGGCCCGGGCCAGGTAGGCGCCGCGCGCGATGTTGTCGGGCGTGGCGGCGAAGGCGGCCGGCGAGGCGGCAGGGATGAACTGCGCGCGCGGCCAGGCGTAGATTGCTGCGAGCAGGGCGAGCGCGGCCAGCACGGCCACCATGCATAAGATTTTCTTAATCATGGGGCGCTGCCGCAGGCGATGGGCAGCGGCCGCGTGACCGATGTCGCCGGCGCCGGGTCGGCCGGCAGCGGGCGCTGGCCGAGCCAGCTGGAGATCGCGGCGACATCCTCGACGCTGAGGCGCGCGGCGATCTCGGCCATGCAGTCCGGAGCCTCTGCGCGCCGGGCCTTGTTCTTCCAGGCGCCGAACTGGGCATTGACGTAGTCGCGCGGCAAGCCGGCCAGGCCGGGGATCGCCGGCGCCACGCCGGTCAGGCGCTCGCCGTGGCAGGCGATGCAGGCCGGCACCTTGATGGCCTGGTCGCCTTCGGTCACCAGCAAGCGGCCCCGTTCGAGTACGGCGGGCGCGGCCGTCGTCGGCTGGACCGGCTGCGGCTTCAGGTGCTGGGCCGAAAAGTAGCCGGCGATTTCCTGCAGATAGGCGTCGGGCATGTGATCGACCATGTAGGTCATCAGCGGATAGGTGCGCCGGCCTTCGCGGAAATTGACCAGCTGGTTGTACAGGTAGCCGGCCGGCTTGCCGGAGATGCGCGGGAAGAACGCGTCCTTGCCCTCGTTTTTCGCGTGGCAGGAAGTGCAGGCGATGACACGCTGCGCCATGGTGTCGGGCAGCACCGCGGGACGGTCGGCAGCCGGCGCGGGTAGGGCGAGGGCGCAAAGTGTTGCTAACGCGCACAGGCGCTGCGGGCGTGCTGACAAGGGCATCGGGAGTCGCTCAAAGATCGCGCGGCGCTGGGCGCGGAAGCGCTAGCATAGCGCATTTGGCAAGATTTTGGCGGACTCCCAAGGTTCAAAGCCGCTTATTCGGAAACGCGCTTTTGGGATAAGGTCAGGAAACATGCACTGGTGGCAGGAAGACCTGGGCATCCTCCTCGCGGCGGCGGCAACCGTCGCCGCGCACATCACGCACAAGCACTCCGAGCGGGCGCTGTACACGATCAGGCAGTGGTTCAACGTCTGAAATCGCCCCGCTGTCGGCCAGTACCATCTCCGCGCAGAGTAGCCCGGTCCTTCCTGGCTCCCTGCACAATCGCTCGCTCACGTCATGATTGTGTCACGCGGGATCGCATTTCCGCGTCGCGGAAAATCGATTTGACCTTGTCGATATCGAACGGCCCTTCGACCAGCGTTTCGTGGTCCCACTGGCTCCTGGCCACGGGCGGCGCGAAAAAATCGCCGCCGTAAATGTGGAGCGCGCACGTCATTTTGCCGATCGGATTGAGCACTGAGTGGATCACGTCGCGATCGAGCAAAGCGACCTCGCCGCGTCCCAGCGTTTTCGCCTGGACTGCTTCGATCCGCGCCGTCGTCCGGCGCCAGAAAATATTGTCTTCCCGCCCCGAATAGATGCCGATCACTGCAGACATCTGGTGGTTGTGCGGCATCAGGCACATGTATGGCGCCCACACGAAGTTGATGATGGTCAGCTCGGGCGACCTGTAAATCGGTGTGATGCCGGCATGTTCCGGCGTGCCGAACACGTCCATCACGGCGGCGCAGTCCGACACCGCCTCCGCCATCACTTCGCGCATCGCATCCTGGCCCTCGGTCGCGGCCTGGATGCAATTTTCGATGAAACGATCCTTCTCGAACATGACTTCCGCCCCTTGCGCGGATTCGCCGCGCGGACCTCGAACACACTCAGTCTAGGACAGGAAAGGCGGCGCAGCCAAGGAATGCCGATTGGCCTTGATAGATATATTGGCTGAATTCGAGCATTGCGCGACGCGCGGGAGGGAGGTGCGGCGGATGGCGCCGGCCAAAATGGGGTCAGGTTCGCGGGACCTGACCCCGAAGTCGCATACGCTCGAGGATTCGGACGTCCTGAACGCGACTAGAGCGCAGCCTGTTCCTCGCGCCAGCGGCGATACACCTTCAGCGCCACGTGCGCGTCGTCGGCCGCATACAGGATCTGCTTTTCCGACAGCCGCGGCAGCGCCCAGTTGGTGGTGGTGATCTTCTTCGACTTCTGCAGCGCGCGGCCGAAATAGCGCGCCACCGCGGTCTTCGCGCCCAGCGCATTGCGCTCGCCTTTTTTCTTCAGCGCGTTGGCCAGGTCGACCACGTTGGCCGTGTCGATGCCCAGCTTCACCTTGAGCCGCTTGACGTCGTCGGCCAGGCCGAAGCCCACCTTCAGGATCGTCGGCGACTCCAGCACCGCCTTCAGCACCTCCACCGCCGGCATCGCTCCGATCTGGAACAGGTAGGCGGTGTCGTCCGTGGCCAGCTGCACCAGGTGCGGGCCGGTCGACACTTCGCCCTTGAGAAAGGTGGGTTTCGATTCGGTGTCGAAGCCGACCACATCCATGCGCATCAGCGCGGCCAGCGCGTCGGCCGCGTCCTTGTCGGACTTGACCATGCGCACGTTTTCCAGCCGGATGCCGTCGTAAGGCGGCAACACCACTTCCTGGTCGATCTGCATCTGAACGGGCTTAGCCGTTACGGGAGAATTTGGAGGCCAGCAATTGCAGCTTTTCGGCGCGCAGGCGGTCCGCTTCCTCGGCTTGCGCCGCATCGCGCTCGGCCTTCTTGCGCTCGGCCTCTTTCTTGAAGCGCTGCTGCAAGGTTTCCTTGGCGTGCAGGCGGTGCGTCTCGGTCACTTCGGCGCCGGCGGTGCCGTCGAGGTCGTAACGGACGGTGGCCTTTTCCATCGCCCGCAGGTAGCGCAGCGATCCGGTGTGGATGCCGAGCGCCGCGCGCATGGTCTTGCGGTCCAGCTCGGGCATGCGCGCCAGCAGCTGCTTGTCGATGCCGATGGCCAGCGGCAGGCATTTGCCGAAGGCGGGGAACTGTTGCTGCAGTTGCTTGAGGAGGGTGCGCGCACTCATTGCGGCAGGCGCGACCGGTGCGGCGGCCGGGGTGTCGACGGTTTCTTCGACGACAGGGCTAGGTGTATTCATTGACTTCATAGTAAGAACTGGAACCGGAAGGATAGCATGGGACCTTTCCCCTGTGCTGCGGCAATTGGCCGACCTGTTGTTTTGATACGCCCGCCGCCGCGCCGTTGCCGCGCCGCGCGCGCCGCAGGGCGAAATCGTGTATGATCCGCCCCTTGCTCTGCGCACGGCTTGAGGCAGCGCAGACGCTCCGAAGAGCTTGGGGGAAAGGTTTGTTTCCGCACGGTATTCGATTACGTTATATCCGGTATAGGATATTTCAATTATCGTGCGGTGCAGCAATGCGGCATAATGGCACCTGTCTCCTCTACTTTCCTCGGAAATTAGATTCAAGCCCGGTTCCAGGATCGGGCTTTTTTTCTTTCTGCCATGCACAGCGCCATGTTGATTTCAGCACCCGAATCCGCCCTCGAACGCAACCTGCCGTGCTTGATATCAGGCAAATAGCCCCGAAATAGGGGCAATCCCCCGAACTTCCTTCCATCGGGCCCGCCGCTCCGGGCCACGGTGGATCTTTGACTTCGCTGGCATGCACCGGCCGCGACTGGAGAGTTTATATGACGAAAAGCACCGCCAAGACCCTGACCCTGACCGCCAAGAAGGCTGCGCCACGCAAGGCCGCGCCACTGGCCGTGCCCAAAACCGCGACTTCCTACTTCATCGAAGGGGAAGCCGCCGCCAAGGTCACGGTGGTCAAGACGCGTTCGCGCCTGGCGGTCGCCGCCGCGGCCAAGGCCGACGCCGAAGTCGCCCAGGTCGAAGCGGTCGAGGCGGTCGTGGCCGAAGCGCCGGCGACCACCGTCGTCAAGAAGCGCGTGTCGAAACTGGCCGCGCTGAAGCAGGCCGAAGCCGAAGCGGCCGACGCCGACGCGCCTGCCGCGCCGAAGGTCGCCAAGGTTCGCGTCCGCAAGACCGACGTCGAGCCGACCGTGATCATCACCGCCGGCCAGGCCGTCAGCCAGGTCACCGACGCCGCCACGCTGGCGCAGATCGACACCTCCGGCTACCTGCTGCCGTCGGTGAAGGTGCCAGGCCGCCGCGGCCGCAAGCCGAGCGAGTTCACGCCCGAGAACGACGAAGTCGCGGCGCTGAACGCGGTCGAGCGCGCCGAGCTGAAGGCAGTGTCGAAAGCGAAAGAGCGCAAGGCCAAGGGCGGCCTCGCCGGTGCGCTGGCAGCCGATCCGAAGGTGTCGGAAGCGGACATGGAGCGCCGCCGCAACCAGATCAAGAACCTGATCAACATGGGCAAGGACCGCGGCTACCTGACCCACGCCGAGATCAACGACCAGCTGCCCGAGAACATCATCGATCCGGAAGCGATCGAAGGCATCATCGCCACCTTCAACGACATGGGCATCGCGGTGTACGAGCGCGCCCCTGACGCCGATACGATGATCCTGAGCGACAACGTGCCGACCGCGACCAGCGACGACGAAGTCGAAGCCGCCGCCGCGACCGCGCTGTCGACGGTCGACTCCGATTTCGGCCGTACCACCGACCCGGTCCGCATGTACATGCGCGAGATGGGCGCCGTGGCGCTGCTGACCCGCGAAGGCGAGATCGAGATCGCCAAGCGCATCGAAGAAGGCCTGAAGGACATGGTCCAGGCCATTTCCGCCTGCCCGACCACGATCGCCGAGATCATCGCGCTGTCGCACAAGATCGAGCGCGACGAAATCAAGGTCGATGAAGTAGTCGACGGCTTCGTCGACCTGAACGAATCGAACGCCCCGGCCCCGGCCGCGCCGCACGTGCCGCACGACGAGGACGACGAAGAAGAAGATGTCGAGGAAGAAGACGGCGACGCCAATGGCGGCGCGGCCGGTTTCTCGGCCGAGCAGCTGACCCAGCTCAAGCGCGGCGCGCTCGACAAGTTCCTGATCATCGAAGCGCAGTTCGAAAAGATGGCGAAAGCCTTCGAAAAGGACGGCTACGGCTCGAAAAACTACGTCAAGGCGCAGGAAGTCATCTCCAACGAGCTGCTCGGCATCCGCTTCACCGCCAAGGTCGTCGAAAAGCTGTGCGACACATTGCGCGGCCAGATGGACGAAGTTCGCCACATCGAGAAGGCGGTTCTGGCCATTTGCGTGGATCGCTGCGGCATGCCGCGCGCACACTTCATCAAAGTGTTCCCGGGCAATGAGACGAACCTCGACTGGGTCGATGGGGAAGTCGGCGCGAACTATCCGTACAGCGCCGTGCTGGGCCGCAACGTGCCGGCCATCAAGCAGCACCAGGAACGCATGATTGCGCTGCAGGCCCGCGTGGCATTGCCGCTGGCCGACCTGCGCAAGATCAACAAGCAGATGGCGGCCGGCGAAAAGCGTGCGCGCCACGCCAAGCGCGAGATGACCGTGGCCAACCTGCGCCTGGTGATTTCGATCGCCAAGAAATACATCAACCGCGGCCTGCAGTTCCTCGACCTGATCCAGGAAGGCAACATCGGCCTGCTGAAGGCGGTGGACAAGTTCGAATACCGCCGCGGCTACAAGTTCTCGACCTACGCGACCTGGTGGATTCGCCAGGCGATCACGCGTTCGATCGCCGACATGGCGCGCACCATCCGCGTGCCGGTGCACATGATCGAGACCATCAACAAGATGAACCGCATCTCGCGCCAGATCATGCAGGAAACCGGCAGCGAGCCGGACCTGGCGACGCTGGCGCTGAAGATGGAAATGCCGGAAAACAAAGTCCGCGAAATCATGAAGATCGCCAAAGAGCCGATCTCGATGGAAACGCCGATGGGCGAGGACGGCGATTCGCAGCTGGGCGACTTCATCGAAGACAACGCCACGCTGGCGCCGCTGGACGCCGCGCTGCACGCCTCGATGCGCAACGTCATCAAGGAAGTGCTGGACTCGCTGACGCCGCGCGAAGCGAAAGTGCTGCGCATGCGTTACGGCGTCGAGATGTCGAACGACCACACGCTGGAAGAAGTGGGCAAGCAGTTCGACGTCACGCGCGAGCGGATTCGCCAGATCGAAGCGAAGGCAATGAGCAAGCTGCGCCAGCCGTCGCGTTCGGACAAGCTCAAGAGCTTCCTGCACAACGGCTAATTCCCGCGGCATGAGAGAAAACCGCGTCCTCCGCAAGGGGACGCGGTTTTTTGCTTTTGGGCTCAGGTCCGCGGGATCAGACCCCCAGTCGCTGCATCCAGCTTGACAGCCCGACGGTGCATGATTGACCATGTGTCAACATTGTCAAGGAGGGCGAATGAAAACGTATCACGGCGGTTGCCATTGCGGCGCGGTGCGCTTCGAGGCGGACATCGACCTCAGCCAGGGTACCATCCGCTGCAACTGCTCGATCTGCACCAAGTACCGGTTCTGGCCGGCGATTGTCCAACCGGCGTCGTTTCGCCTGCTCGCTGGCAACGACGAATTGACGCGCTATCAGTTCAATACCATGACCGACGAGCACCTGTTCTGCCGGCACTGCGGCGTCAATTCCTTCGGCACCGGAAAGTCACCGCGCTGGGGAGATTTTTACGCCGTGAATGTGAGCTGCCTCGACAACGCGTCGGCAGAAGAACTCGCGAATGCGCCGATCACTTACCTGGACGGACGCAACGACAACTGGCACTCGCCACCCGCGGAGTGGCGCCATTTGTGACCGCGCTTCGAAAAGCTTGACAGCTCGACGGCGACTGATTGACTATGTGTCAACCTTAACCAGGAGCCACGATGCCGATCCCCACCTTTGTCCGCCGCACCTTCCTTGCGTCGCTGTTCGCCTTCGCATTCACGCCCGCTTTCGGCGACAACCTCAAGCTCGACCGCATCAGCGTGGCGACTGAAGGCAAGGGCAGCGACGTCGTGCTGATCCACGGCTTGAATTCGTCGCCGCGCGTGTGGCGCGAACTGATCGCCGCGCAGCCGAACCACCGCTACCATCTGGTGCAGATGGCTGGATTTGCCGGCCGTCCCGCCGGCGCCAACGCCGACGGTTCCGTGGCTGCGCCAGTGGCTGAAGAGGTGGCCCGCTACATCGCCGCGAATGGACTCAATAAGCCGGTCGTCATTGGACACTCGATGGGCGGCACGGTCGGCCTGATGCTGGCCGCGCGCCATCCTGAATCACTGTCGAAGCTGATGGTGGTCGACATGGTGCCATTCATGGGTGCCTTGTTCGGCCCCCCCGGCACCACCGCGCAAAGCGTCAAGCCGATGGCCGACGGCTGGCTGGCGGCGTCGCGCGCGGCCGAACCGGCGGCACGCCGCGCGCGCGCCGAGGCGAGCCTGAACGGCATGATCGACACCGTCGCGATGCGCACCGGCGCGATGGACGACTCCCTCGCCAGCGACCCGGACGTGTCGGCGCGCGCGATGCACGAGCTGATCGTCACCGACCTGACGCCGGAGCTGGCGCGCATCACGGCGCCGACGACGGTGCTGTACGTGACGCCGAAAGCGCCAGGCCTGACCGACGAGAAGATCGACGGCCTGTACAAGATGGCCTACACGCCGCTGAAGGGCGCAAAGCTCAAACGGATACCGGCCAGCTCGCACTTCATCATGTGGGACCAGCCGGCCTTATTTCAGGCAGAAGTGAAGTCATTCCTTGGTGATTGAAGAAGATGGGGTCAGGTCCGTTGGCCCCCGGGGTTGACGGCGTCGCCGGCAAAACCACCAGATTAGTCATGCGAGCGAATCATCAAAGGCGGGGTCAGGTCCGACGGACCTGACCCCCGATGCTGCATGCGCCGGCAGCGGATTTTCCTTCACCCGCCGCTGCTTGGCCGCATACATCGCCGCGTCGGCGTAGTCGAGCAGCTGCAGCACGCTGTCGCCGTGATCCGGGTACATCGCCACGCCGATGCTCGGCGTGATGACGATCTCGCGCGCGCCGATGTCCACCGGCCGCCCGAAGGCCTGCAGGATCTTCTGCTTAACGTGTTCGGCGTCCTGCGGCGTCGCCACCGCTTCGAGCAGCACCACGAATTCGTCGCCGCCCAGCCGCGCCACCGTGTCCGCCTCGCGCACGCAGTGCTGCAGGCGCACCCCCACCTCCTCCAGCAACAGGTCGCCGGCCGAATGACCGAAGCGGTCGTTGACCCGCTTGAATTTGTCGAGGTCCAGGTACAGCAGCGCGAAGCCCTGCGCGCTGCGGCCGGCGCGCGCCAGCGCCGACTCGAGGCGGTCGTGAAACAGCTGGCGGTTCGGCAGCCCGGTCAGCGCATCGTGGCGCGCCATGTGCTCGAGCTGGAGCTGCATTTGCATCCGCTCGATCGCCGCATCCACCTGGGCGGTGACGAACAGCAGCAGCGCCTGGTCCTGCTCCGTGTAGGGCGCCGCTCCGGACACGCTGGCCACGGCGAGCGCGCCGATGGTGCCGCTGCGCGGCGCCAGCGGCGCGCCCAGCCAGAACGGCGCGGCCGCCGCGCCGGCGGCGCGCAGCGCTTCGGGCAGCACGTCGCGATTGTCCGGCGTCAGCAGGAGCGGCCGGCCGCTGCGCGCGACGTGCGCGCACAACGCCGCCGCCGCCGGCATGCCCTGATCGTCCGCGTGGTAGGCCAGCGTCACCTGGTCCTGCGCCGCGTCGTGCAGCGCGACCGTGAATCCCGGCGCCGGCAGCAGCTCCCGGACAATCTGGTGCACCAGCGCGAACAGCGCCGGCAGGCTGGCCACCGAGTTGGCCGCCTCGGAAATGGCGTATAGCGCCGCGCGCAGCCGCTCGGCGCGCTTGCGCTCGGTGATGTCGCGCGCCACCGCGATGCGCAGCTGGTCGGCTTCGGACCAGCGCGCCGTCCACATGATGTCGACGTAGTGGCCGTCCTTGTGCACGTAGCGGTTCTCGAACAGGTGATCGGCCGGCCCGGCGATGACGTCGTCGACCCGCGCCAGCGTGCGCGCGCGATCCTCCGGCGCGACCATGTCGATCATGGCCCTGCCGACCATCTCATGTGCCGGATAGCCGAAAATGCGTTCGCCCGCCGCGCTGACGAACACGAAGCGGCCGGCCGGATCGACCGCGCAGACGGCGTCGAGCAGCAGGTCCAGGACATTGCTGGAAAGTGTGAATTCTTTGGTTTCCATGTTGAAAAGAGTGTAGCCGATTTCGCATCGCGCGGCCGTCGTGCAGGTTCAAAATTGCGCGATTGGCAGGATGCAAACGCTGTCGTTTCGTCACCCAAAAAATGGAAGCGAGCCAATCGCCCGTAGGCGCGTTTCGTATTGTCGAGGTGATCAGTAAACGACTCCGCGGAGCAACAGTTGGTGTCGAAATCGGCGTCCAGGACGATTTTTCGTTGACGGCCATTCCGCTTCGTTGGAACATGCCGTGTGGCAATTTTCTTTGCCCCGTTCCCTCCCGCTATCTCTTCAGAAAGTCTCCCGTGGTTGTCCCATTCCTCCGCAATTCGTCGATCAAGAAAAAGCTCATGCTCAGCATGGCTGCTTGCCTGTTGCTGTTCCTTGCCATTTCCGCAACGCTCAGTATTACCCTGACCGGAAAGGGCCTGCGCACCCGCGTGGTCGAGCAGGAGCTGCCGGCCGTTGTCGGCGAGATCCGCAACGACATCCTGCGCCAGATCGCGCTGCCGACCGCGGCCTCGCTCGGCGTGGCCAACAACACCTTCCTGCAGGGCTGGGAAGCGGGCGGCCTCGATGAGGCGGGCGTGACCGCGTGGACCGCGTACGCGGAGAAGGTCAAGTCGGTCAACAAGGCCGCCACGGTGTTCTGGGCGTCCGAGTCCACAGGCAAGTTTTTCACCGAGAAGGGCTTCGACCGCACCCTGACCAGGACCGCGCCCGCCGACCAGTGGCTGCCGGCCTTCCTCGCCAGCGGCAAGGCCTACGAGCTGAACCTGCAGCGCGACGTCACCACCAAGGTCATGATGATGTTCATTAACGCCCGCGTCGACGCCGGCGCCGGCAAGCTCGGTGCGGCCGGCCTTGGGCTGTCCGTCGATGCCATGGCCAATTCGGTCAGCGCCTACAAGGTCGGCAAATCCGGGTTCGTCTACCTGGTGCGCGCCGACGGCGCCGTGCTGGTGCACCGCGACGCCGCGCTGGCCGACGGCAAGCACCTGATGAAGGACCTGCCGGGCATCGGCGAGGCGGTCAGCGCCAAGCTGCTGGGCGGCGCCCGGTTCGCCCACACCTCC
Source organism: Massilia sp. P1_C10 (assembly GCF_056406475.1). Classification (NCBI taxonomy): domain Bacteria; kingdom Pseudomonadati; phylum Pseudomonadota; class Betaproteobacteria; order Burkholderiales; family Oxalobacteraceae; genus Massilia; species Massilia sp. P1_C10. The sequence continues at coordinate 145,528 of NZ_JBFUAC010000007.1, forward strand.
TACCAGTCGCAGGGCGGCACGCAAATCGTCGCGTCGACGTTCGTGCCGGAGCTGAACCTGTATGTGGTGGCCGAAGTGCCGGAAGCCGAAGTGCTGGGCGACGTCGTGCGCTCGGCCTCGATCACCGCCCTGATCGCCGGCCTGGTCGGCGGCGGCGTGAGCCTGTTCGTGATCTTCCTGGTCAGCCGCGCCATCGCCGCACCGGTGGCGCGCGCCGCCACCATGCTGGGCGAAATCGCCGACGGCGAGGGCGACCTGACGCGCCGCATGCCGGTCGAGAGCCGCGACGAAGTCGGCGCGCTGGCCGATGCGTTCAACCGCTTCGTGTCGTCGCTGAACGGCACCATCAGCGATGTGCGCGGCAGCACCCAGACCATCGCGCTGGCTTCGCGTGAAATCGCCGAGGGCAATTTCGACCTGTCGAGCCGCACCGAAGCGCAGGCGTCGAGCCTGGAAGAGACGGCCGCCGCAATGGAAGAACTGACGTCGACCGTCAAGCAGAACGCCGAGAACGCGCGCCAGGCCAACCAGCTGGTGATGTCGGCCAGCGGCCATGCGGTCAAGGGCGGCGCGGTGGTCGGCGAAGTCGTCACCACGATGGGCTCGATCACCGACAGCTCGCGCAAGATCGCCGACATCATCGGCGTCATCGACGGCATCGCCTTCCAGACCAACATCCTCGCGCTGAACGCCGCGGTCGAAGCGGCGCGCGCCGGCGAGCAGGGCCGCGGCTTCGCGGTCGTCGCCACCGAAGTGCGCAACCTGGCTCAGCGCTCGGCCGGCGCCGCGAAAGAGATCAAGACGCTGATCGTCGATTCGGTCGAGAAGGTCGAAGCGGGCAGCCGCCTGGTCGACACGGCCGGCGCGACGATGACCGAGATCGTCAACTCGGTGCAGCGCGTGGCCGACCTGATGGGCGAGATCGCCGCGGCCAGCAACGAGCAGAGCCAGGGCATCGGCCAGGTCAACCAGTCGATCGCCGAGATGGACAACGCCACGCAGCAAAACGCCGCGCTGGTGGAAGAAGCGGCGGCGGCGGCATCGTCGCTGCAGGAGCAATCGGCGCGCCTGGCCGAAGTGGTCAGCGTGTTCAAGCTGGAAGAAACCGCCAAGGCGCCGGTAGCCGCCCGTGCGGCTGCGAGCGTGACGCCGATCGCCAAAGCGGCGGCAAAGCCGAAGGCGATCGCGGCGCCGCGCACGGCTGCCGCGAAGCTGGCGAAGGCCGAAGCCGACCAGTGGGAGGAGTTCTAATCGACTTCGGTTCCCGCCGCCGCCAAAACCGGGGTCAGGTCCGTCGGACCTGACCCCAGCCCTTGGTCGGCGGAACGTGAATCATCCAGCTTCGCCTCTGTACTGAATAAAAAAACCGCGGCCCAGGTTGGCCCGCGGTTTTTTTTGTCCCGACCCGTCTGGGACTGGGGGCGCGCTATCCGGTGTTGCGCAAGCCCGCCGCAACGCCGTTGATCGACAGGTGAATCCCGCGATGCACGCGGTTGTCGACATCGAGCGGTCCCGCCGCCAGCGCGCGGTGGCGCTGGATCAGCTCGACCTGCAGGTGGTTCAGCGGATCCAGATACGCAAACCGGTTCTGGATTGAACGCGCCAGCAGCGGGTTGCCCGCCAGCCGTTCATGCGCGCCGGTGATGGTCTCGAGGCAGCGCAGGCAGTTGCCATGTTCGGCGGCGATGCGCGTGAAGATGCGCTCGCGCAGTGCCGCGTCCGGCACCAGCTCGGCGTAACGCGACGCGATTGCCAGGTCGGTCTTGGCCAGCACCATGTCCATGTTCGACAGCAGCGTGGCGAAGAACGGCCACTCGCGGTACATCGCCTGCAGCGTGGCGACGCGTTCTTCCTGCGGCCCTTCGGCGATCCACTCGCCGATCGCCGACCCGAAGCCGTACCAGCCAGGCAGCAGCAGCCGGCACTGGCCCCACGAGAAGCCCCACGGAATTGCGCGCAGGTCTTCGATCCGGCGCGACGCCTTGCGCGAAGCCGGCCGCGAGCCGAGATTGAGTTCGGCGATTTCGGCGATCGGCGTCGCGGCGAAGAAGTAGTCGGTGAAGCCGGGCGTGTCGTACACCAGGTTGCGGTAGGCCTTGTAGGCGCGCCCGGACAGGTCGGCCATCACGGTTTCGAAGGTCGACAGGTCGCCGCTGCCGGCCGCCGGCATCAGGCTCGCTTCGAGCGTCGCCGCCACCAGCAGCTCCAGGTTGCGCCGCCCGATCTCGGCGTTCGAAAACTTCGACGCGATGATCTCGCCCTGTTCGGTCAGTCGGATCTGGCCGTTGACCGTGCCGCGCGGCTGCGCCAGGATCGCTTCGTAGCTTGGTCCGCCGCCGCGGCCGACCGTGCCGCCGCGGCCATGGAACAGGCGGATCCTGACCTTGGCGTCGGCGAACACCTTGACCAGGTCGATTTCGGCCTTGTACAGCTCCCAGTTGGACGTAAGGAAGCCGCCGTCCTTGTTCGAATCGGAGTAGCCGAGCATGACTTCCTGCAGCTGCCCCTGGCGCTCGATCAGCTGCTTCACCAGCGGCAGCGCCATCCACTCGCGCATGATGCCGGCCGCGCGCTGCAGGTCGGGAATCGTCTCGAACAGCGGAATGACCATCGCGTCGAGTTCCAGCGCGGACGGCCGCAGCAGCCCGGTTTCCTTCTGCAGCAGCAGCACTTCGAGCAGGTCGGAGACCGTCTCGGTGTGCGAGATGATGTAGTTGCGGATCGCGCGCACGCCGTAGCGCTGGCGGATGTCCTTCGCCGCGCGCAGAATCGCCAGCTCGGTGTTGGTCTCGTCGGAGTAGGGCGTGTACGGGGAGAACAGCAGGCGGGGTTGATTCAGTTCGGCCAGCAGCAATTCCACCTTCTTCTCTTCGCTGATCGAACCATATGATGGTTCGACTCCCGCGCGCTCGAAAAGTTCGGCCAGAACGCGCTCGTGAACGTCGGAAGTCTGACGCATGTCAAGCGAAGCGAGATGGAAGCCGAAGATCTCGGCGGCGCGCTGCAAATGCGCCAGCCGCGGGTGCGCCAGCGTGGCGCCGTGGTGGTGCTGCAGCGAGTCGGCGATGGTCTTCAGGTCGGCCGAGAATTCGGCGGCGTCGCGATAGGCGTCGGCGTGGCCGACTTCCTTGCGCAGGATGTTGTTGGCGCCCAGCGCGCGCGCGGTCGAAGCGAGCCGCGCGTAGATGCCGATCAGGGCGCGCCGGTACGGCTCGTCGCTGCGGTGCGGCGACTGGTCGGGCGAGCCGTCGGCCAGCGCCTGCAGCGCCGAATCGACGCTCACCATCAGGGTCGAAATCGACAGCTCGGCGCCCAGCGCGTGTACTTCGTCGAGGTAGAAGTCGAGGATCGTGGTGGCGTGCTTGACCAGCGCCTGCTGCATCGTCTCGGCGTTGACATTGGGGTTGCCGTCGCGGTCGCCGCCGATCCAGCTGCCCATCTGGACGTAGGAGGTGCCGGCCAGCGCGGCCGGCCTGGTGCCGAAGTGCGCGCCCAGTTCGTCCTCGATGTCGTCGTACAGCGCGGGCAGCTCGCGCAGGAAGGTGATGCGGTAGTAGGACAGGGCGTTGTCGATTTCGTCGGCCACCGTCAGTTTCGAGTAGCGCAGCATGCGGGTCTGCCACAGCGTGGCGATGCGCGACTGCAGCAGCGCCAGGTTGGCCTTCTGCTCCTTCGGCGTCAGCGGCATGTCGCGTTCGGCCAGCAGGCGCGCGATGTCGTGCTCGGCGTCGAGGATGGACTTGCGCTGCACTTCGGTTGGGTGCGCGGTCAGCACCGGCACGATCAGGGCGTCGCGGAAGAAACCCTGCACGGTGCCAGCCGCAACGCCTGCGGCCTTGAGCTTGTCGAGCGCGAAGCCGACGCTGCCTTGTTGCGGCCTGGAGCCGGCCAGCAGGTGGGCGCGGCGGCGGCGGATGTGATGCTGGTCCTCGGCGATGTTGGCCAGGTGCGAGAAGTAGGAGAACGCGCGCACCACCGAAATGGTCTGCTCGCGCGTCAGCTTCTTGAGCAGCGAGGTCAGTTCGACGCCCGCTTCGGCGTCGTCGGTGCGGCGAAAGCGCACCGCGGTCTGGCGGATCGTTTCGACCACGTCGAACACGGCTTCGCCTTCCTGGTCGCGCAGCACGTCGCCGAGCAGGCGGCCGAGCAGGCGGATGTCTTCCTTGAGAGGGGCGTCCTTGTCGGCGCCTTGCGGGGTATCTGTAGCAGCTGAATTGAGCATATCGACCATAAAAGTAAAAGTGAATGCAAAGGCTTATGGCCAGGTTCTGCGTAGGGGCGGCATGATAAAATTTGTGATCTTAACCATGGCCCGATTACTGGCATCGCCGGGGTGGGGCATACGACAGCGAAAGAATCCGTTTTGAACGCAACTGAATTGCAGCAGAAGCAGCAGCCGGCGACCCTGATCATCGCGTCGCGCGAGAGCCGGCTGGCCATGTGGCAGGCCGAGCACGTGCGCGCCCAATTGTCTTTATTATATCCGCAGTGCAGCATTCAGATTCTCGGCATGACGACGCGCGGCGACCAGATCCTCGACCGCACCCTGTCCAAGGTAGGCGGCAAGGGCTTGTTCGTCAAGGAACTGGAAGTGGCGATGGCCGAGGGCCGCGCCGACCTGGCGGTCCATTCGCTCAAGGACGTGCCGATGGACCTGCCCGCGGGCTTCGAGCTGGCCGCCGTGATGGAGCGCGAAGATCCGCGCGACGCCTTTGTCTCGAACGACTACGCCAGCCTGGATGAACTGCCGGCCGGCGCCGTGGTCGGCACCAGCAGCCTGCGGCGCCAGTCGCTGATCGCGGCGCGCTATCCTCACCTGGTCATCAAGCCCCTGCGCGGCAACCTCGACACCCGCCTGGGAAAGCTCGATCGCGGCGACTACGCGGCGATCATCCTGGCCGCCGCGGGCCTCAAGCGTCTCGGCCTGCCGGAGCGCATCCGCGCGCTGATGTCGGCCGAGCACAGCCTGCCGGCCGCCGGGCAGGGCGCGATGGCGATCGAGATCGTCTCCGGCCGCACCGACATCGACCTGCGCGCCGTGCTGGCGCCGTTGAACCACAGCGCCACCTCGCAGGCCGTGACGGCCGAACGCACCGTGTCGAAGGTGTTCGGCGGCAGCTGCCAGATTCCGCTGGCAGCCTTCGCCACCGTCGACGGCGGCCAGATGCGGCTGCGCGCGATGGTCGCCACGCCCGACGGCAAGCGCGTCGCCAGCGCCGAAGCGAGCGGCCCGGCCGATGCGCCCGAAGCGCTGGGCAAGCAAGTGTCGGAGCTGCTGCAGGCGCAGGACGCGCACGCGATCCTGGCCGAGTGCAAGGCGCAGGCGGACGCCGCCGATGCCTGATCCGGTGGTGATCACGCGCCCGCGCGCGCAGGGCGAGGAGCTGGCTGCCCGCGTCGCGGCGCTGGGCTTCGAGGCCGAGCTGCTGCCGCTGCTGGAGATCCATCCGCTGGCCGACCAGTCGGCGCTCAAGCGCGCGCTGGACGGCGTGGCCGATTACGCGATGGTGGCCTTCGTGTCGCCCAACGCGATCGACGCCGCGTTCGCGCACATCGCGCGCTGGCCGGACGGCGTGGCGCTGGCGGTGCTGGGCGAGACCAGCCGCGCGTGCCTGGCCAGCCACGGCGTCGACGACGCCAACGCCATCATCTACAGTCCCCAGGGCGCGGCGAGCGACTCCGAACACCTGCTGCGCGCGATCGACCCGGCCGCGCTGGCGGGCAGGAAGGTGCTGATCGTGCGCGGGGAGACCGGGCGCGAACTGATAGGCGAGGGCTTGCGCGCGGCCGGCGCCGAAGTCACGACGGTGGCGGCCTACCGGCGCCGCGTGCCGGACCTGACGCCGGAACTGGAAGCGACCTTGAACCGCCTGCTGGCGCGCCGCAACGACTGGATCATCACCAGTTCCGAGGCGCTGCGCGGGCTGCTGGCGCTGGTGGCGCAAATGGGCGGCGAGGCCGCTGTGGAAAAAATGCAACAACAGCAACTGATCGTGCCGCACGCCCGAATCGCTGAAACGGCGGCCTCGCTTGGCCTCACCCGAATCACCCTCGCGGGATCAGGCGACGCCGCCCTGCTTGCCGCGTTACAATCACGAGCATGAACGAATTGCCTACATTACCAGAACAAAATCCGGCCCCCGCTCCCGTGCCGGCGCCCGCCGCAAAGCCCGCGGAAGAGAGCTTCACCGAACTGCTTCAGCGTCCGCTGTCGAAAGTGGCGATCGTGTTGCTGCTGCTGATCGCCGCGCTGGCGTGGTCGACCCACACACGCTTCGGCCACCTGCGCCAGGAAATGGCGCGCAGCCTGCAGAAGGGCGAAGCGACCAATAACGAGACGATCGCGCTGGCGCGCCAGGTGTCGGAGCAGAACAAGGAACTGCAGTCCAAGGTCGCCGCGCTGGAAGGGCGCCAGAACGAGGCGCAGAGCCAGCAGGTGGCGCTCGAAGCGCTGTACCAGGACCTGTCGAAGAACCGCGACGAGTGGGCGCTGGCCGAAATCGAGCAGGTGCTGTCGACCGCCAGCCAGCAGCTGCAACTGGCCGGCAACGTGCAGGGCGCGCTGATCGCGCTGGCCAACGCCGACCGTTCGCTGTCGCGCAGCGACAAGCCGCAGTTCATCACCATCCGCCGCGCGATCGCCAAGGACACCGACAAGCTGAAGGCGCTGCCGGGAGTGGACGTGGCCGGCCTGGCCCTGCGCATCGATACCGTGATCGGCGAAATCGACACGCTGCCGATGCTCTCCGAATTCAAGACGCTGGCGCCGTCCGAACTGGCGCGCGCGTCGTCGGCCAAGGCAGGCAAGGCCGGCGCGCCGGCGCAGCCGCCCGCGTTCTCGTCGCGCCTGCAGCAGGCGTGGAGCGGCTGGACCAGCGAGATGTGGGGCGAGATGCGCCAGCTGCTGCGCATTCGCACCGTCGGCACGCCCGACGCGCTGATGCTGTCGCCGGAGCAGGCCTACTTCATGCGCGAGAACCTGAAGCTGCGCCTGCTGAACGCGCGCCTGGCCCTGCTGTCGCGCAATGAAGAAGCCTTCCGCAACGACCTGGTCACCGCGCAGGCCGCGCTGGCCAAGTATTTCGACACGCGCGCGCGCTCGACCCAGTCGGTGCAGGCGACGCTGCGCCAGGTACAGAGCAATAACCTGGTGATCGAGATGCCTACGCTGAACGACAGTCTCAACGCAGTGCGTACCTACAAAGCGAAGCCTTAAACCATGCGCCTTCTTCTCTGGTTAGTTGCGCTCATGGCGGTCGCGGTGGGCATCGCGGTCACGGCGCGTTTCAATCCCGGTAACGTCTCGCTGGCCTATGGCGCGAACGCGATCGACATGTCGCTCAATCTGTTCTTCGTGCTCGAGGTGCTGCTGTTCATGCTGGTGTATGCGCTGGTGCGCGCGTTCAACGCCACCACCAGCATGCCGGCGCGGGTGGCCGCCTACCGCGCGCGCAAGCGCGAACGGGACGGCAACAAGGGCCTGCGCGACGCGCTCAAGGCGCTGTTCGAAGGCCGCTTCGGCCATGCCGAGAAGGCCGCCGCGCGCGCCGCCGAACTGCCTGAAAACGCCGGCCTGGCCGCGCTGATCGGCGCCCGCGCGGCGCACCGCATGCGCGAGCCGGCGCGCCGCGACAACTGGCTGTCCACCACGGCGAACGATGCCAGCCTGAAGACGGCGCGCCTGATGACGGTGACCGAGCTGCTGGTCGACGACCACCAGCCGGAAGCGGCGCTCGAGGCGGTGGCCGAACTCAATGCCAGCGGCACGCGCCACATCCACGCGCTGCAGTGGTCGATGAAGGCGCACCAGCAGGCCAAGAACTGGCCCGAGGTGCTGCGCCTGGTGCGTTCGCTCGACAAGCACAAGGCGCTGCACCCGGCGCTGTCGGCGCGGCTGCGCGAGCTGGCCTACGACGCGCTGCTGTCGGATAACTCGCACGACGCCGAATCGATCCAGCGCGTGTGGGCGACGGTGCCGGCGGCCGACCGCATCAAGCCTTACATCGCCGCGCACGCGGCCACCGCGCTGAGCGCGCGCGGGCTGCACGACGAGGCGCGCGCCACGGTGGAGGAAGCGTTGCGCGCGGAGTGGGACGACCGCGTCGTGCGTGCCTACCGCGAAGCGGCGGCGCCGGCCGGCACACCGGCGCTGCTGGCGCAGATCGAAAACTGCGAGCAGTGGATCAAGCAGCGTCCGAACGACGCCGAACTGGCGCTGACCCTCGGCTCGCTGTGCCTGAAGCAGAAACTGTGGGGCAAGGCCCAGCGCTACCTGGAGCAGGCCCTGTCGGACGCGTCGGAGCCGCGCATGGTGCGCGAGTCGCACCTGAAGCTGGCGCAGATGCATGAAGCGCTGGGCCAGCACGACGAAGCGGCCGCCCATTTCCGCCAGTGCGCGCTCGCCAGCATCCTCTAGCCTGAGTGTGCGGCGCGCTCTGCTGCGCCGCACAAGTGGCCGCCATCTTCCGCTATAATCACGCATCAACACCAATCCGCAACGAGGAATCCCCATGAGTTTGAACAAAGTCTCCGCCGGCCGCGACGTGCCGAACGATTTCAACGTCATCATTGAAATCCCGATGAACGCCGATCCGATCAAGTACGAAGTGGACAAAGAGTCCGGCGCGATTTTCGTCGACCGTTTCATGGGCACCGCGATGCACTATCCGTGCAACTACGGCTACGTGCCGAACACGATCGCCGACGACGGCGACCCGTGCGACGTGCTGGTGATCACGCCGTTCCCGCTGATTCCTGGCGTGGTGGTGCGCTGCCGCGCGATCGGCGTGCTGAAGATGACCGACGAAGCCGGCGGCGACGCCAAGGTGCTGGCGGTCCCGGTCGACAAGATCCTGCCGATCTACAGCCACTGGCAGAAGCCGGAAGACATGCAGGACTTGCGGCTGCAGCAGATCCAGCACTTCTTCGAGCACTACAAGGACCTGGAGCCGGGCAAGTGGGTCAAGGTCGAAGGCTGGGGCGGTCCGGACGATGCGAAGGCCGAGATCGTGGCTGGCGTGGCGGCGTTCAACGCGCAGGCCAAGTAAAAAGTCGCGCACTTTTTGGGATGTCGTTCCCGCGAATGCAGGAACCCATGCTGAATAAGAGTAAGCCGTAACAAGGGGCCGGATGCCGACGCATCCGGCCCCTTTGTCGTTTACCAGCCGATGTCCTTCAGCAGCGAGAAAGTCAGGTCTGCCGGCGCCGTCACCGCGTGCGACAGGTCGCCGTTGATCGCCGGTTCCATCAGCTGGTTATGCCGCGCGTCTGTCGTAAAGTGCGACACCGTCGATCCGGGCGAGTACTCGGCCGGCGTGTACATCCGGATGCGGCTCGCACCATCGGCGCCGGCCAGTTGCGCCGGATTGACGCCCAGGCTGGCGACCACTCCCGACGTTGTGGGCGTCCTGCCCGCGAGCGCCGCCTTCAGCCTGACGCCCGACGCCTGCGACACGCGCACGGAGGGAATCAGGATACCGGGATCCGTGCCGCCCAGCCCCGACACCTCGGCCGGCTCATTGTCCGCCACGACCATGCCGATCGCCCCCGCAGCCTGCACGACCTTCGCCTTGTCGACGAATCCGCAGCTGCCGCGGTCGACCAGCGCGATGTTGCCGCGCACCGCCAGTTGATTGGCTTCGTTGAGCGGAGTGCACGCAAGGCCGGTCGCGGCTCCCTGGTCGACCACCGGCATCAGCTGCCCGACGACTGGCGTGCCTCCCAGCGGCGGCCCGAACGACGCGTCGCCGACCTGGTAGATACCGGCGGCTGGTCCGGCCGAGGCGCCGCTCACCATCAGCATCGATATCGCCGACAGCGTTGTCGGCACGGCTGCGGTGACGCCGGCGCCATTCCACGACAAGCCATTCCCGCTGACCGCGGACGCTGCACGCTCGGCGTTGTTCATCGCGGCCCAGGTCTTGTTGCTGCGGTTGTCGAGCAAATAGTGATCCCACACCGAGGGGAGGGCATGCATCGGCTCGCCCGTCTGGGCGTCGGTAAAGGTCTGAAAGCCCAGGCCGTGCCCCAGCTCGTGCAGCAGCACGGTGACCAGGTCGATCTGGCTGCCGGCCCTGGCGTCGAGGCCCAGGTAAAAGCCGGATCCCGGCATGCAGTCGGCGAACAGGCCGAGCCGCGAATTGAAGCGGGCAACGATGTGCGGCTCGGTGGGCGCGGACTGGTCGACGCCGGCCAGCTTCGAAGCCAGGGAAGCCGGATACCAGGTGCCGGGCCTGAGCGCGCCGGGGAAGTCCGAGTAGACGTCGTTGGCGCCGGCCGATCCGAGCACGGCGCTGTCTGCGGTGCACGACAGCGCTTCGAACGACGCCGCCACCCGGATCGCCACGCCGCTGGTCAGCGTCGCGCCCCAGATGTCGGCCGCGTGCTGGAACGCGATCAGGCGCTGCTGCCCGAGTGTCGTGCCGGCGTTGCCGCCGACCGGCGCCGCCGGTGTCGGATCGTTGAATCCTTCGCCGGCGGCATTCGTGTTGGTGATCGTGATGGTCGCCGCGGCCTGGGCGCCGGCGGCGAAGCCGCAAGCCAGCGCCAGGGCCAGTGCGATGCGCTTAGCGGTCGTCATGGCGATGCTCCTTGCTCGCGAGCGCGGCGTCGGCGGCGTCCGCGCCCTCTACGCACCGCATGCCGACCTTGCCGGAACCGTCGCGGGTGACGACCGCGTACACCATCGATTGCTCGCCCAGGTGCTTGTGCAGGGTGCCGTCCTTGCGGATCACAACGGGCGCTGGTTCGGGCTGGCGCATCATCAGCTTACGGCGTGATTCCTGCGCCCTAAGCACCTTCACTTCAGCCGGGGTGGCGTTGCGCAGTTTGCCGGTCTCGCGGTCGCGCGCAATCACCATTCCTTCCTGCGCGCTTGCGACGACACCTTCCGGGTTCTGCTGCGGTACGGGTTCCGCCGCGTGCGCGAGCGGCGCGGCGAGGGCGGCAAGCAGCGCGGCCGCCAGCGAAGTTTTCGACGTGTTCATGGCATGGTCTTTCGTTCGAGTTGGCGCGTGTCGGCGCTTTCTCGTTCCATCATATGGATCGAACGACAAGGAACATTGATATCGGTTTAATGAAATTCAGAGACTGATGAGTTCGGTCCGGGGGCTGTCCCGCGGACCTGTGCCTCTATAGCGGTTCCGCGACCGTGCCCGCGGGCGAATCGCGCACCGAGAATCCCGCTGCCTCGATAGACAAACGGTAGCCGTCCGCGTCTGCCCAACGTTTCTCCGTTCGCGCCTGCTCGCGCGCAAGGATCATGGTTTGCACCTGCTCGGGAACCGAGTGCAGCACCGGTGTCCAGTCATCCACACCGAGGCCGAGCGCCTGGTCGAGCCAGCTCACCGTCGCCCTTTGCACATCGCCGGGCAGCGCGGACTTCAATACCTCCCACATCAGCGCGAGGGCTTTGGCGGTGTTCAGATCCTGATTGAGCTGCGCCAGCATGGCCCGCTGGTATCCCGGATCGGGTTGCCCTCCATCGGGTAGCCGGTAATGCGCCTGGCGCAAGCGGCCAAGCGCGGTCTGCGCGGCGTCGAGCGCGTCCCATGAAAACGCGAGCGGCGAGCGATAGTGCGCGGACAGCACGAGATAGCGGTAGGCCATGGGATCGAAGCCCCGTTCCATCAGCGTCGCGAGCCGCAGGAAGCCGCCGTCGGATTTGGACATCTTGTCGCCGCCTTCCAGCTTCAGGAACGCCCCGTGCAGCCAGTAACGCGCCGGCGGATGGTCATGGCATGCCTCGTGCTGCGCGATCTCGTTGGAGTGATGAACCGGGATGTGGTCCTCGCCGCCGATGTGAATGTCGAACAGCGCGCCCAGGTAGCGGGTCGACATGGCGGAGCACTCGATATGCCAGCCCGGGAAGCCGCGACCCCACGGACTGTCCCATTCCATCTGGCGCTGCTCGGCGCCGCTGAATTTCCACAGCGCGAAGTCGGTGGGCGAGCGCTTGTCGCCGACGTCGACGCGATGCCCAGCCTGCTGGCCGGCGATGTTCAGCCGCGCCAGGTGGCCGTAGCGATCGAGACGCTGCGTGTCGAAGTAGATGCCGTCCGCGGTGCGATACGCAAACCCCTTGCGCTCGATTTCGGCGATGAACGCGATCTGCTCGGGAATGTGGTCGGTCGCCCGCGCCCAAATGCTCGGCGCCAGGATGTGCAGGTGCGCGAGATCCTGCTTGAAGGCCTTGGTATAGAACTCGGCGATCTCCCATGCAGACTGATTGGTGCGCCGGCTTCCCTTTTCCATCTTGTCCTCGCCGGTGTCGCCATCCGAGGTGAGGTGGCCGACGTCGGTGATGTTGATCACATGCGTGACGGCGTAGCCGTTCAACGCGAGAATGCGTCGCAAGGTGTCGCCGAACAGGTAGGTGCGCAGGTTGCCGATATGGGCGTAATCGTAGACCGTCGGTCCGCAGGCGTAGAGTCCCGCGCGGCCGGCTTCGAGCGGCTCGAAAGGACGCAGCCTTCGTTCGTAGGTATCGTAAAGCTTCAAATCCATGCGGGCTCCAAAAAGCAAAAAGGCCACAGGAGAAGATTCTCACTGTGGCCGATAGAAAACTGAGGATGTAGGGAGCGCGATCAGCAGGCTTCTATGGCCTGCTGCGACATGCTGAAAAGTGGAAGGGTGTCTTGTGCATTTTTTGATTGTAGCATGGCGGACTTCAGCCTAATACAGCGTATCGAGTTGTCGTGCCGGAGCAGCACGGTCATAGGTCTCGCGATCGATGTGCCCCTCGCTCAGGGCGGCCAGGATAGTGCCGGCTGATGGCACGGTGTCGGGGCGCTTGCCCGCAGGCGTCAAGTCCCACAACTTCGAACGCAGGATCGCACGGCCGCATTGGAAGAACACCGTGTCGACGGCGATGGAGATGACGCACTTCGGCTCGCGGCCATCGACAGCGAACCGCTTCAGCATTTCGGGCGCGATGACGATGCTTGCCTTGCCATTGACGCGCAGCGTTTCGCCGACGCCAGGAATCAGGAATAGCAATGCGACCCTCGGATCCGAAATAATGTTGTGGAGGCTGTCCGCACGGTTGTTGCCCCTGCGCTCAGGCAGCAGGAGTGTTCTTCCGTCTTCGACCACGACGAAACCCGGAAAGTCCCCGCGGGGAGAGGCATCGAGGCCATCGGGTCCGCTCGTGGCGAGAACAGCGAAGGGCGACGCTTCGATCATTGCGCGGTAGTGCGGGTGAATGAAGGACACCTGCTTCAAATAGGATGCCGGCGCCACCTGGTCGAACAACGCCGCAAGTTGCTCGACGCTCGTGACGCGATGATGTTCGGGATGCGAAGCCGCGGAGGCAGCAGGCAGCGATATCGGTTCCTTGTTCATCCCGGTCGATACGGGGCGTTCCAGCCTGTATTCGACCTGGGTTCCCTGAACGGATCCGCGCCGCCAGCCTTGCCGCGCGTAGAAGCGATCAGCCCTTGTGTCGGGCGACGTTTGAAGTGTGATGCATTGATGGCCTAGCCCAAACAGCCAGTCGACAGCCAGCTTGAGCAGGTGTGTGGCCAGTCCTTTTCCTTCATGGTCAGGGCTGACGAACAGTGCCCAGATCGATGCCTCATTTCGGTCCGCATAGCAGAATGCGGCGATCGTGCCTTCCACTTCCGCGACCCAGCCACGCCCGTCTTTCTCAAGAAAGTCCTCATACATCTGGACCGTGACGCGGCCTGGACTGGACAGGACGTTTTCTTTCACGGAGAGGCGAATCACCGACATCGCGGGGATGTCGGCGACAGAGGCGCGGCGGAAAGCGGTGTGTGGCTGGTCAAGCATTTTTATTTCAATCATCGGGACGAGGTGGTCACGATACCATGCGGCTGGAGCCGAAAAACGCGCACAAAGTCACTGCGGGGCAAATGTGAGGGGGGCACGCCCTTATTTGGCGTGAACGGTGCCGCGCAGCTTGCCGACGATCCCGGTGGGGAAGAAGTAGATCGAAAGGACGAACAGCACGCCCAGCCACAGCATCCAGCGGTCCGGATGCAGCGCCTGGGACAGGAACGGAATGCCTTCCAGCGCCGGCGCGCTGCTCGACATCAGCGTTTTCAAGTAGTTCTGCGCGATGATGAACAGGGCGGCGCCGATCACCGCGCCGTACATCGTGCCCATGCCGCCGATGACGACGATCAGCAGGATGTCGGTCATCACCTCGAAGCCGAGCATGGTCTTCGGCCCGACATAGCGCAGCCACAGCGCCATCAGCGCGCCTGCCAGCGCCGCCACCAGCGCTGCCAGGCAGTTGGCCCAGATCCGGTACACCACCGTGCGGTAGCCCAGCGCTTCGGCGCGGAATTCGTTTTCGCGGATCGCTTCGAGCACCCGCCCGAACGGCGAATTCACGAGCCGCAGCAGGAACAGGAACAGCAGCAGGCAGCCGAAGAACACGATGTAGTAAGTAATCAGCTTGCCGTCGATGGCGCGCCCGGCGATCTCGTTTTCGATCAGGCGGAAACCCGGCGACAGCAGCTCGGGGGCACTGAAGGTCCTGCCGTCCTCGCCGCCGGTGAAGTCGGACAGCTGCGACGCCAGCACCGCGAACGACGACGCCACCGCAAGCGTGATCATGGCGTAAAAGATGGCGCGCACGCGCAGCGCGAACAGGCCGACGATCAACGCAAGCACGATGGTGAGCGCCAGCGCGGCTATGAGGCCGACCAGCGCGCCGCTCCAGCCGCCGGCCTCGCTCGACAGCCCCAGGCCGACGCCGTACGCGCCGATCCCGAAGAACATCGTGTGCGCGAACGAGACGATGCCGGTGTACCCGATCAGCAGGTCGTACGAGGCCACCAGAACGATGTAGATGCAGATGGTGGCGGCGGTGTTGAGCGGCCGCGCGCCGGAAGTGAGGAAGGGCGCGAACGCCAGTCCGAGGAACACGGCGACCAGTGCCACGGCCAGCATGCGGCTGCGCGGCAGGTCGCCGGAAAAGAGTCGGTTGATCATTGCGAGTCCTAGCGCCGTGCGTTGGAAAACAGGCCGGCCGGCCGCCACAGCAGGATGGCGATCATCAGGCCGATGTTCGACACCAGCGCCACCTTCGGCGCCAGGAAGCCGGCGTAGTTGGCGACGAGCGCCATCAGCAGCGCGCCGATGAAGCAGCCGCCGACCGATCCGAGGCCGCCGATGATGATGACAATGAAGATCATCACCATCACTTCGCCGCCCATCGACGCGCTCAGCGTCTCCTTGTACAGGCCCCACATCACGCCGCCAAGGCCAGCCAGCGCGGAGCCGGCCGCGAACACGGCGACGAACAGGCGCCGCACGCGGTATCCCAGCGCTTCGACCATCTCGCGGTTTTCGACGCCGGCGCGGATCAGGAGGCCGATCCTGGTGCGGTTCAGCACCAGGAACATGGCGGCGAACACCACCAGGCCCACCACCACCGCGACCAGCCGGTATTTTTCGATCGCCGCGTCGCCCAGCACGATGGCCCCGCGCAGGCTGGTCGGCAGCGGCAGCGCGATATGGTCGGCGCCCCAGATCACGGTGATCAGCTGTTCGGCGACGATCATGCCGCCCATCGTGATCAGGATCTGCTTCAGGTGCTGGCCGTACACCGGCATGATGATGATGCGCTCGAAGGCCCAGCCGAGCAGCGCGGTGACGGCCATCGCGACCAGCATCGCCAGCCCCAGCACGCCGAGATTGAGCAGCAGCGAATCGGCTTCGAGCCAGCCGTGCATCGGCAGCAGCACCATCGTCGCCGAATATGCGCCGACGGCGACAAAGGCGCCATGGCCGAAATTAAGCACGTCCATCAGGCCGAACACGAGCGTCAGGCCGCTCGACATGATGAAGATCATCATGCCCATCGCGAGGCCGGCGACGGTCAGCGTGACCCAGGTCGGGAAGCTGCCGACCAGCGGCAGCATCGCCAGCATCAGCGCGGGCACCAGCAGCAGCGGCGCGATGTCGCGCCTGGCCGCAGGCAGCGAGGTGTCGGGCGCGGCGGGCAGGATCCCCTGCGGCAGGGTGGGAGGCAGAACGGAAGTCATGTCGCGGGTCCTATTGATGGGCGTCGAGCGAGAGCCCGAGCAGGCGCTGTTGCAGTTCGTCGTCCTCGACCAGGTCGCGCATGGCGCCGGTGTGCACGATGCGGCCGTCGTCCATCACCGACACGGTGTCGCCGAGCGATTTGACGAAGCTGAAATTCTGTTCGACCAGCAGGATGGTGGTGGTTTCCTTCAGTTCGCGGAAGGCGGCGATCAGGCTCTGGATGATGGCCGGCGCCAGGCCCTTGGTCGGCTCGTCCACCAGCAGCAGCTTGCGCGGCTCGACGATCGCGCGGGCAATCGCCACCATCTGCTTCTGGCCGCCGGACAGGTTGCCGGCCGGGTAGTGCCAGAATTTTTTCAGCGCCGGGAAGAAGCCGAAGATCCATTCGACGCGCGCGTCGTCGAGCGGCCCGCTGCGCGCCGCCAGCAGCAGGTTCTCGCGCACCGTCAGGTCGGAAAACACGGCCATCGACTCGGGCACGTAGGCGATGCCGGCCTGCGCGATGCCGGGGGTGGACAGTTTGCCGATCTCGCGGCCGTCGAATTGCACGCTGCCGGCGCTGGCCTGCCACAGACCCATGATGGTGCGCAGTGTGGTGGTCTTGCCGGCGCCGTTGCGGCCCAGCAGGACCGACAGGCCGCCGCGCGGCACCAGCAGGTCGACGCCCTGCAGGATGTGGTATTCGCCGATGTGGGTGTGGACGCCGGAGAGCGTCAGGATCGGATCCTTGTCATGCATGTTCGGGAGTTCCCAGATAAGCTTCCTGCACGATCTTCGAGGCCATCACTTCGGCCGGATTGCCGTCGGCGACCAGCGCGCCGTTGTGCAGCACGACGATGCGGTCGGCCAGCCGGCGCACCACGTCCATCTTGTGCTCGACCAGCAGGATGGTCTTGTTGCGTTCTTCCTTGACCTGGGCGATCAGGTCGAGCACCACCGGCACCTCGTCGACGCTCATGCCGGCGGTCGGCTCGTCGAACATCATCACGGCCGGCTCCAGTGCGAGCAGGATCGCCACTTCGAGCTTGCGCTTGTCGCCGTGCGACAGCGCGGCCACCCGCATGTCGCGCTTGCCGGCGAGGGCAACGCGTTCAAGGTAGTGGCCGGCGCGCCCGATCAGGTCCTTGTGGCCGGACCAGACCGAGAACATGTTCATGCCCACGCCGGCGCGGCTCTGCACCGCCAGCCGAACGTTCTCCATCACCGACAGGCTGGGGAACAGGTTGGTGAGCTGGAAAGCGCGGCCGATGCCGAGCCGGGTGCGATGCGCCGCGCCGTAGCGGGTCACGTCGGCGCCGCCGAATTGCACGCTGCCCGCGGTCGCCGCCAGCTGGCCCGACATCAGGTTGAAGTAGGTGGTCTTGCCGGCGCCGTTCGGGCCGACGATCACGGTCAGCGTGCCGGGATAGAAATCGGCCGTGACATGGTCGACCGCGACGTGCCCGCCGAAGCGGATCGTCAGGTCGCGGGTCGACAGCGATGGACTGCGTTCGCTCATGTCAGCGCTTGTTCCTGATCGGCAGGGGCATGGCGCTGGCCGGAATCTCGCGCACCAGTTCCAGCAGGTCCCACTCGCTCTTCTGGTCCTTCTTGATGCGGAAGTGGTACATCGGCTGCAGCGCCTGGTGGTCTTCCTTGCGGAAGGTCATCTTGCCCTTGGGCGTCTCGAAGTCCATGCCTTCCATCGCCGCGATCAGCTTTTCGGTATCGCCCGATCCGGCTTTGGTCAGCGCCGTCACAACCGCGCTGGCGGCGGCGAAACCGCCGGCGGTGAACATGTCGGGCGGCGCCCTGAAGCGCTTGGTGTGCTCCGCGACCAGCCAGTCGTTCATTTTGTTCTTCGGGAAGGCGTAGTAGTAATAGATGGTGCCCTCGGTGCCGGCGAAGTTTTTCCAGGTCTTCATCACCGGCAGGATGTTCCCGCCCGGCGCCAGCGTGATGCCGTAGCGCTCGGGCTTCATGTCGGCCAGCTTGTTCATCGGGCTGGGACCAGCCCAGACGATGGTCAGCACGCGCGGCTGCGGCTTGTCCTTGAGCGCGTCGAACAGGCGCTGCGCCGATGCGGTGAAGTCGGTGGCGGCCTGCGGCGCGTATTCCTCGTGCACGACCTTGGCTTTGCTCCTGGTCGCGACCAGCGCTTCCCTGGCCGCCTTGACGGCGTCGCGGCCGAACGCATAGTCCTGCGCCAGGAAGGCGTAGCTGCCGCTCGGCGCGATGCTGGCAGCGGCCATCGCATCCTGCATCGAGCTGCGGGCGCTACGGAAAACGTAGCGGTTCCACTTGTCGCCGGTGATCGCATCGGCCACCGCCGGCTCCACCACCAGCACCTTCTTGTATTCGGCCGCCACCGGCAGCATCGCGATGGCCGAGCCGGAGGAACTGGTGCCGACCGCGATGTCGACCTTGTCGTCGCCATAGGCCTCGGCCAGCAGGGTGCGGCCCATGTCAGGCTTGCTCTGGTCGTCCTTGACGATGACCTTGAGCTTGCGGCCGCCGATTTCCATCTTCCCGCCGGTGAGGTATTCGAGCCCCATCATGAAGCCGGTCTCGGTCTCCTTCGCATACGGCTCGAGCGCGCCGGTCTTGCCCGCGATGAGCGCAATCTTCAGGTCGGCGGCGGATGCGAGGGCCGGTGCGAAGGCGGCGGCGACCAGCAGGGGCAGCAGTTTTTTCATTCGTGTCTCCATCATAGTGTCAGGCCGCCCGTGACTTCGAGCGTGGCGCCGTTAATGTAACTCGCTTCGGACGATAGCAGGAACACCGCCGCGGCGGCGATCTCCCTCGGCTGTCCCATGCGTTTTTGCGGAATTTGCGCCACCATCTCGTTGACCACGCGGTGCGGCATCTTGGCCAGGATCGGCGTTTCGATGAAGCCGGGGCAGATCGCGTTGCTGCGCACGCCCTTGCGTCCCAGTTCGCGCGCCCAGGTGCGGCTCATGCCCAGCACGCCGGCCTTGGCGGCGGCGTAATTGGTCTGGCCGAAATTACCCGACAGGCCGACGATCGACGAGATGTTGACGATGGCGCCGGCGCTCGAGAGCAGGGCGTCGACGCTGGCGCGGGTGCAGTTGAACACGCCCTTGAGGTTGATGTCGATGACGCGGTCCCATTGGGCCTCGCTCATTTTGGTCAGCTGGGCGTCGGCCACCACGCCGGCGTTGTTCACCAGGCCGTCGATGCGGCCGAAGCGCGCCAGCGTGGCCTTGACCGCGTCGTGCACGGCGGCCAGGTCGGAAACGTCGACGATGAAGCCGGCCGCCTGCGCGCGCGGGGCGCGGTCGGCGATGCGCTCCAGGGCGCCGGCGATGGCGTCGGCCTGATAGTCCCAGACCGCGACGCTGGCGCCGTTTTCGGCGCAGCGTTCGGCGATCGCCAGGCCGATGCCTTGCGCGCCGCCGGTGACGATGACGACCTTGCCGGCCAGGTTCATCGAGGTGCCGTGGCCGTTCAATCGACGCTCCCGAGGAAGTCGCGCAGCGCCAGCTGGGCGGCCGGTTCCGTCATCATCGGCGCGTGGCCGACGTTGGGCACTTCGGCGTACAGCATGGCCGGCGCCGACGCGCGCATCAGCGCCACCTGCTCCGGCTCGACCAGGTCGGACAGCGCGCCGCGGATCAGCAGGGTGGGGCGGCGGCGCGCCAGACGGCGAAAAGCGAAGCGCGCCAGCAGCGAACTTGGCTTGACGGCGCCCTCGCGGATCGCGATGCCGATGTCCGGGTCGTAGCGCATGGCGAACTGTCCCGGCGCGGTCTCGCTGAAGGCGCGGCGCGCCCACTTGTACCAGTCGTCGGCGCTGTTGTCGGGGAAGGCCACTTCGTTGATGGCGCGGATTTGCGCGGCGGCGTCTTCCCAGGAGGCGATCGGCTCGACCTTGCCCGCATAGCCGGCGATCCGCTGCAGGCCGCGCGGCGACAGGGCCGGGCCGACATCGTTGAGGACGGCCGCGCCGATCAGGTGCAGGTGGCGCATCGCCAGGGTCATGGTGATCAGGCCGCCCATCGAGGTGCCGACGAAGACGGCGCGTTCGATGCCCAGGTCGTGCGCCAGCTTGACGATGTCGTCGGCGTAGACCATCAGGTTGTAGTGGCTTGGGTCGGGGTCGTGGTCGGACTCGCCGCGGCCGCGCACGTCGACGGCCAGCACGCGCCGGCCCTGGGCGGCGATCCATGGCGCCAGTTCGTCGAAGTCGGCCGAATTGCGGGTCAGGCCGTGGATGCAGATGACGGGCAGCCGCGCCGGGCCGCTGGCGGGCGCGTAGTCGCGCGCGAAAAGGCGCAGTCCATCGGTGCTCTTGAAGCTTGTCTCGGTGTGGTTGGCCACATGCGTCCCGTTTAAATGGGTTTCTCGTTAAATTGGAGTGTGCGCCAAATGGCCGCCATCCGAAAGACAAGGGCCGCCCAACGTTTGTGCATTTATGCACAGGCAGCGTGCGCCCGTGTGCTGCGGCGCAATGACGAAACACGCGTGTCAAAGCGACGAAGCGATTGCCTTAGTGCTGTGCACTGATGCACAATGAGCCGCATGAAAACCTTGCCCGAGTGGACAGACCTGCGGTATTTCCTCGAGCTGGCGCGCGCCGGCACCCTGTCCGGCGCCTCGCGCGGGCTGGAGGTCGAGCACACCACGGTGGCGCGCCGCATCGACCGGCTCGAAGTGCAGCTGGGGTCGACCTTGTTCGACCGTTCGCGCGAAGGCTACGAGCTGACCGAGATGGGACTGGCGCTGCTGCCGCACGCCGAAGTGATGGAGAGCGCGGCGCTGGCGGCGCAGGACCAGCTGTCCGGCAACCAGGTCGAGGTGCGCGGCGTGGTGCGGCTCGGCGTGCCCGAGGTGCTGGGCGTGCGCGTGATCACGCCGCTGCTGTCGCGCTTCCTGGCCGATCATCCCGACCTGTCGATCGACCTGCTGGTGCAGCCGCGCTTCGCCAACCTGGCCAACCGCGAGGCCGACCTGGGAGTGACGCTGGACGCGCCGAGCACGGGGCGCTACATGGTGACGCGGCTGGCGTCGTTCCGGCTGTATTTATATGGTTCGCCGGACTACCTGGCGCGCCATCCGCCGATCACGCGGCAGTCGGACCTGGCCGAGCACGACTTCGTCGATTACGTGCAGGACCGGCTGGCGAGCAACGAGCTCAATTTTCTCGACGCGCTGGGATTCACGCCGCGGCGGCGCCTGTGCTGCACCGGCATGATGGCGCAGGCCGAAGCGGCGGCCGCGGGGCTGGGGCTGATGATGGCGCCGCCGTACGTGATTCCGGACGATGGACGGCTGGTGCCGATCCTGCAGGACGAGGTGTTCGCCGAGCGCGCGTACTGGATGGTGGCGCCGGTCGACCTGTACCGGCTGCCGCGGGTGAGGGCGGTATGGAACCTGCTGCGCGAGTACGCCGATGCGCAGCCGGAGCTGTTCGTCCATGGCGGCGTGCAGCACGCCACAAAAACGCGGGTTCAGGTCCGTCGGACCTGACCCCAAAAGCCAAAGGGCGCCTCGCGGCGCACTTTTTTCATCCACAGTCCTGAATCAGAACTTGTAGCCCACGGTCAGGCGCACCGTGCGCGGATCGCCGTAGAACGTGGTCACCGTGTTGAAGAAGCCGGAGAAGTTGTAGCCCGCGACCTTGTAGCGCTTGTCCGTCAGGTTGCGGCCGTGCAGGCCGACCTGCAGCTTGCGGTCGCCGCTGGTCCAGACCACGCCCGCGTCGATCAGCGTGTAGCCATCCTGCGCCAGCATCAGGTTGCCGGGCACGGTCGCATCGAGTGCCGCCGTGGCGCCGGTGCGAACGAACTCGGTCTGGTACACCTTGCTCTTGTACGCAGCGCCGCCCATCAGCGACAGCGTGCCCGAATGGCCTATCACCGGCATCGCCAGGTCGTACGTTGCCGACAGGTTGGCCGCGTGCTTCGGCGTGTTCTGGAATTCGGCGTACGGCGCCACGTTGATCAGCGAAGTGCCGCTGGCGACCATCCACTCGTCGTACTTGGCGTTGGTGTAGCTGTACATGCCGCTGATATTGAGCGCGCTGGTCACGTGCGCCACCATTTCAAGCTCGATGCCCTTGATCTTGGCCTTGCCGGCGTTGGTCAGCGAGCCGGCGAAGCCGTTCACGTTGCCGGCCGCGTCGAAGGTCGGGATCGAACCCGGGATCTGCACATTCTTGTAATTGGTGTAGAACACGGCGGCGTTGGTCTGCAGGGTGCCGCCGTTCATGCTCGACTTGACGCCCAGCTCGAACGCAGTGACTTCCTCCGGATTGACGCCCTGGCGCTTGATCAGCGAGGCGGCGCTGTTCGGATTGCCGCCCAGGTCCATGCGCGGGTCGTACATGCCGCCCTTGAAGCCCTGCGACGCGGTGCCGTACAGGTTATGCTCCGGCGCCATCTTCCAGCCGAATCCGAGCTTCGGCGTGAATTTGGTGTCGGTGCGATGCAGCGCATCCGGTCCCAGGTCGGTGTTGGCGACGCCACCGACGGCAGCCGGGTTGCCCAGGGTCGGCGAACCGGTCAGGCCGAGGTAGGTCTTCTTGAAGATGGTCGCGCGGCGCTCGTCGTCGGTGTAGCGGCCGCCGACGTTGACGTTGAAGGTGTCGGACACGTTGTAGCTGACGTCGGCGAAAGCGGCCCAGGTCTTGGTGTCGATGTCGTCGCGGGTGTACAGCGACAGGCCGCCGGCCGCGTTGTACAGCACGTCGAATTCGTTGAAGGCGTTGGACTTCATCCAGAACACGCCGGCCACGCCCTGCACGCGGGCGCCGGTGTAGGTCAGCTGGAATTCCTGGCTGGTCTGGTTGTCGGCGTAGATTGTCGGCGCCTCGAACAGCGCGGTGTTGAGCGAGTCGAAGTCGATCGGCGCGTAGGATTTCGACTTGCGGTAAGCGGTGATCGATTTCACCGACATGGTCGGATTGAGCTGGTATTCGGCGGTCAGCGAGGTGCCCTGGTTGATCACCTGCTGCGCGTGGCCGTTCACGGCGTTCAGGTTGGCGCGCGTGTCGTAATCGCCGGCGAGCACCGGCAGGTTGGTCGGCGCCGGGCCCGGGGTCAGGCGGTAGCCTTGCTTCGGATGCGAATCGTCGACCGTGCGGTCGGTCGCAAGGCGCACGAACAGGTCGCTGCTCGGCGCGAACTCCACGCTCAGGCGGCCGGCCAGCATCTCCTTGTTGTAGTTGTCCTGGCCGGTGATGACGTTGTGGCCAAAGCCGTCGCGGTTGAAGGTGCCGATGGTGCCGCCGATGCGGATCATGTCGGAGATCGGGGTGCTGGCCTTGAGGACCAGGTCCTTCTCGCCGTAGTTGCCGATCGTCGCCTTGGCGCTGAAGGTGGTTTGCGGCGCCAGCTTGCGGGTGACGTACTTGATCGCGCCGCCGATGGTGTTGCGGCCGTACAGCGTGCCTTGCGGACCGCGCAGCACTTCGATGCGTTCGAGGTCGTAGATGTCGGTCAGCGCGCCTTGCGGGCGAACCAGGTAGATGTCGTCGAGGTAGATGCCGACGCCTTGCTCGTAGCCGGCGACCGGGTCCTGCTGGCCGACGCCGCGGATAAAGGCGGTGAGGGTGGTGTTGGTGCCGCGCGAGCTTTTCAGGGTGGTGCTCGGCGTGGCATCGGCGATCGCGGTGAGGTCGGGGATCGCCTGTTTTTCGAGCTGCGCGCCCGAGAAGGCGGTGACCGCGCCGGGCACGTCCTGGATCAGTTCCGTGCGGCGGCGCGCGGTGACCACCACTTTATCGAGTTCGCGGGTAGCGCTTTCTTCGGTCGTGACTTGCGCGTATGCCGTGGTCCATGACACGGCGGGAATCGCCATGATGGCTGCGACGGATCGGCGCAGCATTGTCCTCTGTTTGTTCGACATACGCATTACAGTCTCCTTGGGTTTATTTTTTTGTATGCGGGCTTATACGCATTGCAACGGAGTGTGCCGCGTTTCACGATCGAGTTAAAGACAGAGGCTTGCACGGCCTGTGTGCAAAATTGCACAGCAGGGCGCCGGCTATGGCAGCGGCGCAGAGGGCGTAGCCAAATTGCAACAGGTACGCCAAGTTAGCGTGGCGTCGTAGCAGCGAAGGCGGTTAGCGGAAGGGATTGCGGTCGTTCAGCTCGGAGATGTAGTCGTCGATGCCGCCGGCCTCGCGCTCGAGGAAGCGTTCGATGGCGTCGGCGAACGCGGGATGCGCCAGCCAGTGCGCCGACCAGGTCCGCGTCGGCAGGAAGCCGCGCGCCATCTTGTGCTCGCCCTGGGCGCCGCCTTCGAACGCACCGATCCCTTGCTCGATGCAGAACTCCAGCGGCTGGTAGTAGGCGGTCTCGAAGTGCAGGCAGGGGACGTATTCGAGTTCGCCCCAGTAGCGGCCGAACAGCGTGTCCTCGGAGTGGATCACCAGCGACGACGCGATCGGCTGGCCATCGCGCTCGGCGATCACCAGCAGGATATTCTGCGGCATGGTGCGGCCGATGCGCTGGAAGAAGTCCAGGTTCAGGTAGGGCGTCGAGTGGTGCGCCGCGTAGGTGTGCTTGTAGCAGCGGTTGAACAGGCGCCAGTCGGCATCGGTCGCGTCGGCCCCGCGCACCCGGCGCAGCGTGACGCCGGCCTCGCGCACCTTGCGCCGCTCGGCGCGGATGTTCTTGCGCTTCTTCTGTTCCAGCGTGGCGAGGAACTCGTCGAAGTCCTTGTAGCCGGCGTTCAGCCAGTGGAACTGCACGCCGCTGCGCAGCATGAAGCCGGCATCGGCCAGCATCCGCGCCTGGTCTTCGGGCGGATACAGGATGTGGGTCGAGGAGACCTCGGACGCCTTCCGGGTCGCCACCAGAACATCGACCAAGGCGCGGCGCGCGCGCGGGTCGGTCGCCATCAGGCGCGGGCCGGTCACCGGCGTGAAGGGAATCGCGGACAACAGCTTGGGGTAGTACTCGAGGCCATTGCGATGGTAGGCGTCGGCCCAGGCCCAGTCGAACACGTACTCGCCGTAGGAGTGCATCTTGACGTACAGCGGCATGGCCGCGGCCAGCACGTCGCCATCAAACAGGGTGATGAACTGCGGCTGCCAGCCGGAGTCCGCGCTGGCGCTGCCCGACTCGTGCAGCGCGTGCAGGAAGGCGTAGGACAGGAAGGGATTGCTGCGCTCCTGGGCCATGGCCAATCCGTCCCATGCGGCCTGGCCGATCTCGGACAGAGAAGAAACGATATGCGTGCGATAATTCATTGTCCAAATTCTCCGAAGATCTGCTGCCTCGCGAAGCATTTTACGCACAACGGCGCAATCGAACGATCACCGATGAAAAAGCTGTTCTCCAATCTGTACTCGCACGATTTCGCGCGCGTCGCCGTGGCAACGCCGCGCTGCCGCGTCGCCGACCCGGCCTTCAACGCCGCGCAGACGATCGCCATGGCGCGCGAGGCGCGGCAAACCGGCGCGGTGCTGGTCGCGTTCCCCGAGCTGGGACTGTCGGCCTACACCTGCGACGACCTGTTCCACCAGCGCGCGCTGCTCGACGCGTGCGAGGCGGCGCTGCAGGCGGTCGTGGACGAGTCGAAGCAGCTTGGCATCGTGATGATCGTCGGGATGCCGGTGCGGGTCGAGCACCTGCTGTTCAACTGCGCGGTGGTGGTGGCGGGCGGACGGATTCACGGCGTCGTGCCGAAGAGTTATCTGCCGAACTATGGCGAGTTCTACGAGGCGCGCCAGTTCAGCGCGGCCGATTGCGGCCTGGCCGATGAAGTGGCGCTGTGCGGCCAGCGCGCGCGCTTCGGCGCCTCGCTGCTGTTCGAGTTGGATGCGCTGCCGCTGTTCCGCTTTCATGTCGAGATCTGCGAGGACGTGTGGGTGCCGATTCCGCCGTCGTCGTTTGCCGCGCTGGCCGGCGCCACGGTGCTGGTCAACCTGTCGGCGTCGAACGCGCTGGTCGGCAAGGCCGGCTACCGGCACCAGCTGGTGGCGCAGCAGTCGGCGCGCTGCGTGTCGGCCTACTTGTATACTTCGGCGGGCGCGGGCGAGTCGACCACCGACATGGCGTGGGACGGCCAGGCGCTGATCTGCGAGAACGGCGAGCTGCTGGCGCAGTCGGAGCGCTTCCTCGACGACTCGCACCTGCTGACGGCGGACATCGACCTCGAGCGCCTGTCGCGCGAGCGCATGCGCCAGACCACATTCGGGCAGTCGGTGCGGCGCCACGCGGACGTGGTGTCAGAGTTCGAGGTGGTGAAGATCGAGCTGGCGGTGGCGATGGACCGTCCGCTGGCGCTGGAGCGCAAGCTCGAACGCTTTCCGTACGTGCCGTCGGATCCGGCGCGGCGCGACGAGCGCTGCACCGAGGTCTATAACATCCAGGTGCAGGCGCTGGTGCAGCGCCTTAGTTCGAGCGGCATGAAGAAGGTCGTCATCGGCGTGTCGGGCGGGCTCGATTCGACGCACGCGCTGCTGGTGTGCGCGCAGGCGATGGACCGCCTCAAGCTGCCGCGCACGAACATCCTTGCGTACACGATGCCGGGCTTTGCGACCAGCGAGCGGACCATCGCGCAGGCGCGCCAGCTGATGGAGGTGATCGGCTGCAGCGCGTCCGAGATCGACATCCGCCCGAGCTGCATCCAGATGCTGAACGATATCGGTCATCCGTATGCAGGCGGCGCCGAAGTCTACGACGTCACGTTCGAGAACGTGCAGGCGGGCGAGCGCACCAACCATCTGTTCCGGCTGGCGAACCTTCAGGGCGCGATCGTCATCGGCACGGGCGACCTGAGCGAGCTGGCGCTGGGCTGGTGCACTTACGGCGTGGGCGACCATATGTCGCACTACAACGTCAACGCCAGCGTGCCGAAGACGCTGATCTCGCACCTGGTGCGCTGGGTCGCGGAGACCGGCGTGGTGGGCGCGCGCGGATCGCGGGTGCTGGTCAACATCCTCGACACCGAGATCAGTCCCGAACTGGTGCCGGGCAAGGAGGGCGGGGAACCGGCGCAGAAGACGCAGGACGTGATCGGGCCGTACGAGCTGCAGGACTTTAATTTGTACTACACGCTGCGCTACGGCTTCACGCCGGCGAAGGTGGCGTTCCTGGCGCTGGCGGCATGGGGCGATCGCGAGCGAGGCGCCTGGCCGCATGGCGCGCACGTGCAGCGCAACCAGTACGCGCTGGCGGACATCAAGCGCAATCTGGGCATCTTCCTGTACCGGTTCTTCAAGACCAGCCAGTTCAAGCGCTCGTGCGTGCCGAATTCGCCGAAGGTGGGGACCGGCGGATCGTTGTCGCCGCGGGGCGACTGGCGGGCGCCGAGCGATGGCGAGGCGGTGGTGTGGATGGCCGGGCTCGACGCGATCCCCGATGGGTTAGAATGATCTTTTAGCAACCGGCCAACTGAGGAAGAGACATGAAACAGATTACCTGTGTGATCAAGCCATTCAAGCTGGACGAAGTGCGCGAGGCGCTGGCCGACGTCAACGTGACCGGCCTGACCGTGACGGAAGTGAAGGGCTTCGGGCGCCAGAAGGGCCACACCGAGCTGTATCGCGGCGCCGAGTACGTCGTCGATTTCCTGCCGAAGGTGAAGGTCGAAGTGGTGGTGGACGATGCAATGACGGACCAAGTGGTCGACGCGATCATAAAGGCTGCGCGCACCGGCAAGATCGGCGACGGCAAGATCTTCGTTCAGCATGTGGAGCAGGTGATTCGGATTCGCACCGGCGAGACGGGCGCGGAAGCGGTCTAAGGATTAAGGGCGCCGACCAAGGGCTGGGGTCAGGTCCGCCGGACCTGACCCCGGGTTTGTCGGCGCCGCGGAACGAAGTGTTGTCAGCGGCCCAGCCGCATATCGAATTTCCAGCTGAGCAGGCGCATCACGGTGATCACCGTTGCGCTCGACCACAGCGCGAAGTCGTGGGGCATCTCGAGACGGCGCATGATCAGGAACATCCAGCTGCCGAAGAAGGCGCAAATCGCATAGGGTTTGCCGTCCCGAAACACCATCGGCACCTCGTTGCAGACGATGTCGCGCAACACCCCGCCGAAAATCCCCGTAATCACGCCCATCATCGATGCGATGAACAGCGGCATTCCCGCGTCGATTGCGGAGGCCACGCCGGCAATCGAGAACAGGCCAAGGCCGATGGCGTCGGCGATGACGATCAGGCGCTCCGAGACCATCTGGCGCAGTGTGCGGATCAGCGGCGAGGCGATCAGGGCCAGCACGAAGATCAGGATCGCGTATTCCTGGTGGGTGACCCAGAACAGCGGGCGGCGGTCGAGCAGGATGTCGCGCAGGGTGCCGCCGCCGAATGCGGTGATGAAGGCGACGGTGAATACGCCGACCAGGTCCATGCGTTTGCGGCGGGCCTCGATGAAGCCGGAGAAGGCCCCGACCAGGATCGCCATGATTTCAATGAACTTAATAAGCGTCATGCGGTGCGTTGTGCTGAAGAGAATCTTGACAGCCTAACATGCCGCGGGGGAAACCGAAAACCGGGTGAAACCTCCGCGTGGACGAAGACGCAAAAGAAAATGCGCACCGAGATGCGGATCGAAGAGGGAAATTGCCGAACATCGCCAATTTTGCAAATAATATTTGCATTAATGTCAGCGCTACGGAATTTAAAGCGGGTCAGACCCCGGGGTTTTGCAAATAATATTTGCATTAATGGAATTTAACGGAATTTAAAGCGGGTCAGACCCTTGCTACTCGAGCAGCGCGGCTTTCAGGAGGACGATGAGGGCGCCATGGCCGCCGTCCTTTTTGCCGGCGACGCAGAACGCGACCACTTCGTCCTTTTCCATTTGCACCAGCCAGCTGTGCACCATCGAGCGCAGCACCGGCTCGCCGCCGGCCGACCCGTAGCCTTTGCCGTGGATGATGCGCACGCAGCGCACGCCGCGCCGCGCCGCGCGCCGCAGGAAGTCGCCAACCGCGTCACGCGCCGCATCGCGCGTCAGCCCGTGCAGATCGAGTTCGTCCTGCACCGGCCAGTGCCGCTTGCGCAGCTTGCGCACCACGTCCGGGCCTACGCCCGGCCGCGCGTAGGCGACGGTCGGATCTTCTTCCAGCATGCCGTCGACGTCGAACTGGTCCGACAGCGACTCGCGCAGCACCGCCGCATCGTCTTCCTGCGGCGTGCGCGGCTTCGACGGCGTCGCGCCACGCACGGGAATCGCGGCCATCGGCGCCACGTAGCGGTCCGACTCGGGGATTTTCTTGATGCCCTTGGTCGCGCCCTGGAACAGGTTGGCTTCTTCGCGCGCCTTCTGCTCGCGCTTCTCGCGCTCGGCCTTCTCGACCGCACGCGCTTGCTCCTGCTCCTTGAGCGTGTCGCGCAAGGATTTCAGGTCGGCGAAGTCTTTCAGGCCCATGGCGACGCTCAGTCTTCCAGCGATTCCAGGTAGCGCTGGGCGTCCAGCGCGGCCATGCAGCCCGTGCCGGCGCTGGTGATGGCCTGGCGGTAGATGTGGTCCTGCACGTCGCCAGCCGCAAATACGCCCGGGATGTTGGTGGCCGTCGCCATGCCTTCGAGGCCGGTCCTGGTCTTGATGTAGCCGTTGTGCATATCGAGCTGGCCTTCGAAGATGCTGGTGTTGGGCTTGTGGCCGATTGCCACGAACAGGCCGTGCACCGCCATTTTTGTGATCGCGCCGGTCTCGGTCGACTTGATGTTGATGCCGGTGACGCCGCTGTCGTCGCCCGTCACTTCATCGAGCGTGTGGTTGTACTTGATAACGATCTTGCCCTCGGCCGCTTTGGCGTTCAGGCGGTCGACCAGGATCGGCTCGGCGCGGAACTTGTTGCGGCGGTGGATGATGGTGACCTTGGTGGCGATGTTCGACAGGTACAGCGCTTCTTCGACCGCGGTATTGCCGCCGCCGACCACGGCCACTTCCTGGCCGCGGTAGAAGAAGCCGTCGCAGGTGGCGCAGGCCGACACGCCACGGCCCATGAAGGCCTGCTCGGACTCGAGGCCGAGGTACTGGGCCGAGGCGCCGGTCGAGATGATCAGCGAGTCGCAGGTGAATTCGTGGCTGTCGCCCAACAGGCGGATCGGCGTCTCGTTCAGGAAGGCGGTGTGGATGTGGTCGAAGATCACCTCGGTCTTGAAGCGCTCGGCATGCTGCAGCAGGCGCTGCATCAGGTCCGGTCCTTGCACGCCCATCGGGTCGCCCGGCCAGTTTTCGACGTCGGTGGTGGTCATCAGCTGGCCGCCTTGCTCGACGCCGGTCACCAGCATCGGGTTCAGGTTGGCGCGCGCGGCGTACACGGCGGCGCTGTAGCCTGCCGGCCCGGAGCCGAGAATCAGGACTTTGGCGTGTTTGGTAGTGGTCATGAGAGCTTCTTGTCGTGGGTAGGGAGGATAACTGGGGCCGGCGGCGGAAGAGTCAAGGCCGACAGGCAATTCCGCGATTATAGACGATGATGCGGGAGGGCATGAGGGAGGGAGACGAACCGGTTTTGTGCGGCGCCGACAAAACCGGCGTCAGGTCCGGTGGACCTGACCCCAGACCTTGGTCGACGCCGCTGGCCCCACAACCAGCATGAATGATCGGCCCGCCGAACAATATATGGCTTAGAATGGGCGCATCGCATTTCCGGCACGCAAAACTCAGTATCAAGTATGACAAAGACAAGCCAATCCACAAATTCCAGCTACACCCGCAAAGAGACCATCCGGCAGCCGCTGCCGAACCGTCTGGTGCGCCTGCTGTCCGAGGCGCGCTGGATCGCGCTGGCGGTGCTGTTCCTGTACTTCGTCATCATCCTGCTGACATATAACAAGGGCGATCCGGGCTGGTCGCACGACGTCGTCGTCGCCAAGGCGGCCAACCTGGGCGGCCGCGCCGGCGCCTGGCTGGCCGACCTGATGCTGTTCATCTTCGGCTTTTCCGCCTGGTGGTGGTGCGTCTGCTTCGCGCGCCTGCTGTGGAAGGACTACCGCAACCTGACCCAGAAGATCGAGGACAAGCAGGACGAACCCGAACACCAGCACGAGGCGCTGATCCGCTGGATCGGCTTCGTGCTGCTGTTCGCCGGCAGCGTCGGCCTCGAATACCTGCGCATGTACACGCTGCGCGCCCAGCTGCCGCGCGCGCCCGGCGGCGTCCTGGGCCAGCTGATCGGCCATTCGTCCAACGTCGCTTTCGGCTTCACCGGCGCGACGCTGCTGCTGCTGCTGCTGTTCGGCGTCGGCGTGAGCCTGTTCTTCCACATCTCCTGGCTGTCGGTCGCCGAGCGCATCGGCGCCGCGATCGAGGTGACGCTCGACTGGTTCCGCCTGCGCTACCAGGACCGCGAAGACCGCAAGCAGGGCGAGGTGGCCGCGGTCAAGCGCGACGAGGTGCTGGTGCAGGAGCGCGCCAGGCACGTCGAGAAGCACATCGACTCGCCGCCGGTGAAGATCGAGCCGCAGATCGCGCCGCAGATCGTCAAGTCAGAGCGCGTCGAAAAGGAAAAACAGGCGCCGCTGTTCCGCGACCTGCCGGGCGACTCGCCGCTGCCGCCGCTGTCGCTGCTGGACGAAGCGGCCGAATACCAGGAGACCGTGTCGGTCGAGACGCTGGAGTTCACCAGCCGCCTGATCGAGAAGAAGCTGTCGGACTTCGGCGTCGACGCCAAGGTGGTGGCTGCCTTCCCGGGACCTGTGGTCACGCGCTACGAGATCGAGCCGGCGACCGGCGTGAAGGGCAGCCAGATCGTCGGCCTGGCGCGCGACCTGGCGCGCTCGCTGTCGCTGACGTCGCTGCGGGTGGTCGAGACCATCCCGGGCAAGAACTACATGGCGCTGGAGCTGCCCAATTCGAAGCGCCAGATCGTGCGCCTGACCGAAATCGTCGGCTCGAAGCTGTACAACGACAGCGCCTCGAGCCTGACCATCGCGCTCGGCAAGGACATCGCCGGCAAGCCGGTGATCGCCGACCTGGCCAAGATGCCGCACCTGCTGGTGGCCGGCACCACCGGCTCGGGTAAATCGGTCGGCATCAACGCGACCATCCTGTCGCTGCTATACAAGAGCGACCCGGCCGACGTGCGCCTGATCCTGATCGACCCGAAGATGCTGGAGATGTCGGTGTACGAAGGCATCCCGCACCTGCTGGCGCCGGTGGTGACCGACATGCGCCAGGCCGGCCACGCGCTGAACTGGGCCGTCAACGAAATGGAGCGCCGCTACAAGCTGATGTCCAAGCTGGGCGTGCGTAACCTGGCCGGCTACAACACCAAGATCGCCGAGGCGGCCAAGCGCGAGGAGCACATCCCGAACCCGTTCTCGCTGACGCCCGATGCGCCCGAGCCGCTGGAGAAGCTGCCGACCATCGTGATCATCATCGACGAGCTGGCCGACCTGATGATGGTGGTCGGTAAAAAGGTCGAGGAGCTGATCGCGCGTATCGCCCAGAAGGCGCGCGCGGCCGGCCTGCACCTGATCCTGGCGACGCAGCGCCCGTCGGTGGACGTGATCACGGGCCTGATCAAGGCGAATATCCCGACCCGGATCGCGTTCCAGGTGTCGTCCAAGATCGACTCGCGCACGATTCTCGACCAGATGGGGGCGGAAGCGCTGCTCGGCATGGGCGACATGCTGTACATGCCGCCGGGGACCGGACTGCCGGTGCGGGTGCACGGCGCGTTCGTCTCGGACGAAGAAGTGCATCGAGTTGTAAAACATTTACAATCGCTCGGCGAACCGAATTACATTGAAGGCATTCTCGAAGGCGGCACGCTGGAGGGCGAGGGCGGGGCCGACGGCGCGCCGGCGGGCGAGGGCGGCGGCGAGGCCGATGCGCTGTACGACCAGGCGGTGCAGGTGGTGCTCAAGAACCGCCGCGCGTCGATCTCGCTGGTGCAGCGGCATCTGCGGATCGGCTACAACCGCGCCGCGCGCCTGCTCGAGCAAATGGAAAACAGCGGCGTGGTGTCGGCGATGCAGTCGAACGGCAACCGGGACATCCTGGTGCCTGCCGCCAGCGCCGAATGAACCACGGGGTCGGGTCCGCCGGACCTGACCCCGTCGTTGAAGGCGTCATCAACACTTTAAGGAACAAGATGTTCAACAAGAAAAATATCGTCCCGCTGCTGTTCGCAGCCGCCTGCGCCCTGAGCGGCGCGGCGCAGGCCAGCGCGCTGGAACAATTCAAGAGCTTCGTCGCCGGCACCAAGGCCGCGCGCGGCGAGTTCACCCAGCAGCAGATCAAGAAATCGGAAGCGGGCAAAGTGGCCCCGCCATCGACCGGCACCTTCCTGTTCGCCCGTCCGGGCAAGTTCATCTGGACGTACGTGAAGCCGTATGAGCAGCTGCTGCAAGCCGATGGCGAGTCGCTCTACATCTACGACAAGGACCTGAACCAGGTGACGGTCAAGAAGCTGGGTAGCGCGCTGGGCTCGTCGCCGGCCGCAATCCTGTTCGGCAGCAACGACCTGGAAAAGAATTTCACGCTGAGCGAAGCGGGCGCCCGCGGCGGACTCGAATGGCTCGACGCCAAGCCGAAGGCCAAGGACTCGACCTTCGAGCAGATCAGCATCGGTTTGCGCAACGGCACGCCGGAGGCGATGGAGCTGCACGACGCATTCGGACAGACCTCGGTGCTGACGTTCAAGAAGTTCGAAAAGAATCCGTCGCTGACGGCGACGACGTTCAAGTTTGTGATGCCGAAGGGCGCCGACGTCTTCAATTCCGACCATTAACGGTGACAGGAAGGGTCTGACCCCACGGGACTCTGCTTTGCCGACAGTGTTTCATCCTCAAACAGGACGTTATGCGCGCGAAAACCCTGCTTCTCAGTTTGAGCCTGTTGCCGATGGCGGGTGCCTTGCATGCCGCCGAAACCTATCTTGCCTCAGCGTCTGGTCCTCGCGATTGCCCTCCCCCGGTGCTGCCGATAGCCGCCATGCGCGAGGGGATGTCCGGCGACGTCACATTGCAATATCAGGATAACGCGCAGGGCCGCGTTACGGATATCCGCATCCTGAAGAGCAGCGGATTCAAGGAGCTCGACAAGGCCGCGATCATCGCGTTGTCGCGCTGCAAGCCGCCGGTCCTCGCGGCCGGCGCCGAGTTGCCGCCGCCGGGCACGACCGAATACAAGTTCGGGCGCCCAACGCGGGTGACCAGTTCGTCCAAACCGGTTCTGATTGCGGGCAGCTGCGCGCCCTCGGAGCGGTTCACAAGCTACATCGCCTCGACGTATGACCTGGCAACCGTATCCAGCGGCGCGTCGATTCGCTTCATGGTCAACGCGGCGGGAGCGCCATATGCTGCCGCTTCCTACGAGCACGACAAAGCATTGGCGGCGGACGCCATCGCTTATATCCAGACCTGCCGCTTCGAGCCGGCGAAGGTCAACGGCGCGGCAACCATCGGCAGCAGCGATGGGTTCATTCAGCTGAAGCAGGCGCCCTGAAGCGGCTTGGGGTCTGACCCCGCGAGACCATGAAAGCATACTCAGCATGGGTCCCAGCCTGCGCTGGGACGACGTGCGGGCGGCGGCATCCGGGAACCCATCCGCCCGTTTGCCGGTCTTACAATGAACGCCCGTGGCGGCAATCCGCTAAACTTGCGGCTATCGCACAACGGCTTCATATCATGCACCCAACACACCAGAGCGCCATCATCCATGGATGACCTGTTCAAGAACGAGCCCGCCGCGCCGTTGGCGGAAGCCCTGCGCCCGCGCACCATCGACGAAGTCATCGGCCAGAGCCACCTGCTGGGTCCCGGAAAGCCGCTGAACCTGGTGTTCAAGTCCGGCAAGCCGCACTCGATGATCCTGTGGGGCCCGCCCGGCGTCGGCAAGACCACTCTGGCGCGCCTGACCGCCCACGCCTTCGAGTGCGAATTCATCGCGCTGTCGGCCGTGCTGTCGGGCGTGAAGGACATCCGCGCCGCGATCGAGCAGGCCGAGCACCACCTGGCCGGCGGCAAGCACACCATCTTGTTCATCGACGAGATCCACCGCTTCAACAAGTCGCAGCAGGACGCCTTGCTGCCGTTCGTCGAATCGGGCCTGGTCACGCTAATCGGCGCCACCACCGAAAACCCTTCGTTCGAAGTCAACTCGGCGCTGCTGTCGCGCTCGCAGGTGTACGTGCTCAAGGCATTGTCCGACGCCGAACTGCTGCAGCTGCTCGCGCGCGCGCAGGAACGGGTGCTCAAGCACCTGAAGTTCGACGACGTCGCCATCGCCACGCTGATCGGGTATGCGGACGGCGACGCGCGCCGCTTCCTCAACCTGCTCGAGCAGACGAAGACCTCGGCCGAGACGTCGGGCCTGACCACGATCACCGGCGAATTCGTCGACAACGCGCTGACGCTGAACTCGCGCCGCTTCGACAAGGGCGGCGACAACTTCTACGACCAGATCTCGGCGCTGCACAAGTCGGTGCGCGGCTCGCATCCGGACGCCGCGCTGTACTGGCTGTGCCGCATGCTCGATGGCGGCGCCGATCCGCAGTACCTGCTGCGGCGGATCGTGCGGATGGCGTGGGAAGACATCGGCATCGCGGACCCGCGCGCGATCCAGCTGGCCAACGATGCTGCCGCGACCTACGAGCGGCTTGGTTCGCCCGAGGGCGAGCTGGCGCTGGGACAGTGCGTGATCTACCTGGCGATGGCGGCCAAGAGCAATGCCGGCTACAACGCGTACAACCGCGCGGTGGCCTTCGTCAAAAAGGATAAGTCGCGCGAAGTACCGGTGCACTTGCGGAATGCGCCGACCAAGCTGATGAAAGAGCTGGGTTACGGTCACGAGTACCGCTACGCGCACGACGAGCCGCACGCGTATGCGGCGGGAGAGTCGTATCTGCCGGAAGGAATGGCCGAGCCGGGCTGGTACGAGCCGGTGCCGCGCGGGATCGAAGCGAAGATCGCCGAGAAGCTGGCGTGGCTGCGCAGCCTGGATGACGACGCGCGCGGGTGATGGAAGATGGGGACAGGTCCGCGGGACCAGTCCCCGGTGCTGCCAGCGCCGCATGCTTATCCGGGGTCTGGTCCTGCGGACCTGACCCCATTTTTATCACTGCAGCTTGCAGTTCCTGAGCGCCGGGCCTGCAACCACGGGCTCCGTTGCGTAGGCTGCGTCAAAAAACACCCCGCCATCGCTTTCATTCCGCCTTTCCTGCGGCCTGTCCCGCGTTTTCGGCGCTTCATCGCAAGCCGGTGGAGAAGCCCGAGTTGAATCGCTAAAGTACCACCATACCAACTCGCTTCACCCACCTGGAGAACGTCATGAAAGTCCGTAAAAACCTCGAAGCCGTGTTCATCGCCGCAGCCGTCCTGGCAACCTTCGCTTCCTACGCCACCGCCAACAATTCGGTGGCCTACCACGCGGCGCCGACCGTCGCCGCGACTGCCGCCGTGCAGGCGCCGATGCAAGTGGTCGTGATCAAAGGCCAGCGCCTGACCGCCGCACAAAAGGCCGCGCTGATCTAAGCGGGCAGCGCTGGCGAGCGCGGCGCCGGGAGCTCCCCGCCGAAACTCGCAGGGGATAGCTGTCATCTTGGTACAATTGCGGTCTCCACTTACCGCCAACAATACCAATGATAGACATTCAACTTCTCCGCAAAGACATTGAAAATGTCGCCACCCGCCTGGCAAGCCGCAAGTTTGTGCTCGACGTGGCAGGATTCAACGCCCTCGAAGCCGAACGCAAGGCGATCCAGATGCGCACCGAAGAACTGCAAGGCAAGCGCAACTCGCTGTCGAAGCAGATCGGCATGCTCAAGGGCAAAGGCGAAGACACCACCGCGGTAATGGCCGAAGTGGCCGGCCTGGGCGACGAGCTCAAGGCCAACGAAACATCGCTCACCGACGTGCAGGCCAAGCTGGCCGCGTTCATGGAATCGGTGCCGAACCTGCCGCACGCCTCGGTGCCGGCCGGCGTCGATGAAAGCGGCAACGTCGAAGTGCGCAAGGTCGGTACGCCGCCCGCATTCGATTTCGAAGTGAAGGACCACGTCGACGTCGGCGCCGCGCTCGGCCTCGATTTCGAAGTCGCCACCAAGCTGACCGGTTCGCGCTTCTCCGTGATGAAGGGCGGCATCGCCCGCCTGCACCGCGCGCTGGCGCAGTACATGCTCAACACCCACACCGGCGAGCACGGTTACACCGAATGCTACACGCCATACATGGTCAACGCCGATTCGATGCGCGGCACCGGCCAGCTACCGAAATTCGAAGCCGACCTGTTCTCGGTGAAGAAGGGCGGCGCGGAAGACGAGGGCGAGACCTTCTACCTGATCCCGACGTCGGAAGTGACGCTGACGAACATCGTGCGCGATGAAATCGTCGCCGCGGACGACCTGCCGATCAAGATGACCGCGCACACGCCGTGCTTCCGTTCCGAGGCCGGCAGCTACGGCCGCGACACGCGCGGCATGATCCGCCAGCACCAGTTCGACAAGGTGGAACTGGTGCAGATCGCGCATCCGGAAAAATCGTACGAGGTGCTCGAAGAGATGGTCGGCCACGCCGAAGCGATCCTCAAGGGCCTGGGCCTGCCGTACCGCGTGATGTCGCTGTGCACCGGCGACATGGGTTTTGGCGCGGCGAAGACCTACGACCTGGAAGTGTGGCTGCCGGCGCAGAACACCTACCGCGAGATTTCGTCGCTGTCGAACATGGAAGCGTTCCAGGCGCGGCGCATGCAGGCGCGCTTCCGCAACGCGCAGGGCAAGCCGGAGCTGCTGCACACGCTCAACGGCTCGGGCCTGGCGGTGGGGCGCACGCTGGTGGCGGTGCTGGAGAACTACCAGCAGGCCGATGGCAGCGTGGTGATTCCGGAAGCGCTGCGCCCGTACATGGGCGGGCTGGAGAAGCTGGTTCCGGCGGCATGATTTGGGCGAGGCGGCAAAATTTTCAAAGATTTTGCAATTTGCCTCTTCCGTTTCCGTCAGGCTTTGCTATAATTCTGTCCTCGCAGCAGCAAGCGACAGAATTTGAAGACCACCCTAGTGCTACTTACCTGGCCTAGAGTTCAAATGAAACACCGGAGAGGTGGCAGAGTGGTCGAATGTACCTGACTCGAAATCAGGCGTAGGGTTTCCCCCTACCGTGGGTTCGAATCCCACCCTCTCCGCCAGCAAGAAGAAAAGAGCTCCCTCACCGGGAGCTTTTTTTTCGCCTCTTCATAGGGGAAAATCAAGAAAGGTCGTGCGCCGAAGTCCCACACTGTTCAGCTACATCCGGCTTCGCCGGCGGGGTAGAAAGGGGGGTAAATTTTCATGGCACGCCACATTGATAGACTGTCCGCCATCCTCGTGAAGTCGCTGAGTTCACAAGGGTATTATGCGGATGGCAACGGACTGTTGCTCCAGGTCTCACCGTCGGGCTCGAAGAGCTGGATTTTTCGCTTCAGCAAGGATGGCAAGCGGCGCGAGATGGGGCTGGGGCCTCTTCACACGGTCAGCCTGGCGATGGCGCGGGAAAAAGCATTGGCGTGCCGGCGGTTGCTCGATGCCGGCATCGATCCGATCGTAGACCGCAACGTTGCACGCACATCGGAGGCGCTGTCGCGTGCTCGCGCGAAGACATTCGACCAGTGCGCCGCAGCGTACATCAATGCCCATCGCGGGACTTGGAAAAGCTCGAAGCATGCAGCCCAGTGGGAATCCACGCTGGCGACCTATGCGTCGCCTGTGTTCGGGGCGGCGCCCGTTGCCGATGTGGACACAGAGCTTGTCATGAATGTGCTTCGGCCGATCTGGGGCGTCAAGACGGAGACCGCGGTGCGCTTGCGCGGCCGGATCGAAAGCCTTCTTGATTGGGCCACCGTCAGCAAGTATCGGCAGGGGGAGAATCCTGCGCGATGGCGCGGTCATCTTGAGAATCTTCTGGGTAACCCCCACAAAATCGCGCCGGTTCGGAACCGACCGGCGCTGCCGTGGCTGGAGCTGCCCGACTTCATGGCGGAACTGGTCGAGCGCGAAGGCGTTGCCGTGCAGGCATTGCGGTTCGTGATCCTAACGGCGGCGAGGTCTGGGGAGGTGCGTGGCGCCACCTGGCCCGAAATCGATCTGAGCGCAAATCTATGGACCGTGCCTGCTGCGCGCATGAAAGCGGGGAAGGAACATCGCGTTCCATTATCTGATGCGGCGATCCAGCTACTTCGCGCCTTGCCGTGCGATGAGTCCTTCGTCTTCCCCGGCCAAAGGCGCGCGACCCAACTTTCCGATATGAGCTTGACTGCCGTTTTGCGGCGCATGGGGCGCGACGACATCACTGTGCACGGCTTCCGTTCGACCTTCCGCGACTGGTGCGCCGAAGCCGCAGGTAACTCGTATTCGCGCGAAGTGTGCGAGCACGCCCTGGCGCACAGCCTACCGGATAAGGTCGAAGCAGCATACCGCCGTGGCGACTTGCTTGAAAAACGCATCGAACTAATGCGGGCTTGGGGAAATTACTGCATGTCAAAGGTTGAGACGCCGGCGGCCCGTCGCACGTGACGAACTACGTTGCAAAGGTTAGATCCTCCCCACGGGTGGTGTCGATCTTTCTTGAGTATTGCATTCCACGTGCTGGACACGATGCCGGAGCGAAAAGGGCGTCGCCTGTCGTAATTGAGTCGGCGCAGTTGCTGGACTTCGAGATGTCGTCATGGCGCGTTTGCCTGGAAGCGAGGAGCGAAGGTTTGGGCCGTCCGGTCGCATCGCTTTTGGCCACCGGTGTCCCGGAGGCACTTCAAATTTTAAAGAAATCGAAGGTCTGTCGTACTAATGCAGGATAGGCTGACGCCGGTCAAAGTGCTCCGCGCACGTTTGACTAACATGGACTCATCGACCGACGTGACCACCTCGCGAGACGACCATGACCACCGCACAGCGTCCCAACCGCATCAACATCGACCTCGGTGAATACAAACAGGCCTGGCTGGATTACTGCAAGGCGCATTCGACAACCCCGAGCGAGGCGTTCCGACGGATCGTCGCCAAGCTCACCGCCGGCGCGGCTCCCGAACCACCACCGCAAGAGGCGCCGCGACCCGCGGAAAAAGTACGACGCGAGATTCGCCTTACGCGATCCGAGCTGACCCGCGCAGAAGCGATTGCCAGACACGAGGGCTTCTCACTGACGCGCTGGATCGTCGCGCTAATCAACGCGCGCTTGGACAAGACTCCACAGCTCGGACAGCGCGAGCTCGAGGTGCTGGCCCGTTCGAACCTGCAGATGCTGGCGATCGGACGCAACCTGAATCAACTGGCGCGGGCCGCGAACAGCGGCATAACGATAGGCACAGGCGGAAGGGACCTGATCGAGGCGTTGCGCAACACCGTCATGCATCACGCGGGCCAGGTCGCCAGCGTGATGACAGCCAACACCAGCCGCTGGAGTCACTAATGAATTCGAACCAGGTGGAAGATGCATTGCAGGAGTGGGGCAACCGCGTTTTCAATGGCGGACCGGTGAAGCAGCGGATCCGCAAAGGGATGACCGGGCTGCGCTTGCTAACGCCGCAGGCGCTCGGTGCTGGCGCAGTGCGCATGGATGCTTCTCAGGTGCGCCGCAGGGTGCTTTCGCTGGTGAAGCGTCGCGCCCAGGTCATGGTGCGGATATCAGGAGGAGGCAAGAGCATTCGCCATATCAAGGCGCACCTCGACTACATTTCGCGCAATGGACAGATTCCGCTGGAAGATCAACAGGGCGACAAGTTCAGTGGAAAAGACGACCTCGCTGCCTTGCGCGACGAATGGCGCTTTGGCGGCTTTGCCATTGACGACAACGCGAAAACGCGTCAGGCCTTCAACATCATCCTGTCAATGCCTGCAGGGACCAGCGACGTCGCAGTGCTGCGCGCCGCGCGCGATTTCGCAGGATCCGAGTTTCAGACCTATCAGTACGCGATGGCCCTGCATACTTACGACACGGATCCAGACGCAGACCCTTCGCCGAATCCGCATGTGCATCTCTGCGTGAAAGCAACCGGGCTAGACGGCGCGAGGCTGAATCCTCGCAAAGCTGACCTGCAGCGCTGGCGGGAAGTGTTTGCGCAACGCCTGCGTGAGCACGGTGTGGAATGCGAAGCAACGCCGCGGCTACAACGTCTGCAACCCGAACGGGGTGAGAAGCAGAGCGTCCGCCGTAAGAGACGCCGGGGCGAACGCTTCGATCGGATCGGAACTGCTGCGGCAGATCCGCA
Organism: Massilia sp. P1_C10; assembly: GCF_056406475.1. Taxonomy (NCBI): domain Bacteria; kingdom Pseudomonadati; phylum Pseudomonadota; class Betaproteobacteria; order Burkholderiales; family Oxalobacteraceae; genus Massilia; species Massilia sp. P1_C10. The sequence continues at coordinate 186,630 of NZ_JBFUAC010000007.1, forward strand.
GCGCATCGAGAGGGCGCGCAAGGCAGAGGCCCAAATGGTGGCCGGTTATCGGGGACTAGCCCAGGCGCTGGCGGCTTCCGAACGAGAAGTGGACCGACAACTCGCGCTTGATTTCGCTTCGGAGGTGGCTTCACGCATGCGACGCAAAGTGCGCGACCCGGAAGTTTCGCGCGATCGATAGACTGCCACGCAGCATCGCACGGCGACGGTACGAGTTAGTAGACTATCGTAGATTCGGACGAAATTTCGCCGCGCGCGCCAACCCATTAACTGCAGGGGGAGAACAGGTGAGTTCGGCGATCGAGTCATCGCGGAAGCAAACGTGTCCTCAGTTTCAATATGGCAGTTCAAAGTGCCAAACTGACTAAATTTCGACTTGCGTGCCCAACTCAATCACACGGTTCGTCGGAATGTGGAAATAATCAGCCGCATCCCTGGCATTGCGCGACATGGCGACGAAAAGGTGTTCACGCCACGGCGCCATTCCCCCACCCGGTGTGGATATGACCGTCTGACGGGCGACGAAGAATGAGGTCTCCATCATGTTGAACTCGAGCCCGTGACGGGCGCACAAGTCCAGCACATGCGGGACGTCCGGCTCGTCCTTGAAGCCGAATCGCGCATTCACCTGGAAGCATTCGTGGCCGAGGGGGAGGACTTCGACCCGAGCGGCGGCCGGGGCCCAGGGTTCATCGAGCATATGCGTGGTGAGAAACACAGTGCGCTCGTGCAACACCTTGTTGTGCGAAAGGTTGTGCAGCATCGCGTGTGGCACGCCGTCGCTTTCACCGCGCAGGAAAACCGCCGTGCCGGGCACGCGCTTGGGCGGCGCGATGAACAGCGAATCGAGGAAAGCGTCGAGCGGAATGGCATGTTTCTGCAGGTTCTCGAACACCAGTTGGCGGCCCCGCTTCCAGGTCAGCATCAGTAACAGCAGCACCGCGCCTAGTAGCAGCGGAAACCATCCTCCGTGCAGCAGTTTGAGTGCATTGGCGGAAAAAAACGCCGCATCGATGACCAGGAAGAAGCCGGTGGAGCCAACGCACAGGAACAGGTTGAGCTTCCACCGGTAGCGGATCACGAAAAAGGTCAGAACCGTCGTCGCCAGCATGGTGGCGGTCACCGCGATGCCGTAAGCCGCAGCCAGGTTGTCGGACGATCCGAAGCCGACCACCGCGACCAGCACGACGACCAACTGCGCCCAGTTCACCGCCGGAATATAGATTTGGCCGATCTCGCGCTCCGAGGTGTGCATGATGCGCATTCGCGGCAGAAAGCCCAGCGCGATCGCCTGCTTGGTCATCGAAAACGTGCCGGAGATGGTTGCCTGCGATGCGATCACGGTGGCGATCGTCGCCAGCGCCACCAGCGGATACACGCTCCAGCTGCCCAACTGCTGGTAGAACGGGTTGCTGATCGCTTCCGGATGCACCAATAACAGCCCGCCCTGTCCCAGATAATTGAGCGCCAGCGAGGGAAATGCGACGGCAAACCAGGCTACTCGGATCGGTTGCTTACCGAAGTGGCCCATGTCCGCATACAGCGCCTCGGCGCCCGTGAAGGCCAGCACAATGGCCCCGAGCGCGATGAAGGCCACCATGCGGTTTTCGGTCAGGAATCGCAGCGCGTGCCAGGGATTGAGCGCGGCCAAGATCGCAGGGCTGTGCACGATGTTGATCAGTCCCATGCCCGCCAGGATGCAGAACCATGCCAGCATGACCGGGCCGAACCAGCGGCCGATGCCTGCCGTCCCGTGGCGCTGCGCTGCGTACAGACCGATCAACACCACGATCGTCATCGGGACCACAAAGGGTTTCAGGGCCGGCGTTGCGATCTCGAGCCCCTCAATGGCGGAGAGCACCGAGATCGCGGGCGTGATCACGCTATCCCCGTAAAACAGGGCGGCGCCAAAGACGCCGATCAGCAGCAAGGTGAACGACAGGCGCGTGCGCTGGCTGACTGCGCCCAGGGCGAGCGCCATCAGCGCCATGATCCCGCCCTCGCCATGGTTGTCGGCGCGTAGAACCAGCGTGACGTATTTCAGCGAGACGATGATGGTCAGGCCCCAAAAAATTAGCGAAACCACGCCGAGGAGATTGGGGGCGGTGAGCGCCAGTCCGTGGGTCGGATCGAAGACCGTCTTGAGGGAATACAGCGGACTGGTTCCGATATCGCCATAGACAATGCCGATCGCGCCCAGGGTCAGGGCGGTCAGGTTTTTTTGCTGGTCTTGCGAAGCCAAGGGTGTGTTCTCTGTACGTGTGTGCGAGGCCGAGAGCTTACATCCAGGCGCATAAAAATTTTGTAAAAAAGCGGGGGCTCGCTAGGCGGCAGCCTTGTCACCTGTTTTTTTACAAACCTTTTATGCCGCCGGGCCCTCTTTTTAGAAAATTTTTATGCGTCGCCGCATAGACTTTCTCCCATCGAACAGCGTAAAAGATGGGGCCACACAATGCACTCCGCCAAACCCGCCGCACCCGTTGACCTGGCAAGGGGATCGCCATGATCGTCACTGTTGCCAATCAGGCGCCGGCTTCCGGCAAGACCGCGATTGCAGAAAATCTTGCGCTGCTGCGTGCTCGCAGCGGACGCAATGTCATCCTCGTCGACACCGGCGCCGGGAGAATGTGCCAGCGGTGGAGCCTCGATCGTGAACGTTCAGGACTGCGTCCCCTCGTCAACGCGAAATCAATCAGCGGTCCCGGATTCGCCCAGGAACTCGAGGAAATGCTCGGCCAAGGTGACGACATTCTGCTCGACACCGAAGGGTGCGACACCCGTGAATCGCGTTCTGCGTTGATCGCCGCGCATGTCGTGGTGGTGCCGCTGTCGCCGGAGCAGGCATACCTCGGCCGCCACTACCGGTTGATCGCGCGGCTCAACGCGGCGCGCATGTTCAATCCTGCGCTGCGCGTGCTGTTTGTCGCCACCTGCAGCGAGTACCGCCCGGACCTGGCCGCCTTCCACAACTACGCGGCGCACGTCATGTCCTCACACGTCGCGGAAACCGTCGTCGATCTCGCCGCGCTTGGGTGGGGCGCGAATCTGCCGGGCCGTTGCGCCAGCGACGTCGAAGGAAGTGCGGGCGCTGATGCAATGGCCGCGCTGTTCGAGGAAGTCTACCGCCGTCCCGTCTTTGTCCCGACACTTCGGCGGGATAACCGGCCTGGCCTGGGCCAATGAGCCCGGCCGGCCTTATTCACAAGAGGAAAAAAAACAACATGAATCACCTGATTTTCGCCATGGCCGCGGTCGCCACACTGGCGGCGCCAGTGCATGCCGAAGAAACCAAGCCCGACAACGAGACCAGCTTCAATGCGGCGCTGACGTCGGACTACCGCTACCGCGGGATTTCCCAGACGCGGCTCGCGCCTGCCATGCAGGGGGGCTTCGACTACACCCGCAATCCGAGCGGCTGGTACGCCGGAACCTGGCTCTCGACGATTAAATGGACCAGGGACGCCGGAGGCGGCGGCGATATCGAATGGGATCTGTATGCCGGCAAGCGCGGCGAGCTTGGCAGCGGGGTGTCCTACGACATCGGCGCCCTCGGCTATGTCTATCCCGCGAACGGCCTGAAGCACGTGAGCGGCTTTGCCGACGCCAACACCGGCGAGGTGTACGGGCAGTTGGGCTATGGACCCGCATACGTCAAGTACTCGATGGCGCTGACCAACCTGTTCGGCTTCGTCGACAGCAGGCGCAGTGGCTATCTGGACCTGGGCGCGAACATCACTGTTGTCGAAGGCCTGAAGGTCAACCTGCACGCCGGTCATCAACAGGTGCGTCACAACGGCCAGGCCAGCTACAACGACTGGAAGCTGGGCGTGAGCAAGGATTTCGCTTTGGCGACCGGTTCGCTCTCGGTTGTCGGCACCGATGCCAGCCGCTTGGCGTACGCCTCGCCGGCAGATGGAAAGTTCCTCGGGAAAACTGCACTGGTTGCAACCATCGGCCGGACGTTCTGAGCATATTCACATCAACCTTATCGAGGTGTTTCATGGACATCGTATTTATCGGCGCAATCGTCCTCTTTGTCGGCCTGACTTGGGCGATGGCCGCGGCTTGCGCGCGCCTGGGGGGGCAACAATGACCATCTTTTACCTGATCGGCGCGCTGGCCGCGGGCGGCCTGCTGGTGTACCTCCTGTACGCCTTGCTAAAAGCGGAGGAACTGTGATGACTATCCAATCAATTGCGCTGCTGGCGCTGTTTCTGCTGGTACTGCTCGCGCTGTCGTGGCCTCTGGGCGCATTGCTGGCGCGCGTCGCAGACGGCGGCACAATCCGCGGCTTCGGCTGGCTGCACAAAGTCGAAGGTGCGCTCTATCGCGTCGCCGGAATCCGGGCCGACGAAGGCATGGGCTGGAAGGCTTACGCCGTCGCGCTGCTGGTATTTAATGCCATCGGCACGCTGGCAGTGTATGCGCTGCAGCGGGGGCAGGCGTGGTTGCCGCTCAATCCGCAGGGACTGTCCAATGTCGGTCCGGACTCGGCCTTCAACACGGCGGTCAGCTTCGTCAGCAACACCAACTGGCAGGGCTACAGCGGAGAGCAGACCATGAGCTACCTGACCCAGATGCTGGCGCTGACATGCCAGAACTTTCTTTCGGCGGCGACCGGGGTCGCTGTCGTGTTCGCCCTGATTCGTGGCTTCAGCGCGAAATCGGCCAGGTCGATCGGCAACTTCTGGGTCGACCTCACCCGCGTCACCCTGTACGTGCTGTTGCCGCTGTCGCTGCTGTTTTCCGCCTTCCTGATGGGGCAGGGCGTGATCCAGAATTTCTCGGCCTACAAGGAGGTGACGCTGATCGACCCGGTCACCTACACCCAGCCGAAGACCGGCGCCGATGGCCAGTCGTTGAAGGATGCACAGGGCCAGCCTGTCATGGAAACGCTGACCGCCGCCACCCAGACCATCGCGATGGGGCCGGTGGCGTCGCAGGAAGCGATCAAGATGCTCGGGACTAACGGTGGCGGTTTTTTCAACGCCAACTCGGCGCACCCATATGAAAACCCCACGCCGCTGTCGAACTTCGCCCAGATGATCGCGATCTTCCTGATTCCGGCGGGACTGTGCTTCGCGTTCGGGCGGCTGGTCGGTGACCGGCGCCAGGGATGGACCATCCTGGCGGCCATGACTGTGGTGTTCGTCGTCATGGCGGTCGGCGTCATGGGCGCCGAGCAGCACGTGCATCCGATGTTGCAGGCCGCCGGCGTCGACCAGCAGATGAATGCGTTGCAATCGGGCGGCAACATGGAAGGCAAGGAAACCCGCTTCGGCATTGCCGCCTCGGGCTTGTTTGCGGCGGTCACCACCGCCGCGTCGTGCGGTGCCGTCAACGCGATGCACGATTCAATGATGCCGCTGGGCGGTATGGGACCGCTGCTGCTGATCCAGCTCGGCGAGGTGATCTTCGGCGGCGTCGGCTCGGGCCTGTACGGCATGCTGGTGTTCGCCATCATGGCGGTGTTCATTGCCGGCCTGATGATCGGCCGCACGCCCGAATACCTCGGCAAGAAGATCCAGGCGTACGAAATCAAGATGACCTCGATCGCAATCCTGGTGACGCCGATCCTGGTGCTGGCCGGTACCGCCATCGCCGTCATGTTCGACGCGGGCAAGGCCGGCATGGCCAATCCAGGCGCCCACGGCTTCGCCGAGATCCTGTATGCCTTCAGCTCCGCGGCAAACAACAACGGCAGCGCATTCGCCGGGCTGTCCGCCAACACGCCGTTCTATAACTGGATGCTGGCCATCGCGATGTGGTTCGGCCGCTTCGCGGTGATCGTGCCGGTCCTCGCCATCGCCGGCTCGCTGGCCGGCAAGCAGCGGCTGCAGGCCAACGCCGGCACGATGCCGACGCACGGGCCGATGTTCGCCGCCCTGCTGATCGGCGTGGTGGTGCTGGTCGGCGTCCTGAATTATGTCCCGGCGCTGGCGCTGGGGCCGATGGTCGAACACCTGCAATTGTTCGTCAAATAAGCCACTTACCGGAGCTCATACCATGTCCCATGCACAACCGTCAGCCAAGGTGCTGACGCCGCCCCCGACCCTGGCCCGCCAGCGCCTGTCGATGTTCGATACCAGCCTGATTTGCCCTGCAGCGATTGAGGCGTTCAAGAAACTGGGCGTGCGCACGCAGCTGCGCAGTCCGGTCATGTTCGTCGTCTACATCGGCAGCATTATCACCAGCCTGCTCTATGTGCAGGCCTTGACAGGCACCGGCGAGGCGCCCGCCGGCTTCATCCTCGCCATCGCCGTCTGGCTGTGGTTCACGGTGTTGTTCGCCAATTTCGCCGAAGCGCTTGCCGAAGGTCGCAGCAAGGCGCAGGCGGCATCGCTGCGAGGCCTGAAGGAAAGCGTGATGGCCAAGAAGCTGGCCATTCCGAAGCACGGCACCAGTTGGCTGCCGGCGCCCGCCACCGACCTGCGCAAGGACAACGTGATCCTGATCGAGGCGGGCGACGTTGTCCCGGTCGACGGTGAAGTCATCGAAGGCGTCGCCTCAGTCGACGAAAGCGCCATCACCGGCGAATCGGCGCCAGTGATCCGCGAATCGGGCGGCGACTTTTCCTCGGTCACCGGAGGCACCCGCGTGCTGTCGGACTGGCTGGTGGTGCGCGTCACCGCCAATCCGGGAGAGACCTTCCTCGACCGGATGATCGCCATGGTCGAAGGCGCCAAGCGTCAGAAGACGCCCAACGAGATCGCGCTGACCATCCTGCTGGTGGCGCTGACGATCGTGTTCCTGGTGGTGACGGTTACGCTGCTGCCGTTCTCGCTGTTCTCGGTGGAGGCGGCCAAATCCGGCACGCCGGTCACCATCACGGTGCTGATCGCGCTGCTGGTGTGCCTGATCCCGACCACGATCGGCGGGCTGCTGTCGGCGATCGGCGTGGCCGGCATGAGTCGCATGATGCGCGCCAACGTCATCGCCACCTCCGGTCGCGCGGTCGAAGCAGCCGGCGATGTCGACGTGCTTCTGCTCGACAAGACCGGCACCATCACGCTGGGCAACCGACAGGCTGCCGCCTTCCTGCCGGCGCCGGGCGTGAGCGAGCAGCAGCTGGCCGACGCGGCCCAGCTCTCTTCGCTGGCCGACGAGACCCCTGAGGGGCGCAGCATCGTGGTGCTGGCCAAGCAGCGCTTCAACATCCGCGAACGAGAGCTGGCCGGCCTGCATGCCGAGTTCCTGCCGTTTTCCGCCAATACCCGCATGAGCGGCGTCGATCTTGGCGCGCGCGCGCTGCGCAAGGGCGCGGCCGATGCCGTGCGGCAGTATGTGGAAGCGCTCGGCATGCCGTTCCCGGCCGAAGTGGCGCGCAGCGTCGACGATGCCGCGCGCCGCGGCAGCACCCCGCTGGTAGTCGCCGACGACGGCCGCGTACTTGGCGTGGTTGAACTGAAGGACATCGTCAAGGGAGGGATCAAGGAGCGCTTCGGCGAACTGCGGCGCATGGGCATCAAGACCGTCATGATCACTGGCGACAACAAGCTCACCGCCGCCGCGATCGCCGCCGAAGCGGGCGTCGACGATTTCCTGGCCGAGGCGACGCCGGAGGACAAGCTCAAACTGATTCGCAGTTACCAGGCCGAGGGGCGGTTGGTGGCGATGACCGGCGACGGCACCAACGACGCGCCCGCGCTGGCCCAGGCCGATGTTGCGGTGGCGATGAACTCGGGCACCCAAGCCGCCAAGGAGGCGGGGAACATGGTCGACCTCGATTCGAATCCGACCAAGCTGCTTGAGATCGTCGAAATCGGCAAGCAGATGCTGATGACGCGCGGCTCGCTGACCACGTTCTCAATCGCCAACGACATCGCCAAGTACTTCGCGATCATCCCCGCCGCCTTCGTCGGCACCTACCCGCAACTCAAGGCGCTCGACGTGATGCACCTGGCCAGCCCGGCCTCGGCGATCATGTCGGCCGTGATCTTCAATGCGCTCATTATCGTGTTCCTGATCCCCCTCGCGCTACGCGGCGTGCGCTATCGCGCCATCGGCGCCACCGCGCTGTTGCGGCGTAATCTGCTGATTTACGGCGTCGGCGGTATCATTCTGCCATTCATCGGCATCAAACTGATCGACCTGCTGCTGGCAGCGTTCAACCTCGTATGAAACCGGGAGTCACCATGTCATCCATTTTTCGTCCCGCGCTGGTGCTGTTCGGCGCCCTGACTATCCTGTGCGGCGTGCTGTATCCGGTCGTCGTGACCGGCGTCGGCCGCGTCGCCTTCCCAAGCCAGGCAGCCGGCAGTCTGTTCGAATCCGGCGGCAAGCCGGTCGGCTCTGTGCTGATCGGCCAGGCGTTTACGTCGCCGCGCTATTTCTGGAGCCGTCCATCGGCCACTGCGCCGATGCCCAACAACGCCGCCGGCTCCAGCGGCTCGAACCAGGGGCCGAGCAATCCGGCACTGGCCGACGCGGTCAAGGCGCGTATCGACGCCCTCAAGGCGGCTGATCCGGATAACCGGGCGCCGCTGCCGGTCGACCTGGTTACAGCGTCGGCGAGCGGGCTCGATCCCGAAATCAGCCTGGCCGCCGCGCAATACCAGGCGGGGCGTATCGCCTCGGCGCGCAAGATCACAACGCAGCAGGTGCGCGACCTGATTGAGGTGCAGCGCAAGGACCGCCTGTTTGGCGTCATCGGAGAACCGCGCGTCAATGTGCTGGCGCTGAACCTTGCCCTTGATGGCAAGGCGATCAGATGATGTTTCCCGGCGATGGCCAGCGACGCGATCCCGACGTGCTGCTGGCCGAGGTGCAGGCCCAGGAGCGCAAGGCGTCCCGGGGCAAACTGCGCATATATTTCGGCGCGTCCGCCGGTGTGGGCAAGACTTACGCGATGCTGTCGGCCGCGCGCCAGTTGCAAGCCGCCGGCCAGCAGCCGCTGGTGGGGGTGGTGGAGACCCATGGCCGGGCCGAGACCGAAGCCTTGCTGGCGGGGCTGGAGGTGTTGCCGCGCAAGCGCTTCGAATACCGCGGCAAGGCGCTTTCCGAGTTCGACATCGACGCCGCATTGGAACATCGACCCGCGCTGATACTGGTCGACGAGCTGGCGCACTCGAACGTGGTCGGTTCGCGGCACCCCAAGCGGTGGCAGGACGTGGAAGAACTGCTCGGTGCGGGCATTGACGTGTTCACGACGGTCAACGTTCAGCACCTCGAAAGCCTGAACGATGTGGTGGGGGGCATCACCGGCATCCGGGTTGGCGAAACCCTGCCTGACACCGTGTTCGATGAGGCCGACGAAGTCGTGCTGGTGGACTTGCCGGCCGATGAACTGCTGGCGCGCCTGAAGCTTGGCAAGGTATATCAGCCGCAGCAGGCCGAGCGCGCGTCGCAGAATTTTTTCCGCAAGGGGAACTTGATCGCGCTGCGCGAACTGGCGCTGCGCCGCACCGCGGACCGCATCGAGGACGACGTTCGCGCCTATCGCGTCGAAAAGTCGATTGAGACCGTGTGGAAAACCGGCGCCTCGCTGCTGGCCTGCGTAGGCCCCCGGCCTGGGGCCGAACGCGTCGTGCGCAGCGCCGCCAGGCTGGCTGGACAACTGGGCGCCGAGTGGCATGCAGTCTATGTTGAAACTCCCGCGCTTCAGCGCCTCGCTGCGGCCGAGCGCGAACGGATCCTGCAGACGCTCAAGCTGGCGGCGGACCTTGGCGCGACCACTGCGGTCTTGGCCGGCGCCAGTGTCGAGGACTCGGCGCTTGAGTATGCGGCGAGCCATAACCTGTCGCGCATCGCGCTAGGGCGCTCGGCCCAGGCGTGGCGGTGGCGTCTTCCGCACAGCCGCAAATTCGCGCGCAGGGCGCCCGACATCGACCTGATCGAAATCGACGCGCAATCGTCCCGACCCGAACCATCCTCACAGCGATTTACGTCGAGGGCGATGGGTGAACCCGCCGGCCCCGCCGCGCGCAGGCGCATGCTGGCGCACCTTTGGGCGGCGCTGGCCAGCATGGGCACGGCCGTGCTGGCGACGCCGCTGCTCGCCTTCCTCGACCTGGCCAACATCGCCATGCTGTTTCTCCTGGTAGTCGTGCTTGTGGCGGTGCGCTTCGGGCGCGCTCCTTCGGTGACTGCCACCTGCGTCGGCGTGGCCTGTTTCGATTTCTTCTTTGTACCACCGCGCTTCACGCTGGTGATCTCGGACCTTCAGTACCTGGTGACTTTTGCTGTCATGCTGGCCGTTGGACTGATCACCGGACAGTTGACCGCGGGCCTGAGCTTTCAGGCGCGGGTGGCCTCGCAGCGCGAGGGCAGGGCGCGTGCGCTGTATGAGTTCGCGCGCGCCCTGTCGGGTGTGCTCCAGACCGAGCAGATCGACGAAATTCTGCGTGAAACAATTGCAGGCGCATTTCGCGCCAAAACGGCGCTGCTGTTGCCGGATGCGGACGGTCGCCTTCGCCCCGCGCAGTTGGGTGAAGGGAGCGCGATGAAGGCGCTGGACATCGGTATCGCCCAGTGGGCATTCGACCATGCGACCAGCGCTGGCATCGGCACCGACACGCTGCCGGGGAGTCCGCTGTTTTACCTGCCGCTGGTGGCGCCGATGCGTACCCGCGGGGTGCTGGCGATCGAGACCGACGAGGCGCGCTGGCTGCTCGTGCCGGAACGGCGCCAACAGCTCGACACCTTCGCCGCGCTGGCCGCCATTGCGCTCGAACGCGTGCACTACATCGAAGTGGCACAGACCGCGCTGATCAGCATCGAATCCGAACGCCTGCGCAACTCGCTGCTGGCGGCCCTGTCGCACGACCTGCGCACGCCGCTGACCTCGCTGGTGGCGCTGGCCGAATCGCTGGCCGGGTCGGAGCCTCCGCTCAGCGAACGGCAGATTGCGCTTGCCACGGGACTGCGCGAGGAATCGGTGCGTATGAGCACCCTGGTGGCGAACCTGCTCGACATGGCGCGCATTCAAAGTGGCGACGTCAAGCTGAACCTCCAGTGGCAGGCGATCGAAGAAGCGGTGGGCAGTGCCTTGCGCGCGAGCCGCATGGCGCTGGGCGATCGCCAGGTGGTTACCTCTGTGCCGGCCGACCTGCCGCTAGTACACTTCGACGCGGTGCTGATCGAGCGCGTGCTCTGCAACCTGCTGGAAAATGCAGGAAAATACACGCCGCCGGTCAGCACGGTCACTGTTTCCGCCGCAGTGCGCGGCATGTGGATGACCATTACGGTTGCCGATAACGGTCTCGGTTTGCCAGCCGGCCAGGAAGAGGTGCTGTTCGAGAAATTCACGCGCGGCGAGCGCGAATCGGCCAAGCCAGGTGTAGGACTGGGTTTGGCGATATGCCGCGCAATCGTCGAGGCACACGGCGGCAAGATCCAGGCGCAAGCCGCACCGCAGGGAGGCGCGGCTTTCATCGTCTCGCTGCCTTTGGGAACGCCGCCAGCGATGCCAGTGCTCGATGATGAAATGGAAGCGGAGGAAGAACGTGAGTGACCCCGTAAATATTGCGCTGCTGGTGGAAGACGAGCCACACATCCGGCGCTTCGTGCGTGGCGCACTCGAACAGGAGGGATGGCACGTGCACGAAGCCGGAACGCAGGAGCGCGGGCTGATCGAGGCGGGTACGCGCAAACCCGACCTCATCATTCTCGACCTCGGCTTGCCCGACGGCGACGGAGTCGACTTCATCGCCAGTGTGCGCAAATGGTCGACGGTGCCGATCTTGGTGTTGTCCGCGCGCGTCAATGAAGAGGACAAGATCCGGGCGCTCGATGCAGGCGCCGACGACTATCTGACCAAGCCTTTCGGCGTCGGCGAACTGCTGGCGCGGGTCAGGGCATCGCAGCGCCGCCAGCGCAACGCGATGGCCGATTCAAATGGACAGGTCATCTTCGGGGACGTGATCGTGGATGTGCAGAACCGGCGCGTAACCAAGGCTGGGGTGGCGGTCAAGCTGACGCCGACTGAGCACAGGTTGCTGGCCGCGCTGGTAGGGAATGCGGGCAAGGTAATGACGTCGCCTCAACTGCTGCGAGCAGTATGGGGGCCGAACCAATCGGACAATGCGCACTACTTACGCATTTACATGGGCCATCTGCGTCACAAGCTGGAGGACGATCCGGCCCAACCACGTTATATGATCACCGAAACTGGCGTCGGATACCGGCTGCAGCTCCCTTAGCCACCTCCAGCTTCTGGGGGATGAGGCGGGCCGACTAATGGATGTCAGTTTTTATATATCCCGGGAGCGCATCTCTTGAACAGGTCTCCGGGCGGGAACGCTCAAGACGGCAGATGTCTACCTGTATCGAGACCTTCTGCAGTTTTCAAGCCTTTTCGTCCAATGGTGGTGCGGAGGCGTTGGCAGCCCAATCCTTCCTATGAAATAGCCCTTCTGATCGATCACCAGCTTTCCCCCATTGCGCAGCCTCCAGCCTTTGTCATCAGCGCGCGTGGTCGAGCGTGAGCGACAACGGCGAAGCGCGAAGTGATGTTGATAATGTTGTATCCTTTCATGGAGTTAATGTTGAGTAACCGCGAAAGGGCGCCCATTGGATGCAATCAAGAAACTGTTCGACCTGCGCTCCGATCAGCATGAAAGCAGTGTCATCGACCGCTCAATCCGCGCCGGCGAGCGGATCGGCGGCACCAACATGTGGGTGTTGATTTTTGCGATCCTGATCGCTTCGGTGGGGCTGAACGTCAATTCGACGGCGGTGGTGATCGGTGCGATGCTGATTTCGCCGCTGATGGGCCCGCTGCTGGCGATCGGCTACGGCGCCGGCATCAGCGACTACCGCCTGATTCGCGGCGCTGCCCGCAGCTTGCTGATCTTTGTCGTCATCAGCCTGGCGACGTCGAGCGCGTACTTCTTCCTCAGCCCGCTGTCGCAGGCGCAAACCGAACTGGTGGCGCGCACCACGCCGACGCTGTGGGATGTGCTGATCGCGTTTTTCGGCGGCTGCGCCGGCATCGTCGCGCAGACCCGCAAGTCCGGCACCACCATTATTCCTGGCGCGGCGATTGCTACGGCGCTGATGCCGCCGCTGTGCACCGCCGGTTACGGCATCGCATCGGGCAACTGGCAGTTCATCGCCGGCGCCGGCTACCTGTTCCTGATCAACGCATTCTTCATCACGCTGGCGACCTATCTGTTCGTCAAGCTGCTGCGCCTGCCGGAGCACGAGAGCGGCAACCCGCAGATTCAGCGGCGCGCCCATGTGCTGATTGTCATCGGCGTGTTGGCGCTGGCCGTCCCGAGCGGCTACCTCGCATACGGGCTGGTGCAGGATCAGATTTTCCTCGCGGCGACCAAAGAAGTGAGCAACGCGCTCGACCGGCAGCCGAAGGCAGTGGTGCTGCGCAAGGAGGTCGATCTGCGGCGCCGCGTCATGGCGGTGACTATGGGCGGCGAACCGCTTGCGCCGGCGACCGAGGCGACCCTGGCCAAGCGGCTGCAGGCGAACGGGTTTCATCAGGCGACGCTGCGGCTGCGCCATGTCGGCGCCGAGAAAATTGACGTCGAGACGCTGCGCGCGCAGTTGCGCAGCGACCTGATGGCGAACGTCGACGGCCAGCTCGAACGGCGCGACACTGCCCTGGAGGCCTTGCACCTCCAGTTGAGCAAGACTGAACAGGAAAAGATCGAACGCGAGACGCTGATCCACCAATTGCTGGCGGAATACCCGTCGATCGCCAGGGTTGCCGTCACGGCCGGTCGGCGCGAGGCGCGCGGCGACCCTGCGCCGAGCGACGTGATGGTACTGACCGTAGACGCCGAGCCGCAGCTGTCCGAGGCGGACCTGGCGCGCATTCGCGCCGGCCTCGCGGTGCGCTTCTCCACCGCGCCGTTCGAGGTGGTGCAATCGGCGCCACCGGCTAAACGCACCGCTGCGCACGCGCGCACGCGGAGAAGAGGGTGAAGGCGCGCTTGCGCAAGTGGATCGGCGATGCGGCCGAAGCGTTCTGGCTGCTCCCGGCGGCGATGGTGGTGGCCGGCATTGGGCTGGCCTTGCTGCTGCTGCGCCTTGACGGCAGCGGGCGCCTGCCCGCCTGGCTGACGTCCAGCAGCTGGATCTACAACGGCGGCGGCGTCGGCGCGCGCACCCTGCTCGGCACGATTGCCGCCTCGACCATCGGCGTCGCCGGCACGGTGTTCTCGATCACCATCGCGGCGCTGTCGCTGGCGGCGGGACAGATGGGGCCGCGCCTGCTGCACAATTTCACGCGCGACCGCGGCAACCAGATCACCCTGGGCGCCTTCCTCGCCACCTTTTCGTACGCGCTGATGGTGCTGCGCAGCGTGCGCACCGAGCAGGAAAGCCTGTTTACGCCGCACCTGTCGCTCACCGTCGGCGTCGCGCTGGCGTTCGTCTGCGTCGGCACGCTGGTCTACTTCGTCGGCCACATGGCGAACCGCATCAACGTCGATACCGTCGTCGAACTGGTCAGCGCGGACGTGCACCGGTCGATTCGCACCATCAGCGGCGGCGAGGCGCAGAGCGCGGCCCCGGCCCCGGCGCCGGCGTCCTGGGCCTGCGCGCATCCGGTGACCGATGGGCGGCGCGGCTACCTGCGCCATGTCGACGCCGACGCGCTGGCCGACTGGGCCGCTGAGCACGGCACCACGCTGATCGTGCTGCGCCGGCCCGGCGACTATGTGTTTCCCGGTGCGCCGATTGCGCTCATGACGGTGCCGGTGGACGGCGCGGCGCAGGCGATCGGTGCATGCAGCGCGCTGGCGCCCACCCGCAGCGGCGCCAACGACGTCGAGGACGCCGTGCGCCAGCTGGTCGAAGTGGCGGTGCGCGCGCTGTCCTCGGGCATCAACGACCCGCACACGGCGATGAGCGTGCTTGACCGGCTGGGCGCGGCGCTGTGCGAACTGTCCGGGCGCAGCCTGGACCGCGGCGTCTGGCTGCGCGACGGCGTGGTGGCGCTGGAAATGCCGGGCACCGACTATGCCCGACTGGCCGGGCTGATGCTGCACATGATCCGCCAGAACGCCGCGGCCAATCCGGCCATCCTGATCCGCATGCTCGACGTGCTCGCCCAGGTCGCGAGCTGCGAGCTGGCGCCCGAACGGCGCGCCGTGCTGGCCCTGCATGCCGACCTGATTTGCGCCGATGCGCGCCGCACGGTCGGCAATCCGGCCGACCTGGCGACCGTCCAGGCACGGACGGAGCTGTTCCACCTGACCCTCAAGTTCGGCGCCGGCGGCTCGTTCCGCGGCGCCGCCGTGCCGCCCTGACCCCGACTGAATCTGCCCATGCTCGATATTGCCGCCCTCTGCCTCGTCGCCACCGCGCTGCTCACCTATGCCAACCATCGCTGGATCAGGTTGCCCACCACCATCGGCGTGATGGTGATCGCGATGGGCATCTCGCTGGCGATCGTGCTGCTCGACTGGTTCGGGCTCGATTCCGGGGTGCGCCAGTACGAAGAGGCGTTCCTGCGTTCGATCGATTTCACCGACGTGCTGATGCAGGGCATGTTGTCGTTCCTGCTGTTCGCCGGCGCCATGCACATCGACCTGGCGGCGCTGCGGCGTTATCGCTGGCAGGTGGGATCGCTGGCGGTGGCCGGCACCGTGCTGTCGACCGCCGTGGTCGGGTTCGGCATGTGGTGGGTGCTGCCGCTGACCGGGGTGCAGCTGCCGTTGTTGTACTGCCTGCTGTTCGGTGCCCTGATTTCGCCCACCGACCCGATCGCCGTAATGGGAATTCTGAAATCGGCCCGCGCGCCCAAGGAGCTCGAACTGGTCATCGCCGGCGAGTCGCTGTTCAACGACGGCGTTGGCGTGGTGCTGTTTTCGCTGCTGCTGGGAGTGCTGGCGTCGGGCGGCGTGCCGACCGTCGCCGGCGCCGCGCAACTGCTTGCGGTCGAGGCGGGCGGCGGCCTGGCGCTTGGACTGGTGCTCGGCTACGTGACGTTCCGACTGCTCAAGAGCATCGATCAGTACCACGTCGAGGTACTGCTGACGCTCGCCGCGGTGACCGGCGGCTATTCGCTGGCCAGCCACCTGCACGTGTCAGGACCGCTGGCGATGGTGGTGGCCGGACTGATGATCGGCAATGGCGGGCGGGCCTATGCGATGTCCGACGTCACGCGCCGCTACATCGACATGTTTTGGGAGCTGATCGATGAAATCCTCAATGCGGTGCTGTTCGTGCTGCTGGGGATGGAAGTGCTGTTGATCGATTTCTCAGGGCCCCGGCTGGCGGCCGGCGCGGCGGCGGTGCTGGTGACGCTGCTGGCGCGCGCGCTGACGGTGGGCGTGCCGGTCGGCGCGGGCGGGCGCCTGTTCCGCCTGCCGGACGGATCGGCCCCGGTGCTGGTCTGGGGTGGCCTGCGCGGCGGCATTTCGGTGGCGCTGGCCCTGTCACTGCCGGCCGGCCCGGCGCGTGACGTGATACTGACCCTGACCTATTGCGTGGTGGTGTTCTCGATCCTGGTGCAGGGTCTCAGCGTGGGCCCCATGGTGCGCGCGCTGGTCGGCGCCACCCCCACCGACGGCGCCGAAAAGAATGGTAATTAATGCAACTACATTCGTGGAAATGCATTCTCTGATATACTGAGACCTGCATCGGCGTGGCTCTGCATCCGGCGGAGCGATGGCGCCGGGGCCAGAATAGGGAGCCCGAGTGACGATGAACTTCGCAATGCCCTCCTACGAATGGGCGGTCGCGGCCGCCACCTTCGCCGTCACGTTTGTCGTCCTCTACGTCCTCAAGCTGTTCATCGGCCGCCAGTTGCGCCGCCTCACCGCCGACGGCCACCTGCCGTTTCTCGGTTACGTCGAACAGGTGCTGGGAGCCACCCGCCTGCCGTTCCTGCTGGCGCTGGCCCTGCTGGCCGCGCTCGGCCAGCTGGCACTGTCGCCGCAGCGGGAGAGATGGCTGCACTACGCCTGGATCATCATCCTGGTCACCCAGATCGGCCTGTGGGGCGCGCGCATCATTGCGGTCGCGGCCGAGCACGCCTTTGGGCGCCAGCGCGACACCAACCCCTCGGCGGCGACCCACCTGATGCTCGGCGCGCTGGTGGCGCGCATCGTGCTGTGGTCGATCACCGTGCTGGTCATGCTCGACAACCTCGGTTTCAATATTTCGACCCTGATGGCGAGCCTCGGCATCGGCGGCATTGCCGTCGCGCTGGCGGTGCAGAGCATCCTCGGCGACGTGTTCTCGTCGGTGTCGATCGCGCTCGACAAGCCCTTCGTGATCGGCGATTTCATCGTCGTCGATTCCTTCATGGGGACGGTCGAATATATCGGCATGAAAACCACGCGGTTGCGCAGCCTTGGGGGCGAGCAGATCATCTTCTCGAATACCGAACTGCTGAAGAACCGCATCCGCAACTACAAGCGCATGCAGGAGCGCCGCGTGCTGTTCGAATTCGGCGTGGCCTATGAAACGCCGAGCGACGAGCTCGAACGCATCCCAGGGCTGGTCAAGGACATCGTCGAGGCCGGCGAAGCGGTGCGCCTGGACCGCGTCCATTTCAAGTCCTTCGGCGACAGCGCGCTGCAGTTCGAGGTGGTGTACTACGTGCTCGACGCCGACTACAACCGCTACATGGACATCCAGCAGCGCATCAACCTGGCGCTGCTGCGCCGCTTCCGCGAGCGCGACATCGGCTTCGCCTATCCGACCTCGACGCTGTACCTGGCCGGCGTGCCGGACGCGCTGAAGGCGCCACTGCAGGAGGTGCCGACGCTGCGCGAAGCGGCGCGCGGAGCCGCGTGATGGGCAATTCGACCCGCTTCCGTCCGGTCCTGCTGGTGCTGCGCTTCATCGTGCCGCTGGCGCTGGTGCTTGGCCTGTTCGGCTACATCGTGGTGCCGCTGATGGACAATTTCACTTTGCGCTGGTTCGTGCGCGACCTGGACATCCGCTCGCAGCTGCTGGCCAATACCCTGCAGGACCCGCTGCTCGAATACGTTCCGCAGAAGTCGGGCAAGCGGATTCGCCAGCTGTTCGACCGCGCAATCCAGGACGAGCGCCTGTACGCGCTGGGGTTCTGCGACCCGGCCGGCAACCTGCTGTACCAGACGGCGACCTATCCGGAGTCGCTCGGCTGCTGGCACCCGAAGGCGGGCAGCGGCGCGGCGCAGGCGCTGGTGCAGCTGCCGCAGGGCCCGGTGCACGTCGCCGAGAGCGAACTGACGCAGGACGGCGTCGCGCTCGGACGCCTGGTGCTGGTGCACGACATGAGCTTCATCGAGCGGCGCAGCGCCGACACCAAGAAATACATCTTTGGCTTCTTCGGCTTGCTGGCCCTGGCCATTTCCCTGATCAGCGTGCTGATCGCGCACTTGAGCTGGCGCGGCTGGGTCAGCGGCGTCAAGGAAGTCTTGCGTGGTGAACTGAGTCCACGGGCGCGTGGCCGGGCCGGCGCCGAGCAGCACCCGCTCGCCGGCGACTTGCGCGCCATGCTGCAGGAGTATCGGCAGGAGCGCCAGGACGAAAGCGCGGCAACCCGCGAGTGGACGGCGGACAGTCTGAAACAGCTGCTGCACAACGATCTGGCGGGCGACCAGGTGTTGGTGGTATCGAATCGCGAACCCTATATCCACGTCGCCACGCCCGGCGGCATCGAAGTCAAGCGTCCGGCAAGCGGCCTGGTCACTGCGGTGGAGGCGGTGATGCGCGCCTGCTCCGGCACCTGGATTGCGCACGGCGCCGGCAGCGCCGACCGCGAGACGGTCGACCGCAACGACCATGTGCCGGTGCCGCCCGACCATCCGAGTTACACCTTGCGCCGGGTCTGGCTGTCGAAGGAAGAAGAGCAGGGCTACTACTACGGCTTTGCCAACGAGGGCATGTGGCCGCTGTGTCACATCGCCCACGTGCGCCCGGTGTTCCGTTCGTCCGACTGGGAGCAGTACGTCAAGGTCAATCAGCGCTTCGCCGATGCGGTCATTGCCGAGGCGCAGAGCGACAATCCGGTGGTGCTGGTGCAGGATTACCATTTCGCCCTGCTGCCGCGGATGGTGCGCGCGGTCTTGCCGAAGGCGACCATCATCACCTTCTGGCACATTCCGTGGCCGAACTCGGAATCGTTCGGGATCTGCCCGTGGCGCGAAGAAATCCTCGACGGCATGCTAGGCAGTACGATCCTCGGATTCCATACGCCGTTCCACCGCAAGAACTTCCTCGACACCGTCGACCGCTACCTGGAAACGCGCATCGAGCCGGAGGCGTCGACCGTCAGCTACGGCGGCCAGCTGACGCAGGTCGAGCAGTATCCGATCTCGATTGCCTGGCCGCAGCCGGAAGAGGGCGAGCGCAGCGTCGACGATTGCCGCGCTGCGATCCGCCACGCGCTGGCGCTGCCGACCGACCATTTGCTGGGCATCGGCGTCGACCGCCTCGACTACACCAAGGGGATCGTCGAACGGTTCCAGGCGGTCGAGCGCATGCTCGAGATCGAGCCGGCGCTGGTGGGGAGATTCACCTTCGTGCAGATCGCCGCGCCGACCCGCTCCTCGCTCGACGAATACCAGAACTTCGAGGCGCGCGTGCGCGGCCTGGCGCAGCGCATCAACCAGAAGTATTCCGATGGAAATTATGTGCCGATCATCCTCAAGGCCGAGCATCACGAGCAGGCGCAGCTGACCGAGTACTTCCGCGCCGCCGAAGTGTGCATGGTGACCAGCCTGCACGACGGCATGAACCTGGTGGCCAAGGAATTCATCGCCGCGCGCGACGACGAGCAGGGCGTGCTGATCCTGAGCCAGTTCACCGGCGCGGCGCGCGAGCTGCACGAAGCGCTGATCATCAATCCGTACCACATCGAGCAGGGCGCCGAGGCCTTGCGAAAAGCGCTGGCGATGCCTGCCAGCGAGCAGGCCGAGCGGATGCGCAGCATGCGCCGGCGCGTCAAGGATTTCAATGTGTACCGCTGGGCCGGAAGGATGCTGCAGGACGCGGCGCTGTTGCGCCAGCGTGCGCGCGTCATGTCCAAGATTCACTCGCACAGCAAGCCGCGCCGGCTGGCGTGACGCGCGATGCGCAACCGAGGTAAACGATGATAAACCTGTTCGACGGCCCGCACTGGGAATTGCTGATCGCCCCTGGCGACGCCCTGTTCCTGGACCTCGACGGCACGCTGGTCGACCTGGCCGCCACCCCCGGCGCGGTGCGCGTCGCGCCCGACCTGGTGCGCGTGCTGGGCGCCTTGCAGCTGCGCCTCGACGGGCGGCTGGCGATCGTCTCCGGCCGCCCGATCGAGGAGATCGACGCCTTGCTGGCGCCGCTGGTGCTGCCGGCGGCCGGCGTGCACGGCATGCAGCGGCGCGGTGCCGATGGGGTGCTGCACCGCGCGCCGTTGCCGGCATTGGCTGCGGCGCGCGCCTGCGCGGACGCGCTGGCCGCGCGCCATCCGGGCGTGTGGGTGGAGGCGAAGTACGGCGCCCTGGCGGTGCATTTTCGCCAGGCGCCCGGCGCCGGCCCCCTGTGCAGGGCGGCGCTGGAACAGGTCGTACGCGAAGCGCCAGAGTTGCTGCTGATGGAAGGCAAGATGATCGTCGAGGTCAAGGGCGCCGGGGTGGACAAGGGCACCGCGATCCGCGACTTCATGGCCGCGCCGCCGTTCGCCGACCATCGCGCAGTCTTCGTCGGCGACGACACCACCGACGAGGCCGGCTTCGCGCTGGTGCAGGGCGGCGGCGGCATCGCCATCAAGGTGGGCGCCGGGCCCAGCGTGGCGCGCCACCGGATCGGTTCGCCGCCGGAGCTGCGCGGCGCCCTGGCGCAATTGCTCGACCATTTAACTCACTGGAACTGACATGCCCCCTCCCGCGTCCCCCTCCGCCGCCTCGCTCGATTGCGGCGTCATCGGCAATTGTGCGTTCAGCGCCCTGATCGACCGCGCCGGGCAGATGGTCTGGTGCTGCCTGCCGCGCTTCGACGGTGACCCGGTGTTCAACGCGCTGCTCGACGGCGGCGCCAGCGGCAGCCTCTGGAGCATCGACGTCGAAGACTTCGCGCGCAGCGAACAGGTGTATGAGCCGAATACGGCGGTGCTGCGCACGCGCCTGTACGACAGCGCCGGCCGCGGCATCGAGATCACCGATTTCGCGCCGCGCTTCAAGAGCCGCGACCGGATGTTCCGCCCGCTGATGCTGGTGCGCCGCGTGCGCCTGCTGGGCAGCCCGCTGCGCATCCGGGCCCGGCTACGCCCGCGCTTCGACTGGGGCCGCCTGGCGCCGGTGGTCACGCAGGGCAGCCACCACGTGCGTTATGTCGGGCCGCACCAGACGCTGCGGCTCAATACCGATATGTCGCTCAACTACCTGCTCGACGAGTCCTTTTTCGTGCTCGACCAGACAATCAATTTCCTGCTCGGTCCCGACGAGACCCTGGCCGACGGCATCGGCGACACGGCCCACGCCTTCGAGCAGGAAACGGTCAGCTACTGGCGTACTTGGAGCCGGCGCCTGGCCGTGCCGTTCGAATGGCAGGACGTGGTGATCCGCGCCGCCGTCACGCTCAAGCTGTCGCTGTACGAGGATACCGGCGCGATCATCGCGGCGATGACGACCAGCATCCCCGAGGCGCCAGGCAGCAGCCGCAACTGGGACTACCGCTACTGCTGGCTGCGCGATGCGTTCTTCGTCGTGCGCGCGCTCAACAGCCTGTCCGAAGTGGGCACCATGGAGGACTACCTGCGCTGGCTGCGCAACGTGGTGGCGCGCGCCAAGGGCGGCCACATCCAGCCGCTGTACGGCATCGGGCTCGAGGAACAGCTGCCCGAGTCGCTGGTCGAGCACCTGCCCGGTTACCGCGACCATGGCCCGGTGCGGGTGGGCAACCAGGCGCAGGAGCACTTCCAGCATGACGTGTACGGCAACATCATCCTCGGCGCCAGCCAGGCATTTTTCGACCGGCGCCTGTTTCGCCGCGCCGGCCGGACCGAGTTCGCCCAGCTCGAGGAGGTCGGCGAGCAGGCGTTCCGGGTGTACGCCGAGCCGGACGCCGGCATGTGGGAACTGCGCACCCGCGCGCGGGTCCACACCTCGTCGGTGCTGATGAGCTGGGCGGCGTGCGACCGGCTCGCCAAGATCGCCGCGGCGCTGGCGCTGGACGAGCGCGCAGCGCTGTGGGCCGGCCGCTCCGAACTGATCCGCGAACGGCTGCTGCGCGAGGCGTGGAGCGAGGAGCGCCAGGCCTTCGCCGAGAGCCTGGGCGGGCGCGACCTCGACGCCAGCGTGCTGCTGATGGCCGAGATCAATTTCATCGACCCGCTCGATGCGCGCTTCGTCGCCACCGTCGATGCGCTCGAGCAGTCGCTGTGCGACGGCCCGTATATGCGCCGCTACGAGGCGCCGGACGATTTCGGCAAGCCCGAGACGGCCTTCAACATTTGCACGTTCTGGCGCATCGACGCGCTGGCGCGGATCGGCCGCGTCGAGCAGGCCAGGGAGATTTTCGAGGCCATGCTCAAGGCGCGCAACCATCTGGGCCTGCTGTCGGAAGATACCCACCCGGTCACCGGCGAGATGTGGGGCAATTTTCCGCAGACCTATTCGATGGTGGGCCTGATCAATTGCGCGGTGCGGCTGTCGGCGTCGTGGAACAGTGTCGTGTAATGGGTATCGGCAAGACACATTTGTACGAATGTTCTTTGTGTGCGACGCCTCTTGATGCAAAATAGCCGTACAGTATTGCGTTGATACGCGCAATGGTGTGACCTGAGTGTGGAGGGGTTCCGGCCTCTTTCTTCCGCCGGCGCTGCCGGCGGTTTTTTTATTGGATGAAGACGTTGCGGGCAGGGGAATCAGGCGTGGATGAGAGCGGGGAACAGCGGACGCGCGAACGTGCCGCGCGCCGGATCGCCGCCTTCCGCGAGGCGCGCGACGGGCACCGGATCGGGCCGGCGCTGCGCCGCGAAATGTCCGACTGGCGCCTGTGGTGGGCGCGCGCGGTGGTGGTGCTGGTCGCCATCCTCGCCGGCTTGACCGTGGTTGGCTTCACCTGGCTGACCGAACATGCGCTGGCACTGTTTTTCGCCGGCCGCGCGCGCTGGTGGTGGGCGCCGCTGGTGTGGACCCCGCTGTGCACGGCGCTGATCGTCTGGTGCACGCGGCGCTTTGCCGCCGGCGCCGGCGGTTCCGGCATTCCGCAAGTGATCGCCGCGCTCGACCCGGCAATGGAGCCGGCGCGGCTTGGTCGCTTTGTCTCGCTGAAGTTGTCCGTGGCGAAAATCGCGCTGACCGCGTGGGGTTTGCTGGCCGGGCTGTCGCTGGGCCGCGAAGGGCCTTCGGTGCAGATCGCCGCCGGCATCATGCTGCAGGCCCGCCGCTTCATGCCGAAACGCTCCGCGGTCAACGCCCACAGCCTGCTGGTGGCGGGCGGCGCCGCCGGCATCGCGGCCGCGTTCAATACGCCGCTGGCCGGGGTGATGTTCGCGATCGAGGAGCTGGCCCGTGCGCCCGAGCAGCGCAACAGCGGCCTGATCATCGCGGCGATCGTGCTGGCGGGCGTCATCGCCGTTTCGGTGCACGGCAACGGCACCTACTTCGGCGTGATCCATGCCGCCGTGATCGACATGACGCTGTTCCTGCCGGGGTTGCTGGTGGCGCTGGCCGCGGGCGCCGCCGGCGGCGTGTTTTCGCGCCTGCTGCTGGCGTCGCTTGGCGGGCGCGCAATGGACCCGCTGAGCCGGCTGCGCAGGCGCCACCCGGTCTGGTTCGCGCTGCTGTGCGGTGCAGCGGTGGCGGTGATCGGCGTGGTCAGCGGCGGCGCGGCGTTCGGCAGCGGGTACGCCTCGACCCGCGGCATGGTCGAGGGTACCGCCGCGATGCCGGCCATCTACGCCCTGCTCAAATTTCTGGCTACCTGGCTGACCACCTGGTCTGGCGTGCCGGCCGGGATTTTCGCGCCGTCGCTGGCGATCGGCGCGGCGATCGGCAACGATATCGCCATGCTCACTCAGCATGCGCAGGTTCCCGCGCTGATCGCCCTCGGTATGGTGGCCTTCCTGGCCGCGGTTACCCAGGCGCCGCTGACCTCGTTCATCATCGTCATGGAAATGGTCGATGGCCATGCCATGGTGCTCAGCCTGATGGCATGCGCGCTGGTGGCGACGGTGGTGGCGCGCGTGATCAGCCCGCCGTTGTACCCCGGCCTGGCGCGCCTGCAGCTGGCCTCGCCCTGAATGCGCCGTAGTGACCGGGCTGACCGCGCTAGTCGCGTCGCGGTGGACGAGGCCGATTCTTGTCGATGATCGCCATCAGGATCAGCGCATAGGCAAGCAGCCTGATCAGGTAATAGCCAGGCCGATCCTCGGTGGCACCGTTTAAAAAGCCCAGCATCAATCGATTGATTGCCTCCAAAGCGAAGGACATGGCAAAAAAGAGAAAGAAACGGTCGCGGGTAGTGCGCCAGAAGCGCAGGAAAAACAGGGCCACCACCAGCGAGAAGGCGCCGATAGCGCCGGAAAGCAGGGTATTCAATTGACTCACTCTTCCTCCCATATCAGTCCGTACAGCAAGGGCAGCAGCGCAACCAATGCGACCAGCAAGCGCAGGGTGAACAGGTCGCGCTCGATGAAGACCAAGCGATCGAGAATGAGCAGCGCGTTATTTACGAACATGCCGCTAAAGCACAGGCCACTCCAGAACAGCAAGCGGTGACCTTGTTTGACGTAGCTGCGCAGCAGCAGTACGGCGCACGCCAACGCCGTCAGCGCGCACAGGGAATAGACGATGGCGGCCATGTCAGGAATCCTTTCGCAGGACGAACGCGTCGACAAATTGTTGCGCTTTTTTGCTCATTTTTGAGTGAATCAAATTACTGACTCCGACCAGATTTTTTGCGTACTCGATCGCCAGGCGGTCGATGAGTTGGGTCAGCTCTTCCGATTGGGGCCGGTACCGGTACTGCCCCAATTGTTCGGCATCTGCCACGCCCGCCGCGGCCAATCCGCTCAGCAGGGACGCACCGACCTTGTCGCTCAGGTACAGACGCTGCGCCACTTGGGCCGCATCCCATGTTCTTCCAGGCGTGCTTCGCATCAAGAGCAAGGCCTCAAGGTAGGGAACCGAAGGAATGGTGAGCAGGACGAAGCGTTGAACATCGTCGGGAATGGAGAGTGCAGTCATCTGCCTGCCGTATATGCCGCTGACGCGACGGTGAACTGCGCGCGCTGGCCGCAACGCTGCGGGGCGCGCCGGCAAATCGCCGGCAGAAGCATATGGCAGATGAACGTTCGATGCATTCGAGCATTATACATTTGGACGAATGAATATGCACTGACGCGCCGATCCGCCTCCGTGCGACCGGCCACGCCGCACAGGGTCATACCGCTATTTGTGCGATCATCAAGTCTTGCCGTTCGCGCCGGGCGGCGGCGCTTGCGCTAGGCTGACATGAGTCGAGGATGGTGGTGGCTGTTACCCTGGGACGTCTCGCCCAGAGCGAGCTGACAGCAAGAGGTCTAGCGCTTTACGCCGTTATTGGCCTTCTTACTAGGCCCGGAGAACGTCGACATTACTCGAGTGCAGCTACGGAAGATGCACCCCGGTGGCGACCGTCGGCGGGCGATTGAGGGGCTGATGCCGCGATTTGGTTAAAAATGTAGTTATTATTTCGCCTACAAAGACTACTAGCATAGTTAGCAAAGAAAATTGAACGACTTCGGCAGTCCAGCGATGACAAATACGAAGTTCAGCTATACCGAGGAGACGGGATGGATCTACAGAAGTGCTTCGCGACTTCATCAGACGAAGGCCGGGTCATGGCGTCGCTGATCAACGCCCATGACTGGCAAAGTCACCCTTTAGGTGAGATTGCCATTTGGCCTCAGGCCCTGCGCAATTTCGTCTCGACCATGCTGGCGTCGCGTTTTCCAATGTACCTGGCATGGGGTAACGAAGGCTATTCGTTTTACAACGATGGCTATATTCCAATCCTGACGGACAAGCACCCGTTAGCAATAGGAGCGACCTTCGAAAATGTCTGGGGCGAGCTTTCGCCTGAAATACGAGCGTTGATCGATAAGACCAAGGAAGACAAAACATCGTACTTCCAGGACATGCCGCTGATGTTGCTCAAAAATGGCAGTCTTGAGCAGTGTTATTTCACGTTTTCGTACTCAGGCGTGAGAGGAGACAGCGGTGAAGTCGAGGGCTTTTACGCTGTGTGCCTGGAGACAACGGACGCGTTCCATGCCAAGCAAAAGCAGGTTAACGAAAACGAGCGCTTGCGCACCCTGTTTCAGCAGGCACCCGGTTACATTGCAGTGGTTTCAGGACCAAGCCATACCTATGAAATTGCAAACGACGCCTACCATCAGCTAATTGGTAACCGGCAGTTGATCGGCAAACCAGTTGGCGAAGCGGTGCCGGAACTGGTCGGACAGGGGTACATCCGAGTTTTGGATGAAATTCTTCAAAGCGGAAAAGCCTATTTTGGACAGGCAGAGCGCGTTCTTTTGCAACGCGGCGACGGCGAGCAACTGGAGGAGCGCTATCTCAATTTTATCTTGCAACCCATTGTCGATAGCTCAAAAAAGGTTTCGGGGGTCTTCATCGAGGGAAGCGATGTCACGGATGCAGTCAACGCCGCTGCCATTCTCAGGGCAAGTGAGGAGCGCCTGCGCCAGCTCGCCAATAACCTTCCGCACCTGGCCTGGATGGCGAACTCAGACGGCCACATTCATTGGTACAACAACCGTTGGTACGAGTATACAGGGACCACGGAAGAACAAATGCTTGGCTGGGGATGGCAAGCGGTTCATGACCCCGAAAAACTGCCGATGGTTGTCCAGCATTGGAAGGCATCTCTTGAAAGCGGCGACCCATGGGAATTGACTTTTCCCCTGCGCTCAGCAACCGGCGAATTTCGCACCTTCTTCACCCGAGCAGCACCCCTGCGCGATGAAGCGGGAACGATCGTGCAGTGGTTTGGCACCAACACAGATGTAACCGAAATCAAGGCTGCCGAGGACGAGCTGAAAGCTGCAAACCTGCGTAAAGACGAGTTTCTCGCAATGCTGGCGCATGAACTGCGCAATCCCTTAGCGCCGATTAGTACCGCTGCAGAAATTCTGAATATGGGGCGCGTTGACGAAGCCAGAGTAAAACAGACCGCAAGCATCATCGCTAGGCAAGTCACACACATGACGAAGCTAGTTGATGATTTGTTGGACGTTTCGCGAGTAACGCGTGGTCTGGTAACGATGCGAGCAGACATCCTAAATCTCAACGATCTGGTTGCTGACGCAGTTGAACAAATTCATTCTCAAATCCAGGCAAAAAAGCACCAGCTAATCGTTCAAACGGCAGATGAGCCGTGCTACGTCAAAGGTGACCGGACGCGATTGATCCAAGTTATTGCCAATTTATTACATAACGCGGCTCGGTACACGCCGACAAACGGCCACATCGTGCTTCGCGTAACGGCGCAATTCGGCGCGGTGGTCGTATCTGTAACCGACAACGGCATTGGCTTGGCGCCGACACTCACCCCGCACATTTTTGAGCTCTTTACCCAGGGTGAACGATCGTCAGACCGGGGACAAGGTGGGCTTGGATTGGGACTTGCATTAGTCAAGAGCCTAGTCGAGCTGCATGCTGGGTCAGTCAGTGTCACCAGTGAAGGTGTGGGGAAAGGCAGCGAATTTGTTATACGGCTGCCTCGCGTCACTGAAGCAGGGCATTTGCGTCAAGTGTCTGGCGAATCGCCCACTGCGCAGCAAGCCCAGACGGGACTTCCGTTGATGGTTGTTGATGACAATGAGGATGCCGCTCAAATGCTGGCCTTACTGCTGGAGACCCTTGGGCATCAGGTATGGGTCGCTAATGACGGTCATGCCGCTTTGGTAACTGCACAACGGGCCGCACCGTCGATACTGTTTCTCGACATTGGCTTACCTGATATGGATGGTTATGAGTTGGCAAGGCGGCTACGGCAGGCAAAGGAAACGGCTTCATCAGTGTTGGTGGCAGTAACTGGATACGGCCAGCCAGAGGATAAGGAACGAGCCTTGAAGGCGGGGTTCGATCATCACTTGGTGAAACCGGTGAAGATGAGCGCCGTCCAAAGCCTGCTTGAAAGCAGGAACCAGTTACCAGGTCAGCGTGATCTAGCTGGTCAAATGTAACGTTACACCGGAGTCCCGCTCCGGCGGCTTCGGGTCGAAAGCGGCCCAAGGGACGTCCGGTGTCGCTGCACGCCGATCGTCCGTTGGTTTGTTGCCGCCCGTGTAGGCGAACCTTGGAGGCGGAAAAATGGAGGGTAGGCTGGGGGGTAAGGAGCAATCAAGGACTATTTTTCATAGGGAGATTCTGCTGACACCCTCTCCGCCAAGTAGTAGGAAAAAAGCTCCCCTCGTGGGAGCTTTTTTTCGCCAGGCCGCTGGCTCACCTTGGTTGCTGAACTTGGAATGCGTGGAAAGGGGATCTGCTGCTTTTGCTGGGCCGTTTTGACGACTCCATCGCTATCCTGAAGTCCATTCCTCCGGACGGCCACAGTGAGATCACGGCAGTGCGAATTGAAAGACTTGCGCGAAACGGTGACACGCAAGTCAGGCTGTGGCGCCCTACGAGTTGGTAAGGGAGCACTGCCTCGCCTTTGCGAAGCAGGCAGCGAGCTATTTTTTCCCATGAAGCCCTGACGGGGACTATAGTGTTTAATATTGCCTTTGACCCTGGGGGGAAACCATGATCAAGTTCAATCCGCGGAAGGACCGCGAAACAGCTGCGCAAATCAATGCCGGACTGGCCGTGCAATTCCAGCTTGGCGATGAAGCCGCGCGGAAATTTCTGAACGAACTTGGCGTCAGGCGCGAGTTAGCCGACCGCGCCCTGACCGCGCCGGTCGATCAGCGCAGGGTGTTTACTGCGAATGTGGCTGTTGCAGGCGAACGCTGAGGCGGAATGCTGGCTTTTTCCGCTAAACGGTCTAATCCGAATGTGTCGCGGGGGCACCTCAAATTTTTCCCGGGGGCGCCAGTAGGCCGCCTGCCGCCTTCGCCACTTCGTAGCATTCGCCCGCTTGATGCTC
Source organism: Massilia sp. P1_C10 (assembly GCF_056406475.1). Taxonomy (NCBI): domain Bacteria; kingdom Pseudomonadati; phylum Pseudomonadota; class Betaproteobacteria; order Burkholderiales; family Oxalobacteraceae; genus Massilia; species Massilia sp. P1_C10. Next base: position 215,601 of record NZ_JBFUAC010000007.1, read on the forward strand.
GAGCCCAGCGCGGTTCGCTACCAGAATGATGCCTCTGTGACATTCGATTAATCCTGCGGCCTGCAATTTTTGTGCTGCGGCCGTGATGCTTTCACGGCGTACGCCGAGCATTAACGAAATCATCCCTTGAGTGACCTTCAGCTCGTTGGACTCCGAACGGTCGACACGGTCGAGCAGCCAACGGGATAATTTTTGTTCGATCGACGCGTGAAGGCTGCTGACGGTGTTTTGCGCCAATTGCGCAAATAGCGCTGTCGAATACTGCATCAGAACATACGGCAAACCGCCGCCTTTGTTGAACGCTTCGCGCAGAAACGCCGTCCTCATGCGGAAGGCGTAACCCTCAGTCTGGACCGTCGCAGTGGTGGTCGATCGCTCGCCTAAAAACAGGCCCATGCCAACCATGCCTTCGCGACCGATCACCGCGATTTCAGTAGTCGCCCCATCGGCCATCACATATAAAAGGGCGGCGATTGCAGTCGTCGGGAAGTAAACGTACGGAGGTTTCTGACCTGGCGTGAACAGCTCCGCGCCGAACGGCAGCGAGACCAACTCCAGATTGTCGACAAGCGCGCGCAGGTCCGGCGAGGGCAGGGCGGCCAATATCTGGTTTTGTCTTGCATTGCAGCTGGTTCCGTCGTGATGACCAGGCGCACTCGATTTGCCGGCCGATTTGGCGACTCCAGAGCTGGTGGGTAATGAAACGTGGTCCATGGCGAATCCGCGTAACGTGGCTAAGTCATCATATACCCGTATCGCATAAATTGGACTTCTTGGTTTCGATATTCCGATATTTTTCTCGTCGGCGCGTGCGCGATTTCCTGCCGGTAGCGAACGCGCGCGCGACTGCCTGGACGTGGGCGGGCGAAAAATAATCGTTGCATCGTCATTGCGGATCCTTCCCAGCCTGGCTGACCTGGGGTCGCCACCAACTGGCGACGTTGCCCTGATACGACACATTCGCGCGATAGCGCCTTCGATACGGGACGCCCTTGGACCGCCCGCCGCAGCAACATATTGAAACGATTTCCTCCAGCAATCCGGCAGGCCCGCATGCTAACGTAGCGATTTGCTCAGCAGCAAGAGCCGCAACTCGCCGCACCTTGTTACAACACCATTGCCACGGATGTCACCTTGAAAAACCGTTCCATGAAATTCGCCCCGGCCCCGCTGCTGCGAGCCCTGCTGATTTGCCTGCCGCTGCTCGCCGCAACCACGTCGCACGCGCAAAGCCGCGACGCCCTGGCCGACCTGATCAACGATTACCGCGCCGATCCAGCGAGCTGCAACGGCTGGCGTGCCGATCCGGCGCCGGCGCTGACGCCGCATCCGGCCCTGGCGCGGGCGCGCGTTCCGCAAGGCGGCTACATCGACCAGTCGCTCGAACGCCTGGGCTACCCGGTCGCCGAGGCCAAGATCATTTACGTGTCCGGCGCGCGCACTGCGGACGCGGCGATGGACGCGGCCTGGGGCACCCAGTGCCGCGCGCTGTTGGGCACGGAATGGACGTCGGTCGGCACCGCCCGCAACGGCGACTCGTGGCAAATCGTGCTGGCGCGCGCGACGGCGGCGCCACAAGGTGCGCGCTTGTCGAATGTCCGCGGAGCTCGCGTGCCCGATCCGCGCGATACCGGCAAGCTCATCCTCGATGCCGTGAACCGGGCTCGCGCGACGCCACGCAATTGCGGCAATCGCCACTTCGATGCAGCGCGCCCGCTCAAATGGAATGGCTCGCTCGCCACCGCCGCGTTGGCGCACAGCAGCGACATGGCCAGGAAGAGCTACTTCAGCCACCAGGGAGCCGATGGCAGCGAAGTGTCCGATCGCGCAAAGCATGCCGGCTACCGCTACCTCGGCATCGGCGAGAACATCGCCGCGGGCCAGCAATCAGCCGACGAGGTGATGGCCGGATGGCTGGCCAGCCCTGGCCACTGCGCCAACATCATGGACCGCTGGTTCACCGAGATGGGCAGCGCCTACGCGCTCGGCGGCGGCGGCCGCGACAACAATCACCCGTATTGGACGCAGGTGTTCGGCACGCCGAAGTAAGGCGCCTCGCTGAAGGTTCGCGTCAACCGCTCACCGGTCCGCGAGCCCGAGCCGGCAGGCCTCCAGGCGCGCCGGCAGCAGCGTTGACGCCAGCGATCGCGAGCCGATAAACGCGAGCCCGGCGCACGCCGCAACAGTCACGGCGAAGTCCGCGAGCCCGCCCGCCACATCGGCGGGACGCAGGTGACTACGGACATCCAGAAATCGGTGGCCGCGCGAAGAAACGTCTACACTGAAAAGACGAGGCTGCTGGTGTCGCTTGCACTGGAGGGCAACATGAGTTCGGCCGCACAACTCTTCGATGCAGTTCAGCAGGAAACCAGCCTGCGCACCGACGCTGCGCTGGCGGAAGCAATCGGGATCGAACCGGCGAACCTGTCGCGCCTTCGCCATGGCTACCGCCCCGTCAGTGCCGGCCTGGTGCTACGCATTCATGAAATCACGGGGTGGCCGATTCGCCGGATCAAGGCCGACCTGGGCATGCCATGCCATGCCCAGGTGCCGATGCCGCCCTGAACGGAAGGCACCCAGGGCCTACTCCCGCGTCGACGGCGATTGTGCCAGGTGATGCAGCAGCGACGCCAGCACATCCTCCAGCACCTTGCGCGACGGCTCGTCGAGCAGCAGGATGTCGGCCAGCAGGCGCCGTTCGCGCGGCGGCAAGGTCTCGGCGGACGCATGCGCCGCATCGGCGGGCGGCGCCTCGTCGCCGAATCGCAACCACTGCGCCGATACGTTCAGCCAGGCGGCCAGCACGTGCAGCTTGTCTTGGGTCGGAATCGAATCGCCCTTGAGCCATTTTCTCACCGCGAACACCGTGACCGGCGCCCGCGGCGCTCGTTTGTTGAATTCCATCAGCACGTCGCCGGGGCGCGGCGAGCACCCGTTCGCTTCCATCGCATCGGCCAGCCTGCGCGCAAAACCCTGACGCTCGTTGGTGGCCGCAATTTGCCTCATGAACCGTTCCCACAAGCTCGTTTTGGCGCCCGTTACTCGGCTGCCAGCGCTGCACCGGCACGACGGAGCACGAGCAGGAACTGCTGGTTCGGCATCGCGTGGCCGAACAGGAATCCCTGGAAATGGCCGCACCCTTCCTGCGCCAGCAGGTCCCGTTGCGCCTGCGTCTCCACGCCTTCCGCGATGACTCCGATGCCCAAGTTGCTCCCCAGCGCGATAATCGAGCGCACGATCGCGGCGTCGTTGGCATTGCTGAGCACATCCCGCATGAATGAACGATCAATCTTCAACTGATCGAGCGGCAAGCGGCGCAGGTACGCGAGCGACGAATAGCCGGTACCGAAATCGTCGAGCGTGAAGGTCACGCCGATCGCCTTCATGGCGTCCATTGTGGCGACCGCGCTGTCGGTATTCGAAAACAGCAGGCTTTCAGTCAGCTCCAGTTTAAGTCGGCGCGGGTCGGCCCCGGTGTGCGCAAGGATGCCCGCGACGGTCGACAGGAATCCGGGCTCGACAAATTGATGCGCGCTGACGTTGACCGATAGCGACAGACCGCGCGTTTCCGGCGCCCCGGCCCATTCGGCCAACTGGGCGCACGCCGTCGCCAGGACCCAGTTGCCGATCTCCTGGATCTGGCCGCTCGCTTCCGCAGCCTTGATGAAGGCCGATGGCAGCACCAGGCGTCCGTCCGGCAGGCGCCACCGGATCAGCGCCTCCGCGCCCGCAATGCGCCCGGCCGCATCGACCTGCGGTTGAAAATGCAGCACGAACGCGCGCGACGTCAGCGCCTGGCTCAGGTCGGATTCGAGCTGCTGCTGCGCGACGATTGACGCTTGCATCATCGGGTCGAAAAAGCGCAGCGTGTTGCGGCCGGCGGCCTTGGCCTGGTACATCGCCGCATCGGCCTTCATCAACACCGATTCGGTGGTGTCGACCACGCCGCAAAACAAGGTGATGCCGATGCTGGTCGAAATCGGATGGGATTCGTCGGCCAGCAAGATGGGTGCGACCATGTTGCGCAGGATATTTTCGGCGACCGATTCGGCGCGCCGCGCCGCGTCCTCATAGGTCGTGTCGCCCGGATCGAGCAGCACGACGAACTCGTCGCCGCCGAGCCGGGCCACGACATCGGTCTCGCGCACGCTGTTTTCGAGCCGGCGCGCGACGGCCCGCAACATCGCGTCGCCCGCCGCGTGGCCCTTGGTATCGTTGAGCTTTTTGAAGTTGTCCAGGTCGCAGAACATGACGGCGCCGACGCCGTGGTTGCGCACGCTTTTCAGCAGCGCCTTGTGCAGGCAGTCGAGCAGGGTGGTGCGATTGGGCAGCTCGGTCAGCGGGTCGAAATACGCCAGCCGGAACATCCGGGCTTCATTCTTCTTGCGTTCGCCCACCTCGTCGCTGGTGACCAGGATTTTCGCGCCGCCGCCGTTGCGCGGACTCGGCACGATCATGCTGCAGTGCGATTCGGTCTCGACGATGCTGCCGTCCTTATGCTGGTGCCGCAGTTCGCCGCACCATTTCCCTTCGCGCTGCGCGCGTTCGCACGCGTGCGCGAAGCCGTCGCCGTCGAAGCCGATCAGGTCGACGGCGCGTGCACCGACTGCCTCCTGCGCCTTCCAGCCGAACAGCCGCTCGGCGCCGCCGTTCCAGTAGCAGACCCGCTGCTCGATGTCGAGCACGAAAACCGCGTCGCGCGCCTGGTCCAGCAGCGCCGCACGCTCTTCCACGGGCAGTGCCGGCATGGGCACGCGGGTGTCGTTGGCGACATATTCCCGCAGCGCGACCGCGTTGCACGCCGGGCGAGCCGGGAGTGCGGCGCCGGATGGTTCGGGCGGTTGGATGTCCATGACGTGTGGCGCCGGTCAAGCGCAAGGTGGAAGCCGGAGCAGGGCGCCCATGCGTGTCGCCGCCTTACTTTCGCCGTGTCGCGCACAGCCAGACCGCGGCGACGCGGTCGAGACCGGGTTGCGGCGGCGCATCGAGCAACTCGCCCGAAATGTCCGGATCGATCTCGTCGTAGGTCCAGCTGAAGGCGCCGGCGCGCAAGTGCGGCGCGAGCGCCTCGTGGAAGCGGTCAACGCCCTGGACCACGGCGACTTTTGCCTGCAGCATCAGCGTTCCCTGGCAAGCGAGGTGTTCGATGGCGCTGATGATCATGCCGATCGACAGCGGTCCGCCATTGCACAGCCACGCGGGGTTGGCGACGATCAGGTCGAACGGTCCGGCGCCGTCGTTGATACCGGCAAAATTGACCGCGCGGACATTGCCGGTGCCCGCCATTCGCGCGTTGATATCGGCGAAGGCCAGCGCGGTGGCGCTGCCGTCGATTGCAAACACTTCGGCGCCCGGCTGGAATTTCGCCACCGTGACCGCGCCCGCGCCGGCGCCGCAGGCCAGACACGCGGCGCGCCCCACCTTGCGGCTAAAGCGCGGCAGCGCGGCACGCAGCGCGCGCACGAAACGAAACTCGCCAGGTCCGAAATCGACGCGGGTCTCGCGCTGCTCCTGGTGCACCGAGTGCAGGTACAGGTCGCCATGCACCGAAACCGCACGGACCGAGCTGCGCAGCATCGTCCGGTTGGCGTCGACGATTTGCGCTGCGTGCATCAGCTTGAGCAGCCTGGGATCGGGCAGCGTTGCGGCGAACGGCCGGTTCCAGCCGAAAATGGCGGCGATATCGAAGGCGCAGGCATTTTCCGGCCGCGCGTTGACGGCGCGCTGGGTTGCGCCGGAGACAGGGGCGAACCGGTAGCCGGCCGCGTGCAGGGTGCGGCCGAGCTTGCAGATCGCCCGGCGCCGGCGCTCGGAGGCCAGCGCAACCGGCGGCGCATATAGCGGGCGCTGGGCATGGATCGAGTGGATTGTCGCGGACATAAGCGTGATCTCATGAATTGGGCAGGGACGCGGCGCGCCCCCGCTTTGTTGGCACGGCGGGCTTTATGCGGCCCGCATGAAATTAATAATACATGAGGAGCCCGGATAAGCCAACTGACAATAAAATTTAGTCTGTAACCGTCGGACATTCTAATTTCCTATTCCTAATTAATTCCTTTCGTCACCAATAGGAACTAATACTTTATCAAGGGGTACCAATAGTCTATACCAATGATCTTCTTGCGCCGACGGTAGATTGTATGCCTGAGCAAACTTCATGCGACTCCTCGCTTTGTCGCAAAAATGCAAAATGCATGTTGTAAGAACTGGTTTTCCGTGCCTATAATTCAGCCAACAACAAAACTGACGAATCGTGTTATATGGCAATTAATCGTTAATTGTCGCTGCTCTTGAGGTTTTATTGTGATCGTCGTTTTCTCGGATATTGAATGTCGTTTGTCGGTGCCTTGCATTACCGTCGCAAGCCGGGAACACCTGATGAACAAAGATATTATGCCGTCGGGTGTCCGGATATCGTCCGCGTGGAAAGGAGATATCGATCAATTAGCCCGGCAAATACGTAATTCGCCATTCTGGTGCCGCCTGCTGCTTACGGAAGTTCCGCATGAGAGTCCTTTAATCGCCGGTAATTGTAGTCTGGCCGGCGCATTGAAGAAATCGCTGCGCTTCGATTTTCTCGCTCCGCAATTGCACATCGCCCTTAACGAGCTGGCCGATATCCGGCGCTTGCTGTTCTTGATTGCAATCCGCCAGAATTTCAAACATATCCCGCAATTCGAGCGCGCCAGCAAGGGCCGCTACGTGTATCCGCTGGCGCAGGCCTGTGCCCTGAACTGGACTCGCCGGCCAAGCTGGCGCGCTGCGTCACCAGCGGCATGCTCGAGCCTGTCTGCGCCCCGGCTTGCTGGGCTGGCGCAATTTCTCTTTGCATCTGATCGGAGGGCTGTTATTTGAGATCATCATGCTCTTTTTTGATTGTCGCTTGTACCTGACCGTTATTCCTGCAAGATAACGCGGGCATCGTGCTGGGTATATCACTGTTTGTAGATCTGGTGTATGCGCTTTGCCTGCGGGTGATATTTTCTTTTTATTCGCTGCTGATCTCTGAACGCCAGCGCGGCGCCGCCTTTTATTTTCTCTACAATTCCGTCTATCCGATGTCTACGTTTTGTTTCGGATTTAGGGCGGTGTCGGCATATTGTAGATAATCGTGAATCGCGCTCATCTAGATCCGGCAGCGGCGCGGTGGTAGTGCTCGCGCCTTGATAATAATTTCTTTGCACGCCAATATTGATTTCCTCGCTAAAACTAGCAAAAAAATATCCTGCTGAGTGGCGCTGGAACGACAGAAGAGCTTGGCTTATGCACAAAGGGTAGTTTAAGCTGATTTAAAGCCTGCGTAGTTAGCCGAGGTATTGCGGCCGGATAGGGAGAAGCTTAGAAGAACTATTATCGAAGATTGATTGAGGGTCGCGCTAACCGGAGCGCGTCTTTTACCGCTATTTGATTTCCCGACGCTAGTATTGTTGCGGCCAGCGCCGCCGCGCGGGATTCTTGCGCCCTGAAGATCGCATTCTATTTTAGATTTTGATGTCAACTGTGGAGAATCGCATGAATACTTATCTGATCACCGGCGGTGCAGGTTTTATTGGCTCGCATCTTGCAGAATCGCTCCTCGCCGACGGGCACAGGGTTATTTCGGTCGACGACCTGTCGACCGGTTGCGCCGATAATCTGGAGACCTTCCGCGATCACCCTAACTTCGAATTGATCGTCGACTCGATCATGAACCACGAGTTGATGGCCGAACTCATAGATCGCGCCGACTATGTGTTCCACCTCGCCGCCGTGGTCGGGGTCAAGCGGGTGCTCGAGAGTCCCATCCGTACGATTCAGAGCATCGTTCAGGGTACCGATATCATCCTCGAATTGGCCAGCCAAAAACAGAAGGTCGTGTTCGTCGCCTCGACGTCCGAGGTCTATGGAAAATCCACCGCGCTGCCGTTTGCCGAGGCCGGCGACGTGGTTCTCGGCGGCACGTGCAAGGGACGTTGGTCGTATGCCTGCGCGAAGGCCATCGATGAGTTTCTCGCGCTGGCCTATCATCGCGAACGCGGACTGTCGGTGGTGGTGGGGCGCCACTTCAACACGGTGGGCCCGCGGCAAAGCGCCCGCTACGGCATGGTATTGCCAAGATTTATCGCACAAGCCGTCGCCGGTGAGCCGGTCACGGTGTACGGCGATGGCCAGCAGCAGCGCTGCTTCTGCCATGTGCAGGATGTAGTGTGGGCGATCAAGCGCCTGATCCGCGAACCGCAGAGCTACGGAAAAGTGTTCAACATCGGCTCGTCGGAGGAGATTTCCATCGTGGATCTGGCGCGGCGGGTCAAATCGCGCACGCACAGCGATTCTGAAATCGTGTTCGTGCCTTACGACACCGCCTATCACGACGACAATTTCGAGGACATGCCGCGACGCATTCCGGACTTGCATCGCCTGCACGCGGTGGTCGGCTCCAAACCGCTGGTGCGCCTGGACCAGATCATCGATCAAATGGCCGAGCATCATCTTGCCCATGTTTAGAACTCCCTCCCTCGGCCAGGCGCTTGCGCTTGCGTTCGCCGGCTGCGGCGCCGCGGCGCAAGCGCAGACCGTATGGTCGCTCGAAGGCGCCGCGGAGCGCGCCCGGGTCACCATCGGCGCCCGCGAAGACTCCTGGGCGACCAATCGGCTGCAGCTGAGCGCGCGCACGGCGCCGGCGGCCGGCTGGTATGTCGCGGCGGAAAACCAGCGGCGCGCCGAGGACACCGATACCCAATTGATTGGCGGCCTGTTCGGCCGCAGCGGGCCGTGGTTGTGGTCGGGACAAGTCTCCGTCGCGGCCGATCCCGGCTTTTTGCCGCGTTACGCCATCGAACCGCAGGTCGGACGGCAGTTCGGCACGCTTGCTCTGCAGGCCGGGGCGGTCTACCGTTCGTTCGCGAGCTCGCGCGTGCGCATCGGCACGTTGTCGCTGACGGGCTACCAGGGCGACAGCGAGCTCGAATTCAAGTTGGCATACGGGGATTCGCAGCCGTTCGACCGTCACATCCGGGTCGCGACCCTGCGCGGCCTGTGGCAACCGGCCAGCGCCTGGAGCCTGGGCGCCAGCCTCAGTGCCGGGCAAGGGCTGTACGACAGCGCCAACGTGCCAGGCGTGCAAGGCAACCATGGCCAGGTCATCAATGCCAATCTGCGCTACCGTATGGCGGCGGGGTATAGCCTGCGTTTCGATGTGACCGACGGGCGCGAGAATCCGTCGTTCCGGGAGCGGCGCGTTGGACTGTCGTTAAGGAAAATATTTTGAACTCCGCCTCGATCCTCCCGGGCGCCTTGATCGCCGCTGGCGTCGCGTGGACTGTCCTGGTGGCGTTCGTGCTGCTCGATCGCGTGCGGTTCGACCGGCGCGAGCGATTGCTGGCCACGGCGCTGCAGGGCGGCCGTGAAGGCGACGCGCAGCTCGAACGCGTGCTGCGCTGGACGTCGACCGGGACACTGGCGCAGATGGTTGTCGATTCGGCGCGACCAGAACGGCTGCGGATGCATGCGGCGCGGCGCCTGCACGCCCGCTATGGCGCCGTGGCCCTGGCACGGGTTGCCCGGCGCGGCCAGTGGTTCAGCCGGCGCTGGCGCCGCGTCGTGGCCTGGCATGTGTTGTTCCGCACGCGGCCAGCGGAACTTCACGCTCTGCTGGGCAAGGCGCTGGTCGACGGCACGCCTGCGTTGCGGGAGGCAGCGGTGGTCTTGCTCGGCGCCATGCGAGACCGCAATGCGGCGGCCATCCTGGTCGAGGCGCTGCGCCGCGGCGCCTGTGCACCGGCCTGCATTGCCATGCAACTGGACCGTTTCGACGCGGCCGTGAAGGATGAGATCCTGTCGCCGCAGCTTGACGCCTCCGCGCCCCTGCTGCGGTACTGGGCGATCCGGCTGCTGTCGCACGAGTCGAACATCGGCGAACTGGCCGTGCGCCTGGGCGCCCATGCGCTGGATCCGGATGCTTCCGTCAGAAAAGCGGTGGCCCAGGCGATGGGCGACGTCGGCGGCCAGCAGGCGGCGGCGGTGGCGGTGTCGCTGTTGGGCGACCCGGTTGGTTTCGTGCGCGCCCATGCGGTGCGCGCGCTGCAAAAAATGTCCGGCGCGCACGGCGAGGTGGCGCTCGGGCTGGTGCTCAAACCCTTCATGTCCGACCCGGACTGGTGGGTCCGCCTTGCCGTGCGCGAAGCGCTGGCGGCGGAAGGGGCCGCGCAGCCTGCTGCGGCCATGCGCGCTATCGCCGCGGCGGCGCGGGCGCCAGTGTCGGGCGCCACCCCGCGCGCGCACTTACCCGGAGGAGGATGACATGGACATCGCTGATGGTTTGCGGTCGCTCGTCGGCGGCACGCTCGGGGTCAGCATCGGATATTCGCTGCTGTTGTTCGCGGCGGTATTTGCGATGTGGATCGGATCGACCGTCGAATACCGGTCTCGCACCCGGAGCCGCATGGCGGAAGACTTTGCGACCATGTCGGGTTCGCCATTCGCGCTGCCCGTCAGCATCGTCGCGTCCGCCTACAACGAGGAGACCATGATCCTGGCATCGGTGCGCTCGCTGCTGGCGCAGGACTACCCGGAGTTCGAAGTGATCGTCGTCAATGACGGGTCGACCGACCGGACCCTCGAGCTGCTGGAGCGGGAATACGCTTTGTATCCCGATAACACAGTGCACCCGGACATCTTGCCGCACCGCACCGTCGGCACCGTCTATGTGAGCGCGCTGGATCGCCGCCTGATCGTGGTGACCAAGGAAAACGGCGCCAACAAGGCTGACGCGATGAATTGCGGCGTCAATTTCGCGCGTTATCCCTACATCTGCTCGGTCGACGGCGACACCATGTACCACGCTGATGCGATTCTGAAAACGATGGCGCCTGTAAACCACGCTCCCGACCAGGTGGTCGGGGTGACTAGCTTCTTCGGCAACAGCCGCGAACCGGAGGCGGTGGGGCGCGACGCCAACGGCAAGCGCACGGTCGATCGCCATTTGTTAAGCGAGTTCCAGCATCTTGACCTGATGCGCTCGTTTATCGCGACTCGGCTGTGCTGGGCAAAGATGAACTGCATGATGTGCAACCCCGGCGGCTTTGCCATCTGGCGGCGCGAAGAATTCATGCTGCTCGGCGGATTTTCGAACGCATTTAGCTGCGAAGACCTGGAATTGACGTTCCGGATGCACGAGAAGATGCGCCGCGAACGGCGGCCATATCGCATCCTTTCACTGCCCGGCATGGTGGCGCGTACCGAAGGTCCGGAACGTCCGTCCAGCTTGATCCGCCAGCGCGCGCGCTGGCAGAAAGTGGTGCTGGAGGTGGTCTGGCACTACCGCAAGATGCTGATGCGTCCCCGGTATGGCAGCGTCGGCCTGGTTGCCCTGCCTTATTTTCTCCTGTTCGAAGCGCTCGCACCGGTGATGCAGCTGTTCTCGCTGCTGTCGCTGGCGGCGGCGCTCGCGCTCGGCATGCTCGATTGGCCCTTGTATCTCTGCATGCTCGGCATCGTCCTGTTTACCAGCGCGACCGGGTCGGCAGTCGCCGTCGCGCTGCACGACAACGGCTTCCGCGATTATCGCCTTGGCGACCTCGCGCGCATGCTGCTGATCGGTCCGCTCGACCTGTTCTATTTCCGCCCGTTGATCATGCTGGCGGGCATGCGCGGAACCTGGCAGTTCTTGAAAGGCGACCGCGGCTGGGACAAGTTCGACCGCAATGTACGCACGGGCACGGCGCCTCCCGCCGAACAGCCGATCGCGCGGCGCCCTTAGCGGTGGCCGCGGCAATGACCTTCACCCATTTCGAGGAGAATCAACGTGCATGTACTGGTGACAGGCGGGGCAGGTTTCATCGGCTCGCATAGCGTCGAACGCCTGCTGGCGCAGGGAGCCCGGGTCCGGGTGTTCGACAATTATTCGAGCGGCAAGCAGGCGAACCTGCCGCGCCACGCCGCGCTGGAAGCGTGGACCGGCGACGTGCGCGACCGCGACGCGGTGGAACGGGCGCTCGACGGCATCGATCACGTGCTGCATCTGGCGGCTCAGGTTTCGGTCACCGCGTCGGTCGACAACCCGATCGGTTCCGGCCAGACCAATGTGGGTGGCTTTCTGAATGTGCTCGATTGCGCGCGGCGGCGCCAGGTCAGGCGTTTCGTGTACGCCTCCAGTTCGGCGGTGTATGGAATCGCGCAGCCCGGCCCATGCCGCGAATCCGGCATCCCGGCGCCGATCTCGCCCTATGGTCTGGAGAAGCAGATCAACGACCTGTATGCGGGGATGTATCGCGAACTGTATCGCGTTTCCACCCTGGGACTGCGCTATTTCAACGTATTCGGTCCGCGCCAGGATGCCGCATCGCCGTATTCCGGGGTTATCAGCATCTTCAATCGCTGCCTGCGCCAGGGCGAACCGCTGTCGATCTTCGGCGACGGCCATCAGACGCGCGATTTCGTCTACGTCGGCGACGTTGCCGAGGTCAATGCGCGGGCCCTGGCGTCAGACGCGCAAGGAGTGTGCAACGTCGGCACCGGCCATGCGATCAGCCTGCTGGAGCTCGTGCGCCTGATGGGCCAGACGGCGCAGCGGCCCGCAGCGGTGCGACACCTGGCCGAGCGGGCCGGCGACATCCGCCACTCGAGCGCCGACATTGCGCGCCTGCGCCAGGAATTCGACTTTCACCATTTCACCAGCGTGGCGACCGGGCTCGAACGGTTGTGGCGTTTTCATTAGCATTAACAATCAACAAGGAGCTAACATGTTAGACACTATGACCATGCCCCAGGGCGCCGCCGCCGAGTCGTCCCTTTGCGACGTCCTGGTGCGCAAGATAGAAGCACGGACCGCCGTGATTGGCGTCGTCGGCCTCGGTTATGTCGGCGTGCCGCTGGTGCTGCGCTTTACCGAAGCCGGATTCAAGGTGCTCGGCTTCGACATCGATCAGAAAAAAGTCAATTCTCTCAACCAGGGCAACAGCTACATCGAGCACATCGGTTCCACGGCGATCACGGAAGCGCGCCAGCGCGGCTTCGAGGCCACGACCGACATGGCGCGCGCGGCCGAAGCGGACGCCTTGATCATTTGCGTGCCGACGCCGTTGAACGCCTCACGCGAACCCGATCTCAGTTGCGTCATCGGGACGATCGAAGCGCTGGTTCCTCACCTGCGACGCGGCCAGATCCTGTCCTTGGAGAGCACAACCTACCCCGGCACGACGTGCGAGGAACTGCGCCCGCGCATCGAGGCGAGGGGTTTCGTGATCGGTGAAGACCTGTTCCTGGTGTTTTCCCCCGAGCGCGAGGACCCGGGCAATGCCGACTTCCGCACCCGCAACATTCCGAAAGTGTGCGGCGGCGATACGCCGTCCTGCCAGCGGGCCGGCATGGCGCTGTACGGCGCGGCGGTGGACAACGTGGTGGCCGTGAGTTCGACCCGGTCGGCCGAGCTGACCAAGCTGTTGGAAAACATCTACCGGTCGGTCAACATCGGGCTGATCAACGAAATGAAAATGATCGCCGATAGCATGGGCATCGACATTCACGAGGTCATTCGCGCCGCCGCAACCAAGCCGTTCGGATTTACCGTCCACTATCCAGGGCCGGGACTGGGCGGGCACTGCATTCCCATCGATCCCTTTTATCTGACCTGGAAGGCGCGGCAGTATGGCGTCCCCACGCGCTTTATTGAGCTGGCGGGCGAAATCAACGACCAGATGCCGCGCTGGGTAGTGGAGAAGGTGGGCGCCGCGCTGAATGCGCGGCGCCAGTCGATCCACGGAGCCCGTATCCTGTTGCTGGGCTTGTCCTACAAAAAAAATATCGACGACATGCGCGAGTCGCCGTCGATCAAGATCATGGATCTGCTGACGGCGCGCGGGGCGATGGTGGACTATTCCGACCCGCATATTCCTACCTGCATCAGCCGGCGCGGCCAGCAAATTGCGTTGCACAGCATGCATCTGACGGGCGACGCGATCGCCTCCTACGATTTACTGGTGTTGGCTACCAACCACAGCGATTTCGATTACGACCTGATCCTGGACCGGGCGAAGGTCATCGTCGACACGAGAGGGGTGTATTCATCGTCGCATCCAAACGTCGTGATGTCTTGAGGAAAGGCGGCGCTCGCAGGCACGCCTGCGCGATGTCCGCCCGCCTTGGCAAATGGTTGGCGGTGTTGTCTTTTTAGATCTGGAACAAAATTTGCGTTAGGAAAAATTCCGCAAAGCAGTTAATTTCTTAGGATCAATGAGGTATGCTGGATTCTCTTCAGCAACTCAATTGGTCCTAATATGTTATCTAGCAAGAAACTTTCAGCCGCTCTTCTCTCCCTGTCGCTGGCCGCATGTGGCGGTAACAATATCGATGCCGCGCCGGACACGCAGCTGGCCGCATCGACTGTCGTCTCGGAACAGATGCCGGTGTATCGTTCCCAATTGCAGGGCGCCGAATCTGCCAACCCTTCTTATCTGGCCATGGTCACTTCTGGCATCGCAGCTACCAACAGCGTCGCCCCCGCCGTCGCCGCGCTCGGCGTGGGCGCTGTTAATGACCGCGCCATGTGGACCTGGTACGACGCCGACATCGGCACCAACGCGAAGCAAAAGAGGATGCTCGACTTCGCGGTGGGCCGGAAGGTGAACACGATCTTCATCCATAGCCAAACGCTGCTCGACAAACCTGCCTTGCTCGCCGGCTTCATCAACAAGGCGGCGGCGCGCGGCGTCAAGGTCGAACTGCTGTTTGGTGCCTCCGAGTGGGCGCTGGCGGCAAATCATCAGGCGCCGCTGGATTTGCTGAAGCGCGCAAACGCCTTCGTCGCCAGTCTGACGGGCGCGCGGCCCGCCGGCATCCACTTCGACATCGAACCCCATACTCTGCCACAGTGGCAGACTGACCCGGTTTCTCTGGGCAATCAATTGGTCGATCTGTACCAGAAATTCGCCGCCGCCAAGGGCGCTGGTTTGTACATCAATGCCGATATCGCGATGGGCTACGAGTATCTGTCGTTGACCCGGGGCGGCGTGACGAAGACGCTGTCGCAGTGGATGGTGGACGCCACCGATCGCACCACGCTGATGGATTATCGCGATTACGCGGCGGGTGAGGACAGCATCGAATCGCACGCGGTCCATCCTATTTCTTACGCCACGGCTCAGGGCAAACGCACCATCGTCGGCGTTGAAACGACGTGCAACCAGACGCCGACCAAAGTCACCTTCTGCGAAGAGGGAGCGACGAAAATGGAGAGCCAGCTGGCGACGGTAAACAGCTATTTCTCGACCAACTCCGGTTACGGCGGCGTCGCGATCCACGATTATCCGAATTACCAGAAGCTGGCCATGTAAGCTTGCCGAGCAACTGAAAGCCTCCTTTACGGAGGCTTTTTTGCTTTGATGCCTGGGATGGGCATCCCCTGGCGCTCGCTCGTCCGGCGGGATGGCACTACAGTCTTGACATCATGGCCGTAGTCCGCGATCAGGATTGCCAGGCGATTCGCCGATAGAATAAATAATTAACGTACAACGAAACGAAGCTCATCGTGTGATCATAAAGCCAACCTATGGGGCGAGGCTTGCCATCGATTCGGACTTCATGTTCGCTCCTTTCGTAGCAAAACAAAGTGGGGGCAAGCGCCCCCGCCGAACTTCGGTAAAACTGCGCTTGCGGTTTACTTCGAGCGGGTCTGCGAGCCTGGACGCATGTGCGGCGCGCCCGCCTTCGACGGCAATTTCCCTTTGTTTGTCAGGATCCATCGAAGCGAAACCGCGATTGCTGGTGTCGCTCTGCTGGCTGCCGCCGGATGCCGACCCTAGGAAAAACTGCATTGGTACGAAAGTCGGAGTATTTTGCTCAGTTTTGTAGGACCGCATCGAGCAAATTGCGAGGGATCATTCCTGTCGGCGCGCACCTGAGGCCAGCGGGACCAGACTCCGTCCCCGGATTATTTTTTCATCAGCGCCAGCAAGGCGGTGACGGTCGCTTCGACGCCGGTGCGCACCGCCGGTTCAGCTTCGATCCTGAAGATCGGGCTGTGGTGGCTCGGCACAGGCGCGCCGCCATTCGCAGCGGCATCCAGCACTTGTCGCGTTGTTCCGCCAACACCGAAGTAGACGCTGGGGATATACGGCTTGGTGGTGAAGAATGGGAAGTCCTCGGCGCCCATGCCGCCCGGCTTGTAGCTCGCATCGAAAACCTGGGCGCCCAGCTTGTCGGTCCATGCCTGCTTGAGCCGGCGGGTGAGCGCCGCATCGTTAGTGGTCGGCGGCGTGCTCTCGTCGAGCACATTCACCTCGGGCAGTTGGTTCTCCGCCACGCCGTTGGCGCGCGCGGTGTTGACCGCCACGCGCCGGATCGCATCGAGCAGCGCGGCGCGCGTGGTCGCGTTGTTACTGCGCACGGTCAGCTGCAGCTTGGCCGTGTCGGAGATGATGTTGGCCTTGGTGCCGGCGTGGAAGGAGCCGACTGTGATCACCGCCGGTTCATGCGGCTCGCGCTCGCGGCTGATGATGGTCTGCAGCGCTACGACGATCTGCGATCCGAGCATCACCGGGTCCTTGCCGCGGTGCGGACTGGCGCCGTGCGCGCCGACGCCATGGATCAGGATCTCGACGGTGTCCGCGCCCGAGTACGGGGAGCCTTCGTTCACGGAGATCTTGCCCGCTTCGACATCGGCGACCACGTGGAAGGCGAGTGCATAGTCCGGCCGTCCGAAACGCTCCCACACGCGGTCCTTCATCATCGCGCTGGCGCCCGCGACGCGTTCCTCCGCCGGCTGGCCGATCAGCATCAGCGTGCCGGACCACTGCGCGCGCCGCGCCGCCATCTGCCGCGCCGTGCCCACCAGGCTGGTGATGTGGACGTCGTGCCCGCAGGCGTGCGCCACCGGCCACAGGTTGCCTTCGCGATCCTTGCCCTGCACGGTCGATGCATTCGGCAGCCCCGATTTTTCGATCAGCGGCAGGCCGTCCATGTCGGCGCGCATCATCACCAGCGGACCGGGGCCGTTTTTCATGATCGCCACCACGCCCGTTCCGCCGACGCCTTCGGTCACGACGAAGCCCGCTTCGCGCAGTTCGGCGGCGAGGCGCGCGGCGGTTTTGGTCTCCATCATCGACAGCTCGGGATTGCGATGGAAGTGGTCGAACAGCGCGGCCAGGCGGCCTTGGTAGTCCTTGTGGACGGCATTCGCCAGTTCGGTATCGGCCGCGTGTACCAGTTGCAGCGGCAGGACGGCGAGCAGTAAAGCGATCGAGCGTTTCATGGTGTTCCTCGCGATGGGGAAGGTGCGGCTATTTGCCGACGAATTATTGTTGCCAACTATATCAGCTTTCAATTACCTTTCAGAAAATTTGTCAGGTGATCCAAAATGGTGTCAGGTCCGCGCCACCAGACCCCGGCGATCGGTTCGCGTATCATTCGCTAGTCGGCATCAACAGCGTTCGAAAGCGGGAAGTTGGAACAACTACAGCAGGGTTTTCTACTCACGCGCCACTGGCGCGACACCGCGGCCGGCACGGAGGTCGACTTCTGGCTCGCCACGGACGCCGGCCCGCGCCACATCCGCCTGGCGCCGCATCCCTCGGTCGCCTTCATCCCCGCCGAACAGCGCGAGTCGGCCGAGGCGGTCCTGCGCGGCGAACGCGGCGTGGAACTGCGCGACCTGTCGCTCAGCGACTTCCACCACCGCCCGGTGCTCGGCATGTACTGCACGCAGTACCGCCAGTTGACCAAGCTGTCCAGGCGCCTGCGCGAATACGGCATCGACGTCTACGAATCCGACGTGCGCCCGCCCGAGCGCTACCTGATGGAGCGCTTCATCACGGCGCCCGTGCTGTTCGGCGGCCAGGATGACGGCAGCGGCCTGCTGGTCGACGCGCAACTGAAGCCGGCGCCCGGCTACCGCCCGACGCTGAACCTGGTCTCGCTCGACATCGAAACCACCCGCTTCGGCGAGCTGTATTCGATCGCGCTGGAAGGCTGCGGCCAGCGACAGGTCTACATGCTCGGCCCGCCCAACGGCGACGACGAGGCGCTCGACTTCGACCTCGAATACTGCGACGACCGCGCCCAGATCCTGATTCGCCTGAACGAGTGGATGGCGCGCCACGACCCCGACGTCATCATCGGCTGGAACCTGGTGCAGTTCGACCTGCGCGTGCTGCAGAAGCATTCCGAAAAACTGAAGGTGCCGCTGCTGCTCGGGCGCGGAGGCAGCGCGATGGAGTGGCGCGAACATGGCGGCAAGCAGGAACACTACTTCGCCGCCGCCGCGGGACGCCTGATCGTCGACGGCATCGAGGCGCTGCGCTCGGCGACCTGGAGCTTCCCCTCGTTCAGCCTGGAGAGCGTGTCGCAGACGCTGCTCGGCGAAGGCAAGTCGATCGACAATCCCTACGACCGCATGGAGGAAATCGACCGCCGCTTCGCCGAGGACAAGCCGGCGCTGGCGCGCTACAACCTGAAGGACTGCGAGCTGGTCACGCGCATCTTCGCCAAGACCGAGTTGATGACCTTCCTGCTGGAGCGCGCCAGCGTGACGGGTCTGGCGGCCGACCGCAGCGGCGGTTCGGTGGCCGCGTTCGAGCACCTGTACATGCCGATGATGCACCGCCAGGGCTACGTTGCGCCGAACCTGGGCGACGTGGTGGGCGGCGACAGCCCCGGCGGCTTCGTGATGGATTCGCAGTCCGGCCTGTACGACTCGGTGCTGGTGCTCGACTACAAAAGCCTGTACCCGTCGATCATCCGCACCTTCCTGATCGACCCGGTCGGCCTGGTGGTGGGCACGCGCGACGACGGCGCCGGCGAAACGGTCGAGGGCTTCCGCGGCGCGCGCTTCTCGCGCGACAAGCACTGCCTGCCGGCCATCGTCAAGCAGATCTGGGACGGCCGCGACGCCGCCAAGCGCGAGCAGAACAAGTCGCTGTCGCAGGCGCTGAAGATCATCATGAACGCGTTCTACGGCGTGCTGGGATCGAGCGGCTGCCGCTTCTTCGACCCGCGCCTGGCCTCGTCGATCACCTTGCGCGGCCACGAGATCATGCACCTGACGCGCAAGCTGATCGAAGGGCAGGGCTACCAGGTTATTTACGGCGACACCGATTCCACCTTCGTATGGCTGAAGCACGCGCACTCGGAGGAGCAGGCCGGCGAGATCGGCCGCGCGCTGGTCAAGCACGTAAACCAGTGGTTCGACGACTACCTGCGGCGCGAGTTCGGCCTGGCCAACGCGCTCGAGCTGCAGTACGAAACCCATTACCGGCGCTTCCTGATGCCGACCATCCGCGGCTCCGACGAAGGCAGCAAGAAGCGCTACGCGGGCCTGGCGCGCAAAGCCGACGGCAGCGAAGCGATGGTCTACAAGGGACTGGAAACCGTCCGCAGCGACTGGACGCCGCTGGCGCAGCAGTTCCAGCAGGCACTGTACGAGCGCATCTTCAAGGGCGAGGACTACCGCGACTACGTGCGCGATTACGCCAGCCGCACCGCTGCCGGCGACTTCGATGAGCTGCTGGTGTACCGCAAGCGCCTGCGCCGGCCGCTCGACGAGTACGAGCGCAACGTGCCGCCGCACGTGCGCGCGGCCCGCATCGCCGACGAATTCAATCGCCAGCACGGCCGCCCGCTGCAATACCAGAACGGCGGCTGGATCCGTTACGTGATCACGCTGGCCGGGCCGGAGCCGCTGGAGGCGCGCCGCTCGCCGATCGACTACGAGCACTACCTGACGCGCCAGCTCCAGCCGGTGGCCGATGCGATCCTGCCCTTCGTCGATGACGATTTCAGCGCGCTGACCAGCCGCCAGCACACGCTGTTCTAGCGGCGCGGGACGAAAAAAAGCTCCCAGGACGGGAGCTTCTTATCCGCCTTGCATCGGGCGGCCACCTGGGGTGGAATACGACTTACGGTTTGCCTACCTCGACGCCGAGCCGGCCATATTGCATGCTGCAGCCGGTGAAACGGTGAAGCTTTGAAGCTGTGAAACGATGAAACTGCTGCCGGGTCGGGGTGCTGGCTTCCGGTGTTCGCGCTGTTCTTGCCGCCTTGAGCCGCCGGACTATTCCTCTTACTCGAACCAGTGACTGGTCCGCTACCGGAACTTCAATCCGGACTGCTTGCTGTCGCTATGATCGTGGTGCACTGCACTTCTCTTCACTCACCATAGGATCTCCTATGCCGTTTGTTGTAACTCAATGATAGTCGGCATCGACAGTTTCTCAATAGGAGCAGACCGGACGGGACAGTAGGAATACACCCCTAGTTTCCGGAACAAAATACGGCGGATTGTTCAGCGCTTGAGCGAGTCTATCAGCCGGCGCGCTTCGGACAGCAGCGTCGCCTGCGCGTCGGGCAGGGCGGCAAAGCACATTTCGCCGTCTTCGGGAATCGAATGCATGTCGACCGATTTCCAGCCGTCCTCGAAGTGCTGCGGGTGCAGCAGGCGAATGCGCGCCTGGGCGGCATACGGCACCGGTTCGCCGGTTTTCCAGGCGGCGGATTTCAATTCGCGGCAGGATGCGGTAATGGTCCAGCCTTCATAGTGTTCGTCGTGAGCAATCAACATGGCAATAAGAAATTGTGTCTAAAATACAATCTTAACATGGCGCCAATGCCGCACGATTGAATTGTCGAGTCCTTACCCCCCGTTACAAATGTTGCGGACCCATATCACCGCGTAACCGATCCGCGGAATACAGTGGGCTCGTCTGCACAAACGCAGGCGATCAACTGAATGGACTGGAGGGACTTATCATGAACATCTATCTGAAAGCACTGGCGGCAGGCGCAATTGCTCTGGCAGCGGCCCAGCCGGCGCTGGCGCAAACCAGCTTCTCGATTTATGCCGGTACGCCCGTCCGCGTCCAGCAGTACGCGCCTGCCCGCGGCTACTACGTGGCGCCGCCCGCCTATGGCTACAACGATGGCTATCGCCACGACTGGCGCGCGCGCCGCGCCGCCGAACTGCGCCGCCAGGAATGGCTGCGCCGCGAGGAGTGGCGCCGCGAACAGTGGCGTCGGGAGCACTGGCGCCGCGAGCACCATCGCGACGACCGCTGGGACGGCCGCTATTGATTGAAGATTGAAGCATGCGCCGCAGCCGAACGTCTGGGGTCAGGTCCGCCGGACCTGACCCCGTTCACCCGGGCGGCTTCACCTTCGCCAGCTTCTTCCAGCGCTTCGTCGCGGCCCTGCCTTCGTCCGGTATGCGCGCGGCCAGCATCCCGTCCGCAAATCCCGCTTCGTTCCCAAGCGCGGGATCGCCCTTCGCGATATCAGCCAACAGCCGCGTCGCCACCGTGATGTCGTTCAGCAGCCCCAGTTCGTCCTGCAGCGCGGTCAGCGCCTTCACATAATTTTTCACGCGCCGCGGCGCGAACAGCGACGCAAAGAATTCCGCCGCATAGCGCGTCTTCTTGGCCGCGATCCGCACCCGGTGCCGTTCCTCCGGCGTGGCCGTGGGCAGCTTGCGCGCGCGCCGGCGCAGCCGCCGCTCGTCGCGCTTGATGATTTCCCGCGCGAACCCGCGCACCGGCTGCCCCATCGCGTCGGCGCGCCATTCCTGCGATTTCACCCACTGTCCGATCCCGCGCATCAGCCGCTGGTAGCGCGCCGAACCCGCCGCTGCCGCCGCGCTGGCGTGATGCTGCGCCGCCTTGTCGGCTGCCGCCCGCGCCACACGCGCGATGCGCGCCGGATCGGGCAGGCCGCGCGCGATCCCGGGCAGCGTGGTCTCGGCCAGCACGTCCCAGTCGCGCGCCGATCCCAGTTCGCCGGCCAGCCAGTCCAGCTCCTTCTGCAATGCCGCGGGCAGGCGCAGCACGTCCTTGAACATCCCCAACGCCGAACGCAGGCGCCGTATCCCGACCCGCATCTGGTGCAGGCTTTCGACGTCGCGCGCCTTTGCCACGTTGCCGGCGTTGGCCTCGACATGCGCCAGGCAGTTGCCGACGATCTGTTCGAACGCCTGCCCGAGCGACATGGCGCGCTTGAGCGCCAGCGCCTGTGCCTTGACCGCCTCGCGCCCCTTGCCCCGGGATTTCATCGTCATCGCCCCCACTGAGGTCCTGCGTCAACTATACGCCGCCGCACAGCGTGCACGTCACATTGGCGTCATATTCGGCCCGTAGACTTCATGCATCCAAACAAATAGGGAAGACCTGAAAATGAAAATCCACAAGATGCTGACTTCGATGGTTCTGGGCGCGCTGGCAACGATGGCCGCAAGCGCAATGGCAGCCGACATGACCGGCGCCGGCGCCACCTTCCCGTATCCGATCTACGCCAAGTGGGCCGAGTCGTACAAGGCGGCCACCGGCAACGGCTTGAACTATCAGTCGATCGGCTCGGGCGCCGGCATCAAGCAGATCAAGGCGAAGACCGTCGACTTCGGCGCCTCCGACATGCCGTTGAAAGCGGAAGAACTCGACGCCGAAGGCCTGATGCAGTTCCCGGCCATCATGGGCGGCGTGGTCGCGGTGGTCAACGTCGACGGCGTGACGCCGGGCCAGCTGAAACTGACCGGCCCCGTCATCGCCGACATCTACCTCGGCAAAATCGCCAAGTGGAACGCGCCTGAAATCGCCGCGCTGAACCCGGGCGTGAAGCTGCCGGCCGACGACATCACCGTGGTGCACCGCGCCGACAGTTCGGGCACCTCGTTCCTGTTCACCGACTACCTGTCGAAAACCAGCGCCGACTTCAAGGGCAAGATCGGCGCCGGCACCGCGGTCAAGTGGACCGTCGGCGTGGGCGGCAAGGGTAACGAGGGCGTCGCGGCCAACGTCCAGCGCATCAAGGGTTCGATCGGCTACGTCGAATGGGCATACGCCAAGAAGAACAAGATGTCGCACACCCAGCTGAAGAACAGGGACGGCGTGTTCCTGCAGCCGGACGACGACAACTTCAAGGCAGCCGCCGCCGGCGCCGAGTGGACCAAAACCCCGGGATTCGCGGTGGTGCTGACCGACCAGGCGGGCAAGGCCAGCTGGCCGATCACCGGCGTGTCGTACATCCTGATGCACAAGTCGCAGGCCGACGCGGCCAAGGGCAAGGAAGTGCTGAAGTTCTTCGACTGGGCCTACAAGCACGGCGGCGCCGCCGCGACCGAACTTGACTACGTGCCGATGCCGGCCTCGGTGGTCTCGCTGGTCGAAGGCGCCTGGGAGATGCAGCTGAAAGACGCTGCCGGCAAGTCGATCTACTAAGCCGCGCGGGGGGGGAAGCAGGGGTTTAGCGGAGCGAAGCTTCGCTCCTGCGGAACGGTCGAGCCTTGCAAGGCTCGACTCCTTCCTGGTCCTGCGGACCTGTCCCCATCTTCGATTCCAGGGATACGTCCAACATGGGGTCGGGTCCGCGGGACCAGACCCCAAACCTGTCATTTCGCGCGCAGGATTTCGGTCAGGACCTTGCCCTCGGACCCGGCCGGCGGGCGCACGCGCAGCAGCGCGGCCAAGGTCGGCGCAGTGTCCACGGTTTCGGCGGAATGACCGTAGTAGCCGGCCTTGATCCAGCGCGGGCCCATCACGATCAGCGGCACGTTGGTGTCGTACGCGTAGGGCGTGCCGTGCGACGATCCGCTGCTGCCGCTGCCGAACACCCAGTACGGCCGTGTCACCACCATCAGGTCGCCGGAGCGCTCGGCGTCCCAGGCCCGCCGCATCAGCACGCGGGTCCGGGGCGCTTGCGCGGCGCCGGTTTCCATCTGGCTGCGCGTCACGACATCGGCGACGCCATCCTGCGTCATCAGGAAGCGCGCGGCAGTGCGCTCGACATCGTCCTGCGCCAGGCCGTTCGCGGCGAGCAGCTCGCGGTCCAGGTGAATATTCGGCATCGACGAGGCCCGCACCAGCGGCGCCAGCCGGTATTTTTCCTGCAGGTGCGCGTTCAGGGCGGCGACCAGCCTGGCCGACGGGATCCTGCCCGCGTCGATATGCCGGGCCTTGGAAAATTCAGGCGCGTTGGCGAAGCCGTGATCGGCCGTGAGCACCACGACGAAGCTGTCGCGCCCGACGCGCCGGTCCAGGTAGTCGAAGAAGCCGTCCAGCATGCGGTCCAGGCGTTGCAGGTGATCGTGCGACATCTTGCTCTCGGGGCCGAACGCGTGGTTGACGTAATCGTGCGCCGACAGGCTCACGCCCAGCAGGTCGGTCACCCCGGCCGCGTTGGCGCCGAGGCGCTCGCCTTCGACGGCGGCGCGCGCGAAATCGAGCGTCAGTTCGTCGAGGTAGGGGCCGGTCTTGAGCTTCTTGAAGTAGTCAGCGTCGATGGCGCCGCTCTTGCCCGAGAACGTGAAAGGAAAGCGGTTGGCCGTGCCGGTCGTCACAGGGTAGAAGCTGTCGTCGGCGTCCGTGGCATACGCCGAATCGGCCAGCAGCGGGGTCCAGGTCATGCCGTAATAGCGGTCCTGCGGGCGGGCCGCGTGATACCGCTGCACCCAGGCCGGGTGCGACTGCATGTAATAGGTGCTGCTGGCGAAATTGCCGCTGTCGTCCATGTACATGTAGGCGGTGCCGGTCTTCCCGGCCAGCAGGATCGCGCCGCGGTCCTTGCCGGATACCGTCACCACTTTGGCCCGGTCGCCGCTGGCGTAGCGCAGCTGGTCGCCCAGCGTGTCGACGCGTAGGTTGGCAGGCGAGGTGCCGTCCGACGGTTTGGTCTTTTCGCCGATGTAGCTGAACGCCGTGTCTTGGGTGCAGTAGACCGAGGCATGCGTCTTCGGATCGCAACCGGCGCCGCGGCATTGGCGCTGGCAGCGCCCAGCAGGCATGCTGCGCTTTGCCAGATTCCGAGAGCGGGCTTCGTGTGTTGCATGTGAACTCCAGGTATGTCGAAGCGCACAGCTTATCAGCCCGATGCGGTTTCGGTTACTGCATGCCGCCGGCGCTGACGAAATGCTGGCGGGCCAGCGCGAGCAACTGGCTGTCGGTCGGGTGGTCGACCGTTTCGACGGCCTTGATCTTGTCGGCGATCGCCGGCTCTTTACTGGCCAGGTGCTTGACGAAGGCGGTCTTTTCCTCGGCCGGGCCGACCACCAGGATCTGCTGGGTGTCCGTCAGGGAGTTGGCGATGTCGGTGTAGAACTGCGTGTTGTCGTCTTCGTCGGCATGGGTGTCGCCGTGCTTCTGGTGCGGATGCGGATGGGTCGAGTGCGTCTTGAGCGACTCGGACTCCGACGCGTCCTTGTCGAAGTGGATGACATGGGCGCGAGTGTGGTCGAGCCAGACGACGGCGTTATTGAATGACATAGTTGCTTTCGTGGGGGAATAGTGCGGAAGGGCGAGATGTTGCGGCCGCCCGAGGAACTGCCAGGCGCGGAGGCCACCTCACAATGGAATCAGTGTAGTCCCATCGCCTAGGCTTCTCGGTGCGCTAACGAACCCCCTGCGCGTAACTGCTGAATTGGTGCCGGTGCTCGAGCCGACCGGACAAAGCTGCCGTGGCGCCGCAACCGGGCCACGTGCCACGCCATCCTGACAGCGCCATGTGACCGCGTGATGAATTGCCTTGTCGAATGATAAATGTCTAGAAATGAACATTTCAGGTAATTAATGTCTCATTTGTATAAATACTTGACCACGCCGGATCGGCGGGATTACGTTAGCTCATCCCCGGAAAAAAGGGGCACACCGAATAATTTTTCGAGACACCGATTGGAGATATGATGACCCTTCGTAAAACGCTGTTGGCTGCATCCATTGCCGCACTTCCATTCATGATGTCGGATGCGGCGGTCGCCGCGGCCCCTGCGGGGAACCCGGCAATGCAAGCAAATGACACCGCCAGCATGGTATCGCAGCTGATGTCGCAACGCGGCCGTAACGGCCTCGACAGCCGTCACGGCTACGCGGTGAGCAACCAGCACCCGGGCGCCGCCGGCACCACCATCAGCCGCCTCGACCACACCTACAAGGGTGTGCGCGTGTTCAATTCGGAATCGGTGGTCGTCACCGGCGCCCACGGTAACGTCATCAGCGAGTCGGCCTCGGACCGCCGCAACGGCCTGGCCAAGGGTGACTTCAACGTTGCTCCAGGCCTGTCCGCCAAAGCCGCGATCGCCGGCGTCGTCGCCCGCGTCTCGCCGAACGGCAAGCCGATCGATCCGCCGAGCGCAGAACTGATCATCTATCCAGTCGTCGCCGACCAGCGCGTCGCGTCCGCCGCCAACAAGGCCGAGAAGGACCTGAACGCCACCGACCTGCAGGAAGTCGTCACCGGCTACCAGCTGGCCTACCTGGTCAAGACCCGCATGACCACGGGTAACACGCCGCAGTTCTACAACACCATCGTCAGCGCCGCCGACGGCAGCGTGATCGACCAGTGGAGCATGGTGCAGACCGTGGTCGGCACCGGCAACAGCCAGTACAACGGCGTCGTGCCGATCAATACCACCCTGACCGGCAGCACCTACTCGATCAAGGACAGCACCCGCGGCACCGGCGGCACCTTCGGCGGCATGGCCATCACCAACGCCAACCACACCACCAGCGCCGGCGCAATCTACACCAACACGACCAACACGTGGGGCGACGGCCAGAACTACATCGCCGGCGGCAGCACCACCAACGCCAACGGCCAGACCGCCGCGGTCAATGCAGCCTGGGGCCTGCAGAACACCTACGACATGCTGAACAACACGCTCGGCTGGAAGTCGCTGGACGGCAACAACACCGCGACCTACATCGCGGCCCACGTCAACACCGCCTACGACAACGCCTACTACAGCGACACTTGCAAGTGCATGTACATCGGCGACGGCGGCACCTCGTTCACCAGCCTCGGCTCGATCGACGTGATCGGCCATGAGATGGGCCACGGCGTCACCGCGGCGACTTCGAACCTGACCTACCGCGCCGAATCGGGCGGCCTGAACGAGTCAGCCTCCGACATCCAGGGCGAGATGGTCGAAGCCTACGCGCGCGCAGGCGGCACCGGCACGGTGATCCCGAATACCGGCAACGACTGGATGATGGGCAAGGAAATCGCCAAGAACGGCCAGCCGCTGCGCTGGCTGTACAAGCCGAGCAAGGACGGCGCCAGCCCGAACGCCTGGAGCATGAACCTGAAGCGCCTGGACGTGCACTACTCGTCCGGCCCGAACAACCGCATGTTCTACTTCCTGTCGCAAGGATCGAGTTCGTCGCCAACCAGTGACTACTACAGCTCGTACCTGACCAAGGCGCCGCTGAACATGACCGGCATCGGCAGCGACAAGGCCTTCCGCATCTGGTTCAAGGCCCTGACGACCAAGTTCACCGCGTCCACCAACTACGCCGACGCGCGCCTGAAGGTCATCGCCGCCGCCCAGGAGCTGTATGGCGTGGGCAGCGTCGAAGACAAGGCGGTCCAGCGCGCCTATGCGGCCATCAACGTCGGCGCCGACATCGCCGAGTAATCCCCGGTCGCGGGCGCCACTGCGGCGCCCTGGCCGGCCAGCCCCGCAAGCGATGTGCTGCCAAGCTCATCGGTTGCGGGGCTTTTTTGCTTGCGCGATGATGCAAACTGCGGCAATACTGCGGACTCCTGCCACTCGAAGAGTCCCACGATGCCGCTGCGCCGCCTGCTGACCGCCCTGATCCTTACTGCGCCCGTCGCGGCCCACGCGACACCCGCCAGCGACCCATGGCACGCCAGGGCGCGCGGCCTGCTCGAACACGCGGTCAACATCCCCACCGTGGCGGGCCGCGACCGCGTGCCCGAGCTGGCCGCCTTCCTGGCCGCGCAGTACCGCGCCGCCGGCATCCCGGCGGCCGACATCAGGGTCATGCCCTACCAGAAGACCGCAGCGCTGATCGTGCGCTGGCGCGCCGAAGGCAGGCCCGCCGCCAAGCCGATCATGCTGATGGCGCACATGGACGTGGTCGAGGCGAAGCGCGAAGACTGGACCGCGAGCGATCCGTTCGTGTTCACCGAGCGTGACGGCTACTACTACGGCCGCGGCACCTCCGACATCAAGCAGGGCATCGCCGCCACCACCGCCGCGATCCTGAAGCTGAAGGCGAGCGGCTTCAAGCCGAAGCGCGACATCATCGTGTTCTACACCGGCGACGAGGAAACCGACGGCGTGGGCGCCGAACTGGGCGCGACCACATGGCACGAGCTGCTCGACGTCGAGTACGGGCTGAACGCGGACGGCGGCGGCGGCGGCTTCGCGCCGGACGGCCGTCCGCTCGGTTTCTCCCTGCAGACCGCCGAGAAGACTTTTGCGGACTACGTGCTGACCGCGCGCAACCGCGGCGGCCACTCGTCCAAGCCGCGGCCCGACAACGCCATCTACCAGCTGGCCAACGCGCTGCGCCGGGTCGAGGGATACCGCTTCGAGCCGGTGCTGAACGAAACCACGCGGGCGTACTTCTCCGGCCGCCAGCAGGTCGAGACGGGGGCGCTGGGCAATGCGATGCGCGCCTGGCTGAAGAATCCGGGCGACGGCGCGGCGGCCGACGCGATCGAGGC
Source organism: Massilia sp. P1_C10 (assembly GCF_056406475.1). Lineage (NCBI taxonomy): Bacteria > Pseudomonadati > Pseudomonadota > Betaproteobacteria > Burkholderiales > Oxalobacteraceae > Massilia > Massilia sp. P1_C10. The sequence goes on from NZ_JBFUAC010000007.1 coordinate 244,014, forward strand.
GGACGAAGGAGAGGTGGGGATCACGCGCACGCGCTGCGTAGCAACCCTGCTGTCAGGCGGCCACGCCGACAACGCGCTGCCGCAGCTGGCGACGGCGACGGTCAACTGCCGCATCATGCCGGGCGTGTCGCCGGACGCGATCCGCGAGGAGCTGCAGAAAGTGGTGGGCGATCCGGGCGTGGTGGTCACGCGCGCCGACAAGAACCTCGCGGCGCTGGCGTCGCCTTTGCGCGCCGACGTGGTCGAGGCCTACACCGCTGCGGTGAAGGCGCTGCATCCTGGTTCGATGGTGGTGCCGGAGATGAGCACGGGCGCGAGCGATGCGCGGCCGTTTCGCGTGATCGGCATTCCGGTGTACGGCGTCGATGGTTCGTGGGGCGTGGTCCCGGTCGACAATCGCGCGCATGGGCAGGACGAGCGGCTGCCGGTGAAGGCGCTGGACGACGATGTCGACCACTGGGTGCTGATGCTGAAAAAGCTGGCGGGGTAGGGGGCGGTGTCAGGTCCAACGGACCTGACCCCGTCTGCCACGTTCAGTCGCCCATCAGCGGATACGGATTGATCGCGGTGCCTTTCCACCACTGCTTCGCCGGCGTCAGCTCGAACACGGCGAAGTGCAGGTGCGGCGCGTCCTTGGCCGAATTGCCGGTCGTGCCGACATAACCCACCAGGTCGCCGCGCTTGAGCACCGTACCTTCCTTGACGCCATCGGCATACTTGTCCAGATGTGCGTAGTAGTACGCATACCTCTCGCTCGGATCGAACTGGTATACCGTCAGCCCGCCCGGCTTGCTGTTGAATAGCTTGACCACTTTGCCGTCGGCCACCGCGAGCACCCTGGTGCCCTTCGGCGCCATGATGTCGAGCGCTTCGTGGTGACGCTCCTTGCCGCGCGGCTGGTCGAAGTTGTCGCTCAACTGCGCGTACTTCATGCCTTCCACCGGCACCAGCAGCTTGCCCGTCGGCCCGGCGGCGGCCGAGGCGGCGACGTCCGGCACCTTCGACAGCTCGTCCTGCGCCGGCTTGAGCGGGAGGTCGACTTCGGTCAGGTCGGTCGGCACCACCGGCGCCGGCGGCAGCGACGCGTTCAGCGTGTCGGTCGGCGCCGCGGCGGGCGCCGTCACCGTCGTTGGCGCCACCACCACCGCCGGGGCGGGCGTCACGTCATGCGGCACCTGGCGCAGGAACACGAACAGGCCGCCAGCGCCAATCAGCACGCCGGCCACGAAGGTCAGTAACCATCTCATCGATTTCTCCTCTTGTTATTTTTAGGGACCTGCGTTCATTCCACCAGCTGCACCGCGGTGCCGGCGCCGACCGCCGAGATCAGCGTGGCGACATCCCAGTTGGTCAGGCGGATGCAGCCGTGCGACTGGGTCTTGCCGATCGTCTCGGGCACCGGCGAACCGTGGATGCCGTAGTGCGGCTTCGACAGGTCGATCCAGGCCACGCCGACCGGGTTGTTCGGGCCGGCCGGAATGGTCGCCTTGGCGTCGCCCGCCTTGGCATCCCAGAACAGCTTGGGGTTGTAGTGAAAGGTCGGATTCTTCGAGATGCCGTTGACCTTCCAGTCGCCGATCGGCAGCGGATCGTGCTCGCTGCCGCTCGATGCGGGGAACTGGGCGATGATCTTGCCGGCGGTGTCGAGCAGGGTCAGGGTGCGCGCGGACTTGGAGACGACGATCTTGCCGCCCTTCGGCAGCGGTTCGGTATCGAGGACGTTCGGCACGACGATCTGCTCGCCGGCGCGCGCCAGGTCCTTGCCCGGATTGAGGCGCTTGAGCAGGGCCGGGCTGGCATGGAATTTTTCGCCCAACGCTTCTTCGGCGCTGGCGAAGCCCAACGCCGGCAGCTTGGCCTTGTCGGCCATCTCTTCGGGGATAGGCTGGAACGGGCCGGCCACGTCGGCGTCGGCGATGGTGTAAGTGGTCAGCGCGTCGGCGCTGTCGGCGTTCAGCGCGGCCCAGGTGGCGGCGTTCAGGTCGCCCTTGCCGGCGATGCCTTTGGCCTTCTGGTAGCCGGCGATTGCGCCGCGCATGTTGCTGCCGCTGGCGCCGTCGATTTCGCCCGACGAGAAGTGGGCGCGGTCGAGCAGGATCTGCGCGCGCAGGATTTCAGGCTTGCCGGGTTTGGCGGTGGCGGTTTTGCCGGCCGCGTTAACGCTGTCCGGAGTGAGTGCGGTCGCGGGCGCCTTGGCAGGCGTGGCGGCCATGGCGGGCAAGGCAAACGCGGAGGCGACGAGCAGGGCGATGTGTGCGTGTTTCAAGGTAGGTCCCGGAATCTGGTGATGATGAAGCAGATTAGTTCCTCCGGGATACGCGGTCTGTGCGCTAGCGTACTGTACATCTGCGTCCCGCGCAACGCTTCGCGCGACGCGGGCGGCGCACGATTGACTAGCGGGCTCGGCGGTGCAATTCTTATACGGTTCCAACTTTTAGAACGGGAGGCGCTAACCGGCTGATGCATTACCCCGAACGGCCCGCGCCGGAGCCTTATCCCGCGCTTATCTGAGGGCTGATCCGGGATCCAACAATAATCCAGGGGAAGATCAACATGAAAAAGCTAGGAAATATCGCCGTGTGCATCGGCGTGGCAGCGATGGCAATGTCGGCAGCGGTGGCGGGACCGGGGCAGGGCGCCGCGGCGGGCCGGACGACCGCGCCGGGACAGAATAAATTGCAGTGCTTCGACGGCACTAACGACGGGGGCTTCGGCGGCACCTGTACCCTCAATAGCAACGGCGCCAAGGGTTCGGCGACCTTGAACAACAGCAGCAACAGCACCACCGGCGACTATGCCGGGGTGTACATTGCCGAAACCACCTTGTCGGGCCAGTTGCTGACCGCGGTCACCCAGCTCGGCTACAGCTACACGGGCAGCATCGTGCCGCACCCGGGCAGCCTGAGCCTGAACGTGCCGATCGACACCAACGGAAACGGCACGACCGACGGCTATGCCTTCATCGACGCGGCCTACTGCGCCGGCACTGGCGGGCGGGTCGACGTCATCAATGACGCGAGCTGCGGCATCTATTACCAGGGCGTCAATTACTCTGGCAACTGGGCCCAGTTCCTTATGGCCCATCCCGCTGCCAAAGTAGCCACCGACGCGCTGCCCTTCGTGATCGCCGAGCGCACGCCGTCCGAGGGGGCGGCGGTTTGGACCGTCAGTAACGTCAAGCTGGGCAAAGCTGGCAAGTAAGCCGGAGCCGGGCGGCGGCGCGCGGCGCCGCCGCTTTTGTCATCACGCGGACAGGTTGCCCAGCACGCCGATGTCCGCCCGGCCCATCAGCTTCTCGATATCGACCAGGATCAGCATGCGCTCGTCGAGCGTGCCCAGGCCGATCAGGTAGTCGCTCTCGAACACGCCGCCCATGTCGGGCGCCGGGCGGATTTGTTCGGTCGTCAGGGTGGTCACGTCGGAGACGCTGTCGACCACCATGCCGACCACTTTGCCGCCCAGGTTCAGCACGATGACGATGGTGAACTCGTCATAGCTCGGCGTGCCGAGGTTGAACTTGATGCGCATGTCGACGATCGGCACGATCACGCCGCGCAGGTTCATCACGCCCTTGAAGTAGGCCGGTGTGTTGGCGATGCGGGTCACCGCGTCGGTTTCGTAGCCGCGGATTTCCTGCACCTTGAGGATGTCGAGGCCGTACTCTTCCTCGCCCATCGTGAAAGCCAGGAACTCGTGGCCGGATTCGTCGCGCGCGTGCGCCTGGTGGTGGACTGCTTTGTCCGCTGCGTGGGTTTGGAGCATGGTATCGACCTGGTGAGTTTGGAAAAACGGGGATCGTCGCTCAAGGGGCTACGGCGGGGCGGCGGCGATAGCGCGGGCTTGATGGGGACTGATTCCGACCGCCGCGGCGTGAAGCGCGGCACAGCCTCCCACGTTACACTTGCCCCATGGAAATGTCGAGGGAGAGCCTGTCGGACGGCTACTTATTGTTGCGCTGCCGTAACAAATAGTGGCGCGTTCAGGGCGCCATCCCGAGCGCCTTGCGAATCGCCGGCAGCACCAGCCTGAACGATGGCGAGCTGGCCGCGACCTCGTCGTAGTGGCTTGCGCCGGGCAGCACGATGACTTCGGCGCTGTCGCCGGCGGCCCTGGCGCGTTTGGCGTAGTCTTGGGCGGCGCGCGGCGGCGAGACGGTGTCCAGCTCGCCCGTGATCAAGACCGTGTGGCTGCCGTTCGGGAGCAGCTCGGCGGCATTGGTGTCGGCGTACACGTCGGGCCGCGCCGCGCTCGGCAGGCCGGCCAGGTCGGCCGTGTCCTGGCCGCAGCTCGCCTTGATCAGGTCGCGCTCGTTGCGCAGGTCGGCCAGGCCGCCCAGGCTGACGATCTGCGGCACCGGCAGCGGCCTGGCGCGGTGCAGCGGGCTGCTGGCCGGGATGCGGGCGCGGCCGGCGATCCACTGCACCAGCTGGCCACCGGCCGAGTGGCCGACCGCGACGATGCGGCCGAGGTCGAGCTGGTTGGCCGGCGCGCTGCGCTCGAGCAGTTCGAGCGCGGCGTGCATGTCCTGGTAGGTGCCGGGATAGCCGCCGCCGTCCTCGTCGGCCCGGCGGTATTCGACGTTCCACACGGCGATGCCCTGCGCGGCCAGCGCGCCGGCCAGGTTGCGCATCTGCGTGATGCCGCCGAACTTGATGGTCCAGCAGCCGCCGTGCACCAGCACCGCCACCGGGAACGGACCGGCGCCGGCGGGGCGGAACAGTTCGGCGTACTGCGACGGCGCGCTGCCGTAGGCGAAGGTGGCGGTCGGCGCCGGGCCGTTCAGGGCCAGGTAGTCGGCCAGCTTCATCGGGGCGGCGGCGGCCAGGCTGGAGCTCAGCAGGGCGGCGGGGAGCAGGGCGCGCAGGAAAGGAGTCATCGCTATATGGTCGGGTTGATCAGGGGCCAACTATACCGGGGTTTTGCCGGCCGGCGCCACCTTGCGCACGATTGAACGGGGCGGGAAATGCGAACCCGGCCTTCATGCTAGGCTGCCAAGAAAACCATTAGGGGAATGACATGAGCGATGCATCGGAAGAGTACCGCGGCTACCGCATCACGGTGACGCCGACCAGGGACTGCGAGGACCGCTGGGACTTCGAGTACCGGATCGCGCCGTTCGGCGGCGGCGACCAGGTGCGCTCGCGCAGCCAGACCGTGGGCGGCTTCATGACGCCCGAGGCGGCCTGCCAGGGCGGCATCGAGGTCGCGCGCATCGAGATCGACAACCTGTTGGCGCTCGACAGCAGCAAAGCGGGCTGATCAGATAAACATTGATTTTCGATAAATAACCCGGCGTCGTGGCTTGCTACGATGCCATTTTGGCCTGGCAACAATAGGGCAGAAAAGGCTGGATATGCACTTTACCGATTCTTGCAACGAAGAAGGCTGGGACCGCGGCATCCGCAGCGTGCGGGCCCATTCGACGCCGGACCCCGACCTGCCGCCGCCGACGCCGAACCCGGTGCCCGACGACGTGCCGCCGCCGCAAAACGCGCCGGTGCAGGAGCCGAAGTTGCCGGAACCGCCGATCAAGGCGGCCGGCGCGCGGTTCGACTAAGGGCTCAGGATTGCGGGACGGCCGGTTTGTCGTCCTTCGGCAACGGCGGGATCTGGCGGATCATCTCTTCCGTTTCCTTTTGGGCGGGAGTTTTTTCGCCGCTGCCGATGTCGGCTTCGTCGAACAGGGGGCGAACGGTACGCGGGTCGGTGTTGCGGGTGGATTGGTTCATGCGGTTCTCCTGGTTGCTGTGTTTCGATCGGTCCATCCTAGCAGGACAAATTGGAGTCGGGCGCGCAATAAGAAAGGCAACACGTGTTGCTCTAATCTTATAAATATTGCTGGCCCTGTTGCGCGCATTGATAACAGTTCTATAATTGGTCATCGGGTTCTCATCGTGTCGCTGGAGAGTGTCATGGGCAATTCCTTGCATAACAAAATCTACCTCGGCCGCCATTCCGCACTGGCGTCGCGCAAGCTGAAAGTGGTGCTGGCGCTCGGCGCCCTGGTCGGCCTGGCGGTAGTCTGGATGGCGATTCGCGGCTTCAAATAGACGCGCACGGCGTTTCGCGGTTACCATGTGCGCCGCACAGGCTCACTTGGAAAGCAGCAATGAAGAACGAAACACTGACCACCGACGAATATGACGCGCTCGCCCACATCGAGCGCGGCGCCGCGCACGACAAGGTAAATGCCTGCGTCGGCCGCAACGCCAAGCGCCTGTCGGGACTGAAGATGATCCAGTACGGCCGCGATGGCCGGCTGTCGCTGACCGAGAAGGGACAGCAGGTGCTGTTCCTGCGCCGCTGCATCGGCGCCTTGCGCGCGCTGTCGGCCGATCCGGCCGCGCCGGTCGACGCCGACGTCGCCGGCTTCCTCGGCAAGAAATCGCACATCGCGAAGCTGGAAGGCGGCGGCTACGAGGTCACGGCCAAGGGCCGCGAGTCGCTGGCCGATATCGACGCGCAGCAAAAACCGAAGTAGGGGTTGGGGTCAGGTCCGACGGACCTGACACCGCCTTTGTCGGCGACGGTTGAACATCGCGGCAAAGATTAGTGTGGCGACAAACCGGGGTCAGGTCCGCAGGACCAGACCCCAAACGCGAAACCAAAAAAAACCGGGCAGCGCCCGGTTTTTTTGCGTCCGCTTACTGGCGGCGGCGGTTCGGATACACCAAGGTGCGAATCGCCACTTCGGCCGGCACGTTCATCGCCGACAAAAATTCGGCCGCGCGCTGCAATCCCACCGACGGGATCGAAGCGATCGCCTGGTTGATCACGTCGCGGGTGCGGAAATCGGTGCGCGGATGTTTGATGTCGTGCCGGTTCGCCGTGGCGCTGGTCTGGTTCATGTCGGTTCTCTTGGTGATCAGGGTTCGGTCCACGCTGTCGCATCTACAGCGCAACATGCGTTGTCCAGAATCATAAACCAGTTTCCCGCGACGATGTCGAATTAATACTGCTTTTTTTGCACTTTATCCGGCGGCGACGCCGTCCAGCAACGGCAGGTGGCGCCGCTCGCGCACCAGCGCCTCGAACTCGCGTGCCGGCAGCGGGCGGCTGAAGAAGTAACCCTGCATCTGGTCGCAACCGTGGCGCCGCAGGTAATCGAGCTGGTCCTCGGTCTCGACGCCCTCGGCGATCACCGCCAGCTTCAGGTTGTGCGCCAGCGCGACGATCGAGGCGACGATTGCGGCGTCGTTCGAGTCGCGCGTGATGGCGGCGACGAACGAGCGGTCGATCTTCAGCACGTCGATCGGGAAGCGCGACAGGTAGGACAGGCTGGAGTAGCCGGTGCCGAAGTCGTCGATCGACAGCTTGATGCCCAGGTGCTTCATCGCGTGCAGCAGTTCCACCGCCAGCGTGACGTCGCTCATGAACAGGCTCTCGGTCAATTCGATCTCGAGGCAGTCGGGCGCCAGCCCGGTCTCGCGCAGCACGTCGCCGATGTCGGCGACCAGGTTGGGCGCGCCGAACTGGCGCGCCGACAGGTTGACCGCGACGCGCAGGCGCCCCAGGCCGGCCTGCTGCCACGCCTTGTTCTGGCGGCACGCCTCGCGCATCACCCAGGCGCCGATTTGCACGATCAGGCCGGTCTCCTCGGCCACGCCGATGAAGCGGTTCGGCGCCACCATGCCCATCTCCGGATGCTGCCAGCGGATCAGCGCCTCCATGCCGACGATCTCGCCGCTGGCCAGGTCGACCTGCGGCTGGTAGTGCAGCACGAACTCCTCGCGTTCGAGCGCATTGCGCAGCGCGCTCTCGATGCGCACGCGCTCCGTCGCTTCCTCGTTCATCGAGGGCGTGTAGAACTGGAAGTTGTTGCGGCCCAGCTTCTTGGCGCGGTACATGGCGATGTCGGCGTGCTCGATCAGGTTGTCGGCCGGCGCGCCGTCGGTCGGGTACACCGCCACGCCGATCGAGCAGGTCACGAAAAACTCCTTGATGCCCAACATGACCGGCTGCGCCACCGAATCCATCAGGCGCTGCACCACGTCGACCGTCAGCTTCTGGTCTTCGTGCTCGGTCAGGATGACGACGAATTCGTCGCCCGACAGGCGCGCCACGGTATCGGTGTCGCGCAGCGCCGAACGCAGGCGCGCCGCCACCGTCATCAAGAGCACGTCGCCGGCCTTGTGGCCCATGCTGTCGTTGACGAACTTGAAGCGGTCCAGATCGATCAGCATCACCCACACCGGGTGGGCGCAGCGCATCGAGTAGGCCACCGCCTGGCTGAGGCGATCCTGCAGCAGGCTGCGGTTCGGCAGGCCGGTCAGCACGTCGTGCTGGGCCACGTGGGTGATGCGCTGCTCCGACAGCTTGCGCGCCGTGATGTCGGTGCCGGTGCCGCGGTAGCCCGTGAATTTTCCGTGCTCGTCGAACACCGGCTCGCCGTTGATGCTGAACCAGCGCGTGCCGCCGTCGTCGTCGCGCAGCGAGTATTCGAAGTCGGAGAAGCGCTGGTGCGCCTGGTTTTCGGCGATGTGGGCGCGGCCCCGGTCGGTGTCGAGCAGCTCCGGCATGCTTTCCCAGCGCGTCTTGCCGATCAGGCGCTCGGACGCGATGCCGGCCTTTTCGCCGAAGCCGCCGGTGATCGCGGTGAAGCGGAACTGCTCGTCCTGCTCCCAATACCAGTCGGACGACATCGACACCAGCTGGCGGAAGCGCTGCTCGCTTTCCTGCAGCGCCTTTTCGGTGCGCTTGCGGTCGGCGACGTCGTGGATCAGGCGCCGGTTCGACAGTTCGAGGTCGGCGGTGCGCTCCTGCACCAGGCGCTGGACCTTGCGCGAACGCCGCACCTGCGCCTGCACCAGCGCGCTCATTAACAGCGTCAGCAAAACGCCGCCGACCAATACCAGCAAAGAGCCGAAATGATCGAGCAGGAAGGGGCGCGGGTTCTGCGAGACGTCGACGCGCCAGGGCTGGCCGGCGAAATCGATCTTGCGCGTCAGGCTGGGCTGATGGTTCAGCGCGAGCCAGCGCAGCGCCGGCGCGGCGGTGGCGACCGGCAGCGGTTCGCCCACACGCGGATACACCTGGCTCGGTTTGCCGTCGGCGCCGCTGGCGTACACGGCCAGCCGCAGTCCGTCGTCGTCGAGCTGCTCGGACATGATGCGCCATACCAGGTCGCCGGCGCGGATGCTGGCCGAGGTGTCGCCGGCCAGCGCGGCGCGCCGCTGCTGCGGGGTCTCGAGCGGGGCGTTCCTGCGGTACACGGGCACGATTACCAGGAAGCCGGCTTCGGGCCGCGGCGCCTGCGCGAAGAACAGCAGGCCGGTTCCGCTCGGGCGGCCGCTGTCGAGGGCGCGCTCCAGCGCAGCGTTATACAGCTTGCTGTTGCCGGCGTCAACGCCGAACGCGAGCTCGTTGCCCGCCATCGGTTCGAGGTATTCGAGCGCGGTGTAGAACGGCCGGCGCGGCGCCGCCACGCGTTCATTGCCACGAATGTCGACGATGCCGGTTCCGGGCAGTACGCGGCTCAGCTCCGCCTCGAAGCGCGCCCGGTCGCCATCGGCGATGCGGCGGTGGAACCGGAATGCCTTGATGAAGGGATAGCGGTGCAGCAGCGGGGTGGTGAAATCGTGGAACTGCTCGCGCGTCGGATCGACCGTCGCGAACAGCCGGTTGGTGACGGCCGCCACTTCGACCGCCTGGTCCAGTCCCTGGCGGATCGCCGCGATGCGCGCGCCGGCGCGCTGCTCGAATGCGAGCTGGGCCTTGTCGAACTCGAGGTGGCTGACCGCCAGGAACAGCGCGGCGGTCGCAACGAGTCCGCCGCCCAGCGTGAGGGCGGTGGCGGCGGCAAGCGAGGACGGCGGGCGACGGGGCATGGGCCGGGTGGGTTCCTGGTCAGGGCGGCCGCGGGAATGGGCCTCAGTGAGACGATAGTGTCCCACAACATTATTCAAATCTGCAATTAAATTGTTTGGTGGCAACAGAACCCGGGCATTTTGTTGTCTGCAGGAACAATTTTAGCGCCGGGCGAGGCGCGCCACCAGCGCCCGCACCAGCAGCCGGTTCAGCAGGCCGAAGCCGAAGCCGCGCCGGCGCGCCAGCAGGCGCTGTACCCACTGGGCGCGCCCGCGCGGCCGGCGCGGATCGGCGTCGAGCGGCGCCTTGACCGCGAACAGGATGCGGTTGTTGCCCGCCACCCGGTGCAGCCAGCTCACGCGCCCGCCGAACATCAGGCGCAGGCGGCCCAGCATCGCCGGATAGGCCGGGTCGTAACTGAACACGTTCGCCACCAGCACGCCGCCGTCGTTCAGCGCGCGCCGGCAGTCGGCGTAGAAGCGCGAGCTGCCCAGCGCCGGCGGCAGTCCTTCCTCGTCGAAGCCGTCGACGACCAGCACGTCGACGCCGCCCGGCGCCTCGGCCAGCCAGCGCGCGGCGTCGGCGTGCACCACGCGAAAGCGCGCGTCGTCGGGCGGCACGTGGAACTGTTCGCGCAGCGCGATCACGTCGGCGCGCAGCTCCAGCACCGTGATGCGGGCGTCCGGGAAGTGGCGGTAGCAGAATTTGGCCAGCGAGCCGCCGCCCAGCCCGACCATCAGGATGTGGCGCGGGCGCGGCACGAACAGCGCGAAGCACACCATCGCGCGAACGTAGTCGAGCACCAGCGCGTCCGGGCGCGACAGGCGCATCTCGCTCTGCACGTTCCCCGGCATGAATTCGAGCCGGCGCAGGTCGCCCTCGGTCGACACCAGCGGCGGCGGCCAGGAAGGGGACGGAGGAGGGGAAGGGAGCGCCATCGGGCGAGTATAAGTCAGGGCAAACGCTTGTTGCACGACATAACTTTCTGATAAGCTGCCCCATCGCCCAGGAGACCCCATGTTTTTAGACCATCCCACCATTACCGCTACCAACAGCCTGACCGAACCTGACCGCCTGGAGCGGCTCAACCGCGTCTACGGGTACGTGATGGCGCTGGCCGACCGCAATCCCGGCGCGCGCTTCATCGAGAAGGTCACCCAGATCCACGACCACAAGGGCACGCTGATCGTGTTCTGGAACGCCGCGCCGAGCGACGAAGAGAAGGACTACTTCGCGCAGGCCTGGGCCAGCAAGATCGGCGACGGCAGCCGCAACGTCGAACACGAATTCTGACACCCGCCCCCATGGACATCGCCACCATGCTGTTCGCACTCGCACTGGGCAACCTGACCCTGTGCGCCGCGCTGTTCTTCTTCGAGCACGGACGCTCCAAGTCGGCCTCGCTGTCGACGTGGGCGCTGTCGAAGCAGATCCAGGCCGCGGCCTGGCTGCTGCTGTACCTGCGCGCCAGCGGCGTGGTCGCCGACGCGATCGCGATCCCGGTCGGCTACGCGGCGCTGTTTGCCGGCGTCGCGCTCGAGGGCGGTGCGCTGTGGGAGTCGGCCGGCCGCACGCAATGGCGCCGCATCACGCTGGTCGCGCTGGTGCTGTCGATCGGGGGATTCGCCGCCGCCTACATCATCGATCCGGCCGGACTGCGCGCGGTGGCCGGCTCGCTGGTGCTGGGCGCGCTCTACCTGTCGGGCGCCTGCGCATTTGCGCTGGGCTGGCGCACCGCGACCATGCTGCGCCGCTTTCTCGCGATCGCCAGCACCTTGCTGGCGCTGCTGGTGGCCGCGCGCGGCGTGATGGTGCTGACCATGCCGGGCGGCTGGGGATGGATCAGCAACGGCTTCCTGCAGATCTGGTCGTCGGCCGCGTTCTACTTGCTGATGCTGCTGAACGGCTTCGGCTTCCTGCTGCTGGCGCGCGAGCAGGTCCAGCATGAACTCGACCGGCTGTCCGTGACGGACGCCCACACCGAGGTGCCGAACCGGCGCGGCTTCTTCATGGCGCTGGCGCCGTTCCTGGCGTTGGCGCGCCGGCCTGGCGCGCCGACCGCGCTGGTGCTGTTCGACCTCGACCAGTTCAAGCGCGTCAACGACGGCTATGGACACGCTGCCGGCGACACGGCGCTGCGCGCGGTGGTCGACGTGTGCAAGCGGCAGCTGCGCGACAGCGACCAACTGGGACGCCTGATCGGCGTCGAATTTGCCATCCTGCTGCCGCGCACCGGCCTGGCCGAAGCGATGCTGGTGGCCGAGCGCATGCGCGCGGCGATCGAAGCGGCGCCGGTCAAGAGCGAGCGCGCGCTGATCCGGCTGACCGCCAGCTTCGGCGTCACCACGCTGCGCGCCGAGGACACCACCACCAGCCTGTTCAAGCGCGCCGACGATGCGCTGCAGGCGGCCAAGCAGGGCGGGCGCAACTGCGTCGTGCAGGCCGAGCCGGCAGCCACGGTGTAACCCCGCCCGTCGTACCAGCCTTCGCTGGTACGACGGCCTCGGTCATCCGCGTGTCATGCAACAGCGCTATTGTGGTACGATTTTCAGCGCTGGAGCCGCCATGACACCGTATGAGGAAGAAGCTGGTATGTATGCTGCCGTCGATTTGGGTTCCAACAGCTTTCGCCTTCACATCGGCAAGCATGACGGGGAGGCGATCCGCGTCGTCAAGAGCATGCGCGAGCCGATCCGCCTGGGCGCGGGCATCGACAAATCCAACAACCTGACCGAAGCGGCGATGCAGTCGGCGCTGGCTTGCCTGCACACCTTCCGCGCCGCCCTTTCCGGCTACCGGCTCGAGGCCGTGCGCGTGGTCGGCACCGCCGCGCTGCGCCTGGCGCACAACGCCGCGACCTTCCTGCCGGCCGCCGAAAAAGCCATCGGCTACCCGATCGAAATCATCTCCGGCGAAGAAGAGGGCCGCCTGATCTACATGGGCGTGGCCAATGCGCTCGCCACGCCGGGCGAGCGGCGCCTGGTGCTCGACATCGGCGGCGGCTCGACCGAGCTGATACTCGGGCGCGGGCTCGACATCGAGCGGGTCGAATCGTTCAGCGTCGGCACCGTCAAGCAAAGCCTGTCCTTCTTCACCGGCGGGATCATCGACGCCGGCTCGTTCGAGGCGGCGATCCTGTCTGCGCGCAGCCACTTCGAGGACGGCGCGCCGCCTTACCACCGCGAGAATTGGCGCAACGCCTACGGCTCGTCCGGCACGATCCGCGCGATCGCCGAGATCATCGAGCGCAACAAGATCGGCGACGGCCGCGTGACGCCGGCCTCGCTGGACGCGCTCAAGCGCCGCTTCATCGCCTTCGGCACGGTCGCCAAAATCGACCTGCAGGGGCTGCGACCGGACCGCGCCAGCACCATCGTCGGCGGGCTGGCGATCCTGATCGCGCTGTTCGTCGAACTCGACATCGAAGTGCTGACGCCGGTCGAGGCGGGCTTGCGCATGGGCGTGATGTGGGACCTGTACGCGCGCTCGATGCACCGCGACCGGCGCGAGGAGTCGGTGCGCATGCTGGCCGCTAAATTCCACTGCGATCCGGCGCGCGCCAGCCGCGTGGCGCTCGAATCGGCCGCGCTGTACGCGCAACTCAAGCCGGGCGCCGACACCTACGTCAAGCTGCTGGCCTGGAGCGCGCAGCTTCACGAAATGGGGATGGTGGTGTCGCAGACCGGCTACCACAAGCACGCCGCCTACATGATCGAAAACGCCGACCTGCCGGGCTTCACCGCGCGCGAGCAGAAGGCGATGGCCAGGCTGATGGTGGCGCAGAAGGGCAACCTGCGCAAGATCGGCGATGCGCTGGCCGAGCCCGATTTCGCCAAGGCGGTGCTGGCGCTGCGCCTGGCGATCCTGCTGATGCACGCGCGCATCGAGGCCGATTTCAGCGAACTCAAACTGCGCATGAAGAACAAGATCGAACTCGAGATCAGGAAGGGCTGGGTGGCGCACCATCCGACCGTGTCGTACTGGATCGAGAAGGAACAGGAGTGGTGGGACGAGGTCGGCGTCGACTTCAGCGTGAAAACCAGCGCCTGAGGAGACTCGAATTATGCAAGAAACTGCATAATCGACTATATTATATAAATAATTAATTACAGGAGCGAACGATGCGCAAGCCAGCTGCCGCAAGAAAAACAACAACTACCGCGGCTGCCAAGCCTGCCGTCAGGGCCGCGGCGAAAAAACCGGCGGCAAAAGCGGCCGCGAAGCCGGCCGCAAAGCCGGCGGCGAGGCCTGTCGCGAAGAGCGTGGCGCCAAAGCCGGCGGTGAAGAAGGCGCCCGTCAAGAAAGTCGCAAAGGCTGCTGCGCCGGAGGCGGTGCGCGAAAAAGCGCGCAAGACGCGCCTGGTGCGCGACAGCTTCACGATGCCCGAGCACGAATACGAACAGCTCGGCCTGGTGAAGAAGGCTTGCCTGAAGGCGGGATTCGAGATCAAGAAAAGTGAGTTGCTGCGGATCGGCGTGGCGCTGATCAGCCAGATGGACATGGCGACGCTGCAAAATGTCCTGGGCAGCCTGCCGCAGTTGAAAACCGGCCGGCCTAAAAAAGCCTGAACGACCAGTTCGGGGTCAGGTCCGGCGGACCTGACCCCATTGTTCAGTGCATCGACGTGTTCGCGAGCTCTTTGAGGTCGCGGATGCTCATGTCCGACTTCTCGTGCATGCGCAGCAAGATGGTCGCGCCAACGGCCAGCTTGCGATGCCGGATCTTGCTCACGATCGGCGGCTGCACCTCCAGCACACGGCACAACTCCGCGTCGTTCTTCAGATTGAGTTTTTCAATCAGGGTATCGAGGAGCTTGTTCGGCACAAAGCTCGAAGGCTCGAGCGCCCGGGCGCGATTCATCGCCTCGATCATTTCCTGTTTCTTCTGCCGTACGTTCATTTTGTCCTCCACAATGTGCGCGTGGTTGCGGGCTAATCGATTGTGTAATTATAGCAACCCATCCGTGACAATTGGAGATAATTTATGCAGATAGGGTCAGTTGTGATAATACTACGGACGTAACGTTTTGGCAGTATTGCTTGAGAATATCGCGGGAAAATTGCAATTTAGATGTGTTTTGGCGACAAGCTCAGGCCGGATGGTGACAATATGAGTATTTTGTCTGCTTCTTTGGCCGCCGCCAGCGAGTGGGTCACCATGATGGCGCTGGCCCCGCTGGCCTTGATTTCGGCGCGTAAAAGCGCGAGTACGCTGGCCGCGGTGTCGGGATCGAGATTGCCGGTAGGCTCGTCGGCCAGAACCAAGGCCGGACGATGCGCCAGGGCGCGCGCGATCGCCACGCGCTGCATTTCGCCGCCCGACAGCTGGCGCGGAAAGTCGGCGCCGCGCCCGGCCAGGCCCACCGCGGCCAGCATGTCGCCCGCGCGCGCGACCGGCATTCGATTGAGCAGCAGCGGCAGCGCGACGTTTTGCTCCAGCGTGAGATGCGGCAACACGTGAAAAGCCTGGAAGATAAATCCCATGCGCGCGCGGCGCAAGCGGGTGGCCGCGTCGTCGTCCAGCGCGGACATCGGCTGGCCGTCGACGATCACATCGCCGCCGTCCAGGACATCGAGTCCGGCGATCAAATTCAGCAAGGTGGATTTGCCGACGCCCGATTCGCCCATGATGGCGACGAATTCACCGGCCTGAAAGTGGTGCGATACGCCATCGAGCACGCGGCGCCCGCCGTAGGATTTGGAGATGGCGCGCAGTTCGAGCATGGCGGTCAGCGCGTCAGGGTGCGCCGCAGCGCGAAGCTGATGGCGTCGACCATCGCCACCAGCAGCAGCATGCAGACGATCACCGTGGCAGCGCTCGGCATCTGGAACAGCGACAGGTGGTACTTCAGCATCTGACCCAGCCCGCCCGCGCCGACCACGCCAAGCACCGCGGCGGCGCGGATGTTGTTCTCCCACCGATAGAGGGTGTACGACAGCATCTGCGGCAGCGTTTGCGGCAAGGTCGCATAGAAGAAGGCCGCCATCGGCGCGGCGCCGTTGGTGAGCAGGGTCTGGTGCGGCAGCGGCTCGGCGTTTTCCAGCGCGTCGGCGAACAGGCGCCCCAGTACGCCGCTGGTGTGCGCCGCCAGCGCCAGCGTGCCGGCAAACGGCCCCAGGCCGGCGGCGACCAGCAGCAGCGAAGCCCACACCAGTTCCGGGATCGAGCGCAGGATATTCAAGATGCTGCGGGTGGCGGCGCGCGGCACGCGGCCGAAGCGTCCCGCGGCCGGCAAGGCCAGCGCGAGGCCGCCGAATACCGCGAGCAGGGTGCCGAGCGCCGACATCGACAGCGTCTCGGCGGTCGCGTTCAGGCACTTCATCAGGAACGGCACGGCCAGTTCGGGCGGCGCAAAGCCGCGCATGAATTCGGCGGTGGTCTCTGCCGCCTCGGCGCTGAAGAAGGCCGGGAACTGCAGCGGCAGCGACGCGAAGCTTGCGACGACCAGCGCGACCAGGGCCAGCATCAGCAGCCAGGTCGACGCCGACCGCGGCGGTGGAGCCGGCATCATCCGAGCCTCCTGCGCAGCGTCTTCGACACCAGGTCGGCCAGCGCGACCAGCAGCACGAACACGATCAGCATGGTCGATACTTCGCCGCCGGCCATCATGCGGGTCGATTCATCCATGCGCTGGCCGAGGCCGCCGGCGCCCACAAAACCCATCACCGCGGAGCCGCGAATCGCGCACTCCCAGCGATAGACGGTGTACGACACCAGTTCCGAGGCCGATTCCGGCAGCGCGCCATACAACAGCGCCGGCAGGCGGCCGGCGCCGTTGGCCAGCAGGATGTCGGTCGCGTGCGCGTCGGACGACTCGAGGATTTCGGCGTACACCTTGCCCAGCATGCCGCAATAAGTGAGGGCGATCGCCAGCACGCCTGCGGTGGGGCCGAGGCCGACCACGCGCACGAACAGCAGCGCCCATACCAGCTCGGGCACGCTGCGCAGCAGCACCAGGATCCAGCGCACGCACTGGCGCAGCAGCTTCGACGAGAAGCGCATGCGCCCGGTGCCCAGGCGCGAGATCGACAGCCGCTCGGTGACGATCAGCGTGGCGGGAATGGCGCCCAGCAGCGCGAGCGTCAGGCCGGCAGTGGCGATTGCGACGGTGATCCAGGTCTGCTGCAGCACCATCCGGAGGAATTCGAGCGAGTGCGCCGGCTCCAGGAAGCCGGCCAGGAAGCGGCCGGCCGCGGTGAGGCTCTGCATGTCGAACAGCATCCACGGCTTGAATTCGCTGAACACCAGCGCGGGCCACAGAAGCGCGAGGAACACTGCGCCGGCGGTGACACGCGTGCGCCAGGCCGGATCGGCCGGCATGCGTGAGTCGATGGCCATGGAATTAGAAGCAGGCGCCGACGGCAAGGCGTTCGGGCGTTTCGTGATGCACCGGGGGCGGCGGCGTCATCGATTCGTTCTGGTACAGCGCGGCAATCATCGCGTCGGTCACCTGTTCGCGCGGCGCGTCGAACACGATGCGGCCGTCGCGCAGGCCGACGATGCGGGCGAAATTGGAGCGCGCGATGTCCACCTGGTGCAGGCTGCATATAAGCGTGGCGTTACGGGTCGCCGCTTCCTGCTGCAGCGTCGACAGCGTCAGCTGCGACAGTGCCGGGTCGAGCGCCGACAGCGGCTCGTCGACCAAGAAGGTGTGCGCCGACGACAGCAGCAATCGCGCCAGGCCGCAGCGCTGGCGCTCGCCGCCCGACAGCCGGTCGACGCGCGCATACAGCTTGTCGCCCAGGCCGAAGCGCTGCAGCGCGCCGTAAGCGGCTTCCGGATCGGCCGGCCTGACCAGCGAGGCGAGGGCGCGCCACAAGCTCCATTGCGGCAGGCGCGCGGCCAGCACCGCGGTCACCACGCGCTGGCGCGGCGGCAGCGGCGGCGTCTGCGGCGCCAGGCACAGGCGCGCGCGCAGGCGATGACGCTGTTCTTCCGGCAGCGCCCACGGATCCTCGCCGAACGCTCGGAATATGCCGCCGGACGGCTTCTGCGCGCAGGCGAGCGTCGCCAGCAAAGTCGTCTTGCCCGCGCCCGACGGCCCGATCACCGCCAGCTGCTCGCCCTGCGCGACACGCAAATCGATGTCGTGCAGCGCGGCGGCGCCACTCGGGCTTCCCAGGTGGCGCACTGTCAGCTTGTCGAGCAGGTAGGTCATCGCAATTACTTCAGCAGGCCCGCGTTGTGGGCAGCCGCTTCGATCGCTTTATAGTTCTCGACCCTGGTCGGGATGAATTTCGTCGCGCGCTGCAGCTCGAGAATCTCTTTGCCTTCAGGCGTGGACTTGTCCAGCGCGAGGAAGGCGTCGGTGATTTTCTTCTTCAGCGCCGGGTTCATGTCCGAGCGCACGCTCCAGTTGTAGTCGTAGTAGCCGGGCGTGGTGTAAAACACGCGCACCGCCGCTGGGTCGACCTTCTTCTCGGCGACCAGCTTTTCCCACACCGAGATGTTCAGCGCGCCCGCATCGACCTTGCCGCCGGCAACCGAGGCCACGGTGGCGTCATGCGCGCCGGAGAACGCGATGCGTTTCAGGTCGGTGTCCGGATTGATCTTCGCGGCCAGCAGGTAGGAACGCGGCATCAGGTGGCCCGAGGTGGACGACTCCGAACCGAACGACAGCGTCTTGCCCTTCAGGTCTTCGAGCTTGTTGATGTCTTTGTTAGTGGTGACGAACACCGAGCGGAATTTCTCGTCTTCCTCGCGCTGCACCAGCGGCGTGACCATGCCCTTGCTGCGCGCGTTGGCCTGCACGAAAGTGAAGCCGCCGAACCAGACCATGTCGATCTTCTTGTTGATCAGGCCTTCGACCGACGCCGCGTAATCCGTCACCGGCGTGAACTCGACCTTCAGGCCGGTCTTCCTGGCGAGGTAGTCGCCCAGCGGCTTGAACTTGCGCTGCAGTTCGGTCGGGTTCTCGTCCGGGATCGCCGACACTTTCAGCACGCCGGGCGTGTTCTGCGCGGCCGCGTGGGCGGCGGCGAACATCAGGCCGGCGGCGGTCGCGCCGAGGATGAACTTCAGGGTGCGGATGGCGGAAAAGCGGCTCATAAGCCCTTTCTGTCGGGAAGTTGAGTGGAGTCAGCCGATGTTGGCGCGATCCGTTTCGAATCGACACGATGCTGACAATCGGGATATTCAGATATCATAACAAAAACAGTGACATCTTATTCAGCCTGCACGATTACTGCGCCGCTGTGGTGCGAATGATAAACCTATGCCGACGTCTTCACCGACCGAATCGAATCGCCCCCACGCCAGCGCCGCGGTGCTGGCCGAACTCGATGCGGGGCTGCGCGCCAGCGAGCCAACGATCTCGCCCAAATTCCTGTACGACGCGCTGGGCTCGCGCCTGTTCGAAGCGATCTGCGAGCTGCCCGAGTACTACCCGACCCGCACCGAGGCGTCGATCTTCGCGCGCCACGGCGTCGAAATCGCGCGCGCGGCCGGCCCGGGCCGCACCCTGATCGACCTCGGCGCCGGCAACTGCGCCAAGGCCGCCAGCCTGTTCCCGCTGCTGCACCCGGCCCAGTACGTGGCGATCGACATCTCGGCCGACTTCGTGCGCGACGCGCTCGAGCGGCTGCACCAGCGCTTCCCGCACATCGAAATGACCGCGCTGGGACTGGACTTTTCCAATGCGCTCGAGCTGCCCGGCGTGGTGCGGCGCGAGAAGCGCCTGTTCTTCTACCCGGGTTCCTCGATCGGCAATTTCACGCCGATCGAGGCGGGCGCCTTCCTGCGGCGCCTGCGCGACCAGTGCGACGACGACGGCGCCCTGCTGATCGGGATCGACCTCGTCAAGGACAGCGCCACGCTGGACGCGGCCTACGACGACGCGCTCGGCGTCACCGCGGCCTTCAACCTGAACATGCTGCGTCACGTGAACCGGCTGGCGGGCGCCGACTTCGACGTGCGCCAGTGGCGGCACAGCGGCAAATTCAATGCGGCCGAGAGCCGCATCGAGATGCACCTCGAAGCGCGCGAAGACCTGACCGTGCACTGGCACGGCGGCCAGCGCCCGTTCCGCGCCGGCGAGCGGATCCACACCGAGAACAGTTATAAGTACAGGCAGAGCGCCGCGGTCGGGCTGCTCGAACAGGCAGGCTTCCAGGCGACCAACGTCTGGACCGATCCGGCGGGCTGGTTCGCCGTCATCCACGCGCGCGCCATCGCGACCTGAATCATGAAGCCGTCCGACGATTTCATTTGCCGCCAGCGCTTCGAGAGCGTGCGCAAACGATCGCTGGCGCTGGCCGCGCCGCTGTCGGACGAAGACTGCGGCGCGCAATCGATGCCGGACGCCAGCCCCGTCAAGTGGCACCTGGCGCACACCACCTGGTTTTTTGAGACCTTCATCCTCGAAGCGATGGAACAGCGCTTCCAGCCGTTTCATCCCGCCTTCCGCTTCCTGTTCAACTCTTACTACAACGGCATCGGCGACCGCCATCCGCGCGCGAAGCGCGGCTTGCTGACGCGGCCCTCGATGGCCGAAGTGCGCGCCTACCGCGCCGAGGTCGACGAGCGGATCGGGCGCCTGCTGGCGACGCAGGCCGACAACCCGCGGCTGGCGGCGCTGATCGAACTCGGGCTGCAGCACGAGCAGCAGCACCAGGAACTGATCCTCACCGACGTGCAGCACCTGCTGGCGCAGAACGCGCTCAACCCGGCATACACCACCGACACTCCGGCGCCGGCTGATGCGACGCCGCTGCGCTTTGTCGACTTCGCCGGCGGCGTGATGCAGATCGGCCATGAAGGCGACGGCTTCTGTTTCGACAACGAGCTGCCGCGCCATCGCCAGTTCGTCGAGCCGTTCGCGCTGGCCGACCGGCTGGTGACGAATGGCGAATACCTCGCCTTCATCGACGCCGGCGGCTACCGCGATGCGTCGCTGTGGCTGTCCGAAGGCTGGGACCAGGTAGGCGCGCTGGCGCTGGCGCAGCCGATGTACTGGCAGCGCGACGAAGCCGGCCGGTGGTGCGAATTCACCCTGCACGGACTGGGGCCGCTGGACTTGGCGCGGCCGGTCACCAGCGTGTCGCTGTTCGAGGCGGACGCCTACGCCAACTGGGCGGGCGCGCGGCTGCCGACCGAATTCGAGTGGGAGCTGGCCGAGCGCGACAGCGGCGCGCTGCGCCAGATGTTCGGCCATTGCTGGCAGTGGACCAGCAGCAGCTACGCACCGTACCCGGGCTACGCGACGGCCCCCGGCGCGCTGGGGGAATACAATGGCAAGTTCATGCTGAACCAGTATGTGCTGCGCGGTTCATCGAGCGCGACGCCGCAAGGCCATTCGCGCCCGACCTACCGCAACTTCTTCCCCGCCGGCGCACGCTGGCAGTTCACCGGAATCAGGCTCGCCAAATAACAATGACCGTCCATCTGCCGCACATCGACCTCCATATCCTCAACCGCCGCGCCAACGCCTACATACTCGCCCATCCGCTCGCCTTCACCCTGCAGGTGCTGAAGGGGTTCCGCGCCAACCAGGGCCTGCTGCTGGCCGGCGCCGTCGCCTACTACGCATTGCTGTCGATCGTGCCGTTCCTGATGCTGGTGGTGGTGATCCTGTCGCACTTCATCGACCAGTCCGAACTGCTGCTCACGCTCAAGCGCTATCTCGAATGGCTGGTGCCGAGCCAGTCCGACTCGATCGCCAAGGAGATCGCGCACTTCCTCGAGAACCGCGAGTTGATCACCTGGGTGCTGGGCGCGACGATGGTGTTTTTCAGTTCGCTCGCATTCACGGTGCTGGAGAACGCGATGAGCGTGATCTTCATCCACAGGGTGGCGATCCGGCGCCGGCACTTCCTGGTGTCGGCGATTCTTCCTTACTGCTACATCATCGCGCTGGGCGCCGGGGTGATGCTCGTCACGCTGGTAGCCGGATCGCTGCAGGTGATGGGGCAGGAGAGTGTGCGCCTGTTCGGCACCACCTGGTCGCTGAAGGGCGTGTCGGGCGCGATGCTGTACCTGCTCGGGCTGGGCGGCGAGATCCTGGTGCTGACCTCGATCTACCTGGTGATGCCGGTCGGGCGCCTGTCGCTGCGGCACGCGCTGATTGGCGGCGTGACCGCGGCGCTGCTGTGGGAAGTCGCGCGGCACGTGCTGGTATGGTACTTCACCACGCTGTCGCAGGTGAACGTGGTGTACGGCTCGATGACGACCGCGATCGTGGTGATGTTCTCGCTGGAGATAGGCGCGACCCTGCTGCTGATGGGGGCGCAGGTGATTTCAGAGTACGAGCGGGTGGGGCGCGACGGCGAGAACGAAGAACCCAAGCCGATGGTGACGCGGCCGCCGGCGTAAATTAGCCGCAGCAGCCGCGCTGAAGCTGGATCGGCGGGCACTTGACGGTGCCGTAGGAGCAGAACACGCAGCAGTCGCCGGCTTTCGGCCGCAGCAGCGCGGCGCACGCGCTGCACTCGTAGTAGAACTGGCAGGCGTCGGTCGGCATGGTTTCGGATTTGCTCACCCCGCAATGGGGGCAAGTCACAACGGAGTCGAGTATTGCGTCGGCCATGGTTTTCCTTTTTTCGGTTTCTGGTCCTGCGGACCTGACACCATTTTATGCTCAACGCCGGCAGCGAATTTCGATCTCGACCTTTCCCGTATCCTTGGCAGTGCTCGAAACGATACATTCGGACGTCCGGGCATCCAGCTTCTTGGACAGAACGAACTCGTTAGAATAACCATAATTACAAGCCATCCACTTGCCACTAGCGAACGTGCCGGATAAGTCCCACCTTGTCACTGTAGCCTTTCCGATCCGCTGCGTTTTGGCGGCTTCTTTCAACACCGCGAGATCCGACGGCGGACCATCCATCGGGCCCGCCGAGTGCAGCCAGAAGGGGCCCTGCGCCGCGAAACTCCATTCGGTCGGAGCCTTAATTACCTGCACCGCGTCAGACTCGATCGAGAGCGGACATGAGACGAGGTACTCATCGGCTGCTACCGAGGTGGATAAGAGAATTGTTGCGGCGGTCAGGCAACGAGCTGGAAAGCGGCGCATATCTTTATCTCTCAATGATTGAATAGGCATACGCATTATCGCCGCCCTGGGGCCACGTGCCATTCGCCAGGGGAGTTTTTCCCTTGGTTCGAATTAATCTTTTCGAAATCAGCGGCTTTTTTGCGTCATCGCGCCACTGGTCCATGACCCAAAAGCCATCGACCGCTTGCGACAAGAAGTAGGCGGCGTGGTAGCCATGTTTCAAACTGGGATAGCGACCGTTGACGAAGGTGGCGATGGCAGTCCCCGCTGCGATATCCTTGTTTCCGAAAACCGCTTCTCCCTCTTTCCAGCCAGATGAAGGGCCGACTGCGGGCGAGTAGTGCTGAACAAGCGCGACGCATTCTTTGGTGCCGACCTTTTTCGTATTCTGCAGTTCCAGAACTTTCGAGTAGACGATAGCCATTACGTTCTCCGAAGGGGTGGAAAGGGGACGTTGTGAATCGTAAGCCTGAACGATTCTCGCCCGTCCTTGCTGAACGAAAATTGGCCTAGGTCAACCCATTGCTGAGAGAGCTAGTTGAACTGAAAAATGGGGGAAGGTGAGCGCTCGACCAGACCCCGAAAACGAAATAATTTGCTGCGACGCACAAAATCTGTGCTACACTTCGTTTTGTTGTGATTCGGTCCGCTTGCGAACTGGGCACGACACCCCGGGCTCTGCGCCTCGATAGCGGCATGTGTAATGCTGCGATTCGTAGACAGTCGCAAAAGGACGGGTTTGTAATTCCGGATACGTTGGTCGATTTACACACCGGCGCACCACGCAGATAGCATGGGCGCTCGAGACTTGATTAAAGCATTGGTAATACATTGGAATAGAGCTCGCTTCGGCGAGCTTTTTTTTATTCCGAACATATTCGCGGCGACGACAAAACCTGGGTCAGGTCCGACGGACCTGACCCCCAGACCCTGGGCAGCAGCGCGTGCCTAAGTCAAGCGCGCAGCTTGTAGCCGGTCTTGAAGATCCACCAGATCGCGGCCATGCACACGGCAAGCAGGCCGACTCCCATCGCCGCGCTCAGCGCCACGCTCACATCCGACACGCCGTAAAAACTCCAGCGGAAGCCGCAGATCAAGTACACCACGGGATTGAACAGCGCCACCTTCTGCCAGAACGGCGGCAGCATGCTCATCGAGTAAAAGCTTCCGCCCAAAAACGACAGCGGCGTAATGACCAGCATCGGCACGATCTGCACCTTCTCGAATCCGTCGGCCCAGATGCCGATGATGAAGCCGAGCAGGCTGAAGGCGATCGCCGTGAGCACCATGAACACCATCATCCAGACCGGATGGACGATTTCGAAGTCGACGAAGCAGCGCGCCGTGATCAGGATCAGCACGCCGAGTATCACCGATTTGCTGGCGGCCGCGCCCACATAGCCCAGCACGATCTCCAGCGCGGAGATCGGCGCCGACAGAATCTCGTAAATCGTGCCCGAGAACTTCGGCATGTAAATACCGAAGGAGGCGTTGGCCACGCTTTGCGTCATCAGCGACATCATGATCAGGCCCGGCACGATGAAGGCGCCGTAACGCACGCCGTCCACTTCCACCATGCGCGAGCCGATCGCGGCGCCGAACACGACGAAGTACAGCGACGTCGAGATGACCGGCGAGGCGATGCTTTGCATGAGCGTGCGCCAGGTGCGCGCCATCTCGAACTGGTACAGCGCGCGGATTGCGTAGATATTCATGCGTGCGCCTCCACCAGGTTGACGAAGATGTCTTCGAGCGAGCTTTGGTTCGACTGCAGGTCCTTGAAGTCGATGCCGTGCGATTCCAGCTTGCGGAACAGTTCCGCAATGCCGGTCTGCTCGCTTTGCGCGTCGAAGGTGTAGACCAGCTCATTGCCGTCGGCCGACAGCGCCAGCGCCTGGCCGGCCAGCGCCGCGGGAATCTCGGCCAGCGGGCGTTGCAGGTGCAGGGTCAGCTGCTTCTTGCCCAGCTTGTGCATCAGCGCCGCCTTGTCTTCGACCAGGATGATCTCGCCGTTGCGGATCACGCCGATGCGGTCGGCCATTTCCTCGGCTTCCTCGATGTAGTGGGTGGTCAGGATGATGGTCACTCCCTGGTCGCGCAGGCCGCGCACCATGTCCCACATGTCGCGCCGCAGCACCACGTCGACGCCGGCGGTGGGCTCGTCGAGGAACAGGATCTGCGGTTCGTGCGACAGCGCTTTGGCAATCATCACCCGCCGCTTCATGCCGCCCGAGAGCGTCATGATGCGGGCGTCGCGCTTGTCCCACAGCGACAATTGGCGCAGCAGCTTTTCGATGTGGGCGGGATTGGGCGGCTTGCCGAAGATCCCGCGCGACAGGCTGACCGTGGCGCGCACGCTTTCGAAGGCGTCGGTCGCCAGCTCCTGCGGCACCAGGCCGATCTTGGCGCGCGCGGCGCGGTAGTCTGTAACGACATCGTGGCCGTCGGCCAGGATGGTGCCGCTGCTCGGATTGACGATGCCGCAGATGGTGTTGATCAGGGTGGTCTTGCCGGCGCCGTTCGGGCCGAGCAGGGCGAAGATTTCGCCGCGGCGGATCTCCAGGTCAACCGACTTGAGCGCCTGGTGGCCGGACTCGTACACCTTCGATAGCTGCTTCACTGAGATGATCGCTTGCAT
Source organism: Massilia sp. P1_C10 (assembly GCF_056406475.1). Taxonomy (NCBI): domain Bacteria; kingdom Pseudomonadati; phylum Pseudomonadota; class Betaproteobacteria; order Burkholderiales; family Oxalobacteraceae; genus Massilia; species Massilia sp. P1_C10. Next base: position 269,453 of record NZ_JBFUAC010000007.1, read on the forward strand.
GCGCTGCCTTGCCTGTTTTTGATTGGGTTCGATTGTACCCGGCTTGACTTTTTTTCACCGCGATTCCATGATCGGCGCCTGTCTTGAAAGGATGCGCCGATGGCCGATGCAGTTCAGATGATCCGCAAATTATTGATTCCGCTGGGCGTGGCGGGCTGCCTGTCGGCGGCACCCGCGTTCGCCGAGAACATTCTCTTCGTTGGCAACAGCTTCACCTTCGCGGCCGGCACGCCTGTCATGACGTTCAAGTCGAAGTTCGTCACCGACCTCAATCGCAACGGGACCGGCGGCGTGCCGGCGCTGTTCAAGCTGTTCACCGCGCAGGCGGGGCTGGACTACGACGTCTACCTCGAAACGCAGCCGGGCGCCGGGATCGACTGGCACCTCAAGCACAAGCTGCCGGAGCTGGGGGCGAAGCGCTGGCAGACCGTGGTCCTGCAAAGTTACAGCACGCTCGACGAGAAGCGTCCGGGCGACGGTACGGTGCTCGCCAGTTCGGTCAAGCGCATGGCCGCGCTGGTGCGCAAGGCCAATCGGGACGTGAACGTGAAGCTGGTGGCGACGTGGTCGCGCGCCGACCAGACCTACGACAAGGCCGGGCACTGGTATGGCAAGCCGATCGACGCGATGGCGAACGATGTGCGGGCGGCGTACGACAAGGCGGCCGGCGGCGTGCGTGGCGCGAGCGTCATTCCGGTGGGCGAAGCGTGGAGCAGGGCGATCAAGGTTGGTTTCGCCGATGCGAATCCGTATGACGGCATCGACGCGGGCAAGGTCGACCTGTGGGGCGACGATCATTATCACGGGAGTATTTACGGCTACTACCTTGAGGCGCTGACGATCTTCGGCGGCGTGACCGGCGTCGATCCGCGCTCGCTGGGGGCGAATGAATGCGCGGGCATCGAGCTTGGCGTGATGCCGGATCAGATCCGGGCGCTGGAGCAGATCGCGTTCGACCAGCTGGCGGCGTCGGGGACTGTCACAGTGACGCGTGCGATGAAATCTGTGGACTGCGCGGCGTTGCGGTAAACAGAGAAGGCGGTCGCAAATTCGGGGTCAGGTCCCGCGGACCTGACCCTATCTTCCTTGCTTACGCTTCGGCCTCCACCTGGCTGTCGATCACCGCAAGCTGGCGGTTCACCGCGCTCAGCACCGCCTTGAACGAGGCGGTGACGATGTTGCTGTCGATGCCCGCGCCGAACATGGTCGGACCGTTCGCCAGCCGCAGCTCGACGTAGCACGCCGCACGCGCATTCGCGCCCGAGCCCATCGAGTGCTCGTGATAGTCCATCAGCTTGATGTCGAGGCCGAGCGCGTTGACGAAGGCGTCGATCGGTCCGTTGCCGCCGCCCTGCAGCGCCATGCTGGCCTGGCGGTGCGTGAGCGCGATGTCGATCTGCACCGGCTCGTCGCTGCTGCTGTCCTCCACCATCTTGTGCGCGCCATACGCATACGGCGTCACCTGGTCGAAATACTCGCGGCAGAAGATCTCGTGGATTTCGGCCGCGGCGATCTCACGACCGCTGGCGTCGGCCACTTTCTGCACGGCGCGCGAAAACTCGATCTGCAAGCGGCGCGGCAGCTGCACGCCGAACTCCTGTTCGAGCAAATACGCCATGCCGCCCTTGCCGGACTGGCTGTTCACGCGGATCACCGCGTCGTAGCTGCGGCCAAGGTCGGCCGGGTCGATCGGCAAATACGGCACCTCCCAGATCGCGTCCGGCTTCTGCTGCGCGAAGCCCTTCTTGATCGCGTCCTGGTGCGAACCGGAGAACGCGGTGAATACCAGGTCGCCGGCATACGGGTGGCGCGGATGGACCGGCAGCTGGTTGCATTCCTCGACTACCTGGCGCACGGCGTCGATGTCGGAGAAGTCGAGGCCCGGGTGCACGCCCTGCGTGTAGAGGTTCATCGCGAGGGTGACCAGGTCGACGTTGCCGGTGCGTTCGCCATTGCCGAACAGGCAGCCTTCGACGCGGTCGGCGCCGGCCATCACCGCCAGTTCGGCCGAGGCGATCGCGGTGCCGCGGTCGTTGTGCGGGTGGACGCTGATGATGATCGATTCGCGCCGCGCGAGGTTGCGCGACATCCATTCGATCTGGTCCGCGTACACGTTCGGGGTGCTGCATTCGACCGTCGACGGCAGGTTGAAGATCATCTTGCGCGCCGGCGTCGGCTGCCACACGGCGCTGACCGCGTTGCAGATGTCGCGCGAAAAATCGAGCTCGGTAGTGGAGAACGACTCCGGCGAATACTCGAAGCCCCATTCGGTCTGCGGATGCTGCGCGACCAGGTCCTTCACCAGCTGCGTGCCGGTGACGGCGATCTGGGTGATCTCTTCGCGCGTCATGTTGAAGACGACCTTGCGGAATACCGGCGCCACCGAGTTGTAGAGGTGGACGATGGCGCGCTTCGCGCCGGCCGCCGATTCCACCGTGCGGCGAATCAGTTCGTCGCGCGACTGGGTCAGCACGATGATGGTCACGTCGTCCGGGATGCGGTCTTCGTCGATCAGCTTGCGCACGAAATCGAAGTCGGTCTGCGAGGCGGACGGAAAGCCGACTTCGATTTCCTTCAGGCCGATCTTCACCAGCATCTCGAAGAAGCGCAGCTTTTTCTCGGGGCTCATCGGCTCGATCAGCGCCTGGTTGCCGTCGCGCAGATCGGTGCTCATCCAGATCGGCGGCTGCGTGATGGTCTTGTTCGGCCAGGTGCGGTCGACGAGGTTCACTGCGGGGAAGGGACGGTATTTGGCTGCCGGGTTCTGAATCATCATGGTGCTGCTCCTGAAAACGTAATTGGGTGGACGCTGTGGCGGAGAGGCTGCCGGGCGGCCACGTTACGCTAGGCCAGGCAACCGATCGGTAGCAGTAGCAGTAGCAGGGCGAGCGCGCGCGAACCGCAGGCCAGGGCTGGCTGAGAGCGGACTGCGAACGTTGCGAAGTGGAGGCTAGGGCACATCTGAAACTTTCCTGGGGTTTTACAACATCGCCGGCGGAGAGCCGGGCGGCGCACTGCGGTTTTCAGGCGCGTGCAGCTAGTAGCGACAGGGTCGCTAGCGGTAGGGAAATTAGCAGGTGCAAAGTGGAAGGCATGGATCCAATGTACGTGACGCGGCGCAGCATTGTCAAGCGTTGTGTGGAAAATCGAATTGTGGGGACTGGTCCCGCGGACCTGTCCCCACCTTGCGGTCAGGGATACATCCTGTCGATGTCCGCGATGATTTCCTTGCCAGCCTTGAGCAGGCCCTCGTGGCGTTCGTACAACTGGGGGAACGTCACCATCCGTTCGGCCAGCCGCTTGCCCTTGGGCGAAGTGATCGCCTTGTAGCGCGCGCTCAGGCTGTCGTCTTCGCCGAGTTTATCTTCCGTGTATGCCTGCAGTGCGCGGTGGTTGCCGCTCCAGCCGCCCCAGGACATGTGCGCCTTCGGAATCGAATATTCATAGTAAGTGACGATTTTCTCCAGCAGCGCTTCGTCCTCGACGTTGATCAGCTTGCCGCTAGACTTGAAGCCCTCGTAGCGGGCCAGCCGCGGGACGAGGAAGTTGTTCGAGTTCAACAAGGCGTAGGCGGCGTTGAACTTGTCGCGGTCGGGCGCTTGGTTGGGATCGAGCGAAGCGAGGTAGGCGTAGCGCGTGTCGGACGCGTGGTGAAAGGCCAGCACGCCGTCGATCTGGTCGTTGTCGGCCTGGATGTCGCGCTTCAGCCCGAGCAGGAAGCTCTTCACCTTGGCCTGTTCGTGGCGGTGCTCGGCGATGGAATGGAACCAGATGCTGATGCTGACCGCGAACACGATGATGAAGATTTCCAGAAGCATCTCGCGCGCCTTGTGCCACGCGCCGTGCTCGCCTGCGTTCATGATGCCCCACATCTGCTTGGTATGTTTCGCGATTTCCTGGTCTGCCATGGCGGTCTTATTGATTTTTGGAATGTTGAATTATAGCCAAGGTGCACGCAGTGAAGTAATCGCCTGTAAAATTACTTGAGTAGTCAACAATCTTTCTCTGGAGGAACCCCGCGCAGATGCACCACAACCTCAGCCTGATCACCACCTTTGCGGCCGCCCTCGGCTTTGGACTCCTGTTCGGCATGCTGGCCTTGCGCCTGCGCCTGCCGGCACTGGTCGGCTATCTGGCCGCCGGCATCCTGATCGGTCCCGCCACGCCCGGCTTCGTGGCCGACGTCGCGCTGTCCGGCCAGCTCGCCGAAATCGGCGTGATGCTGCTGATGTTCGGCGTCGGCCTGCATTTCTCGATCAAGGACCTGATGGACGTGCGCAAGATCGCGCTGCCGGGAGCGGTCCTGCAGATTGTCGTCGCCACCTTGATGGGCATCAGCCTGGCGCGCTGGTGGGGCTGGAGCCTGGGCGGCGGGCTGGTGTTCGGCATCGCGCTGTCGGTGGCCAGCACAGTGGTGCTGCTGCGCGCGCTGGAAGACCGCGGCATCCTCGATTCGCTCAACGGCCGCATCGCGGTCGGCTGGCTGGTGGTCGAAGACCTGGTCACGGTGCTGGTGCTGGTGCTGCTGCCGGCGATCGCGGGCCCGCTCGGCGGCGTCGGCGCCGACAGCACCCGTCCCCTATGGCAGACGCTGGCCATCACCTTCGGCCAGGTCGCCGCCTTCGTCGCCTTCATGCTGATCGTCGGCCGCAAGCTTTTCCCCTGGCTGCTGTGGCGCGTCGCCAAGACCGGCTCGCGCGAGATGTTCACTCTGTGCGTGATCGCCGCCGCCGTCGGCATCGCCTACGGCTCGTCCGAGATTTTCGGCGTGTCGTTCGCGCTGGGCGCCTTCTTCGCCGGCATGGTGCTGCGCGAATCGGAGCTGAGCCACCGCGCCGCCGAGGAATCGCTGCCGCTGCGCGATGCGTTCTCGGTGCTGTTCTTCGTCTCGGTCGGGATGCTGTTCGACCCGATGGTGATCGTGCAAAGCCCGATGAAGGTGCTGGCGGTGGTCGGCGTCATCATCTTCGGCAAGTCGATCGCCGCATTCGTGCTGGTGCTGCTGCTGCGCTATCCGCTGAACACCGCGCTGACGGTGTCGGCCAGCCTCGCGCAGATCGGCGAGTTTTCGTTCATCCTGGCCGGCATGGGCATGCAACTGAAGCTGATGCCGGCCGAGGGCCAGAGCCTGATCCTGGCCGGCGCCATCATCTCGATCGCGGTCAACCCGCTGCTGTTCAAGGCGGTCGAACCGCTGCAGAAGTGGATCCGCTCGAAGTCGGAGCTGGCGCGCCGAATGGAGCGCAGCGAAGATCCGCTGGCGCTGCTGCCGGTGTCGACCGACCACGCGAAATTGAGCGGGCAGGTGGTGCTGGTCGGATATGGCCGCGTCGGCAAGCGCATCGCGCGCGACCTGGCCGAGCGCGGGGTGCATTACGTTGTCGCGGAGCAGAACCGCGAGATGGTCGAGGAGCTGCGCAAGCAAGGCGTGCCGGCGGTGGCGGGCGATGCCGGCGAGCCGGCGGTGCTGATCCAGGCGCACATCGCGCGCGCGGCGATGATGGTGGTGGCGACGCCGGACACGTTCCGGGTGCGGGCGATGATCGAGACGGCGCGCGCGCTCAATCCGTCGATCGGGATCGTCGTGCGCAGCCACAGCGAAGGCGAGGCGGATTTGCTGCGCAGCGAGCACGCCGGCAAGGTGTTCCTGGGCGAGCACGAGCTGGCGGACAGCATGACGCAGTACGTGCTGAAGCACCTGAAACCGGACGCGCCTCACTAGCCTGTCGTACCTGGGGACCGGTATGCGGACGCACTTGCGTCAAAGGCGGGGTCAGGTCTGAAGTGCCACCCAAATGTTGGACAGCGAGGATAACTAGCTGATCGCGTACCGAATCCTGTACTTCACAGGACTCAGGCCCTTCAGCCTCGATTTAATGCGCTTGCAATTATAGTATTCGATGTAGCTTGTGATCGCGAGCTGTAACTGGTCGACGCTGCTGAATTTCGTTCGATGAAACATCTCGCTTTTGAGGATGCCAAAGAAGTTCTCCATCACTGCATTGTCATGGC